>CACXPH010000014.1 GCA_902769535.1 uncultured Bacteroidales bacterium
TCACAAGTGTGGCGACTACCTGATCGGTACCCACCGTACGGCAGCAACCACCAACCCGGACTGCACGCGTCTGTACGTCCGTAAGGGTGACACCTACGGTAACAACATCTCGCAGACCGAGGACTCCATCAACGCACGTACTCGCTTCGCAGCAGTATCGGCAGCGGTGAAGACTCGTCGCAAAGACCTGTCCCACATGGCACAAGATCTCCAGGCGTTCAATGCGCAGAAAGACTCGCCGACCGGCAAGAAGACCATGACGGCTTACCTGTGGAAGGTTTGCGGTGATGCGTACGACCAGGCGCACAACGGCTAAAAGCCCGTACTTTTTTTCGGGAACTCAAAAATGTAATCCGCTGCAAAACAGCGGGTTATGTTTTTTATATACGTACTTTTGTGCTGTATTTCGCATGAGAGCGCTTGTGTATGTACGAAAAAAGCAGTACCTTTGTCGTCGGATTAACAACTAAACTACCTGTATCATGAAAAAATTATTCTTCTTATTCGCTTTTTTGAGTGCAAACATTTTATTGTTTGCAGAACCTATCGCTTCCGAGTACTGCGGCGAAGTAATGAGTAGCGGAAACACCCTCGCGGCTTTCACCTGGGAAACGAACGACCAAGGCGCTATTGTTATCACAATTAGCGAAATTCTCGGCGGAGATCTTTCTGCCACCCATTTCCGCGGCAACGGCATCAACATTGATAAGATTAAGGTTGGAGAGTTGCGCGAAGATGCGGCTAACTATTTCACGCTGGCTTGTGGCGGTGCTCCGACAATCACGCTCACGCCGAAGACCGGTGTGACTTTGGATTACGGAACGAAGATCTACGTGACCAATCAGATTATCGAGTATGCAACGAGTAAGGACGGCAATGCATGGCCGACTCTGACATTCGAATACACCTACGGTGGTCAATGCCTGATGACTCCGGAATTGACGACAATCTCGCTGACCGCTCCTTCTTCTTTTGCGAAGATCGGTGAGAGTGTGACGCTGACCGTGACCACGCTTGACCAGATGAATCGCCCGATCGACGCGCAAGTGGATCTGTCGGTCGCTCCTGCAGATGCCGGTACCTTAACAGGCAATGTATATACGCCGCTCAAGGCCGTGCCTGCTACGATCACCGCAACCAGCGGCACGATCTCCCATTCGATTGTGGTGTATGGTGTACCGAGTGGCAACCTCGCGCTCAACAAGCCGTGTGCTGCAGGATACGAGCCGGGTAACCAAGACGAGATATCTCCGAAGGCCAATGACGGTAATGTCAATACGCAATGGGTGACCTATGCTGACCAACCGGCAGCCGTAGAATGGTGGTACGTGGATCTGGAAGCCAAATACCAGATCGCGGCGGTGGATGTCCTATGGGGTGATCCGACCTCGACCAGTTATATCGTGCAGGTACGTGATAATGCGCCGACCGAGACAGAGGCGGCAGATGATAACGCATGGACCACCATCGCTACGCTGAATGATATCACGATTAACAGCGAACAGTTTATTCCGTGCGGCGAGGCTACGCTCGGTCGCTATGTACGTATTCACTCGCTTGCGAAATCGGCTAACTTTTTCCGCATGAAAGAGGTGCGCGTATTCGGAACGGAGTGGACGGGTGGCGACGATACGGAAGCACCCGTGATGGTAAGTGCTACTGTGGCGGAGGCATATTCGTCTTCCATAGTGCTGGCGGTTGCTGCTACCGACAACAACCAGTTGATCACCAAGTACCACGTAGTGGAAGCGACTGCGGGTCTGGATAACAAATATATTCCGATGGATGGAAAGATCACGATCGACGGTCTGACTCCGGGTACGTCTTACAACTTTGTTGTAACCGCTATTGACGGTAATAACAACGAGTCGACCAACAGCATCACGGTGCCGGTTCAGACGCCTGCCCGCGCGCTCGTTCCCAATACTCCTGCACCCGTACCCACATGGCCGGCCAACCAGGTGAAGAGCCTCTATAGCGATGCGTATCCGTTTGCGCCCGCTTCGCTCAACAGTTATAACGAAGGCTGGTGGAACAATCCGAAGATGACCATTGAGGACGTTGAAGGTGATCATTATCTGCATTACGACCTCTATCGCGCCGGTATGATCGGCTGCATGTTTAGTGAGATATCCGTGGCTTCGATGGAGAAGATTCACATCGATGTATGGGCTTCCAAGGCAGGTACGATTACCTTCCGCCCGATTATAGACGGCGATCCGGATGCACTCAATAACATCCGCAAGACGCTGGTACTTGAGGCTGAGAAATGGAACTCGTTCGATATCAATATGTCGGAGTTCGGTGAACACAACTGGATGAAACTGTTCCAGTTCTCGATTGAGAACTACGAGGCAGGTGGCCTGGTAGGTGAGCACATCTCTGTAGATAACCTCTACTTCTACCGCACAACGCCTCTCGTGGATAACGATGCTCCGACCAATGTGCAGGCAAGCATGGTTTCCGCCGGCTTCTTCAATGCGGTTCTGGCCGTGAGTGCCGAGGACAACAGCGGTGTGGTAGCCTATGAGGTGAAGGATGGCGAGACGGTATTGGCTTCCGGTGGTGGCGCGAGTGGCGCAACGGTAAACATCAACGTGCAAGGCCTGCTGCCGAATACATCCTATAACCTGTCGGTAATTGCCAAGGACGATAACGGCAATGAGGCAGATCAGGTAATCGTACCGGTTCAGACCGCTTCCTCACCCGCTCCGGCTCCAACGCCTGACTTCACGAACAAAGAGACCGTCAATGTCTTCTGCGACCTGCTGGACAACGCACCGGGTATCAATATCGGCGGTTGGGGCCAGACCACGCAAGCATCGCTGGCACAACTGGCAGAAGGCGATAATGTATGGTTCTGCACCAACTTCAACTATCTGGGTTGGGAATTCCAGCACCCTGTGAATGCATCCGGTATGGAGAAACTGCACGTCGATTTCTATACGCTCTCGATGAATTCGATCCAGATCACGCCGATCAGCACAGGTCCGAAGGAGGGAATCTATCCGGTTATCCTGACTCCGAATACATGGGTTAGCATGGATGTGCCTTTGAGCGCTTATGCGGCAGCCGGAATCGACTGGAGTGATATCTTCCAGATGAAGTTCATGGAGGCTAATCCCGCCGGCTCAGAGTTGTTCATCGATAACGTGTACTTCTATAAAGAAGTAGGCGAAGGCCTTGAGCAAATCACGGACCGCGTGGAGAGTCATAAGATGCTGCTTAACGGCGTGCTGTACATTGAGCGCAATGGTGTTCTCTATACCACAGCCGGACAGGTGGTTAAATAGCATATAAAATACCGTACTTTTTTTCGGAAACTCAAAAACGTAATCCGCTGTAAAATGGCGGGTTACGTTTTGATTATACGTACTATTATGTTATATAACATATGCGCTTGTTTGCGTATGTGCGCGAAAAGTAGTACCTTTGTCGTCGGAATTGGGAACACATTTAATAACAATCAATCCATAACATGAGAAAACGAATCTACTTAATGGCCGTCATGGCGCTGATGAGTCTGAGTATGCTGGCTCAGATGACTGTGACGGGTGTGGTGATGGCTCAAGATGAGCCGGATCCGGTGATTGGTGCGAACGTGATGATCAAAGGTAGCACGAACGGAACCATCACAGATTTCGATGGAAACTTCTCTATCCAGGCCAATGCCGGTGACGTGCTGCAGGTATCGTTCATGGGCTACAAGAGTCAGGATGTGAAAGTGACGAACGCCGGTCCGCTGCGTATCACGCTCGTGCCGGACAACGTACAACTGCAAGAGGTGGTAGCCATCGGTTACGGTACGATGAAGAAGAGCGACCTGACGGGTGCGGTGACGAGTGTGAGCGCGGACCAGTTGCTCAAGGCGCCGGTAGCCGGTCTGGATCAGGCGCTGCAAGGACGTGCTGCCGGTGTGACGGTTACAACAGGTTCCGGTCAACCGGGTGAGGCAGCGACTATCCGTATCCGTGGTATCGGTTCGGCTCTCGGTGGTAACGACCCGCTCTATGTAGTCGACGGAGTCATCACGAGTGATATTAAGTTCCTCGCGCCGAGTGACATCCAATCGATGGAGATTCTGAAGGACGCTTCTGCCACCGCGATCTACGGTAGCCGTGGTGCGAACGGTGTGATCCTTATCACGACCAAGTCGGGTAGTGAAGGTAAGATCAACATCAGTTTCGATGCGTACTGGGGATTCCAGAACCGTTGGAAGAAACTGGACGTCATGGGTTCTCGTGACCACGCAGAGACGGAGATCCGTATTAACGCAATGCGTGACGGTGCTTCGCAGATATCCGATTACTACACGACCGGATTCGCACAATGGCTCAAGGACTATAAGATTGGTGCTTCGACCTTCTATCCTACCAATTTTGATTATGCCAGCCAGGAGACCGATTGGCAAGACGAGGTATTCAAAGCTAATGCCTTCATGCATAACTATACGCTGTCTTTCGACGGTGGTGGCGAGAAAGGTCACTATGCACTTTCTACTTCGTATTTTGGTCAAGAGGGTACGATTATCGGTAGTGACTACAAGCGCTTTACGCTGCGTCTGAATACCGACTATCAGGTACGCAAATGGCTGAAGATCGGAGAGCACTTCTCCTTGATGGCCAGCAGCGGACGTAATGCGATGAATAACAGTTCATCTGCAGGCGCTTCTGTTATCTCCGGTGCATTAGCTATGGCTCCTTGGGATCCGGTGTATTATCCGGAAGGATCGGTTAACAGTGAGGGCAAAGACATCGGCGGTAACTATTCTGCCGGTTCGAACTTCAAGAACGTGACCAACCCGTACCAGATGGTGTATAACTACGAGCCGAGCAAGAAGACGGAGCGAATGTTAGGTGACGTATTCTTCGAGATCAACCCAGTAGAGGGCTTGACGATTAAGGCTTCTATGGCAGCAGATTACTCGCTGATACGCGATCGCAACTTCGGTTATCCGAACACCTACACCAGTTATAATTACTCGGAGAAGAACAGTATTTCGTCGCAGATGGAACGCCATTTGTCGTTAATCGAAGAGGCGACCATTACGTATGCGCGCCAGATTGGCAAGCATAACTTCAGCGTGATGGTAGGTCAGACATGGCAGGAGTATAACAAGTACGGCATCGGTGGTTCGGGTGCTTCGATATTGAATCCGATTGAGAGCAACTGGTACCTGCTGAATGCTACGACGGACCAGAACCCGGCAGGTGACTGGGTAGAGCGTGTACGTCGACTCTCATTCCTGGGCCGTGCGTTCTATAACTACGACAGCCGTTATATGATTACCGCGAACTTCCGTGCCGACGCTTCGTCACGTTTCCGCAAGAACCCGTGGGGCTTCTTCCCGTCCGTGGCATTGGCATGGCGTCTGAGCGAAGAGCATTTCATTAAAGATCGTGATGTAGAATGGCTGGACAACCTGAAGATCCGTGCCGGTTTCGGTCAGGTAGGTAATGACGGTGTGGCTTCCAATGCATTCGTGGCTTCGATGACATCCGGTTATACGCTTAACACCGGTTATCCGTTCGGCAGCAACACAGATGCTACTTCCGGTTCGGCTGTGCTGAGCCAGGTGAATACCTCCGGTAAATGGGAGACCAACCAGCAATGGGATGCCGGTATTGACTTCAGTTTCTGGAATGGCAAGTTGAGTGGTGCGATAGACTATTTCCGCCGCGACACGAAGGATGCACTCCTTAATGTAGTTGCGCCCGCGCAGGTGGGCAATCGTATGACGATTGTCAAGAACGTAGGTAACATTCGCAATGAAGGTGTTGAGATTACGCTTGGTCACGATAACAGAGTTGGTCAAGTACATTATAACATCGGTGTAAACATGACTTACCTGCATAACGAACTGACGGCCATTAATGAAGGTTCTCGTCTGCCGGATCCGAATGGCATTCAGATGACGGACGAAGGAATGCCGCTGAAAGCCTTCTGGGGATATACCTATGAAGGTGTGTATAAGTCGGACGAAGAGGCCTTGGCGCACTTGACGGCCTATGACGCTACAACGATCCCGGTACACGCTGGTGACGCGAAGTATAAAGATATCAGCGGACCGAACGGCGTTCCGGACGGTAAGATTGATGACAATGACCAGCATTATATCGGTAACTCGTTCCCGAAATTCTCCTATGGTATCAACCTGGGAGCGGATTTCTACGGTGTAGATATTCAGATGTTCTTCCAGGGCGTAGCCGGTGTAGACCTCTATAATGCGGCCCGTATGCGTCTGGAAGGCGATGGTTCGTCCGATGCGTTGGCAAGCTATATGAAAGACGAGGTGTGGATCGGTTACACCGATGGCGTGCAGAATGCGATGATCAACAAGGGCATCAATCCGTTTGAGTTGGAGAACCGCAACGGTACGATTCCTAACCCGCTGGGTTCTGCTTCCAACAATGCAACTTCTACCCGTTTCGTCGAGGATGGTAGTTATTTGCGTTTGAAGAACTTGCAGATCGGTTATACATTCCCGCTCAAGTGGACCCAGAAGTTCCGCTGCTCGCGTCTGCGTCTATATGCAACCGCCAGCAACCTCTTCACCATCACCAAGTATAAGGGTTACGACCCAGAGGTGGGTAATGGTGTGGATTACGGAAACTATCCGCAGAGCCGTACGTTTACGTTTGGTTTGAATGCAACATTCTAAAGGAGGAATTAAGAATTAAAAATTAAAAATTACGAATTATGAAAACGATTAAATATATATCTGTAATTTGTATTCTCTGTTCTGCGTTCTTCCTCTCCGGTTGTAAGGATTATCTGACGGAGATAGAGCCGGGAACGACCCTGTTAGACGACTATTATTCGTCCACGGCGGCTGCTCAAGAGAATATCGTAGGATGTTATGTTCCGCTGATGTGGGAATATAACACGACTTACTGCTCGGAGTGGTTCATCGGTGATATAGCCAGTGATGATGCGCTCAAGGGTGGTGGTTCGACGTCCGACATGTCGAATGCGTATGATTTCGAGAACTGGCGTACCGAGTCGAACAATGCCTTGCTGCATGATTTCTATATCGCGCAGTTCCAGGGTATTGGTCGTTGTAACGTAGCGCTCAAGTATATCAGCCAGATGGAAATCGGTATCGATGATAAGTTCACGGAGTCGATGAAGAACCGTCTGTTAGGCGAAGCCTATTATCTGCGTGCGTACTATTACTTCCGCCTGTTGCGTGTGTTCGGTGGTGTGCCGATGGTGGATCATGTGATTGACAATACCGACGAGTGGAAGATGAAACGCGCATCGGTCAAGGAGATTTTCGATTTTATGTTGTCCGATTTGGAGAAGGCCAATGCATACTTGTGGGTGAAGAGCAAATATCTGCCGGAAGAGGCAGGTCACGCCACCAAGGGTGCCGCACAGGCCATGCTGATGAAGGTTAATCTCTATATGGGTTCGCCGTATTGGCAGAGTTACAACCCCAGCAAACTGGCTGCACAGTGTTTTGCTGATGCCAAAGCATGGGGCGACTCAATCATCGCCAGTGGTGAGTATGACCTTTGTTCTAACTATGAGGATAACTTCAGGATTGAAGGCGAGAATGGCATTGAGTCTGTTTTCGAGATTCAGTATGCTGAGGTAACATGGGGAGACTACACCTGGGATTACGACTACAAAGGATTTGGTCGTACGGCAGGCAGCTTCACGCAGATTCTTATTCGTAGCCGCTCCTCAAAGATTGGCGGAGGTTGGGGATTTGATCACCCGACGCAGAACCTTTACGATGAGTTTGAGGCCGGTGACCCGCGTCGCGATGTAGCCATCCTCGTTCCAGAAGATTCGCTCATCGAGACTCCGGCGGTTGAGTACTATCTGGGCAACAAACTGCTCAACAATAAATATGCGATGTATCGTGATAGCACGTATACCGGTGCCGGTTTCGGCCAGTGGGGTATTCACGCAAGCCGTGGACCGCTCAACAACCGCCAGATTCGTTATGCCGACGTACTGCTGATGTATGCGGAGGCTTGTCTGGGTACAGGCGATGCCGGAACGGCGAAGACCTATATTGATAAGGTACGTGCACGTGCGGGCTTGGCTGAGATTCCGGCTGCTACGGATGATGCACTACGTCACGAACGTCGTTGCGAGTTGGCGATGGAAGGGCACCGCTGGTTCGACCTCGTACGCTGGAAAGGTGTAGCAGGAACCGGTCTGAAGGCCCATATGGATGCATATAAGGCTACCGAGACCACCGAGGCGCAATCGCATATGCGCGAGTTCATCGCAGGGAAGCATGAGTTATTCCCAATTCCGTACGAGGAGATTATTTTGAATCCTGAATTGGAGCAAAATCCAAAATACTAAGCAAAACTAGCAAAACTAGATACACTAGGTAACTAGATTAACTAACTTTTTAATTAACCAAATTTATTAATCATTATGAAAGCAAACAAATTTTTTGCTGTAGCGCTGGCAGCGCTGACATTCGTAGGCTTCAATGCATGTAAGCCGAACAACGGTGGTGGTGGAAACGAACCGGATCCGGATCAAGAGGCTACTTTGGCACTCAACCCGACCGCTCTTACGATGACTGTAGGCGATGAGGCAACCATCGAATCTACCGTTGAGGCAACCTGGACGATTACCGATGCAGAGGTAGCAACAGTTACCCCGGCTAACGACGGTGGTAAGTCCGCTAAAGTTACAGCGCTGAAGGCTGGTAACGCAATCATCACTGCAACTACCAAAGGTGGTCAGACCAAGACTTGTGTCGTTTCTGTTAACGCCGGTGGCGGTGGCGGCGGTGGCGACAAGACCATTGACGCAAAGCGTATTTGGGCTGTTGTTCTCGACGGTGTAACGGCTGAGAAGAACGCTTCTATCATGGCAGGTGACATCCGCGTAAACGACGTGGACAACCACCTCTACATCTGGGCAGCAGGTGAGACCTACAACGCAGGTGAGGGTACCGGTAAGAACTACTTCGGCAATACCGAGGGTTATGTAGCACTGGTATGCGCAGCTCCGGCTGGTTGGTCGGGTGGCGGCTTCTGCATTGAGAATGCTGAGTCTATAGCTGCTCTCCAAACACTGAAAGAGGCTATCGTAGCTAATCCGGACAAGTTCTATCTCCACCTCGGTCTGAAGGCTACCAACGCTGGTAACCACCAGTTCTACATGTTCGGTTCCGCTGCAACTTCTTTCAACATTGGTAAGGCTGCTATCGAGGCTGGTCCGGTTATCGGTGACTTCGAGCGTGACGGTGAGTGGCACGGTTTCGATATTCCGCTGGCTCAGTTCGCAAGCGCTATTGCAAATGCTGAGGTAGTATCGGGTATCAACATCCTCTGCTTCCTCTCGGGTAACCAACCGGGTGCACAGCTTAACATGGATGCTGTTTACTTCTACGAGAAGGAGTAATCCTACATTTCGGCTATGGGGGATTGGTTTCCCCTATAGTCTCTAATTAAAGTTTAGAGAAATGCGTAAACTAACTTATCTTCTGATTTTTGTGAGTGCCATTATGCTGATGGCCTGTGAGAAACCGACGGAACCTACTACGGCTACGCTGACTTTATCGCCGGTAACCGTGCAGATGAAGGTGGGCGAAATGGTCACGATCGACGCTACCGGTACGGCGAAGAATATCGAGTGGACCTCTTCGGATGAGAATGTGGCGACCGTCTATTACGGTGTGGTAACAGCCAAGGCGATTGGTATGACGGTGATCACCGCCCGTTCGGGTGAGGTGTCGGCGGAGTGCCAGGTGTTCGTGTCCGGTTCGGACGGTTCGACGCTTCGTATCACGCCGGCTGTTGTCACGCTCAAGAAAGGCGAGACCTACCAGTTCTCGTACGGTAACACCTACGGGCTTGACCTCACGTGGTCGAGTAGCGACGAGTCGATCGCTACGGTGGATCAGAACGGCTTGGTAACGGCTAAACACGGAGGTAATGCCACCATCACCTTGGCCACTGCGGTAGGTTCCGTAACGGCCTTGGTAGCGGTAGAGCATACATGGGGTGAGTACCAACTCGTATGGTCGGATGAGTTCGACGGTACCGCACTTGACGAGACGAACTGGACACCGCAGGTAGGCGGTGGCGGTTGGGGTAACCAGGAAGCACAGTATTATACTTCGCGTCCGGAGAACCTGCGCGTGCAGAACGGGTGCTTGGAGATAGAAGGTCGCAAAGAGCAGTACCAAGGCAACGAGTACACCTCCGCACGTATCTACTCGAAAGGAAAACGCGAGTTCTGCTACGGTAAACTCGAAGCGCGTATCAGCTTGCCGGCCGGTCAAGGTACATGGCCTGCGTTCTGGACGCTCGGTAACCGCGGCAGTTGGCCCAACTGCGGTGAGATAGATATCATGGAGCATACGGGTAGTGTGCCTAACCGTATTTTCGGTACACTGCATACGCTCAAAGACCGTAGCGGTAGTCGCAGTAGTCGGGCTTATACGGGTATTCAGAATATCGAGAATAACTTCCATGTATACGGCTGCGAATGGACGAAGGAAGAGAAGAGCGGCAAGGATGTCATTCGCTTCTATGTGGACGATATCGTCTATTCCGAGCAGGTCGAGGAAGTGATCGACGATGACGAATACTGGCCGTTCAACAGACCGAACTATTTTATTATTAACCTGGCCCTGGGTGGTACATTAGGCGGCAATATCAACGATGCGATCTTTAATAACCCGCTAATCATGTACGTAGACTGGGTAAGAGTATATCAACGCAATGAAGTGGAATAACCTTATAGGAATCGCCCTGTTGGGCTTGGTCGTTGCCTGTAATCCTGTGGAGCCGACTCCTCAGCCGACGGACGAGACGAAAGTAGTGGACGCGATGCCGAAGTCCGCTAAGCGCGGTGTGGCATTCAGTTTTACCATATTAACCGACCTGCCGCTGATGTCGCCGTATATCAGTTGGGATTATAACTGGGGTAATACGCCGACGGATAATGCTGCCACTTGGTTTGACGCGAACGAGATGGACTTCTGCCCGATGTGCTGGAACGGTAGTTACAGTGCCGACCGTATCCGTGCATTCGTAGCAGCCCATCCGAAGACCAAGTACCTGCTGGCTTTCAATGAGCCTAACCTCACCGACCAAGCGAACATGACGCCTGCGCAGGCAGCGGAGTTCTGGCCGCCGGTAGTGGCATTGGCCAAGGAACTGAATCTCAAACTTGTCTCGCCGGCCATGAACTACGGAACACTTGCCGGTTACAGCGATCCGATCAAGTGGCTCGATGAATTTTTTAAGCAGCCCGGTGTGTCGATAGATGATATCGATGCCATCTCCGTGCATTGCTATATGGCATCCGCTACATCCGTTTGGAACTATATCGAGAAGTTCCGCAAATACAACAAGCCCATCTGGCTCACCGAGTTCTGCGCTTGGGATCCGGTGCCGGGTAGTGTGGAGACGCAGATGGATTACTTGTGCGGTGTGCTCAACTACTTAGAGCAGTCGCCGCTGGTGGAACGTTATGCGTGGTTCATCCCTCGCCAGAATAAGAAAGTCGATACGCCGCCGTACATGCAGTTACTCACCCATGACGATCCGGCGGACCTGACGCCGCTCGGTCAGATGTACTGCTATTTCTCGCCGATGGACACGACCGTCTGGTTGCGTGCCAACCGACCGATATACGCGAGCGAGTATGTTCGCGTGGCGAATAACCTGATGACGCTCCGTCCAAGTACCGACAGCGTGATCGTCAATCAAGTGAACCAAAAGGGACTGATGATCTCCAATTTCTCGCAGGGTCAGCAGGTGACGTACCAGATTTATGTGCCGGCGAACACGACCCAACTGACCATGCGCTATGCGGGTTACTCCAACTCGATCTGCGAGGTGCTGGTGGATGGTGAGTCCCAAGGATATATCAACCTGCCGCGTGAAGGCAATCCGCTGGATTGGAAAGAGGCTACGACAAACATAGGTCTTGCATACGGCAAACATACGATTACTTTCTCGCTCTTCTCCGGAAGTTGCTTATTCAGTGCATTTACATTAAAATAAACATATATGAAACATTTTTACTCTCTCTTATTCGTAGTAGCTCTTGCGTTGAATTCCTTCGCGCAGGAATATACGCTGGTTTGGAATGAGGATTTTACAGATGCATCACTGGACCAAGCGGTCTGGAATATTGAAGTCAACGGTGACGGTGGCGGCAATAACGAACTCCAGTACTACTGCGAGAAGGCAGTGACGCTCGGTGTGGAGCCCGAGACAGGTAAGCAATGTCTCATCCTGACGGCCACCAAAGAGAATTATATGGGCAAGAAATGTACGTCCGGGCGTGTGAACACCAAGAACAAGATGACGTACACTTTTGGTCGCATTGATGCGCGTATCAAGTTCCCCAAGACCGCCAATGGTCTTTGGCCGGCATTTTGGCAGATGGGCAATAACTACGACCAGGTAGGTTGGCCGCGTTGCGGTGAGACGGATATCATCGAGTTAGGGCATCAGAACGCGTTCAGCAAAGGCACGCAGGACCGCTATTTCAATGGCGCGATGCATGTGGGTCGTCAGTGGGATGCCGTATGGAGCGAAGCGAAGTCCGTTACGTGGGATTATTCCGTAGAGGACACCTTCCATATCGTGACGATGATCTGGACACCGAACTCGATCGAGATGTACATGGATAAGGATGCACACCCGGAGAAAGAACCCTATTTCAAAGCCAAACTGGAACCCAATGACGACGAGTGGTACAACAGACAAGTGATTTTCGGTAAACCGAACTTCGTCATTGCTAACCTCGCCGTAGGCGGTAATTTCCCGGGTATATGGGATATAAATGGTATCTCTGCGCTTTCTGAAGGTCCGCGGAAGATGTATATCGACTGGATCCGTATTTACCAACAAGGCACAGCCTCGGAAACCTTTGTTTGCCCGTCCGCTTCCGACCCGATCGAGCCGGAGAAAGTGAGTGGATTAGAGCAGCCTACCTCCGACTCCTCCCTGAAGGGAAGAGGGGAAAAGGTACTTCGTGACGGACAGATTCTTATTCGCCGCGGCGAACATGTTTATACAATAACCGGTCAAATTGTACAATAATGAAAAAGTCATTGCTCTTTGCTCTTTGCTCTTTAGTCCTGAGTGCTTGCGCCAAACCCGAATGGCAACTGGTCTGGTCCGATGAGTTCGATGCGGACACGCTCAATACTGCATATTGGAATACCGAGGATAATGCCCGCGGAGGAGGAAATGCCGAACTGCAGTACTACACGCCGAAGAATATCACGATGGAGGTTCATCCGGTGACGGGTGACCGCTGTCTGGTGCTTAACGCGCAACGCGAGGATTATAAGAATCGTCCGTGTACCTCTGCGCGCCTGAATACGCACGACAAGGTGACGGTGGAGTACGGTAAGGTGGAAGCACGAATAGCCTTCCCGTACACGGCTGACGGTCTCTGGCCGGCGTTCTGGATGTTAGGCAACAACCTTGCCAAGAACTTAGGCAATGACGATTCGATTGACCAACAGGCAGCGCAACTGGCTAACGAAGGTCGGGTAGTTTGGCCGAAATGCGGTGAGATAGATATCTGCGAGATGGGGCATCACTTCGGCATTGAGAACGGCATCCAGGACCGCTATTTCAATGGTGCGTGCCACTGGGGTGAGTCGTTTAATAACGGTGCGTATCCGAACATCGGTATGTTCCGTACGGAGGATTATCCGGTGCAGGGAGACTTCCATCTGTTCACGCTCATCTGGTCGGAAGACTCAATCGCGATGTACCTCGATCAGGACAAGTATCCGGAGGTAGAACCGTATTTCCAACTGTCGCTGCGCGGCAAACAGATCAACGAACCGGGGCATTATTTCAACCATCCGTTCTATCTGGTGCTGAACCTGTCGGTAGGTGGTTTCTTCCCGAACATGCCGGCAGCAGAGAAATATCCGGAAGTCATCACGGCGGATGATCCTTCTTTCCAACGCGTGACGGCTCTGCCGGAAGATGGCACTCCCGTCAAGATGTATGTAGATTATATAAGAGTATATAAGAAATGAAACTTTCGATTAAAGAAAAATTAGGTTACAGTTTAGGTGACACCGCGTCCCATTTCGTGTGGGACCTGGTGGGCTTTTGGTTACTCATTTTCTACACGGACATTTATGGACTGAGTCCGGCATTGGCGGGTGTGATCATGTTCGTGGGTTCGATCTGGGACGCCGTGATGGATCCGATCGTGGGTATCATCTCCGACCGTACGAGTTCGCGCTGGGGTAAGTTCCGTCCGTACCTCTTGTTCGGTTCTATACCGTACGCGATATTGGCGGTTCTGGCCTTCACGACACCGGAGTTCGGACTGGACGGTAAGTTCGCGTATGCCCTGATCACCTGTCTGTTGCTCCGCACGGCCTACGCCTTTGTCAACCTGCCGTACAGCTCGTTGTCGGCAGTCATGACGGATGATTCTAACGAACGTGCGGGACTGAACACCTATCGTTTCATAGCCGCGTATATCGGTCAGTTCATCGTGACCGGTGCAGCGTTGTATCTCGTCAAATGGTTAGGTGCACTCGGCAATGACGGTGTGGTCAATCAGGCGCAGGGATACCAATATACCGTGGGTCTGTTCGGTATCCTTTCCATCGCGTTCTTCTTGATTGCGTTCTTCACCACCCGTGAACGTGTACCGCAACCGGAGAAGCAAGATAACAACGTGCTCAAGGACTTTAAGTACCTGTTCATGAACAAGGCATGGATCGTGCTGACCTGCGTGGGCATCGTGTCCTTCATCATGTTCGCTATGCAGAATGCGGCGATTGCGTATTACTTCAAATACTATATCCATAATGCCGAGAACGTGCAGCTCTTCAATGTGCTGGGTACGGTAGCGCTTATTGTAGCCCTTCCGGCCTCCAAACCGCTGGCGAAACGCTTCGGCAATAAGATGGTGTATATTATGTCATCTGTGGTGTCGGGTGTGTTCTTCGCGCTCATCTTTGTGGCCGGAGACAACCTGCCGCTCGTCTATACCTTTAATATCCTCGCCAAAATGGCGTATGCACCGGCTGTGCCGCTGCTCTGGACGATGTTAGCGGACGTAGCGGACTACGGTGAGTGGAAGTTCAATAGACGAACCACCGGTCTCTGCTTCTCAGCATCCGTGCTGGCGCAGAAACTGGGTTGGGCGATTGGTGCAGCGGCTGCCGGTTGGATATTGAGCGTGACGCATTTCATTGCGAATGCGGATGTGCAGTCGGATACCGCCATGATGGGTATTCGTTTGTTGGTGAGCGTCATACCGGGTGTGCTGTACGCTTCGTGCGCGCTCGTCATGATGTTCTATAACCTCGATAGCGCCACCATGGAACAGATGAAGAATGACTTGGATGCAAGAAGACAACAATGAAAAACGTACAAGGACAGTTTATAACGATTAATGGGGAGCGGTTCTATGAGATCGCTAACTACGATGCGATGCAGCCGTTCTTTATCTCGCTGGCATCGGATACGGACCTATGGATGTATCTGTCTTCGACAGGAGGTTTAACCTGCGGTCGTAGAAGTCCTGCTGAGGCACTCTTCCCGTACTATACGGACGATAAGATCACCGAGAGTTTCGAGTTCACCGGTCCGCGTACGATAATAAAGGTGAAAGGTGAAAGGTTAATGGTTAAAGGAGAACTCCTTTGGAGGCCCTTCTCTAATCTTCAACAAGACGTTTTTGACCTTACACGTAAGATTGCGAAATCGCTGGTAGGTAACCAGATCGTTTTCTGCGAAGAGAACCACACTTTAGGACTTCGTTTCTCCTATGTCTGGGCACCGGCCGGTAAGCATGGTTGGGTACGTCGGGCAACGCTGGAGAACCTCACCGACAAGCCGCTGGATATCGACCTGAAGGATAGCTTGATGAACGTCTTGCCGGCAGGCGTAGAGCGTAAGACGCAGAATGAGTTCTCGACCCTCGTGGACGGATATAAGAAAACCGAACTGGTACCCGGTACGTCTCTTGCGCTCTTCCGTATGGAGGCCATCCTCGTGGATCGTGCAGAGCCGTCCGAGTCCCTTACTTGCAATACCGTCTATGCACTCGGTCTGCCGAAAGATACAGACTATTCCAGGACCGAATCGAAAGGTGTACGCGGTGCGTTTGTCGCTCATTCACTCATTCACTCATTCACTCATTCACTCACATGGTACAACGTGTTGGACGTGAGCAAAGACGCGGTGGCGGTGCATGAACTCATGCATTTCGTTAAGCAACCGGATGCGATCGCGCAGATCGAAGCAGCCATGGTGCAGTCCACCGAGACACTCAAACGCATCGTGGCGCAGAACGACGGAGTGCAGCATACAGGCGACGAGGCGAACGATGCACGCCATTTTGCGAACGTGCTGTTTAATACGATGCGTGGTGGTTATTACCTAACGTATCCGCCTACGTCCGATACGCAAGACCTGCCGCTGACTTTCGGTCGTCGGCACGGCGATCCTTCGCGTCCGTGGAACCTCTTCTCTATCCGCGTGCAGGACGAAAACGGCAAACCGGTAGTGGCCTACCAAGGTAACTGGCGCGATATTTTCCAGAACTGGGAAGCACTCTCCTATAGTTATCCGCTCTTTATCAATCATATAATCGCCAAGTTCCTTAATGCGACGACGGCAGACGGTTATAACCCGTACCGCATCTCCAATGAGGGAATAGACTACGAAGTGATTGAACCGGAGAACCCGTGGTCGAATATCGGTTATTGGGGAGACCACCAGATCATTTACTTGCTTAAGCTGCTGGAACTTAGTTACGCACACGATCCGGAGAAACTGCAGGCCTTGCTCAACGAGCGTCGGTTTGCGTTCGCCAATGTGCCGTACCGTTTGAAGAGTTATGCCGAGATAGTAGCCGATCCGAAGAACAGTATTCGTTTTGATGACGAGGAGCATAAGCGTATCCAAGCGCTCATCCCGACGATGGGTGCGGATGCCAAACTGCTGCTGGATGCAAACGGACAGATTCGTCGCACGACGATGGCGGACAAACTGCTGATCACCTTATTGACCAAACTCTCTAACTTCGTTCCGAATGCCGGTATATGGATGAATACCCTTCGCCCGGAATGGAACGATGCAAACAATGCGCTCGTGGGCTATGGTGCGTCGATGGTGACGCTCTGTTATATGCGTCGGTATGTGGCGTTCCTGCAGTCGCTCATCGAGACCGATGTACAGATCGGCGCCGAAACGCTGGAGTTCTTACGCGCTATTCGTCATGCCTACCAGAATGGTAATTCGAAGCAGTTTACCAATATTGTGGGCACAGCCGGTGAGCGGTATCGTAATGCCGTCTATGCAGGATTGAGTGGAGAGACAGAAGTGTTGGAGAAAGCGGAACTGCAGGAGTTCTGCACCGCCACGCTGCATAAGATCGATGAGTCCATTCGTGCGAACAAACGCGAGGACGGGCTGTACGAGGCGTATAACCTCATCCGCTTTACGGAGAACGACATTGAGATCAGTCACCTCTATCAGATGTTAGAAGGACAAGTGGCGGTGCTCACGTCCGGAATTCTCAGTGGCGAAGAGTCCGCAGACCTGCTGGATGCCATGCGTGCTTCCGATCTCTACCGCGAGGATCAACGCAGTTATATGCTGTACCCGAACAGACGTCGTAAGACTTTCCTGGAACTCAATAACCTGCCTGAAGAGGCCAAGAACCTGCCGGTAGTGCAGAAATATATGGGTTCGATACTCAAGCAAGACTGCGACGGTGGAATCCATTTCGATGCCCGCTTCCGCAATGCGAATGACCTGCCGGAGGAACTCAAAGACCTCTATGAACAAGTGTTCAACCATCACGCCTTCACCGGCCGTTCGGGCACGTTCTATAAATACGAAGGACTCGGGTGTATCTACTGGCACATGGTTTCCAAACTGCTGTTGGCGGTTGGGGAAACCATTGAAAGGGTGAGCGGTGAGCGGTTAGAGGTTATGGGACGCTTGCGCCATCATTACAATGCGATTCGCGAAGGAATCGGTTCGCATAAGAACCCACGCGAATACGGAGCATTCCCATTTGACCCATATTCGCATACACCGACCATGGCGGGTGCACAACAACCCGGCATGACCGGACAAGTGAAGGAAGATATTATCAGCCGCTGGTTCGAACTCGGTGTCTCGGTACACAACGGCCAGATAACGTTTGCACCGACCATGCTCACCGATGCGGACTTTGTCAACGGCGAGTTGCGTTTTACCTACTGCGGAACGGAGGTTGTTTATAAGCATTCAGCTGTCAGTGGTCAGTCGTCAGTTTTCAAGCTATCCAAGGAGCAGAGTGCGCATGTTTTCGCGCG
Source organism: uncultured Bacteroidales bacterium (assembly GCA_902769535.1). GTDB lineage: Bacteria > Bacteroidota > Bacteroidia > Bacteroidales > Paludibacteraceae > Colicola. The sequence goes on from CACXPH010000014.1 coordinate 18,299, forward strand.
AGATGGTCAAATAAAACAGTTAATTATTGAGGTATGAGAAAAATAGGATTCTTTGTTGCGCTATGCGCACTGACCGCTTGTACGGCGAAAGTGCCGTCCATGCATGTGTGGCTAACATCTGAAGCCGGTGACAAGTGCACCGAATCGGAGGCTGTAGTCTTCCAAAAAGGTACTGCGGATGGCGCCGTAGTGGTGAATATCGATGAACCGCGTCAGACGATTGACGGCTTTGGCGGTTCACTCACCGAGTCCTCTGCTTTCGTGCTGGCCTGCCTGCAACCTGAGCAACGTCAAGCGATCTTAGAGGAGTTGTATGGTGAGAACGGAGCGAACTTCACGGCCACCCGTACTCAGATCGGTGCATCGGATTTCTCGGTGGAAGGTAAATACTCGCTGGCTGAAGTGGATGGCGATACCGCGTTGCTGTCCTTCTCGTTGGATCGCGACAAAGAAGGTTTTTCCAGAGCCAAATACCCGCAAATAGTGGATGAACACTATGACTTGTACCACTTGATGTTAGACGTATGGAACCTCAAGCAGGCGCAAGCCGACAAGGCCTACCGCATCATGGCGAACACCTGGACGGCACCCGCGTGGATGAAAGAGAATAAGAAATACTACGAGCGCGAGAACGGTTTTCATCGCGGTGGCGCGTTGTTGCCGGAATACTACCAGACCTATGCCACCTATCTGGCGAAATACGTGGAGGCATGGCGTGCAGAAGGAGTGGATATATGGGCAGTGACGCCGGTCAATGAACCGATGGGAAATGACGGAGGATGGGAGAGTATGGATTTCTGGCCGGCTGTGGAGGCGGAGTTTATCGGAAAATACTTAGGCCCGACCTTTGAGAAGCACGGCTTAAGCGATGTGGCTATCTATGGTTTTGACCAGAATATCTTCGAGATGGGTCCGTACACCGCCGCTATCTATGGCGATACATCGGCCAAGAAATACACCACCGGTATGGCGGTGCACTGGTACGGTTCGACCGTCAACTGTTTCCCTGAGACGCTCGATTCGATTCATGCGCTTTATCCGAATAAAACCATCTTCCATTCGGAGGGATGTATTGATAACCTCGGTTGTGAACCTTGGGACGGTGTGACCGATCCCGTGGGCTTCAAGGAGTGCTGCTGGTTCAATAACGATGATTTCTGGTGGCAACCCGTCGCAACCGACTGGGCTTACTCGACCCGCTGGGCAGGCGATACGCATCCTAAATATGCAGGAGTGCACCGCTATGCGCGGTATATCATTGAAGGTATGAACCACTGGCTCACCGGTTTTATCGATTGGAATATCGTACTGGATTCGATTGGTGGTCCTAACCATGTGAATAACTTCGCGGCAGCACCGGTGATGGTGGATTATCAGAATGATATTATTTATTATACCCCGTATTACTATGTGCTCAAGCAGTTCAGCCGCTCCATGCGTCCGGGTGATCTGGTGTTAGGTGTACAAAACCCGAACCTGCCGGAGAAAGACTTGCATGTATGTGCAACGGTGAACAAGGACGGCGTGTATGCCATCAATATTCTCAATACCGGCGAGGCTCTTCAATTCCCGCTGCAGATCGGTGAGTATGTGGCAGATATCCACATGCCGGCTAATGCGGTAAAGACCATCATTGTACAATTATAAATTATGCGAAAATACATCCTTTTGTCACTCTGTGTCCTCCTTGTAAGCTCATGCGCAAAGAAAAGTGCCGAGGATCGTTTTATTGACGATTTGCTCTCCCGCATGACGCTGGAGGAGAAGATTGGTCAGATGAACCAACTCGACCCGTCCTACGAGTCCGAAGTCAAGGAGGCACTCATCCGCGAGGGCAGAGTGGGTTCGATTTTCAATATCGTCGATGCCAAAGAGGTGAACCGCCTCCAGCGTATGGCGGTGGAAGAGACCCGTCTGGGTATTCCGTTGGTAGTGGCACGCGATGTGATCCATGGCTATCATACCATCTATCCTATTCCGCTGGGACAAGGAGCAACCTGGAACCCGGAACTCATTGAGCAGGCGGCGCAACTGACTGCGCGCGAAGCAATACAGGATGGTATCCGCTGGGCATTCTCACCGATGGTCGATGTAGCCCATGACCCGCGTTGGGGACGTGTAGCCGAAGGCTATGGCGAAGATCCGGTTCTTACCTCTACCATGGGTGCTGCCACGGTACGTGGCTACCAGAGTCAAGGAATGGCTGCTTGCGTGAAGCATTTTGCTGGCTATTCGGTTTCCGAAGGCGGACGGGACTATAACACCACTTGGATTCCCGAGGTGCAGTTACGCGATATATACCTGCCGCCTTTCAAAGCAGCCCTCGATGCAGGCGCCATGAGTGTCATGTGTTCGTTCAATAACATGAACGGTTTTCCGTCATCCGCTAATCCGCATCTGAATATCGATATCCTTCGCCATGAATGGCAATCAGACGCGTTGTTGGTGAGCGACTGGGGTTCCGGTTCAGACCTCGTGCCGCATGGGATGTGTGCGGATAAGAAAGACGCAGCACTGCGTTGTATCAATGCCCGCATGGAGATGGATATGGAAGGGAATATCTACACCGACTATCTGGCGGAACTGATTGCTGAAGGCAAGGTGAAGGAATCGCAGATTGACGAATGTGTGCGTTCTGTGCTGCGTCTTAAGTATCGTTTGGGTTTGTTTGATAACCCTTACGTACCGGAAGACGAACCGACTTTCTATTCCGACGAAGCACTTGCTGCGGCTCAACAAACCGCCGAAGAGTCGGCTATTCTGCTGAAGAACGACGGCATTCTCCCATTAAACATTCAGCATCCAACATTAAACATTCTCATCACCGGTCCATTAGCCGACCAGAAAAAAGAGCAACTTGGTACATGGGTCTTTGACGGCCAACCCGAACATTCGGTTACACCTTTAGAGGTTTTCCGTTCTTTGAATATAAGCTATGAACCCGGTTTGACGTACAGTCGCGATAAGAACAAAGCCGGTATCGCTAAAGCCGTGGCAGCTGCGAAGAAAGCGGATGTTATTCTCTTCTTTGCCGGTGAGGAAGCTATTCTCAGTGGTGAAGCGCGGTGTCGTGCCGACATCAATCTGCCGGGTGCGCAGGCTGAGATGATGGACGCCTTGGCTGCTACCGGAAAACCTGTGGTGATGATCGTCATGGCAGGCCGTCCTCTCACGATAGGCAAACAAGTGGAACAAGCTGCGGCAGTGCTCTATGCTTTCCACGGAGGAACGATGGCCGGACCGGCATTATTTAACATCCTCACCGGACAAGCCGTGCCTTCCGGTAAGACACCGATCACGTTCCCGAAGATGGTAGGACAGATTCCGCTTTATTACAACCGTCATAACACCGGCCGTCCGTCGTATGACCCGCCGATGCTCATCGACTCGATTCCTATCGGCTGCCCGCAGTTCAGCATCGGTCAGTCGTCCTACTGGCTCGAGACACCGACGGAACCCCTCTTCCCCTTCGGCTTCGGCCTGAGTTATACCACCTTCGAATACGGATCGACGCGAATAGACACCCTTCCCTTTAGGGAGGGGCAGGGGGTAGGCTATTCTCTGTCGTGCTCTATTACTAACACGGGCAAGTACGACGCCTACGAGGTGGCACAACTGTACACCCACCAGAAATCCGGTTATATGGTGCGGCCGTTGAAGGAATTGAAAGGTTTTGAGAAAGTCTATATTCCGGCAGGCGAGTCCAGAACGGTGACGTTTACCCTGACGGATGAGCAGTTGGGTTACTGGCATGAGTCGCATCATGACTTCGCATCTAAGGTATGGTTCGAGACCGATTCAGCGGACTATGAAGTCTGGATAGCACCGGACTCCCGCTGCCAGACAACGCCTGTTCAGCTGACCTTATAAACCCAAGTGAATACGGAAACGCATTCCCCAATGAAATGTAGGTGTGAATGACCACACGGAATATAGGTCACAAACACGCAGAATATTTCCGATACCTACGCCGATCTCGGTGTAGGTATTTTGTTGGTTCAGACTGTGGTTATACCCATAGGCAACTTTGGCTTCTACTAATTCCCGCAGATGCAACCAGCGAATACCCGGAATGAGGTTGAAGAGAATACCCATACCGTTCCATTCGGTCTGGAGGGCTACATATTTGTCTGCGACTAGGTCATTGCCGTGCAGGAACGTGAAGCGGTACGGATCGTAGGCATAACCCTGGTTGGCATTGGCCTGCCATAGGAACGCCTGGGGTGCATTACCAAAGATAGCTCCTGCTTGCAGCGCGTAGGTCAACGTACCACCCATCCCTAAGTTTGCATGCTGGGTCAGCATGACGCGTAAGTGCGCATACAAGCCCTCGTTCCAATGTCCAAACTCCGTACCGAGATACAGCACCGGATACTTGCCGGAATAAGCGTAACGGCGCATGAAATAACCATCGTACTTACGCTCTCCCCAACTAAGCCGCGCGATAGCGCTCAGCGACTGATAGGCATAGCCGTCCTGCCAGCCTGCACGGATATACGTATGCGTCTCTACGTGCTCACTCCAATCGGCGAACCAGTGGAACTGCAGTTGGCGTTGACGCAGCGCCGTGTTGACATAGAGACTGTCGCGGTGCAGCGCCTCGAAGGCGTAGGCAGTGAAGTCGAAGTTACCCCAACCCATGGAGTTCTCGCGCTGCAGTCGGTCGAAATCATCCACCTCGGACCATACATACCGGTCGTTGTACTCCAACTGCATGATGTGCTTGCGCGGAGTAGGAAGAGCTACCGAGATACGACCCATCCCTTTTGGACTGCGGTCCTTAAAACCATACCCCACCGAGGCCTCGAGACTCACGACCTTCGACATCTTCTCGTTCGTGCGGAAAGGCAAACCGATGTGCACGCCTTCGTGCTGGTTCACCTGCAGGATCTCCTCCACGTGACCGATATCGACCGGTGTGCCCGTAGGTATATATCCCGTCGTGGCAATTGTCGCGATCCATTTCGCCGTGCGAACAAGCGGCAGACTGTCCAGCGCATTGAAAGCGGAGTCGGCTTCATCATTGAGCGGCTCCGCCGCGCTCATTGAGCTCGCTTGCGAGCGCTCATTGAGCAAGCTCTGCTTGCGCTCATTTTTCAACTCTGTCGTCAGCAACAGAGTTGGAAACACCGTCCCTGCTTTTTCGCTCTTGATGGATACATCGAGCAATGCGGATATATGCTCGTCGGCAATCGTACCGTCCGGTGCCAGCACCTGCGATACGTGCAGCGTGTTCACGTAGTTAACCGCCACCTCGGCGGGCACATACGCCGTCAGAGACCGCAACGCATAGGTCGTGGTATCAATCACCATCGAACCGTTGAACGTCGCGTAGAACGCGTTTCTAGTACGGAAATAGATGGTGTCGCCTTCCAGGTAATAGCGGTAATAGAGGTTACCTCCTGCCGCCAGAGGCGAGAGGAACGCATGGCCCATCAGGCTGACGCTGTTCGCATAGAAATTGAGGTTGCCTTCGCCGCCTATCAGGCTGGAGTAGTCGGTGGAGGTTAGGATGAGTGCTTGGGTGCGTTGGTCATTAGCGGGAATCATCTCCTGGCCGGTTAGTCGGAACGACTGCGTCTCGCGGTACAGCGGCATGATATACGTCGAGTCTTCTTGGGCGATCATGCCCGCTTGCAGACTGCGCCATAAGGCGCGGCGCAAGTGCCGTTTGTTGATCTGCGAGACATAGAGCGTCTGTTCGCGTTGCAGCGTAGATGTCCGTTCCGGATGCAGCGTGCGGTCATTGTCCGGTCGGTGTGCCCGTACCTGACGCAGTAGTTCCAGAGCCGGGTTCTCGTTTGGTGCCACGACGATCTCCGTCAGCGTAGCCGCTTTCTCCCGCATCGTCACCTGCAGCCCCGCCATCGTGCCGGGTTCGATATCATAACGCTGGGTATAATACCCCACGGCCGAGAAAACCAACTGACTCTTGGCACTCATATCGACACGCAAAGCGTAGTTACCATTCTCGTCCGAAGTGGTACCTATCTTCGTGCCCCGAAAATGAATATTGACATTCGGGATCGCCTCGCCGGTCGTCTCATTGACGATCTCCCCGACGATGATGGTCTCGACGGCTCGAATAGACAGCGAGCAAAGCAGCAGAAGAACTAATATGAGGCGTTGGCAGGATGGCATTTGAGGATGGCTTGTCTCAGATCTTGTACGTCCAAGTGGGTGTATATCTCGGTGGTAGCTAGGTCTTCGTGTCCGAGCAGTTGCTGTATCACGCGCAGGTCGGCTCCGTTCTGGAGCAGGTGCGTCGCGAACGAGTGGCGTAAGGTGTGCGGACTCACGGTCTTGGTGATGCCTGCCTGCGCACAGAGCGTGCGCACGATAGTGAAGACCATGGCGCGCGTCATCGGTCGGCCGTAGCGGTTAACGAACGCAATATCTTTGGCTTCGGGTTTGATCGGCCACGTGGCACGTTCCTGCATCCAATAACCGAACCACTCCTCTGCTACCGGTGAGATAGGTACCAGACGCTGCTTCGAACCCTTACCTTCGATGAGCATGTAATGTTCGCTGAGATAGATCTTACTCAACTGCAGGTTCACTAACTCACTCACGCGCAGACCGCTGCCGTACAGCATCTCCATCATCGCACGGTTGCGGTGCCCTTCGTTGCTACTCAGGTCAATAGCCGCCATCATACGGTTCACCTCATCCAGCGTCAGCACAGTCGGTAGATGTTTGGATTTCTTGGGACCTTCGAGCAGTTCAGAAGGATCTTGGTCGATATAGTTCTTATAAAGCAGAAACCGAAACCACGAATGGATACCGGCTAAGATACGCGCTTGGGTCGCTTCGGATTTTATGTCCTTGAATTGCGCGAACACAAACTCCTGCAGTGCATCGAAATCCATGTGCACATAGTCGATGCCGTGCTCCTCTGCGTACGCGCGCAACTTCTCCAGATCCATCTCGTAACCCTCAATGGTGTTCGGAGAATAACCGCGCTCGAGACGCAGGTAGGTGTGGTATTCGCGTAGCAGGTCACTCATGAATCGTCATCTTTTTAGCCGGATAGAGTGCAGCGAGCAGACCCAACAACAGCACGATGACTGCTACCATCAGCACGTCTGTCGGTTGTACCTGCACCGGATAGGCGGAAATCACATACTCGCTGCCGGTACCTAACTTCAGCCAACCGAAATGCTGTTGACCCAAGCATAGCAGCACACCGAGCACCAGACCACTGAGAGTACCCAAAGTAGAGATGAACCATCCTTCTAACAGGAACACGCGACGGATGGTTGGCTCGTCTGCACCGAGGTGCGAAAGGATGCGGATGTCTTCGCGCTTGTCGATAATGAGCATCGAGAGCGAACCGATGATGTTAAAGCTCGCAATAAGCAGGATGAAGACCAGCAGCAGCACCGTTAGCAACTTCTCTATATGCAGTATCCGGAAGAAATCCGCCTGCTGCTCGTAGCGATCCAGCACCTTATATCCTGGACCGAGCGTTTTCGAAATCTCATCCTTTAACCCCGTAACCCGTAACCCGTCACCCGTAACCGGCTGCACACGCAGCGCACTCGCCGTGTGTTCGTCGTAATCAAACAGCCGCTGCGCGAGAGGTAGCGAGACGAGCATCAGTTGGTCGTCATACTCCAGTTGGTTGACGGCGAACGTACCGGCGATGAATGCATGCTCATGACGCAGCGACAAGTCCGGACGGAGTAGGTTGATAGTTCCCGTGCGCTCCGGTGCATACAGATGCAGCGCACCCGTGAAATGGGCGTTGATACCGATCTGCGATGCCAGACCGCGACCGAGTACTGCACGATCGAAAGCTCCGTCCCAGACAGAGAAATATCCGTCCGTGATGATCGAGTCGATATGTGCCGTCTGCGTGAAGAGCGAATCGACACCCATCACACGCGCCGGCATCTGATGGTCCTTGTAGCGGATGAGCGCCGTCTGCTCCAGTTGCATCGAGATGGCTTCTATGTCCTCGCGCGCGTATAGCGAAGCAATCGGTGCCGTATCGGTCCGCAGCGTCTGACCTTCTGACGGCACAACCAACAGCACCGGGTCGAACTCCGAGAACATCTGCTCCACCAGCACACCGAAACCGTTCATCACCGACAATACACAAATCATCGCCGCCGTAACAACAGCTACAGCAGCGGCACTGATACCGGAAACGATATTGATGGCATTATGCCCCTTCTTCGAGAAGAGGTACCGCCATGCGATATGGGATTCGAGATTAGCCATGGAGGAGTTCATCAATGCGTTCCATACGGTCGATGGTCTCGTCCAGATGGAATACTATCTCCGGGATAATTCGCAATTGATGGCGCTCCAATGTGCCGAGTTCACCGCGAAAGCGATGGGAGTTCTCTTCTATCAGCGTCATCGTCTGTGCTACCTTGTCTTGCGGAAAGATAGACAGATAGATATGCGCAAGAGAAAGATCAGGCGTTACGCGCACTTCGCTCACGGAAATCAGGGTCCCGCTTAACGTGCGCGCGTAACGCAGAAGAATGTCGCTCATGTCTTTCTGGATCAGACGAGCGATCTTGTGTTGTCTAGTTGACTCCATTAAAATTTGTGGCGACCTTCGTCGGCTACAGTCAGTTTCTTACGACCTTTAGCACGGCGTGCAGCCAATACACGGCGACCGTTAGCGGTTGCCATTCTCTCCAAGAAGCCGTGTTTGTTACGACGCTTGCGTTGGGAAGGTTGGAATGTACGTTTCATTGTCTTATTCTTTTTTATGCTCTGTCACAGAGCGGTTTTACACAAAATGGGCTGCAAAATTACTGCTTTTTTTTGAATTGACAAAATTTTTTTGCATTTTTTTGTGATTTTCCCCATTTTTCTTCCTCTTTCCTTTGCGTATCTCAAAAAATCTTCGTACCTTTGCCACGCTTTTTGAGAAAAAGTCGGTTGAAATCACGAATCGCACATATTCTTCTTCTTGCGCTGCTGACAGGCGGCATGCCTGCAGCAATTAATTCTTAATTCTTAATTCCTCCGCAAGCTCGCTTGCAGCATTGAGCAACTTGTTGCGCTCATTCGTGAAGTTTCGCTTCGCATGTGTGATCGTATGTTTAACCTATGTTTAACCTATGTTTAACCTATGTATTACGTGTTGTCAATTTTTCTGCAAAGATAAGTCAAAAGTCCGTTTAGTGTTCCTTTGCAGGTGAATTTTTTCAAAAAAAAACGAATATCTTTCATTTTCCGGCTTAATTAGCAAGTCAACAAATGTCCTATTTCAAACACGGAGACGAGTCCTAAGCAAGTCATAGGCAAGTGCTATGTAACACCTGTGCGACTAATGTTCAATTTAGTTTCGTCCATTGATCCGGCATTATGCCGGCTTTTTTTTGTGTTTTTAGCGTAAAAATGCGAGTTTTGGGTAGTTTCCTATGTGCAAAAAAAGCAGTACCTTTGCAGCGTCAAACAATAAGGAGGCCGATATCATGAAAAAAACGTTGTTTTTTCTCCTTTGTTCCCTATGGTTTTCTGCGGTATATGCGCAGGCGGAGGTGCCGCGTGATTCCGTGCCGGATGATCATCTGGCGTGGTTTGGTTTGCGCGGAGCGGTGAAGGAAGTAGTGCAGTATGACTATAACAACTACGGTAAGACCATCTGGCGGTTTGATACCCAAGGCCGTTTGACAGAGTATATCGACTATACCCATCCTTTCTTCGAGAATGGCGGTTGTGTGTTCGGCCTCTGGGCGCATTATCGTTACGCGTATGATAAGAACGGCAAGATCCAATTCCTTGAGACGTACAATGCCGATAATAACACCGTGGATGAATGGGCAGATATGACTCTCGAGCTGTTCCCGCCGCAGTACAAAGGTGCGAGTTTCCGGGACAAAGCGGAGAAGGAATACGGCGATACTACGTTCTGTTATAATCAATGGACACCCGACGGCGAGATAAGTAATTATTTCGGAGTTCGCTATGACCGCAAGGGTAACTGGTTCGAAATGGTACATACGAGTGAGGATGGCTATACGTGCGCGAGCGTGGTTGTGCGCGAAATAAAATATTATAAGGATATAGCGCTCTTCGATCTGCCGGTAGGCGTGAAGGCGGTCAGCCATCAGTGGAAGTCCGATGGGCGGAAATGGGGCAATCGCTACGAGTTCGACCGGGAAGGTAACATGACCTCTTTCCGTTCGTGGGTGGACGATGAGATGCTATATGAATGGACTCCTGCGGACGAAGAGTTAGGCTCCGATTTTATTGTACCAGGAGCAGAAGACGCTACACGTAAGGTGGAGTACTGGTCGACGGTGCCGGTGGGTGAACTGAAGTTCTTGCCGGAAGGAGTGAATGAGAAAGACGCTTTCTATCTCTGTTTCGACTATATGGGTTATGCCTTCGAGGGCAGTCTCTATCCGCTGCATAACGGCTGGTGGATCGTGCTGAATTACTGGTGTCTGGATGAGATGGACGGTATCTATCTCGGCGAAGACGAGAACGGCGAACCCATTCCTGCTGCATCGCAATACAAAGACCCGTTCGCGGGTATGAAGTATCCGATCATCAAGACGGACTCTGTCAGTTTTAGCACCCGTAACTACAGCAATCAGATCATCAAGATGTACAAAGAGTCGGACGGCAAGAAAGTATATGACAAACTGCGTGTGCAATGCAATGTCGATGTGCTGGATGCCGATCCTAAGACCCGCCGTCTGCTCTGCCGCACCAATCCGGGTGACTGGTGTTGGGATGACAAACCATACCAATCGGTGTATGGCTGGATGGATGAAGAATGGGTGTGCGCTAACCTCTTAACCACTTGCCCGTGATGAACACCGCTTTGATTATATTGACTGTTATGATTCGATTCGAACGCGCGAATATCTGTGCAGAGGATACGGCCCACCATCCCATCACCATAGAGATGCGAGAAGATGCTACGCTCAAGGAGCTGGTGCAGTATATCATGACGTATAACGAGGATGGGAATCCGGCCATTCCGAATAGCGGAGCCAATATATGGTGGCAACTGACTTATGACAAAGGTACGCTGGCTTATGTATGCGATAACCGCCGCGACTGCAGTTATGCGAATGTGCCGGCCGAGACCTTGCTCAAAGATATACCCATTACAACCGTGTTTGCCCACCCGGCAGAATTGCCGACCAATCAACCAGGCGGAGTATGGTAACGATTTGTATTCTCATAGCAATAGGGGCGATAGTGTATTACTATCTGCACGCACATCCTTCGGAGCCGAAGTGTAAATACGGTTGCCCGGCACCGAAACCTCAACCTGCACCAAAGCCCGCGAAAAAGGAACAGGCTAAGCCGAAACCTGCGCCGAATACGGAAGCAAAGAAACCTTCTAATGTTATTTGGGAGGATAGTTGTCGCCGCTTGTCGTTTGAGCCGGACGGATTGTCGCTGCGTTATAACGGCACAACGTACCGGTTCTCGGTGGACGGTCATGAACCGATGACGATAATCCTGAAGCGCGGCGAGGCAGTGGCCTATATCCATAACTCGTTTGACGCGGAGTATGAGTGTAAGCAGTTCCTCAAGAATCCGGACTACCGCTGCAGCACGATCACCGGCAGGAACCACGACGCCAAGCGTTTCTGCCTGTTGCTGACCACGGCTATAGACGATGGGTATGATTGGCAGATTGATGAGCTGGAGAGTAAGGTAGATGAACAGACACGCTATGAGACACGCGAGGTATGGTATCAATCCGACGGCGTTGAGTTCGGTCGTTACGGCGAGGAGTCGGGCGGACGCGAAGGGCACCACTATGAGCACGAGATACTCTACATGATTGTTGATGGCCATAAGTACCACCTCTGCGATAACGGGGACAAAGCGGACACACTCTATTTCTTCATCCCGGGCTACTATCGTAGCGGACTTGCCAAACTGCGTATCCACGGGACGAACGGCGCTGTCCTTGCTGCCTATGCCGATGATTGGAAAAGCGGGAAGACCTTCACACCTTTCGGCAAGCCGATGAATACGGAGCAGTTCTGCGCCATGATCGCTTATGCCCTCCGTTCCGGCAAGAAAGACTTCAACCTCCGCGAACTCGAAAAAGCATTTGACCAAAAAGACGAAACTACGTGGTGAACGAATATAAAATGGGCTACCGCGGTAATGAACTCGTGTATGCAAAACGGGAATACTAAGCAATGAACAAACTCCTCACATATCTGCTTCCGATAGCCATCATCGTGGTGGCGGTGTTGCTGTATCTGTTCATCCCCTCCATCAACGCGTGGGTGATTCGGATCTCGAAAGGCTGGCAAGGCGCTGTGTATCTGTTGATAGCAGGTATCCTGCTGGGTGTCTATTACGCACTAGTAATGCGTTTCCGCGGCAAAGCCTTAGCCTACGCCATCGGTGTCATCGTCTTCACCGCCGTCTGTATATGGCTGATAGCTAACTGGGATTGGTTCACGGATCTGCTGCAGACGCATCTGGGTACCTGGGGGATGATAGGTGTGCTACTGGCCCTCTGCCTTGTTGTCGGCCTGGGAATAATGTGCTTATAAAACCAACAAACGATATGAAGAAAATCTGTTTTATCCTCGCAGCGCTCTGCTGCCTCACGACTATGGAAGCCAAGACGAATGGTATTCCGTCCGAACTATTCAAGGACGGTAAGATTAAGTATGAGAAAGCGACGAACACCCTCATCCTTGAGGATGGATTTAAGTTCAGTCAGAGCAAAGGTTTGGTAATCTTTGATACCGGCAAAGACCTGCGTATCCGTCTGAAAGGCAGTGCGGAGTTCCGTGCTTCGTTGCTGAGCAAGGACAATCTGATTATCGAGGCGGAGAAGCCGGCGATGCTCTCTATCACCTCCAATATCAGCGGTTCGGCACTGCAATGTCCGGCGTTGATGGTCAATAAAGACGCTACGGTATCGCTGCTCTCGCGCAACTCGCAGGAAGGGATGTACGCCCTCTCGTGCGATGCCATCACTGTGAATGCCGCTACGCTGTTAGCTGAAGTGACTACCACCAATCTGGCTGTGCAAACCAAGCAGTTGAATCTCAATGGTAGTTGGCTGGAGAAGCCCAAGGGTGGTTTCGTGGACAAAGAGAAAGCGTGTATCTGCTACGGCGATAGCCTTCCCGCCAAACGTGTGCGTATCACGCTCGAAAAGAAACAATGACCATGCGTAGATATCTTTTAATAGCACTCCTGTTGACCGTCACACTCGGTCTAATGGCCACAGCTTATACGCCGTCCACCGTACCTAACCCGCGGACTACGGACGGTAAGGCATTTGTGGCCAATCCGGACAATATCCTGTCGGATGAGGAGCAAAACGCTATACAGAGTATAGCGGAGCAACTGCACGAGATAACAGGCGTGGAGATGGTTACCGTGGCGCTGGATGATATAGGCGATGCCGACGCCTTTGATTTCTCGGTGGATCTGTTCAATCACTGGGGAATAGGTGACAGAGAGACCAACACCGGCGTGCTCATCTTCTTCACCATGCAGCAGCACGATATCCGTATCACTACCGGTAACGGTTTGGAAGGACTCTTGCCCGACGCGGTGTGCTATGATATCATCTGCGATGAGATTATCCCGGTGCTGCGCCAAGGGCAATACGGCGAGGGTCTGCTCGTCGGTAACCAGGTGATATGCAAGCGCCTCACGACACAGCACGCCTTGGAGGAATTGATGTTCGGCTATCGTCCCAAAACACCGAAAGAGTCGCCGTGGAAAGGCTGGAGTATCTTTGCGCTCGTCGTGGCGGCGCTGGCAGGTTTGACCTATTGGGCGGCGCCCAGATGCCCCAAATGCAAGAAGAAAGGCGCCAAAACGAAGGACGAAGTGGTGGTGTACGCCACGTATACCGCCTCAGGGCGAGGTATCCATCATCATACCTGCCGCTCCTGCGGACATCAATGGGATGAACCGTATACGATTCCCAAACGGACCCAACGCTCCTCCGGTTCCAGTAGTGGCGGATATAGTGGCGGCGGTGGTTCATCCGGCGGCAGTTACGGAGGCGGTTCTACTTCCGGCGGTGGTGCCGGAGGAAAATGGTAAAATGAGTTTAGTGGTTTAAGAAAAAAACATAAAAAAAACCTTTGAGTCCTTTTGAAGCTTCGCTTCCTACGCGTATTATTGCTAAAAAATCCTTGTGAGTAAACTCCCAGATATTTTTTACCACTAATCCACGACCCTTGCGGGTAAAAGTATTCAAAGGATATAAACACAAAAAACAATTTTTCATAGTCATCACCAAAGAATGTATTTTAGGTTTATGTCCAAAGGACTAATAGACAACTGAGGGGTTTTATAGGTTTTCTTAAAAACATCAAACAATAAAGAAATTAAACTTATTTAATTTATGAAAAAACGAGTAATTATCATTGTTATTATCGCCCTCGTGGCAGCGTGTGTATTCTGGCTGATTGGCAAGTACAATGCCATGATCACGGCGGAAGAGAATGTGACTACAGCTTGGTCACAAGTAGAGAACCAATATCAGCGTCGTAGTGACCTCATTCCGAACCTGGTATCTACCGTCAAGGGTTATGCAGAGCACGAGAGTAGCGTGTTCGAAAACGTAACGGAAGCACGTGCGCGCGCTACGCAGTTGACGCTTTCCGAGAATGCTACGCCGGAGCAGATGATGGCGTTCCAACAGGCACAAGGTGAACTGACACAAGCGCTGGGTCGATTGCTGGCATTAGCAGAGAACTATCCGGACTTGAAGGCTAACGAGAATTTCCGTGATCTACAGGCACAACTGGAAGGCACGGAGAATCGTATCGCGGTAGCACGTAATGCGTTCAACGAAGCTGCCAAGACCTATAATATCCTGATCCGTAAGTTCCCGAACAATATCGTAGCGGGTATCTTCGGCTTTGGTCAGAAGGCTTATTTCGAGGCGGACGAAGGTGCGGACAAAGTGCCGGTAGTGGAGTTTTAAGTAACACCGTTTAAATCGAATCATTATGAAAAAAATCTGTTTTATCCTCGCAGCCCTCTTCTGCTGCGCAATGATGAACGCTGAGACCTACGGTCTGAATGTAGGCGGCGTACAAGTAACATCCGACAATGCAGCCGATATCTTCGGTGATGGCACGGTCTCGTACGATGCGTCTCTCGCCGAGTTGACGCTCAACAATGCCGATATCCGCGTTGATTGCAACGAGATCAACAAAGGCGCTATCGTGGCTACGGGCGACCTGACGATCGTTGTCAAGGGCCAGAACAACTATATCGCTGTCAATAATCTGAATGCCTACACGGGTGCTATCCAGTCCTTGGGTGCGCTGACAATCACGAGCGAGATCTATCCCACCGAGTTTGCCAAACTGCAGATCGTCTGCGGCAACGGATGTGCGCTCTATGCCATGAGCGGCAATATATGGTTGATTCGCGAAGTGAATATTGATATCAAGGGCGGTAGTAATGACTTTGGATGTATCAAGGCAATGAACGGCAATCTGCATATTAATGGCGCTACCGTCTCGATGCTTCCGGCATGGATCCGCGTTAGCGGAGAGTTTATCCTTTCCGCCTCTGAGATCACTTCCCCGACCGATGCGGAGATTAGAAACGGCAAGATCGTTCGCGAAAACGGAGGAAACGAATACAGTAACCAGCAGCAAGTGGTCATCTCCTCACTCTTGCGCAAACTGATCTATGGCGCTACGCCGAAGAACAAAGGTAATTCTGTCTGGCTGGAAGGCTTTAGTACGACCGAGAGTCAGGCTGTAGGATGG
Source organism: uncultured Bacteroidales bacterium (assembly GCA_902769535.1). Taxonomy (GTDB): domain Bacteria; phylum Bacteroidota; class Bacteroidia; order Bacteroidales; family Paludibacteraceae; genus Colicola. The sequence goes on from CACXPH010000014.1 coordinate 34,012, forward strand.
GTGGAACTAGCCGAGCATATCAACCTCAAAGCCACGCCTGCTGAGGGCTATACCTTCACCGGATGGTATAATAGTAAAAACGAACTTCTCAGTACCGAAAACCCCTATACGAACCAGCTGATGACGGAGAACACTACCCTTATCTATGCTCAGTTTGAGCAGGAAGAGCAAGGCATCGAAAATACAAATCATAAATCTGAAATCATAAATCCTAAATTTATCAAAGACGGTCAGTTGCTCATCGAGCGCAACGGAAAGACCTATAATGCTTTAGGCGCAGAGGTGAAGTGAAAGGTGAAAAATGCGAGTTTTAGGTACTTGCGCATGTGCGTTAAAAGTAGTAATTTTGCAGCGTCGGAAAGGCGCTGCTTTTTTTGCGTGCTTAATGAACGAATTAACAATTTAATACTATGCAATTATGCGTAAAATTTTCCTTCTTTTTGCAGCCCTCTGCTGCACTATCATGGTCAATGCCGAGGAGATTATACAAAATGGCATCCGCTACAGTCTTATCAAGGAATATCGTCAGGCTATAGTGGTTAGTAACAAAACATCACAGGGCAACTATGCTAATTTACAAGGGAAGGTAACAATCCCAGCTTCCATTCAATACGACGGAACAACATACAACATATATATTATAGATAAAGTTGCGTTTTGTCAGTGTAGTACCATCACCTCTGTTACCATAGAAGAAGGCGTTTATGAAATCGGTATAGGTGCGTTTAGATCATGTCCGAATTTGGAGAGTGTCACTCTGCCGGAAAGTGTAAATTCCATCAAATGGGCTGCCTTCCGGGACGATGCTCGATTGACTTCCCTTACTCTGCCGAAGGGTTTGCAAGTGATCCCGAGCGAGATGTGTTCCTATTGCCCCTCTTTGAAGTCTATTACGCTTCCGGAAAATCTGGTGGCTATTGACACCTGTGCCTTTTTGAATTGCGCTGCGCTTACTTCGATCGTGATTCCGAATAAAACAGCACTTATTTGTAATCAGGCTTTCTTTGGCTGTACTTCGTTGGAAACGGTTGATATCCCTGCGAGTGTTGCAAGTATCGAAGAAAAAGCTTTTCATGGATGTTACAATCTGGAAACCATAAAATGCCGGATTACTTCGCCGCTGTCGATCAATGCGAATGTTTTTGAGAATGTTGTCTGCGCTAATGTCTCGCTCCATGTGCCCAATCAAAGTGTCAATGCGTACAAGGCACATAGTGTGTGGAAAGAGTTCTATGTGCTGCCCTTGAATTACACTATCAGCTTCGTTGTGAACGGCGCTACGGTATACTCGAAGCCGATGGAATGGGGAACACCTGCAGCTACGGTGAAAGAAGAAGCGAAAGCGGTTGAACAACAAATATCCATTCCGGCAGGTAAGGTATTCAAACACTGGAATCCCGAGATAACTGCTGTGACGAAAGATCAAGCGTACGAAGCGGTTATTGAGGCTAACTCCACCATCACGAAATGCACTATCAGCTTTGTGTACGGCTCAAAATACGCCTCCTTCCTCTTGGACGAAGGGTCTCCGAAATCTGATGTGGAATACCTTGCAGAGCTGTTCCTTGAGCAAATATATGTTCCTATGGATATGAAGTTTAAATATTGGGAACCCGAGCTTGCTGCTGTTACAGATAACCAGACATATAATGCCGTTTTTGGTTATATCTACCTGAATTACTACACCATTAAGTTTGTTATTGATGGCAAGACGGCTCTCTCTGTCGCGCTGAAATATGGTACAGAAGATTGGGTGGTTGAGGGATATGCGAATGCGGTGGCTGCCAATGCGGTTTACCCGGAAGGAATGACTTTCAAAGATTGGGATAAATATTTCAACAAAGTGACCGAAGACGAGACCTACACCGCCCGTCTCCGCCCCATCGGAGAAGGAATAGAAGAGGTTAGTCAAGAGTCGAAAGTCAAGAGCCAAAAGGTGATCAGGGACGGTCAGTTGATTATTGAGCGGAACGGCAAGATCTACAATGCTTTAGGCACAGAGGTACAATGAGAAAGAAAATTTTGATAATATGGCTGTTATGCCTCGGGCTTTCGTCCGTGGCACAGGAAGTGCCGCGCGGTATCTTCTTTGGCCAGACGCCTGTAAAGGCAAGGTTTAATGACGTCCTGGATATCTTCGGAGACAAGATGGCGCTCTATGACCCGGAGGACAACATGCTCATCCTGCAGGACGGCTTCAACTACCGTTTGCCGGAAGGCTTCGTGACCTTCAATACCGGCGCACCGCTTCGCATCCGTCTGGCGGGCAGAGTCTATATGGAAGCGGCGGTGGTGTCCAAAGACCCGGTTGTGATCGAGAGCACCACCTACAGCACGCTGACCATCGTCTCCAACGGTTCTGCCACGGCGCTCAAGTGTCCGAGCTTGGTGATAGACGATTACTTCACGAGTGTACGGCTCTATTCCGATGCACCGAACATGGAGATGATTGCTCTCAAATGTCCGGGCGAAGTGGTCGTCAACGGCGGAGCGCTGCGCATGGAAGTGAGCCGCAGTCCCAAAGCCGCGGAGATCAACACCCTCACTCTCAACGGCTCGGTCATGGAGACGCCGAGCGAGATAACCGTCAATGAGTACGGCGTCATCTGCGACCACAAAGGCCGTTATGCCCGACTCGTCAGCATCGTACCCGAACCGTAAATCATAAAGTTTTTAAAATCAATACAATTATGAAAAAATTTACTCTTTTCCTCGCAGCCCTCTGCTGCTGCGCAATGATGAACGCCGAGCGGATACAATACCAAGGTATCTGGTATGAAGCGGACCCGGTTGCAAAAACCGCTATCGTTACCTATGAAACGCTTAGCACGGATGGTTCGAACTATGCTTCTTTGACCAGTGTAAATCTGGAGCTTGTCTGCCTTGACGAATATGGCAATAGTTATCGTATTATCGGTATAGGTGAAAAGGCATTTCATTCGAATAACACTATTACAGACGTGGACATTCCAGAATTTGTGAAAACCATCGGCAGATATGCGTTTAACAATGCTAAAGCGTTACAAGCCATTTATCTATCGAATAGCAAATTAGAGACAATTGAGGAATACGCTTTCTACGGATGTTCTGCATTAAACAGCATCGTAACTCCATCCTCTCTGAAAACGATTGACCAATATGCGTTCTGTAATTGCCCGGCGTTGGCGAATGTGCATATTAATGAGGGAGCAACATCTATCGGCAACTGTGCGTTCCGTTGGTGCTCGGGCTTGAAGTACTTGCGTTTGCCTTCTACGCTCACCTCTATGGGCGATTATGCCTTCCAGAACTGTGCATCATTAAAAGAAATGCATTGTCATCTGGCTTCCCCTATCGATTTAGGGGAACATGCGAGTATCACCTTTGCCAATGCGCCGGCAACGGCTAAAGTGTATGTAGCCGGCAATCCTGCGGACTTCCGCATTACTGCGGGATGGCATATCTTGCCTATTCAGGATGACATACTCGTTACATCAGATGGCTTTAACTACATCTGCCATACCGATCACACAGCTACCCTGACTTGGGATACACACGAACTCAAAGGTAACTACATAAAACTATCCGGAGCAAAGCAGATCCCTTCATCTGTCACGATGGGCGGTAACGAGTATATGGTAAAAAGAATAGCAAAAAAAGCGTTAATGTATGCCTTCAATATCACAGAATTGACCATTTCCGACGAAGTCACTACTATTGACTCCGAGGCATTCAAGAACTGTGGTATGACGACTTTGAACCTGCCCGCGCATATCAAAACAATACCGGCGGATATGTGCAATGGCGTGAGAAATTTAACAGAGATAAAGATTCCCGATGAAGTAGATACCATCAAAAATAATGCTTTTAGCGGCTGCCGTGCACTATCCAAACTGGTCCTTCCTGCGGGGCTGAAATACATAGGGCGCTACGCGTTTGATTACTGTGGCGAATTAAAAAGAATTTATAATTACAATCCTGTACCTATTGTTTTTGACAATAATGACGCTGCTACTATTTTTAGGAATGTTCCTTGTGCTGATGTTACGCTGTTTGTGCCTTTCGGTAGCAAAGAAGCTTATCAGAACGCGCTTGTATGGAAAGATTTCTACATAGAGCAATTTGACTCGCACGAGGGCATTAATCAGCCTACCTCTGACTCCTCCCTGAAAGGAGGAGAGAAATTCCTTCGTGACGGTCAACTCTACATTGAGCGGCACGGTAAGACCTATAACGCCCTCGGCGCGGAGCTGAAATAAGCTGAAAACTGAATACTGAATACTGAATACTTAAAATCAATACAATTATGAAAAAGATTTTCTATTCTTTAGCCATAGCGCTGGTAGCGCTGATGGTTTCCATTCCCGCAAAGGCGAAGGTACAAGATGTGTCTAATTTTGATGAATTATTCTATCTCTATTACACCAACTCGTACAATAGCCTGAAAATCAACGCTAACGATACTATTCGTCTGGCAGCAAACATTACTTTTAGTGACGTTGACGATACAAGACGTGGGTTTCTCCAGTCACTAGTGGATACGCGTACGCTGGACTTGAATGGCTATACGCTGAAAAAGACATCGTATCACGGACTCCCTTATGTCATAAACTTACGCGCTAACCAAACATTGAACATATTAGATAGCCGCGGAGGAGGGCAAATAATTCAGAATAACTACGATGTAGGGGTAGCACGATGGGCTGCTGCCGTATACACTAGAGATAAAAATGTAACCGTTAATATCTACGGAGGTGCGTTGATTGCCACTATAAACAATACGGTTGTGCTGGACGATATCTATATGAGATTTAGTTCTGCAGTGATATTTGGTTACGAAGACGGGGTTTATGCCCAAGGCACAGTCAATATGTATGGCGGATCGATGGCACTCTTTGGCAATATGTATCATACCGGAAGTGCATCACTAGGGGTATTCAAATGGAACCCTAATGTTCGTTTGAATCTGTACGGTGGAACAATCGGTTCTGCTGATTTGATGTCGTCAATGAGCGGAGTATATGTGGACGAATTGAATCAGGCTTTTGGCACCATGAAAGAAGGAATTGTCTATGGTGTGTATGGAAAGGAATTCTTCCAGGACATAGATCCGCTAGCCAAGGTGTACATTAATAATGTACTTACACCGAGTAGCACTTACCTCAATGCAGCCGAGGATGCTTATGCACATAGCAAAGTAGAACTGCGTTATGCTCCGGAGATTTCTGTTTCGGGAGTAGAGGTAACGAAAGACAACTGCGATGACATCCTCGGCGACGGCAAGGTTAGTTTTGATATCGCATCCAACACCTTGTATCTGAAGACCAAAGAAGCAGGTAAGCCTAATACAATTAACGGCAATATCGTTTATGATTATTTCAAGTTGAATATTGTAGTTGATGGCATCTGGTCGTTGAACGGACGTATCGTCGGACATGACGGTGACCTTATTATTTCTCCTGCACATTTTGCATTGACCGAAGAAGATCGCTGAATGGTAAATCATTCTGCGCAAAAAACAGAGTACGCGTTTTCATCGAAGATAACAATACCCATACGCAAACAGCCGTATCCTGCGGTATGTTTGTAATCAACAACGCTTGGTTTGATGCGTGGGGCAAAAAACCGATAGTGGATTGCCAGAATAGTATGATTACGAACGCAAAGATTACATCTGGTAGCCTTAAAAATAACGATGTCATTCAGGTGAAGCCGAATATCACGCAATATGTCGTTTGGACCGACGTCTATGATAACGCTGCCGGAACAGTTACAGGCGACGGATTAGTTAATGAAGGCGTTTCGCATACCGTTACTGCTACTCCAAAGAGCGGTTATCACTTCCTTCGCTGGTCCAACGGCGTGACCGA
>CACXPH010000015.1 GCA_902769535.1 uncultured Bacteroidales bacterium
GTTCTCGAGGGTGGCGGCAAAGGGATTATCGTCCGCTACTCCGTCGAGGTTGCAGCGGTAGAGTTGTCCGGTGATGGCTTTTCCGGAGGTTTGTTCCCGTATAAGTTTATATAGTCCCATAGTTTTTTTGAGTAAGCAGCGTCAATGCCGAATAATGCACCTGCAAAGGTAGCTACTTCACCGAAGCCTATTAACAGCGACTCATGGATCTCGCCTTGCGGGTCTAAATAGACGCCGCAGAAAAGGAGGATGAGTCCTCCGATGGCGAGGATAGCGGCCGTTACTATTTGCAGATTGAAATTTCTCATACCATTTTTCGTTTGACGGTGCAAAAGTAGTATAAAAAAGCGAACCCGCCAAAAAAGCGGGCTCGGCGATTTAAGAAAACTTAATTTTAGCACAATCCGATATATTCGCGAAGGTCTGCGGCGTCTTTTTCGGCTATCCATCCGCGTTTCCATGCACAGGTATAGAATTGCGAATTATGTCCGTGACGAATGCCTTTTTGACGCCATCCATGGAAGAGGACTTCGAACGCGTGGTTGCGTTTTTCGCGCGACGCGTATTGGTAGCGCTCCTGTAGTTCACGCCGGATAGCGGCAAGATACACTCTCTTATCCTTTTTCATAAGCTGAAGGTGATTTTGAGGTTGATGATATCTGCGGCATTGTAGGTTAGTTTGATACCAGCCACGCCATTTGAGCGTACTTGCCTATTTGCGGTAAATTTCCCGGCTTCATAGAGCGCGTCAGACAGTTCCATCCAATGGATTTCGATATCTGTTACATGCAGTTTCATTTTTGCAAGTTCAGCGCAAGCAAGGATAAATCTCCAGTGTCCGTCCGGCGGCACATTATGTCTCGAGCGCACCCCGAAAAAGCCATTTTTTCTACGTACGATGAAGTAACCAAAGCCGCGTCCAAGAGAGCCGGTTAAGGATTTACAAGTTGGTGATAATATAACTTTCATACTAGCTAGTTTTTAATTGACCATACGATAAACATACGATAAACATAGGATAAACATAGCATATACCACCTATTTCGCACTATTGAGCGGAGTGAATTTCTGCTTAGCAGCTTTCTTATCCTGTCGCTTGTAGTATCGCGCGACCGGCTCCACGATAGAGTACAGATAATTGAAAATCTCACGATTTGATACGAGAGCCATCATCAGCCGTTCGGAGTGTCCGCGTTTCTCTTTATCGGAGAAGCCTTGAAAGGTTCCTGACGAGAAGGCTCTATACTCAGATTTATTACACATGATGCAGAGCACCGTATTATTTTTTGCCGCGTTAGTAAAGCTATTAACGGCCTTTTCGATTTTGTCCGTAAGGACTTGAAAATTCTTTGCCATAACTATATATTTTAAAATTGTTTTCAGTATGCGCTTTTTCAAAAGCGCGTAGTTAACTTTTCAATCTCGCCTGGGGAGCCAATCCATGTTCCATTCAAGGTGAAAGAGGTTCATTGTCTCGCGTGTGCAGATGAGGAACTTGCCGTTGTATTTGACCTGCACAAGAGGGATGCCTTGTTCGCTCAGCCGGTCTTGCTCTTGTCCGGAGAGGAAGGCAGGTTGCGGCTCGGGGAAGTCCGCGATGAGCCAATCGAGCCGCGGTTTGAAATGCGCGCCCAGACGGACGGCTTCAAGGAGTTTGAATTTCTTGGCGGGTGAACATTTGTTCCACTCGTTGACGGCTTGCATCTCCATATGCGTAGTCATGCCGCCGCCACCTTTACTTGAAAATTCTTTTTTTAAATCCAAAAATGTTGGAAGGTCGGATGTGCGCGTGTCGCACGTCTGTGCGCACGTCGCGTTCTTAGTCTCATTCATATTTTCATTAATAATAAGGGGGTTATTAGGGGGAGCGATTTTTTGCTCAATTTGTGCATTATCGTGCTCATTTTGTGCATCGACGTGCTCAATTTGGGCATTGTTGTGCTCAATTTGAGCATGAGCAAATAATATATTGTCGCGTCTCTCTATTAACCCTAAGTTAAACAATTTTTCGACAGCTCTTGTGACTGTCATACGTGATACGACGAACGGCAGCGCAGCGGCTAAGTCACGATAATTAGCGAACCATCCTCTGCCTGCTTTGGTGCATTTAAGGATAGCCGCATAAACGCAGGTCTCGTTAGCGTTCAGACCATGCTCGCGTCCTGTCGTATCGTCAATTAGTAGTTTCATTTAGAGCGGAATTTAATCCGTTACTTGTTCTACAAAGCCGATAAAGTTATCGAGACAGAAGGATCTCCAGCCGCCGGCTATGAGGTCATAGTAGGCAAAAGTGCTCACCTCGGACGTCTCGCTATCGGCAGTGCCTTTTGGAAGGTGTTCGGTAGGTATCAGTCCGAAATCGAGCGTACCTATGGCTTCGCGTATAGATCCGTCTTTCCCGCGTAGGATGACGGGTTTGTTCTTACGGATGTAATTGGCAGACCTCATTAGTCGCCTTAATTTTTTAATGTCGTTTGGCATGATTAATCATCGTTTAAAGGGTTACAGATACGTTTATGTACTTCGCCGCAGAGGGCGCCACAGGAAGCCCACGCGAGGCGCGCGTCGATGAACTGCGCTTTCTCGTAGGGGTTGAGGAGTTCAAAGGAGTCTTCCATAGTTTCAAAGAGCGTTTTGTGCTGCATACTGTTGGCGGAGTTTTTGGAGTTCGACATCGAAGACCTCGCGGCAGGTGGTGCGAGGGTCTTGGAGGAAGCGGTGTTTCTCGTACGAGATCGCGTGCAAGTGCTCGGCACGCGTGAGCCAGCAGAGGAGGTTGGCAGGGCAGTAGTCGAGTTTGTCCGGAATGAGATGATGGCAGACGCAAGGTTTGCCGGTCGTCGGATCAGTCGGCCGTTCGCCGTAGAAAGCTAATGCCATGAGGAGATGGCAGTCAGGTCCGCATTCTCGAAGCCGAGGATAACGACCATGCATGTTTGGACGAACATTACGAGATGATGGAGAATAGCTATGCGCGACTTTCTGTCCCTGCGCATTAAGGAAATAGCCGTCGTGGTGCGCCCAGCGGACGATGTTTTTGGTGTACTCAAGCGGTACTTGTTTGCAGCCTTGGTTAAGAAACCAGACGCGAGATAATAATTGTTGCATAAATCCGCATCACGGAGGGATGGTTAGTCTCCGAAATGCGGTGCAAAGGTAGAGGTATTTAAGGAGAATATAGGTAGATTTTAAGGGACAAACTTGTCGAAGATTATCGTAGATTTTAAAAGACTGTAAAAGACTTCCAAAAAGATTATCAAAGACTATACGGTATAAAAAAAGCACCTCGTTTGAGGTGCTGCATTAAGCGTCAAAACTTAATCATTTATATTGTAATAGTTCATGAAATTCTTCTTTGAGAAGCCGGGAGTATTTTCCTCCGGCATGCCCATACGATGCAGTTCTTCGAACATAATTTCCGGCTTAACGCTTAGGTACACCCGATTATGCCTACGCAGTTCTACTAGATATCGACAAATCTCCGGTAAAGGAAAATGACGCACGAGGTTCTCTATCTCACGATGAATTTTAATCTTTTCTTCATGAGATATGACAGATGGGTGAATAAAATGGAAGAGTTCAACCTCTTGTCGTTCACACGAGCCATCATTCTGCGCGAAAGAAGGTTCCGTTGTGGCGTATGTGATATTGTATTGATTAGCTATCTGTGTGCAGTTGTTGTTTTGCGTACCGATGTTGATTTGTTGGTATTTCTCTTCCATATTGTGGTATTTTATTTTGAGCGTTTTGTTTTCCGCGATGAGTTGTTCGTTTTCGGCCGTGAGTTTTTGTATCTGCGTATGCGTGTCAATGAGGAAGTCTTCTTCGGAGAAACGTTCTTCCGCTGAGCGCAGGAAACGATCGTAGAGCGTAACACCTTCTTCAAAGTCCGGATCACGATTCTCGAGGAGCATGTTGCGACACTGCCTTGCACGAAAACCCTCGGTGCGTTTGAGCATAGCCGCCAGGACGATGATGGCTATTCTAAAGAGTTGTTTATCTCGACCAAGACTGATATTTGCATACGAATCATACTCTAGTTGGTCGCCAGAACAAGTGGTCGCGAACATATACGCGGCGAGGAAATGAGCGGTGTTCATCACGCGCACAACGGGTATGTCGATATTCACACCGTTGTTCCACATATGCGACTGCATAGCGTGCAAGCCGTCGATGAGTACTTCATCGCCGGGGAAATCGCGGCAGAGGTCGTGTTCGGACAACCTGTCACGATAATAGTTGCTATGTAGATCGCGGGGACGCATTTATAAATAGTTCTTGAACTGCTGTTCTGTTATGGTTGATTCCTCACCGTTGCAAAAACGGTGGATAGTCCAATTACGACCATCTAACACAGGAATATAGAAAACGTAATTTTCCAACAAACGCGAACAAGCAAGATAGCATTGGCCGAGGGTCAATATCTTATCCTTATAGGCCTGTACATCAAAAGTAGCGGTGCCGTCTCCGTTGAGACTTTTCACTTCCATAATATGCACTTTTTCGTTCTTGTCCACAAGGATAAAATCAGGGTACGAGAAATGCTGACCATTTGCGTAATATTCAAACTTAATATCGGAGTTAACGAGGAAGTTCTTGCCCCATAAATAGGCGGTGCTGTTTTCCTCCGCAAATAGTTCCAATTCGTTTTTGGTTGTTACTTTTACCTCTTTTGCTTTCTTATAGGCTAACCGCTCAAGAATAGAAGCCCATTCACACTCCGCCTCACTATCAAATGGAATTCGTGTTCCTTGGTCTTTTCGGCACCAAATCCAGTCTATAATTGTTTCGTGCGTTCCATTGTCCTTGACATAAGACACTTTCGGGAAGGACACAATCACCTCTTTGCCTTGCTCATCTTTGGTCACCTCCATGCTTTGCGCATAATCGCATTTATAGGAGCCGTATTCCTTTGCTATGCCATCTACATGCTTTGCATACGTGAACCATTTACTTACATCGTCTGCCACATAGTCATAACATAAGTTCACGACCTCGTTTTCTTGCTTGGATAATTTTCTATACAAGTCAAAGATGCTCGGGGCAGTAATGTCTTGTTGCTGCTTGCTCATATACTCGCTGATCGAGAAATTATTTTTCTCTTTCAGCGGTTTAAGGCGCGTAGTACGAATTTGTATGTTGTTTTGAATAGTCACGCCGTCGTTCAGCAGTTTGACGGTGTATGTCGGCTGACGTGTTAGGTCTTTCACGCCCCAAATCCATGCAGTAGTGGCAAGGCGTTGTGCTTCCTCGCTTAATTGCTCAAAGTCGGTCAAGCGCGGGTTTCTACGCACGCGTCCCATGACTTGCTCGTCAAGTATCTTGCTCTTGGTGTCGCGCACTTGGTAAAGCATGCACGCACGAGGAATATCCCAACCCTCAGAAATAACCATCTTGAAGATGATGATATCTATTGTAGATAGTTTGTCTTTGGCGTAGTCTTTCCACCTCTCCACCGGCAGTGTTTTCTTTACATCGTCGTTGGTATCGCATAGTTTGGTGTTCTTATCTACAATCATCATCCATTTTAAGGCTTGGTGCTTATTGAGCGCAGGAAAAATCTTTTCGCGCCACTCTTTTTCAGCGTCCAAGCCATTGGAGATTTGAATAATTAAGCAGGGATTAACAGACAGCAGATTTCGGTAGGCTTTCTTGATTTCCTCGAACTTGTTGATTGCATCTTCAACGGTGTCGTTGTCGTCTCCTTCTTCTACGTGTTTGATGAGTTTTGCCTCTACGGCGGCTTCCTCAGTTATCTCTACATCAGGAATTTGACCTCTGCTCAATTTAGGAGTAGCGGAGAAGTTTATCACCTTGCTAAAATAGAGCGAAAGCGAATCTAAATTATTGGTGGCTTGATGGCACTCATCCTTAATGACATATATCTGTTTGCCTTGACCGGTTTGCGATATATCGCCTTCCGTCATGCAGCGCAAAAAGTTGATTAGGCCGCCTTGTGCAAGTCGCGCGCCCTCTTTGTATAAGTCACGCGGCAATACATATACATTATAATCGGTGGGAATATAAACACCTTCCTCATCGGCTATTTCTGAACTGATAAGGTGCGACCGAATATGCGTAAATATACGCTTTTCTTCCAACTTTTGAAAAGCATAGTAATTCTGCTGCGCAAGGTTGCCTTTGGATAATGTAGATACAAGGAAAATAACATCATTGCGTTCCGCAAGGACTCTATCCATAAAATCAGCCATCATACGGGTTTTGCCGCTGCCCGTAGGTGCCTTAAAAACGAGTTCTCGCTGTTTACGAACTTTATCTACAAGTTCGCTAACGGCTCGTTGTTGTAAGTCGATAACTTCTTGTAGCATATTATTCCTCTATATATTTTTCGGTTCCTTGAAAGTTCTGGCAAACCCACTCAATTTTATCACGCAAGTTAGTGAATTTCTCTTTGCCGTAAAGCGTTTCATCTATCACATCAAAAGGCGTTTTACCAGCAATAGACTCGTTGTCTGCAACTGACTCTATTTCATATACGTCCAAGTTGCCGCCATAAGGTTTGTTCTTTTTTATCCACTCAAAATCTTTGCTTCCGTCGTAACACTCGCCCGTCATAATACGTTTGAGACGCTTGCTTGTTACATCGTATGCAATGCCGTTGGGGGTCGTAGGAGTCGGCTCATTTATCGTGCACATAATATATGTAAGTTCCGATTCTTGTTCCCTATTAAGATCAAGCACCGCGTGCCCTGTTGTTCCACTGCCTGCAAAGAAATCAAAAATTACACCTTTATTATTACCGCATACCATTTTTACTAATGTACTTATTAGTTTAGTCGGTTTGGGATTCTTAAATAACTGACTGCCATTAATAAATATAGTATCAAGTTCCTTCTTTCCATTGTCATTAGAATACATATTATCAATGAACGACAATGTAGTATAAACTTTTGTTGCATCGATATATTCTATTTCGCATTTGCCATTTTTCTTTCGACAATTCAAATACGATTTTGTATATATTCTATCGCCCTTGATTACTAAAAAGCCATTTTTTATTCCCCATTCAACTGCATCTTTAGACCATCTCCATACCCAATCAGTCACACCATGTTCTCCATTATGACGTCTCTTCATTGCATTAACATCTCCGCCCGGGACAAACTTTCTTCCCTCGAATTCAATCTCATAATCCATGCCTTCACTATATTGCAAAGAATTATAATCGAGAGTTTGAGTTAATGCATACTTTCCTCTATCCTTTACATATTCATCCTCATATTTGAATTTGCCTAAATCTGTCTTTTCTTCTTGGCTGAATATAATATCTGTATTTTGTGTATAGCATAATATGTAATCATTATTTTTTGCGATAGTTGCCGTTGATTTTCCTCCTTTTTTTGTTATACGAGGTACATTAAAGAGAAATGCTCTTTCGCCAAAAACCTCGTCAAAAAGACATTTCATATATGCTTGGTTCTTATCGTCTATACTACAAAAAATCACTCCATCTTTTGACAATAATCGTTTGGCTAATACTAAACGAGGATACATCATAGAAAGGAGATTGTCCCTCGTTAATGTATTATCATAGTTCGTTTTTGCAAACTCACCCATACTATCCTTGCCATAAGGAGGGTCGATATAAATAACATCTACACATCCTCTATACTGGATAAGAAGATTTTGCAACGCCTCGTAGTTATCGCCAATAATGAGTTTGTGCGTCTGTTGCGCTCCCGGAGTGGTAAAACTCAAAGCCTCATTCTTCTTAAAATATTTGATGGTGTTGCTCTGTTTTTCTAACCGAGGGTCAAAATGCAATCCGGTACGTTTATACATCGTACCCAACGCAGAAATAGAGATAGCTTCATCTAATGTCTCAGCATTGTTTATGAGTTTAATCAACAAATCCGCGTTAGAGCGCTCTAATGCTTTGTCCTCAACGCGGCTTTCAATCTTTTCAATAAGTTCTTGCTTAGTGGTATTCATATGGTATCTATTTTTTATCGTTAGAACTATCCCACTGGCTGTGACGTTTGAGGCAGCGGAGGGATTTGATGGCGTCGGGGTAGCCGAGGTCGGCGGCATGCTGAAGCATGATACGCGCCTCATCGAGGGGTACCGTCGTACAATATTCCGGGAAATTAGGATCTTGCGCACGAAGAAAAGCGGCGACAGCCGTCACGTAGAGACCCTTGGGGTCGTCATGCAGGTACGCGCGCTCCGCGTATAATAGTAAGGAATCGGGATTATGAAAGAGCGCCTTGCTCACGAACACAGCGTCCGGATCCACGGCAGGCTGCGCGCCCGCGTCGGCCTGAAGGACAGCTTGCTTACCCGCAAGGAAGCCCATGTAAAAGACGAAGAAAAAGAAAAGGAATAGGACTAAAGCAATGCGAAGACAGGGTTTATCTGTACCCCCCCCCTATTCGCGATTTACCGAATGGTAAAATAGATGTACGGTTGTTATTCATACGTGTTAAAAACCTTTGCGGCGGCAAAGGTACACATTTTTTTTGAACTATGCAAGAGAAAGGGCAAAAAAAATCGACCGCGGCGCGCGGCAGGGGCCCCCCCTAAACAACAAAACCAGAAACACCACCGGAGGTACTTGCCAAAGAGAGGGATAATGGGGAGGGAAAACACCTAAACAACCAAACCATGAAACAGCACCGCAGGTACTCGCCGAAAGAGAGGGATAATGGGGAGGGAAAGCACCTAAACAACAAAACCAAGAAACACCACCGGAGGTACTTGCCAGAAGAGAGGGTAAATGGGGAGGGAAAGCACCTAAACAACAAAACCAAGAAACACCACCGGAGGTACTTGCCGAAAGAGAGGGATAATGGGGAGGGAAAGCACCTAAACAACAAAACCAAGAAACACCACCGGAGGTACTTGCCGAAAGAGAGGGATAATGGGGAGGGAAAATGCTAAACAACAAAACAAGAAACACCACCGGAGGTACTTGCCCAAAGAGAGGGAATGGCGAGGGAAAACGCTACACCCGCATTGAGCCTCTTCCGGGCGGGCGCCTGACGTTTGCGGCCTTGGAACATGACGCAAAGACAGGCGACGGAAGAGGGCGAACAAACGTCCGCTCGCAGAGAGCGGACAGCGAGGGCTAATCCGCCATATGCCCGAGCCCACAAGAAGCAAAGGAAAACAACAAATTTGCAAATAAATTTGCACAATTCAAAAAAAAGCAGTACCTTTGCAGAAAATTTAAAAACCCTTAAAAAATTTATACTATGAACTTGACAATTAATGCAGTAAATTTCGAGATGGCTGAGAAGTTAGAGCAGTTCATCGAGAAGAAAATGAATCGTTTTGAGCGTCATTTGAACGCAGACGACAAGGTAGAGATTCGTATGTCGGTCATCAAGCCGCAGACGAACGCCAACAAGGAAGTAAAAATGCGTATCGCAGGCCTGTTTGCAGAGAAGACCGCAGACTCCTTCGAAGAAGGTATCGACGCTTGTCTGGCAGCATTAGAAGGTCAGCTCGAGAAGCGCAAAAACGGTTGATGCTAAAAAAAATAATGAATTATCTTTTCACGTCTGAATCGGTGTCCGAAGGACACCCGGACAAAGTGAGCGATCAGATTTCTGACGCTATTCTGGACAACATGATCGCGCAAGACCCGCAGGCTCACGTAGCCTGCGAGACCTTGTGTACGACCGGTCAAGTGGTTATTGCCGGTGAGGTGAGTTGCAAAGGTTGGGTGGACATCCAACAGGTAGTACGTAAGACGATTGCCGAGATCGGTTACACCAAAGCGGAGTATAAGTTCGAGGCGGAGAGTTGCGGTATATTGACCGCACTCCATGCGCAGAGTCAGGACATCAACATGGGTGTCAGTCGTGAGGTGGCCGAAGAGCAAGGTGCCGGTGACCAGGGTATGATGTTCGGATATGCGACGGACGAGACGGATAACTACATGCCGCTCACCCTCGACCTCGCGCACACCTTAGTCTTTACGCTCGCGCGTATCCGTAAGGAAGGACAGCAGATGACCTATCTCCGTCCGGACAGCAAATCGCAGGTGACCATCGAGTACGATGAGCACAACAAACCCGTACGTATCGATACCATCGTGCTCAGTACGCAGCATGATCCGGAAGTAACGGTGAACGGTGAACGGTTAGCGGTGAGCGGAGAGCTCATCAAGAAGGATATCATCGAGATCCTGCTGCCGCGTGTAGCAACGCGTGACAGCCGTTACAGCCAGTTGCTCCATGAGTTCCTGGCGGATACGAACGCGAAACTGTTGGTGAACCCGACGGGTAACTTCGTGATCGGCGGTCCCCACGGTGACACAGGTCTGACAGGCCGTAAGATCATCGTCGATACCTACGGTGGTCGCGGTGCCCACGGAGGTGGTGCCTTCAGTGGTAAGGATCCCTCGAAAGTGGACCGTTCGGCAGCCTATGCCGCTCGCTGGATCGCGAAGCACCTGGTGGCAGCCGGTGTAGCCCATGAGGCACTCGTGCAGGTATCCTACGCCATAGGCGTAGCTAAGCCCGTATCGCTGTACGTCAACACCTACGGCACGGCGCAAGTGGACAAGAGTGACGCGGAAATAGCACAGATAGTAGGTCAACTGTTCGACCTGCGTCCGGCGGCTATCATCCGCGACCTCAAGTTGACACAACCGATGTACGAAGAGACCGCTAAGTACGGACACGTAGGCCGCACGAACGAGGTAGTCAAGAAGACTTTCTTTGATGCCGACGGCAACACGTTTGAACGCGAAGTAGAATTATTCACATGGGAGAAACTGGACCGCATTGACGAAGTCAAAGCGGTATTTGAGATTTGAGATTTTAGATTGAAGATTTTAAATCGACGCATATTAGTCTGCGCTATCGTGCTGGGAGCGGTGGTGATTGATCAGGTGATCAAGCTCTATATCGCGACCCATTATGCGGTAGGCGAGAGCCGCGAGGTGTTCTCGTGGTTCTGGTTGTGCTACGTGGAGAACAACGGTATGGCGTTCGGTATCGAGTGGTTCAGCAAGTTGGCGCTGACGCTGTTCAGACTGTTGGCAGTAGGCCTGCTGGGATGGTATATACACGGTTTGATCCGCAAGCCCGAGATACCGACCGGATATATCGCCACGATCGCCTTCATCATCGCCGGTGCGTTAGGAAACATCGTGGACTGTGTGTTCTACGGCAAGCTCTTCGGTTATGCCGGTTGGTTCTTCGGCCGCGTAGTGGATATGTTCTACTTCCCGATCATCCACAACAGTGCCGGAGAGGTGATCTTCTTCCGTCCGGTGTTTAACTTCGCCGACAGTTGTATCACCTGCGCCGTGATCGTCATTCTTCTCTTCTACATGAAGCAGCTCAATAAAGGTTAAAGGTGAAATCACAAATCACAAATTATAAATCACAAATACTAATACTGCTGATCTGTGCAGCAGTATTAGGTGGTTGTCGACCGAAGGGTATCCTGCATTCTCGTCAGATGCGGGAGATCATTCTTGACCTGCATAAGACCGATGCCTTGCTGTATGTGAAAGGAGGTCATGCCGTCAGTCGTGAGGCAAAAATGATATACTATGCGCAGGTGATGGAGAACCACGGTGTGACGCAGGCGCAGTTCGACTCTTCGCTCGTGTGGTACACAGCACACCCTGCCCTGTTCGACAAGATCTACCCGAAAGTGCTCAAAGAACTTAAAGCCGAAGAGCTGGCATTCTTAGAACTCTATCCGGAGTTCGGTCAGCCTAATGAACCCACCGCAGAACAAGCCGTTCCGGAACAACCGGTCTTCACGCATGACGACCTGGATAGCATTTTCTGGGTAATACAAAACGGTCCGTGCAACTCATGGAAAGAGTGGCAAAGACCGTATCGAATTCCGTTTAGCGATTAGCGTTTAGCGATTTAGTGCATGATCTTATAGATCAGTTCCTTCCAGAGATCCGCATCTTTGGCGGATGGGTTGTTGATACCTTTGAGTCGTGCGTCCGTGTCACGCAGATAGCCCATGATAAGGAAGGTCTTGCCGGCCGGATAACGTTTGGCGGCTGTCTCATAATCCCGCACGAAGTACGGGTTGATTCCTAATTCTTTGGCCACGTTTGCTTGCGATTTATTAGGCAGATAGTGGTACATGAGCAAGTTCGAGAAGAACGAGAAGAGCGGTGCCGTCTCACGAATCATAGGATGGTCCTTGGACGACGCGAAGTACTGCGTGATCCGGTTGGCTTTGACGAGGTCACCCTTGATAATAGCCGATTGCAACTCAATACTGTTAAAGTCCTTGGAAATGCCTATATTCCGCTCTACGAGTGCGGCATCGATGGTATTGACACCTTCCGGCCGACCGTCAATCAGTTTTTGCAACGCACCTACGATAGCCGACAAGTCCGTACCTATATGATCCGCCAGGAGCGAAGCTACCTTCGGATCAAAACTGATCTGAGGATGAGCCGCCTTATAATCGGCCAAATAGCTGTTGATCCAGCGTTCTACCTCATAATCCCGCAACTTATCTGACTGCAACCACACCACCTGCGGATGGTCTTGCACTTTCTTCCATACCCCTTGCCGTTTGTCCGGTTTGCCGTTATAGCAAATAACCAACACGGTCTGCTCCATGATCGCCGAGAGGTACGCCTCGAGGGCTTCCCATTTCTTGATAGCCTGTGCCTCGCGCACGATAACCACCTTGCGACCTCCCATCATCGCGTACCCGCGTGCAGCACCAATGACCGGCGAAATGTCCGCGCCTTGCAGGTCACGACCATACACAACCATTTGGTCAAACTCACGAGCCATGGGATCTAACGCATTATCAGCGATATATTCATACACGCGGTCGGAGTAATACGGTTCGTCGCCGCACAAGATATAAATCGGTGCGTACTTATCTGCCTGAAGGGCAGTCATAATGTCATTGTACTTAGCAATCATTTAAATTTCCTTTCTAGGCGGAAGCCGCTCTTCCCGTTTCATCGGGAAGACGCTCCGGGTATATAAATCATGTATTTGTATTCGGAGCGGTCGATTTCGCGATAACCTTCGGCACGTAGCATCTGCTCCAACGCGCTCTGTTTGTCTTTATACGTCTTTTTGGTCTTGAACTTAGGCGAGAACGAGCAGAAGACGATCGGTCGTTCGGCTTGTATGATCTCGCGGTACTTGACCGTATAAACGGAGTCGAAGATATTCGACCAGAACTCATTGAACCGCGCCGCCTGACAACCTGTCACCGCACGAATACGGTGCATGTCCTGGCCGAAGGCGATAATGGGCTGATAGCTGACAGTTGAATGCTGAAGACTATCGTAATCCGCTTTGTATTGCTTGAGCTGGGCTTCATCCACGGGACGAATGTCGATATGTTCATACGGAGCGATGGTTGCACCCACCGTACAATGCCTCAGATTATAATCTCCGATACAATTGATACTGAAGCGCATCATAACCGCTATGGTGAAGCCTAAAAGAGCCGGATAGAGATACTGACGCATCTCTTGCTCATAACGCGTAGCTGCCACAGAGAGCAAGCACACTGCCGAAGGGAATAACTTAAGCCAGCCGGTGTCGGTACCCAGGGTTGCGACTACTAAAACAGCCACTCCTATAGCTAACTCACGACGCCTGGTCATCAGTGCCCAGAAGATACAACCAACGGAGATCATGTAGGTCAGGTCGATGTTATACCACTGGTGGATCTTCGGTACGAACGTGACGTAATAGCACAAACCTGCACCCATCATGACACCTGCTATTACCGGCAGGTATTCATTTATGATTGCAAATTTATGATTTATGATTTTATTGTTGCTTACCCACTGACCAACACACCACACACCGAGCCAGATCAAGGCATAGCCGAGCACCTTACCACCATTCACCCATAGTTTGGAGATCATCTCTCCTATACCGTGACTGCTCATCGCAGGGTCCATATAAGCCGGTGTGACAAACCAATAACCCAGCAGATAAACAACTCCTGCCGATGCCGCAGCAATCGGAACTAACCACAACGCTCTCTTCCTCCAAAGCGGAATCAGCACCAGCAGCACCAAGATATTCGGAAAGCGCACACTTACCGCTATTCCTGCGAGAATAGCTGTAAGAATTTCAAATTTATGACTGATGATTGCAAATTTGGCCGTACAGACCCATATGGCACTCAGCAGTAAGACAGTCAAGGTGCCGGGACTGAATTCCTGGAAGGCTCCGTATCCCATCAGACCGAACGCAAGCGCGAGCCAGTGGAGGTTATTAAGCCGCTGATCGCGGTTCAGCAACGCACCATACGGCAACACGATAGCCGCCACGACCGTCAGCCATGCAGCCAGGCGCAAGGGCAAGAGTTGTGCACCGAAAAGCCGCACCAACGCACCACCCGTGAGGATGGTACCAATTGACATCCAACCACTCTCTAAGGTCTGGTACTTATACAGCCAGTAGAACGGATCCATCGGGTTTCCGTAACCGGCAAAGACGTACCAGAGCGACCAGGCAAGCGTGAAGCCCAGCAGACCTACTGATAATATGTATTTAGCAGATCGCATATATGGTGTACTTCTTCAACCTTGAGGTCATAGAACAGCGGCAGACGAACCAGACAATCGGCATAACGGTCACACTGCGGCAGTTCTCGGCCGTCATGACGTGCCTTGTAATACTCGCTCGAGTGCAAGCTCAGATAGTGGAACACCGCTCCTACTCCATTCTCCTTAAGGTACTTGATGAGTGCCGTGCGTTTCTCCAAAGACGGCAGCACGAGGTAGAACATATGCGCATTGTTCGTAGCGTAGTCGGGTTTGTCCGGTAAGGTAAAGAAACCTTTGGCTGCGAGCGCTTGCAGGCGCGAATAGTAGGTATTCCACAGTTTCTTGCGTTTCGCCTGGATCTCGTCGATATTCTCTAACTGAGCCCAGAGGAACGCCGCATTCACTTCACTCGGCAGGAAAGACGAGCCTATATCCACCCAGCCGTATTTGTTCACCTCACCACGGAAGAACTCCGCACGGTTCGTACCTTTCTCCCAGATGATCTCCGCACGGCGCACGAAGCGCTCGTCATTCACCACCAGCAGACCGCCTTCACCTCCGGCCGTTACATTTTTCGTCTCATGGAACGAGAAGGCAGCCATATGACCGATGCTTCCTAAGGGCTTGGGGAACTTACTGTCAGGCGACTGATAATAACTGTCGATGGCTTGCGCAGCGTCCTCTACCACGAGCAGGTTGTGCCGTTTCGCTACCGCCATGATGGCGTTCATGTCGCACGCGATGCCGGCATAGTGCACGGGCACGATGACCTTGGTACGAGGCGTGATAAGCGCCTCCAGCGTCTCGGCATCGATATTCGGATTACGCTGCATGCTGTCGGCAAACACCACCTTAGCGCCTTCACGCAGGAAAGCCAAGGCAGTCGAGACGAAGGTATAACTCGGAACGATTACCTCGTCACCCGGCTTAAGTTCACAAAGCATGGCGCACATCTCCAGGGCATCGGTGCCACTGGTCGTCAGTAGTGCTTTGCGAAAACCGTACCGGCGCTCGAACCAAGCCTGACAACGCTTGGTGAACACACCGTTTCCGGACAACTTAGCAGTCGAAACCGCTTCGTACATGTAATGGGCTTCCTTACCCGTCAAATGAGGTTGATTGAAATTTATCATAAGAAAAATACGATTACTCCGATTATAATAATGCCTATAGCGAGGGCTTTACGTTTGTTGATAGGTTCTTTGAAGAGCAACCACGAGAGCGCAGGCACAAAGAAATAACTCAGGCTCTCGATGATACTCAACTCTTTGAGTTGCAGGCCTTGGTGCATGCACCATATATTCGCCACCATGGCTGCAAACATGACCGTATAACCGCCAATCACCCACACGTTGATATACTGCCGCCACCAAGGTGTGTAGCCTTTTCGGGCTCCGTGTTTGAGTGCCATCTGTGCGCAAGCTGCTACAAACACCACAACTAATGCGATAAGTCCGTACTTCATGCGCGTGAGAGGATGGTTATACCGGTTATTATGATGATGGATCCGATGATATTCGGGATCGTGATGGTCTCACCGAAGAGCAAAGCCGCGATGAGCATAGTAAAGATGAGCGTGGTGCCTTTGAACAGATAGGCGGTGCTTAGTTCGATACGCCGCAGTACTTGTTGCCACAAGATCGCGTACGCACCGATGATAGCAACTGCCCCACCGAACCAAAACAGATACCACCACGAGAAAGTCGGTTGTAACGCCGCCATCTTCGTGCAGATACCTACACAGGCATACAGCATGTTGATGCCGATGAGCGCAGCTATATGTTTGATTTCAAGTTTCAAATCTACAATCTAAAATCTACAATGCGTTTCGCAAGAAACGCGCAGGGTTTCCTACCCAGATCTCCCCTTCGTTTATATCATGTTTGAGTACACTACCCATACCGAGTGTAGCATAATCGCCGATGGTAAACCCTTCGTGGATCGTGGCGTTAAGACCGATATGAACCCCCTTGCCAATCGTCAGATAACTACCTACCGCCGCTTGCGCCGCTATATGGCAGTAGTCACCTACGGTGTCATCATGACCCATCATCGAACCCGCCATCATCAGACAGCAGCGTCCTAACTTCGTGGCAGGCGACATAGACACATTCGGCATAATCACACAGCCTGCACCTAACTGCACGCTCGGTGCCACATACGCCATCGGGTGCACAAAGGTAGCCAAACGGTCATCGGGGATATTCAGCGCTTCAAATAGCGCGATACGCTCACGGTTTCCGTCAATACGGTAGATCGTATTGATAAACCAATACCCTTCGTCCAACCATTTCTTCGTATCCTCCAGACGTCCGATCACAGGGAACATATCCAACTGTTTGCCTACGGGTTCGCGGTCGTTGAGAAAACCTGCCACCTCGAGATCGGTGGCACCCATACGCCGTGCGTGTTCAATGGCAGCAGCCACCACCGTCGCATTACCTACCCCACCTAATATAACTACTTTTCTATTCATAGCACGGATTCAATAATGAAGTTCGGACGCTGTTTGGTCTCCAGGAAGATACGACCGATATACTCACCCAGCACACCTAAGAACGCGAAGTTCAAACCGAAGAGGAAAAGCATCAGCACCATCATAGAGGTCCAACCGGCCACTACGTTTCCCACCAGTTTATAGATGATCAGAGCAAGGGCTGCAATCATACTTCCCACACATAGGATGGCACCCATGTACGTCACGATACGGATCGGGAACATCGAGAACGAGAAGATACGCGCAAAAGTGAGCGCTAACATCTTCTTGAGGTTATACCCGCTTTTCCCGGCAAAACGTGCGTCGCGTTTGAGCGGCACTGCCACGTACTTACTGCCGATAAAATACAGCAGACTGACAGCCGTTGCAGTCTTCTCCGGGAACCGACGTAACTCCTCCACCACACTCTTTTTCATCACGCGGAAGATCCCCAAACGCGGCATCGTATGGATGTCCGTGATGGCATTGCTCACGTTCTGGAACAAGCGCGAGACGGCTATCTTCATGCGGCTGTCCTTACGCTCTTCCCACTGCGCGATAGCCATGGTAGCCTGCTCATTGGCAAGCAGCGCATCGATTAGTACCGGTATATCTTCCGGACGGTCTTGGAGGTCACTGTCCATGAGCACGATCAGGTCTTTGGTAGTGAGCGACAGTCCGGCAGCGATCGCGTTCTGCTGGCCGAAATTACGGCTCAGGCGTGCAATACGCAGGTGTGCACGCTGTGCACGTTCCTCCTGCATGATCGCCCACGAGTTATCACGACTACCGTCATCCACCAGAATAATCTCGTACTCCGGTACGATTGTTTCCACTACTGCCGTCAGACGACGAAGCAGTTCAGCGATCACTTCCTGGTCATTATAGATCGGAATTACTATCGACAGACTGTTTGTATATCTCATCGTTACTATAAATTGTATATCCTGTTCTCTGTGCACTGTATCGTACGTCTTCCGGCGCGGTAAAGACCACACTGCTGCGTCCGAAATACGGATCCACAACAGGAACACGGAACTGATCCAGCGATACGTCAATCACCCCTTTGAGGTAGTCGTAGCCTGTACTGAGCCAAACGAGGTCACTACCGATGAAGTCTCCACCCATACGCGCACCGATCTCCATGATGGCTATACGACCGTCTTTGGTGATCTTATACTCCGAATGACTCGCACCGTTTTGAACTCCCAGCGCATCGAGCGCCTTGGCTGTAATGGCGTAAATCTCGTCGTACTGAGCCGGCGTGAGTGTCGAAGGCTGGTGGTGCGCCAGTTCCACAAAATGCGGAGCACCTGTCGTCACTTTATCTGTGATCTGCAGCGGGTAATGGGTGCTCATGTACGAGATGAACTCCACACTGATCTCCCGTCCTTCGATAAACTCCTCCACCATCGCCTCGTGGCGGAAAGAGACACGTCGTGCATGGTCAACGGCTTCCTGCAATTGATACCAGTCCTCGATCTTCTCTACGGCCAAACTACCACTGCGGTCGCTGGGTTTGACGATCAGCGGGAGTCGGAAGCCCTCATTCTTGAGGCGGTTCGTATCCACGGGTCCGTCCTGTTGGAGACAAGTGAACTTAGGACACGGTACACCGGCTTTCATGAATGCCTGGCGCATCAGATACTTGTTGTTCGCTTGTACGGCTATCTTGTACGGATTACCAATCAAACCCATCTTTTCCGCCACATACGCCACGGTAGGCGCCGCTACATCACTGGCTATCGTGCATACACCGTCAATCTTCTCCTTTCGGCATATACGCAGGATCTCTTCTTTCTCCAGGATGGAGATCGGATAGAACGTGTCGCAGATGTCCTTGCACACCGCGCCGTCTTCCCATGAGAAACAGATCGTACGCAGCCCTAAACTCTTGGCTTTCTCCACCAAGGGTTGCTGCAGATAACTCGCTCCTATGATTGCTAATGTCTTCATTCTCTAACCTCTAACCTCTAACCTCTAACCTCTAACCTCTAACCTCTCACCTCTAACCTCTCACCTCTAACCTCTCACCTTTATCTGCACAATAGCATGACGACCGTTTCGGCATTTCCATTGGATCTCTGTCGGCACACCGTAATGCTGTTCGATCTGACGGCATACATCCACTAATTTGCCTTTCTCTTGTTCGTAACTACGGTCAGTGAACACATATACATCCTCACGCAGCAAGGCGCGATAACTGTGACCTACCGGCTTATTGAGCGGTATCCAAGTCAACCAGCCCATGGTGTATTTGTTAAAATCATACGGCCATATATGCCAGGGTGTATTGGCCTCCAGAAGCATGGCAGAACCGATGGTTACCAATGTCGCCTCTTCCGGCACCCGTTCAAGCAAGGGTTGCTGCATCCACGACCAGTAGAGTTGTTTGTACTGCACATAGACTCGCTGGTTATAGGTCTGATACCCGTACCAGCCGCAGAGTGCAATCATAGCAAGGGCTATTCCCCAACGCCGTTTGAGACCTGTCGTGTTCGGCAACAGCATAAAATCCGTCATGAGTAACGGCAGGATCATACATAGGAACACACGGTTCTTGAGAAATCCGTCCAGACTCACATGGATCATCAGCGCGATCACGAAGACCGAATAGAGGATGAGGAAGATATATTTGGATCTATTACCTGTCGTGAGGATCATGAGGATCAGCAGTGCCAAGAGGATACCTACCTCCACGGCGTATTTGTCGAGTCGGTGCAGATTCTTGAGCTGCTCACGGAAAGGCACAGCACCTACCACCGCACTGATCTTACGAATAGTCGGCAGGTCTATCTGTTCCGGATCGGGAATAAATTGCAGTAAGAGTTTATAATCACTCCACTCCACGCCTTCAGGTAGTTGTTCCGCACGTAGTTTATACGCATTAGGGTTATCCGTGAGTTGCGCACGGAGTTGATTATACTCGCGGTAATATTTCCACTCCGGATCGCTATCATAGACGTATTTATTCGCCACACGACAACCTACCACGGCCGTCAACAAGACCACGACAGCGATATATTTGCGCCAATTGAGACGGTAGGTATAGACGATGATCGGAGCCATAAGAACACCCACCAGTCCTGCTGCCATAAAACGGATAAGCGCACCGATGATCACAAACAGCACACCTGTCCAACGTGCCGTCTTACTCTCGCGTAGCAGCAACGCACAGCCTGCCAGGCACGTGAGGCCTGCCGTGGTAGTGAATTGCAGCGCCACAATGATGCGTACCCATAGTACATAGAGCACCAGCAGCCATAAGACCCGCTCCCACTTGGCGCGGTTCGGTGTCGTAAGTACACAATACGAGAGGATACTCATCGACAGTATATGCAGCACGGCAAACGAGAGCGTGTACCACTCGATAGCCGTCGTCAGACCGTAGAGCAGTGTCAGCACATAGCCGTAAATGACATTGATATAGACCAGATGAAAATCAGGCACACCGGAGTACGAACCGTTGGCGATCATAGCCATGACGACGTCGTCGTTTTCCTCGAACGCGAGCGGCATCACCATCGCCATCACCGCGAAGAACGCGATGTTACAAGCCAGCACTATGTACTTTAACCCTTTCACCTATAGCCAATAACCAATAACCATTATTATTCCCAGTGCCGGTCTTTAGCGAAGAGTCGTCCTGCGCCGTGCAGCAAGGTCGTAGCAATCATGTGACGGGCGTAAGACGGACTATATTGTTGGATACGCAGCGCATTGGTTAAGCGCTGACGCATGGTATGTATCTTACGAATCAGGCGGTTTTTCGCCTCTATCTTTTCGCTCTTCGGTTCACACAGACGTCCGCTCAGCAGGTCGGATATAAAGGGATTATTCGTGGGTTGGTTGTCAATGATGGACATATACAATTCCCACGGTTCTTCGAGATGCAAGGCCCGCAAATAGGTATGCAACCGCTTGTAGTCGATGCGTTCACCGTAGTGCTGCAGCAGGAAGGCCAGGTCGCATATCTGCCGCATGGTAGCACCTTGCGTCATGGCATGTTCCCATGAATGAAGGAAGACCAGCAAGGCGTTGAAGGTCGGTTCAGGAACACGTACCTCTACTCCGCCTATGGTCAATCGCTCATCACTCATCGTCATACCCTCGTGCTCGAACCGAGCATAACGCCGTTCATCCAGCGGGTGCTGCAGACCTACCGTCACACGGTGGATCTCGATAGACACACCGTCAACAATGAGGTTATAGTGCTTGTAGTGATCCAACTCCTCGTCGAACTTAAGTGCGTTCGGGAAGGTCTCACGCATGACTGCCGCTGCCGGGTGGTATTGGTTCTTGCCCACAAACAGATCGACGTCACCCCACGCGCGTTGGTGCGGTTCGGGATAGAGAGCCGCCAGACCGGCACCTTTCATCAGCACGGCTTTTATACCGGCCTGCTCGAGTGCCGTCCATGCCACTTGCAGCGTGTGTTGCAACGGCACATGCTGCTGCATCGTACTCAGGCACACACCTTTCATCTGCACACGCGCGTACGAAGAGAGAGACGATTGCTCCAGTACCAGCGGAAAGACCATTGCCGCCGTGCCTTGCATTACATGCAGACGCAGCAGACTGTCCGTCTGCTCCTCCGGCCACACCACAGGTTCACCCTTCAGTGCAGCATGCACCTGATTGAGATATATCTGATAAACTTCCAACATTTTTCACCTCTAACCTCTAACCTCTCGCCTCTAACCTCTAACCTCTAACCTCTAACCTTTAGTCTCCTCTTCTCCCGTATAACGGTTCTTCTTACCGTACACCACCCATTTATCCAAAGCCACCAGCACGGCCGGTACGACGGTCAGCGTGAGCACGATAGCCATGAACGCACCGACAGCCAGACAACCTACGATATTCGAGATCATCAGATCGTCTATGAACAAGGCCATAGCACCCGGACCGATCACCATGATCAGACCGGAAGTAAGAATCGTTCGTATCGAACCTCTGTACGCCGCACAGACGGCATCGACAGGCAGCATGGTCTTACGACTCTCGCGGTAGTAGTTAGCGAACAAGATACCGTAATCGATCGTGGCACCCATGAGGATAGCCTGCACGATGAGGTACGCCAGATACAACATCTGTCCGGTCACCAATCCGGCTACCACTACGTTCACATATACCGCCGTCATGACCGTCACCACAAGGATTATCGGCACGATCACCGAGCGGAAAGTGAGGGCTACGATCAGGAAGATAGAGAGGATGGTCAACAAGGACACCACGTTCATCTCATGATCAAACCCACCGCGCATCTCTGCGTACATCACCGACTCGCCTACATAATAATGCGCATGTACCATGCGTGCGTCCGCAAAAGCCGTGAGCGTATCCACGAACGCATAGGTCTCCGGAGATTCCTTGGGTAAGGTCGAGAGCACGACGAGCAAGGAGTGGTCCTCTTTGCGTAACATACCCAGACCGTCCTTGAGTTGCGCCTTTATATCGCCTGTTTGCTCCTGGATATCAGCCGGCAAGATATCTGCCAGTCGCGGATCATTAACCAGCGTGTCGCACAGGAAGACGAGCAGCGGTTCAAAGCCCATCTTCAGGGTATCTGCCTGTCCGTTCACCGAGCCGTAGTAATCGTACAACAAGGACATCTGCGCCGGTGTCACCGGATCGGACTTGACATCCGACAGTTTCATCAGACGCGCCAGTTTAGCCGCCATCTTATTCGCTGTGTAGGTCTTCTCTCCGAACACCAGTTCTGTGAACAGTTCCGCCTGCAGATCCGCCTTGGACGGACCTTTATGCTTTACTTCCGCTTTGGGTTCGTACGTGATTCCTTCGGGTTTAGCGGCACGAGCCGTATCCGTACTGTGCAGCGCACGCTGCAGTTCAGCAATCGTTCGAACCATCTCTTCTGTATCCAGTTCAGACGGCTGTTTAGCCACTCTCGGTGTTTCTTTCTTAGGATAAGCGAAAGCGAGCAGTTGCTCTTCCGTTTGGAAATCATCGATACCGAAAGCATGCAGCAGTCGGTTCATGTCATGCGCCGTGAGCACGGCGTTCTTATCCGCCAGATCCATGAGGTAGGTTCGCTGACCGAGCAACGCACGCTGCTCATCGGACACCATACCTGCCAAACCCGGGCGTTGGAACAGGTCATCTACCAACAGATGCACGTACTGCAGCGGACTCATCTTCGACACCTTGCCCGGCGCGTATCCGTACACGAGTTTCGTCTGGATCAGGGTCGAACCCATGAAGACAGACATCTCCTTGACGTTCATCGGCAGACGAATAGCCGCCGTATCGGTCAACTTACGCATCTCCACGGACGCAGCCGAAGTCTGCACGGCATTCAAGCGCTCGAAGAAAGGCACAACGGCTATTCCCTCGATACCCATCTGCGGCATCGCCACCGTATCTCCGCTAACAGCCAGCGGTGAAGGATTAGCGGTGAGCGGAGCTATCGTCTCACGCGGTAAGACAATCGTGTCTTCTTCAACCGTCGGCGTTTCCCTCTCACCTCTAACCTCTAACCTCTCACCTCTAACCTCTAACCTCTCACCTCTAACCTCTAACCTCTCACCTTTATCTTCCGGCACCTCTAACATCGACTGCAAGTCCGCGATCTGCTTTTTCATATCTTCGTCCAGATACGCAGAGAAGAGCGGATTAGACGCCACGTGGGTGTGCAGGAAACGCGCCAGTTCCGGGAAACCGAGTTCCATCTCCGTCGAGTCCTTGGCTCGCATGTAATAGAGCAGTTGAACGGTCTCGGGTGTGATCATGTCGAGTGCCTCAGGCGGCACGGTCGTACCCTCCGGCATAAAGTCCTTAAAATCCGTCAATAGTGAGCGCACATGCGTCGTCATCTCACTCGGCGTAAGCGGTTTGGACATCAGCGTCGGGTAACTGATCACAAGCTGGATACCCGGCTGTGCCACCAGGCTGTCCACCAGTCCATAAACGCTGTCCTCGTCCTGCGTGTCATACACAAGCACGAAGGGGTTCGGACTCGGGAACACTTTTTCTATCTGCGACTCTGCCTCGGCCGAGAAGAAGATCGTCGTCTGCTGCGAGAGGTACCAGGACAGACCGAACAAGATAACGGCGCCTGTTGCCATCGGCAGTTTATGCCGCGAGATGAACTTCGCCATCTTATCCGTCGGCGGAACAAACGCTTTCTTGGCCGTCTTGTTGATCGTGTGACGGAAGAGTAACATCAGCGCCGGCATAGCTGTGAACGTGCACACGAGCGAGCAGACCACACCTTTAGCCAGCACGATACCCAGGTCTGCACCTATCTTCAGACGCATGAAACAGAGCATGAGCAGACCCACCACGGTCGTCAGTGCCGACGAGAGGATGGAAGGCGCAGCCTTCTTAATCGCATTATTCGCAGCAATGCCTGCCGTGTGGCGATCCGTGTGCTCGTCCTGCTCCTGCCGGTAACGGTTCAAGAGCACGATACAGTAATCCAGCGAAAGGACGGCCTGCAGGATCGAACCGATGAAGTTCGTGGTGATGGACACAGACGGCAACAAGGCGTTCGTACCCATGTTAAGCAGAATAGCCAGGCCGGCCGTGATAAGGACGACCACGGGTTCAAACCAGGACTGCGCCATCAGGAACAGCACCAGCATGATCATGAACGCGGCGAAAATAATGACGGAGATAGGCGGTGTCGCACCGTCCTGACTCGTCTCTACCACGCAGTTACCACCAAAACGAGTACTGATCAGCTTACCAAGTGCTTTCTGATCCACCGATTTCGGCACATCGAGGTCAAAGACCGTGTGGGTACTGTCCGTCGAATAGCGATAAGACACACCGCGCACATCGTCATAGCCCTCCAGCAGCGTCCGGATACCCGGCACCTCCTGAGGCTTGACGCCTTCGAACATCACATGCACATCGGCTCCGGACATCTGCGCGGACGAACCGAACTCAGACGTCACGATCTCCAGACCGCGCTTCATCTGCGAGTCATCCGGCAGGTACTTGGTCATGTCGGCATTGACGTTCGTGTGGAACATCATAATACCGCTCAAAACGGCCAAAGCTACCGTGATCGCAAAAAATATGTAATGATACCTCCGCTTCAAATCACTAATCGCTAATTCGTTAATCGTTAATCGTTAAAAGTTGCCCATCTGGAGATAAGCCACCTCTTTCGGTGTGAGGAAACGCCATTTACCGCGGCCAACGTTCTTCTTGGTCAAGCCGGCAAAGGACACGCGGTCGAGGTTCACCACCTTATACCCTACTTTCTCGAAGATACGGCGTACCACACGATTCTGACCGGAGTGGATCTCCAGGCCGATATGCTTGCGGTCCTCTTTGGGGAACTCGAGTGCGTCAGGAATAATACGCTCGTCGTCCAGCACCACACCGGCACGAACGATCGCCTCATCAATCGGATCGAGCTCTTTATCGAGGGTCACCGCGTAGATCTTCTTCTTATTGAATTTCGGGTGCGTCAACTTAGCCGCCAGATCACCGTCGTTGGTGAGCAGCAGCACACCGGTCGTGTTACGGTCCAGACGACCTACCGGATAGATACGCTCCGGACATGCGTGACGAACGATATCGATCACCGTGTGACGCTCTTGCGGGTCATCGGTGGTAGTCACGGTGTTCTTGGGTTTGTTGAGCAGGATATAGACCTTACGCTCACGACGAACGGGCTGGTCATGGAAACGGATATCATCCGTCGGCAGCACCTTTGCTCCGAGGTTATCCACGGTCACACCATTCACGGTGATCACACCTGCCTGGATGAAATCATCTGCCTCACGACGGGAACAGATACCGGCATTAGCCAGGTACTTATTCAGACGAACCGGCTTGGTCGGATCCTCGTGTTGCTCGCGATAGACTTGCTGTTTATGGGCCGAATAGAGGCCGTTGTTACGTTTAGGCTTACCACCGAAAGGCTTGTTGCTGCGTTGTGGACGCTCTCCGAACGGACGCTCCGAACGCTCACTGTTAAATCCAAACGGTTTAGGTCTTGCTTCTCCGTCCTCACGACGGAATCTCGGACGGGCAGATACCGAACCTGCCTCTCTCTGGAAACGCGGACGAGGTCTGCGTTCACCTTCATTGTTGTTGAAATTGTTGTACATGTCTTTAAATCTTCAATTTTAAATCTAAAATCTTAAATTTCAAAAAGTGTCCCTCACGGGTCACGTACGTGCGTCGCGCACGCGTAAAAATTAAATAGGATAAAGGCTAACGGCTAATGGCTAGTGTTATCTAGTCATTCGCCTTTAGCCTCTTGCCTTTAGCCTTTCGCCAAATCAAGCTTCTGCTTGCTCGATAGCCAATTTACCACGATAATAGCCGCAGGACGGGCAAACAGTGTGGTAGATGTGCAATGCGCCGCAATTAGGGCAGGTAGCCAGCGTAGGAGCTTTCACTACGTCATGGGTACGACGTTTCGCTTGTCTGGTGTGGCTTTGTCTTCTTTTAGGATGTGCCATAATTATTTTACTTTTTAAAGATTTCTAATTCAGTTACAAATTATCAATCTCGGGATCCGAAGATTCACAAAGGTGATCATGGAGGAGAAGTTCCATCTGCTTATTGCACTCACCCGCTTGGTGACTGTGAACAATCGGAATATTGATACTTACTATTTCATATGCTAACCAGGATAGATCCAATTCATCATTCGGCAGCTCTGCTGCATCATTGAGAGAATCGACCATTTCATCATTAGCATTTATTTCAAGGGGCATCGGGTCGAGGCATCTATCGCACACAACAAACACAGTTCCTCGAACCGCAATGTTGAGCCGATAGTCCTCCTCCCGGAGATTAAGCGTTGCTTGGCAGTCCACTGTACCGCTCAGGATTTCCGATTTCTCCAAACTCTTGAAGAACGCGTCATCCAGCGTTATATCAAAGGTATGAGTGCCTACAGGAAGGCGTTTCAGATCGATGATATAGTGGTTTTTTTCGCTCATTACGCAAAATCGGCTGCAAAATTACTACAAATTTTTCAAATGTACAAATATTTTGGCAGAAAAATTCAATTATGCGCGCATAAATTGATTTTTTTGACGAAATAGTTGCCGTTTGCACGACAGTGCGAACGTAATTTCGGCGGGCGGAGCGTCCTTCCGCTTTCGGAAGGAGCGGCTTCCGCCTAGGATGGTTCCCGTAACGGGAGGGCCGAAAGTACTGTCATTAACAACTCTCAAATTGCTTGAGGAACCGCACGTCGTTCTCGGAGAACAGACGCAGGTCTTTCACGCGATATTTGAGGTTCGTGATACGCTCAACACCCATACCGAAGGCATAGCCGCTATAGACCTTGCTGTCGATACCGCAGGCCTCCAGCACGTTCGGGTCCACCATACCGCACCCAAGTATCTCTACCCAACCTGTCCCCTTGCAGAACGAACAACCCGTACCGCCGCAGATATTACAACTGATATCCATCTCGGCACTCGGCTCCGTGAACGGGAAATAACTCGGACGCAGACGGATCTTCGTCTCAGGACCGAACATCTCCTTGCTGAAATACAGCAACGCCTCGCGCAGGTCCGCAAAGCTGACATTCTTGTCGATATAGAGTCCCTCCACCTGGTGGAAGAAACAGTGCGCACGCGCGGATATAGCCTCGTTACGGTACACACGACCCGGGCAGAGCACACGGATAGGCGGTTTCTGACTCGTCATGACACGGGTCTGCACAGAACTCGTGTGCGAGCGCAAGAGCACGTCCGTCGGTTTCTGCACACCGATCTCTTTCTCGATGAAGAACGTGTCCTGCATGTCGCGTGCCGGGTGCTCCGGCGCGAAGTTCAGCATGCCATACACGTGCTTGTCGTCCTCCACCTCCGGTCCCTGCGCGATCGTGAAGCCGATGCGGGAGAAGATATCCTCGATCTCTTCGCGCACCAACGACAGCGGATGACGCGTACCGAGCGCAATCGGATCCGGCGTACGGGTCAGGTCTAACCTTTCGCCACTAGCCTCCAGCCTCTCGCCTAATTGCTCACGGAGTTCAGCCAAACGACCTTCCGTCTCTTGACGTAACTGGTTCAGGAGCTGACCCAACTCACGTTTCTGATCGTTCGGCACCTCGCGGAACTCATTGAACAGCGCCGTGATCTCGCCTTTCTTACTGAGGTATTTGATACGCAAGGCCTCGAGCTCTTCGGCATTATTCGCCTGGATCTCCTTCACCTGCGCCATCAGGGTTTGAATACTATCTTTCAGCATAAAACACAAAATTTTGTGCAAAATTACAATTTTTTTTGCATATGTGCAAATTTTTTTATACCTTTGTGCCAAAATTTACGAATTAATACGAATATGAATCGAGACAATGAGGTTTTTGACGTCATTCGCCGGGAGCGGGAGCGTCAGACGAAAGGAATTGAGTTGATTGCGAGCGAGAATTTCGTGAGCGACCAAGTGATGGAAGCGATGGGTAGCGTGCTGACGAACAAGTACGCAGAGGGTTACCCGGGTCACCGTTATTACGGCGGATGCGAGGTAGTGGATATTGCCGAGAACATCGCCCGTGAGCGTCTGAAAAAACTCTATGACGCGGAGTATGTCAACGTGCAGCCGCACAGTGGCGCGCAGGCGAACATGGCTGTGTTCATGGCTTGTCTCAAGGCCGGCGACACCTTCATGGGTCTCAACCTCAGTCACGGCGGTCACCTCAGTCACGGTTCAGCGGTGAATTTCTCCGGTCTTATGTTCAACGCGATAGGCTATGACTTGGATCCGGAGACAGGTCGTGTCAACTACGACGATCTGGAGCTCAAGGCGCGTACGCATAAACCCAAACTGATCATCGCAGGCGCCAGTGCCTACAGCCGTGAGTGGGATTACGCACGTATCCGTCGCGTGGCCGATGAGATAGGCGCGATCTTCATGGTCGATATGGCGCACCCGGCCGGTCTGATTGCCGCCGGTCTGCTGGACAACCCGCTCAAGTACGCACATATCGTCACTTCGACGACCCATAAGACGCTGCGTGGTCCGCGCGGAGGTGTGATCCTGATGGGTAAAGATTTCGACAACCCGTGGGGCAAGACCACGCCGAAAGGCGAGATCAAGAAGATGAGTGCCCTACTCGACTCTGCCGTTTTCCCGGGCACACAAGGCGGTCCGCTGGAGCACGTGATAGCCGCTAAGGCAGTCGCTTTCGGTGAAGCACTGAGTCCGGAGTTCAAGATCTACCAGCAGCAAGTCAAGAAGAATGCCTCTGTCATGGCGCAGGCGTTCATCGACAAGGGCTACAAAGTGATCTCCGGCGGTACGGACAACCACTCCATGCTCATCGACCTGCGCACCAAGTATCCGGAGTTGACGGGTAAGGTAGCCGAGCAGGCACTCGTATCTGCCGATATCACGACCAACAAGAACATGGTGCCGTACGACAGCCGTTCCGCCTTCCAGACCTCTGGTCTGCGCTTCGGTACACCGGCTATCACCACGCGTGGCCTCAAGGAAGACCGGATGCCGTGGATCGTCGAACTCATCGACCGCGTTCTTCAAGACCCGCTCAACGAAGCCGTCATCGCTTCCGTTCGCGCGGAAGTGAACGGCGAGATGACCAAACATCCGTTGTTTGCATGGTAGTGGCTAAAGGCGAGAGGCGAGAGGTTAGAGGTTAGAGGCTATAAGAAAAATCCCCAGCGTGTGCTGAGGATTTTTTATTAGTTGTGCTTACCACGGCGGAACTGGTTCGGCGCCATACCTGTGTGTTTCTTCGTGTACTGGCAGAAGAACGAGGCATTGGGGAACTCCATGAGGTTCGCGATGTCGTGAATGGACAAGGTCGTGTCCTTCAGATAATGTTTGATCTCCGAAATAGTGATATCCGAGATCCACTCGCCTGCCGCCTTACCGCTACGAACCTTGCAGATCTCCGAGAGGTATTTCGGCGTGATACCCAGTTGTACGGAGTACCACTGCACCTCGCGTTTATGCGGGTATTGCTGCAAGAGGCGCGTGAACCGGTGGAAGATATAATCACCGGAATTAACGGATTTGCGAACTTTGAGCTCGGGTTGAACAATCGACAACTTATCCAGATAATTGAGCATCTCCATCGCTGCTCCGCGTGCAATCAACATGAGGATCTCCTTGCGGTACATGGTCGGTGTATCCTCCAACTGGAGCGTGATCATATGGAAATACGCGAAGAAGAACTCGCGGATCGTATCGTTCACCTTGAAGATCGGATGGGCCTTGAGGTATTCCTGCTTGATATACCAGTTAGGCTCGATACGCATATGATCGTACATCACACGCTCAAAGACCTTGGAGTCAATCGTGACCTGATAGAATTCAAAATCCTTAGACATCTCGTACGGACCGAGTTGCTGACAGAAATCAGGAATACGAACGAACAGGTCACCGGCCTTGATACGAAGCATCTCGCGATGGTAATACACATCGATATGCCCCTTGGTGCAGTACAAGACGGTCATCGTAGCCGTAGAAGAAGTACGCGTCTCGCGACATTGACGAAAACCTTCCTGTTCGGTGGTTACAAAAATGGCATCAGTAGATAATGTCATAGTAGGTAAGTATTAATTTGTTAGCAATGCAAATAAATCTTATCGGCCGCAAAAGTACATAAAATTTCGCAAATAAACAAATATTTTGTTATTTTTTTTGCATATTTGCCATTTTTTTTATAATTTTGCACCGAAAAATCATGAGACCTATGAAGAAATGCTTGTTCTATGCGCTCTTAGCGCTGGTGATGGTCAGTTGCGGTTCAGGCAACGAACGGTTGTTAACCTCGGCGACGGGTAGTATCTACGAGTGCTTGGTAGTGAGCGACGCGAGCGTCAAAGACCTGCTATGCGAGACGATGGGAGCAGACATGTACGGTCTGCCGCAGATGGAACCGTATTTCACGATTTCGCACGTGACACCGGCGCAGTTCGACGACCTCTTCAGAGGTTCGCGTAACATCCTGCTCGCGGACATCAACCCCAACAAATACACGCTGGTCAAAGCCACCAAGATGCGCGACGCATGGTCCACGCCTCAGGCCGTGGTACGTATCCAGGCGCCGGATCAAGAATCGTTAGCCGCTTACTGGCAAGCGAACGGTGCTACGATACGGGAGTGGTTCGTGCAGGAAGAGTTGGCGCGTCAACTCCGTTTCTACCGCGCGAGCACGAACAAAGAGGCACGTGCCAAACTGAACAAAGACGGATACGACATGCTTATTCCCGAGGACTTCATGCTCATCATGGACACCACGCTCGCCAACACACACGTGCTCTGGTGCTGCAACAACAAAGGTCCGATGCGTAAGGACATCCTCGTCTATAGCCTGCCCTACACGGCGCAGGAGCAGTTCAGCGGCGACTCGATCATCGCCAAACGCGATGCCGTGGTCGGTGCACTCGTGGGTGCAAAAATAGACGGCAGTTATATGGGTACGGAGTTCAAGCATTTCCCGCCTGTGACGCGTCAGGTAACGGCGCTGCGCGACACGGTAGGCGGTTTCTACGCGATGGAGACACGCGGACTTTGGAAGATGTTCGGCGGCGCATCGATGGGTGGTCCGTTCGTCAGCCTCACGCGTCTGGATCAAGTCAACGGTCGTGTCGTGACCGCCGAAGCCTTCCTCTACGCACCCGGACAGAAAAAGAGAAATGCTATGCGGCAGATAGAGGCTATTCTTTATTCGTTAGAGATGCCTAACGAGCGCCAACGATGAAGGCCGTACAGGCAGTTAGCGCACCAGAACGCGTACTGCGCGGTCATGCAGTAATCGCCGGCGCGGAGCCATAAGACAACGCTCAGTATATCCACGGCGAGCCATAGGAACCAGTGCTCGCGATACACCAATATCATCAGTACCTGTGCCACCAGCGCAGGTATTGTTGTAAAGGCGTCCAAGTACGGCTGGGTATCGTCCGTCCATGCACTCAACCCAAGTCCCGTCAGCCACGAACCCACCAACGTCAGCACGGCTATCAACACAAGCGTGCGCCAGGATAAAGCGCGCGGCCTCACCTCTAACCGCTCACCGCTAACCGCTAACCGTTTACGCCACGCGTAAACGCCATAAATCATCGTACCGAAATAATAGGCATTGATAGCCAGTTCGCCGTAGAAACGCTGCGTCCAGCAGAGGTACGAATACGTGAGCACCTGCGCAAAACCGAACACGTACGTCAGTATATTCCCCTGCGCACAGAGGCAGACGGAACAGATACCGAGTAAGCCGCTGATGAGGCTTATTGGCGAGAGGCTGGAGGCTGGAGGCAAGAGGTGATTGGTTATAGTGAACGTCACCACCTGTATCAGCAAGCCGAGCGCCAGAAAACTATAATCGAAAACCTTATTTCTTTGCATTCATCGAGACCTTAATCAGTTCCTTTGGCTTGGCCTTCGTCTGCTCGACGGCCGTATAATCCCACTCTTCCTCGAAATCCCAATTACTCTTCGTCTGGATACTCTCCGGGAAATAGAAGACCGCTTCCGGCTGGCGTTTCTCGCTCCACAAACCTGTCGTCCACTGTCCGTCCTCGTTCTCATCCACATAGAATCGCAGATAGTACGTATCCGGTTTGAGGTACTCGAAGAACGCACCTTCCGGTACGGCAGGCAGTTCGCGAACCACCTTATCCTGCTTGTCCAGCACTTGTATCCGCGCGTGCTCCACGAACGGGTTGAGCAGAACGCGCAGCGTCGAGTAATCAGACGGCTTCTTGACTTGCAGCTTGTACGAACCGGCTATATGCGTCACGCCATAGACATCGTGCAGCGCACCGCTGTCGATCGTCAGTTCGTATTTCATATCAGGCTTCAGATCCGCGAGGATATGCAGTTCCATCGGCAGGGTGTCGTGGTCGGCTATGGTGAACCTAACAGGCTTCAGCACCGTGTCCACTCGCTCGAACAGATGGATCGCTTCCCGCTCGATAGTCGCCAGAGGCGTAGTACAACTCAGACGCAGCGTGTCGTACATCTCAAAGCTCTGACGCGCATTGGATTTCAGTTCCAACCGGCGGTTTCTGTTCTTCCGTTCCTGCGCCGCATGTGCCTTAGCCGTGAGTTTCGGTGCGCGCCAGATAGCTCGCAGCGTATCCGTGGCCCACTCCAGATGGAACAGACTGTCCGTCCGACGGTAACGCGCCTCGATGAAGAGCGAATCGATAGTTATCGCCGCACTGTCTAACAACCACAACGTGATCGTGTCCTTATGGCGCGAGTACTGCGCATGGTAATGGAGTTCGATCGGCAGGCTGTCTTTCATGAATCGCAGTTCCGGCAGACTGTCCGGAGGCGCCGAGAACGAGAGACGTATCTTATGCTGCTCGTCACGCGTCGTGCGCTGCATGTACAGTTTCTGCTGCTGCTCCTTGAACAGGTATAAAGGTGAGTGGCGAGAGGCGAGAGGCGAGAGGGTATCCGGCGCTGTAGTGTCCGGA
Source organism: uncultured Bacteroidales bacterium (assembly GCA_902769535.1). Lineage (GTDB taxonomy): Bacteria > Bacteroidota > Bacteroidia > Bacteroidales > Paludibacteraceae > Colicola. The sequence continues at coordinate 33,356 of CACXPH010000015.1, forward strand.
GGGGTGACCACAATCGGTTCGTCGGCAAAAGCGATAGCCTCACCCGGCGTGAAACGGTAGTCGCGACTGATATCATCCACGGCGTAAAGCCGATACGTGCCCGGACGCATGTTGCCGATGCGGAAGAAACCCGCTGAATCGGTTCGAGCCACCCGCAAGAAAGGTTCTTTGGTGAACGCACTGTCGTCTAAGATCTCATGGATACCCACGAACACACCCGACCGCGGTGTCATGTTCTCTGCCTCATACACAAAACCCGTGTACTCCAGCGTGTCAATCGTCGAACCCGTAGAGAAATAATAGTTGAACCCACGAAGTGGCACTTTCTCGCGGAAGTCACACACGGCGCTTCCGAAATCGATCGTATAGGTCGTGCTGTCGCGCAGCGTGTCCTGGAATTGCACAATCAGTCTCTTACCGCGCACTTTGACATCCGGCGGCGTCTGTTGAGGCGGGGACATCAGCAAGTTCTGCGCTACGTTATCCAATTGCAGATACTCGTCAAACGTCACCTCTATCTTCTTGCCTTTGAACTCCAACGCACCCAACTCCGGTTCGAATTTGAGCGGCACAGGCGGTATCGAGTCCTTCGGACCACCTTGTGGCCCGATTCCTCTATTCGCACAACTCGCCAGAACGACGACCAGTAATATGAGACTAAAGTGCTTTAAGTTCATAGCCTTGCTGTTGAAGCCACTCTATTGCCTTTGGCAATACCTCTAACATCCGCTCATTCGACTTGAGCGAGTCATGAAAATTGATAATACTGCCCGGTCGTGTCTGCCGCTGTATCTGTCGCATCATCGCTTCCGGCGTACGCTTCGCGTTATAGTCGCGCGTCAGCACGTCCCACAGGTAGATCTCATAACCTAAGTTCTTTACCGCTCTGCGCTGCCACACCCAAGTTCTTCCATATGGAGGCCTAAAAATCTTGGTCTCCTTTGGAAACTTCTTCACATTATCGATATACTCCGCCGTGCTCACTTTCCAACCCTTCATATGGTTGTAGGTGTGGTTACCGATACTGTGCCCGGCTTTCACTACCTGCGCAAACACCTCCGGGTACTTGTCGATATTCTCACCCACCATGAAGAACGTGGCCTTCACGCCGTACAGCTCCAAGATAGCTAACACCTCGGGTGTTACTTCCGGAATCGGTCCGTCATCGAAAGTCAGATACACCGCCTTCCCCACACGGCATTTGCCGCATGGGTAAAGACGTTGCAATATCGTTTTGAAAACTCCCATTACCAAGCTAAACTCGATGCACCTAAGATAGCGGCATCGCTGTCTTTGAGAATGGAGATCGATACAGGGATTTTACCCTTCCAGATCGGCATCAGGTTCGCGTCGAGTGCCTCACGGATCGGATCCATGATCCAGTGACCTGACTTGGTCAGACCGCCGAACAGGATAATCGCTTCCGGACTCGAGAAATGTACGTAGTCCGCCAGTTTCTCACCGAGCAGATGACCCGTATAATCGAAGATCTCCTTGGCAACCAGATCACCCTTCTCTGCCGCGTCGAACACGTCCTTCGAGGTGATATTATTGATATCCGGTACATTACGCAGCAGCGTCGGTTGGGTCGTAGCCGTCACGATCTCCTTGGCCGTACGAGCTACACCCGTCGCCGAAGCGTACGCCTCGATACAACCTTTCTGACCGCAGCCGCACAGACGACCGTTACCGCTATGGTCAATCTTACAGTGACCTAACTCACCCGCAAAACCGTCATGACCGTACAGCAACTTACCGTCAATCACGATACCCGAACCTACACCGGTTCCCAAGGTGATCACGATGAAGTTCTTCATACCACGTGCACTACCGTAGATCATCTCGCCTTGCGCAGCCGCGTTGGCGTCGTTCGTGATCGTGCACTTCACACCCATGCGCTCGCTGATCAACTTAGCAAACGGCACCACACCCTTCCACGGCAGGTTCGGAGCTTGCTCGATGCAACCCGAATAGAAATTAGCGTTCGGCGCACCGCAGCCTACACCTACTACATCACTCATCGAGATGCCTTCGTCCTCCACCAGGCGTTTCAGACCTGCGCAGAGCACGTCGCAGTACTCGTCGATATCCGGATACTGCTGCGTCGGAATCGAATTGCTACGTAATACTTGACCTTCGTCGTTAACTAAACCGAACTTGGTGCCTGTGCCACCTAAGTCGATACCCAAAGCAAATTTTTTCATTTATGATTTATGATTTAAGATTTATAGATTATTTTGTAAAAATTTCAATATCTTGTTATGCATGTGTTTCGCGTTGTTTCCGCGACGCAGATGATGATTATCATCCGGATAGAGTTGCATCTCGAAGTCCTTATCGGCCTCCACGAGCTTCGCGATATACTGCATCGTGTGCTGTACGTGCACGTTGTCGTCACCCGTTCCGTGGATGATCAGCACCTTTCCCGTCAGGTCAGCCGCTCTGTCCAGCAACGAAGCCTGATTATATCCGCGGTCATTCACCTGCGGCCGACGCATATAGCGCTCCGTGTACGCGCTGTCGTACAGCCGCCAATCGGTCACCGGTGCAATCGCGATTCCTGCCTTAAACGGATGGTTCGCCTGACTCATCGTCATCAGCGTCTGATAACCGCCGTACGACCAACCGAGAATCGCCATCTTATTGCCGTCTATATCCGGTCGCTGTGCAGCCCAGTTAGCTGCAGCAATCAGGTCCTCCGCCTCTTTCACACCCAGGTTCATATACGTCTCGTTCCGCCATGCTCTACCCTTGCAATCGCTTCCTCGCGGATCAACAATCAGCACCGCATAGCCGGCTTCCACCAAGGCGTACTCAAATCGTTTCCGCCATCTGTTCAGCACCCGCTGACTCTGCGGACCACTATAGTGCATGACGACTAATGGTCTTCCTTCATTCGTTAACTCGTTCACTCCTTCATTCGTTATAAGGAGCATTGCCTCTAATTCTCTCGCCTCCAGCCTCTCGCCTCTTACCTCTATCTTTATAAGTTCCGGCTCCGGCAAACCATTCGCCTGCCAAGCCTCAGCTACCTCCGCATTATCCTCCAACACTCTTTCCACTTTCACCTTTCCGCCTTCCACCTTACACAGCGTGTACGTGTTCGGTGTCCCAAAAGACTGATAGCAGAACACGGCTTTATTCGCCTCTTTATTGAACCGTGCCGACCACATACCCTCCTTGTCGGTCAATTTTACCTCTCTTCCCTTTACGGAGGAGCCGGAGGTAGGCTTCAAACTCACGCAGTATATATCGCGTGTTGCCGGTGTCGTAGCCGCCTGATAATAGAGCGTCTGCGTCTTCTCGTTCACCGCATACAATGCCGTTACATCCATACCTTCCGGCGTCAACGCACGCACCTTAAAACCGTTATTGGCGTACAGGAAAGCTTGTCGCCAACCGTTCTGTTCGCTAAGCACGACCACACGACCGTCACTCAACCATATCCACTCGTCAAACAGGCTGTAGTCCATGAAGTACTGCTTACTCTCTTCACGATACCACGGAGTCGCCACCGTCGATTTGGCATTGCAGTCAAACACCTCCATCAGCGTCTGGTCTCTATTCACCCGCTGCACGAACACCCGTTCGTTATCATACCACCGCAAGCGCGGGATATAGACATCGTTCACTCGTTCATTCGTTAAGTCCTTCAACGTTAAAATGCCTTTCGTCGCAATATCATACACGCACACACTCGCCTTCGCATTTTGACAACCCGCCTTCGGATACCGCAAGTGTTCCTGCGTCGGATATTGCGTCTCGCCATAGACGTCCCAACTGAAATCCGGAACTTCGGTTTCATCCAGTCGCACATAAGCCAATCGCTTCGAATCAGGACTCCATGCGAACAAAGCCGTCACACCGAACTCCTCCTCGTACAACCAGTCCGCCACACCGTTGATGATATCTCTGTTCTCATCCTTCGTCACCGCCACTTCCGTACCAAAATCGCACTTATGGATATACAGGTTATTGCCTATCACAAACGCCACATACCGTCCGTTCGGACTCATCTGCGCGTCCCTCACTCGCTCATTCGCTAACTCACTAACTCCTTTACCTAATCGCTTCCGGCTATGCTTCATCGTATCGACGATGTACCAGTCCGCCACCTCCGAACGACGGAAGATCTTTTCTTCGTTCTCCTTCTCCAACCGATAACGACCGCCGGCCTCTGCTACGTTCAGAATAGAGTCCTGTTCCGCAACAGACAGTATCTTCGCATTATACTCGCCTCCCAAAATACCGGTCAGCACACTCAATATAATCAATAATGTTTTCATTCTCTAATTCGTAAAACCTTTCGGCCATTTTTAATAACCAGTTCGAAAGGTCCCCACGGTATAACCCGTTCATTCGTTAATTCGTTAACTCCTTCATTCGTTAACACCACTCCTTCCGTGTTCGGATGGCACCACCACATCGGTGTCTGCTCCGGATCCGGCACACGGTACAAACGCCAGGCGCCTTTCGGATGATCCCCTAAGGTATAATCACTCAGCCATACCACTTCCTGCTCGAATTTCCGGTATAATATCCACACCTTATCCCCTTCTTCCTTCGCGATAAACAGCCAGGTCGTATCCGGTAACACGGAGTAGTGCCAAACCGACTCCGCTTGCCTCAATTCCGTTGCCGTCTCGTTGTAACCCACATAGCCGTTCGAGGCCCAGTTACGTATCGTGCAGGTCGTATCCGCCGTATTGAAATCCAGATAGTAGAGCTCACCGGCATCCACCGGCTCCCTTTCCTCCAGCTTCATCAGACCGTTGTTCACATCCCCGGTCAGCAGGTAGTCAAACAGTTCCAGCACATAATACCCGTCTTCCGGCGCTGCCTGTCGTTCACCGGTCGGTGGCTCCACGTCCGTCCAGACGGCCCAGAGCGTGACATCCTTCTTCGGATAATACCGCTCTCCGGCCTGCCATATCTCAGGTTGTTCATCCGTCGCTTCCGTGAGTTCGCTTGACGTCCAACCGGCAAAAAACCATCCGTCCTTATCCGCTCGCTTCGGCAGCACGATTCCGCTTCCCACTTCGGTTTCCTGTACCACCTCGCTAACCCCATCCGTCATCAGCGTCACGCTATAAGCCTGCGCCTGCGCCTCCGTCCAGGTAATCTCGTATTTCTCGATATGCAGCGAGTTGGTCGTTCCCATCACCTGCACCTCCAGCGTGCTCACCGTCTGCTCCCCACTCCATCCGATCGGCTGGTAGTCCGTGTTGTTATACGCGCCGAACCACTCCATATACGTGCCTTCGTTCCGGTAGAGCTGCTTGCCGTCCGCTGTCATCGTGATAACCCCGGCTCCGCTACTCTTGTTCGACCTTACATACACCAGCACTTTCTCCACCTCCACGCCATCCAACCTGCTCAACGTCAGCGTCGCCGTGTCTTTCGACGTGACGCTACCCTTACTGCCCGTATTGTAATACGTCGCCTTCATATCCTTAGGCCACGCACATTCCGCTTTCACAGTTCGTTTGTCCTGCACCGTCAGCGTCATCACCGCACTCAGCAAAAACAGCAGTACTCGCACGTATACAAAATTTTCGGTGCAAATTTACAATAATTTTTTCATATACACAAGCGCGCGCACATTTTTTCCTAATTTTTGTAGATTTATTTGCAAGTATCAGAAAAAAATCGTAACTTTGCACCCGCTAATAAAAATGCAATCATACTATGGAACTTCCTTTCGCTGAATCATGGAAAATTAAGATGGTGGAACCCATCCGCAAATCGACCCGCGCAGAGCGCGAACAGTGGCTGGCTCAGGCTAAGAACAACGTCTTCATGCTCCGCTCCGAACAAGTGTATATCGACCTGCTCACCGACTCCGGTACCGGCTCCATGTCCGACCGCCAGTGGGCCGCGATGATGACCGGTGACGAGAGTTACTCCGGCGCACGCTCGTTCTTCGAGTTCAAAGAGGTCGTAACAACCCTCACGGGCTTCAATTATGTCATCCCGACTCACCAAGGACGTGCGGCAGAGAACGTGCTCTTCTCCTTCCTCGTTAAGCCCGGTCAGGTCATCCCCGGAAATGCGCATTTCGATACCACCAAAGGCCATATCGAGGCACGTAAAGCCTTTGCCATCGACGTGACCTGCGACGAAGCGAAAGATACCCAACTCGAAGCGCCGTTCAAAGGGAACGTCTCGCTCGAGAAACTGGAGAAAGTGCTGCGCGAGAACCAAGGCAACGTACCCTTCATGGTGCTTACCGTCACGAACAATACCGTCGGTGGACAACCCGTCTCCATGGCGAACATCAAGGCTACCTGCGAGCTCTGTCATCGCTACGGCGTGCCCGTCAACATGGACTCCGCGCGCTTTGCCGAAAACGCCTATTTCATCAAGACCCGCGAGGCCGGCTATGCCGACAAGTCCATCAAAGAGATCGCACGCGAGATGTTCTCGTACGTGGACTCCATGACCATGTCTGCCAAGAAAGACGGACTCGTCAACATGGGTGGTTTCATCGCTACCAATAAAGCCGAGTGGTACGAGGGCTGCAAGCAGTTCTGTATCCCCTTCGAGGGCTTCCTCACCTACGGTGGTATGAACGGTCGTGACATGAGTGCCTTAGCCGTCGGACTCATGGAGAACACCGAGTTCGACATGCTCGACACCCGTATTCGCCAAGTGCAGTACCTCGCAGCCAAACTCGATGAGTACGGTATCCCGTACCAGCGTCCTGCCGGAGGTCACGCCATCTTCGTCGATGCCGACAAGGTCCTCACGCAGATTCCCAAAGAAGAGTTCCCCGCGCAGACACTCACCTGCGAACTCTATCTCGAGGCCGGTATCCGTGCCTGCGAGATCGGTTATATCCTCGCCGACCGCGATCCGGTGACGCGCGAGAACCGCTTCGGCGGACTCGATTTCGTACGCCTCTGTATCCCGCGCCGTGTCTATACGAACAACCACATGGACGTCATCGCAGCGGCACTCAAGAACGTCTACGACCGTCGCGATTCCATCACCCGTGGACTCAAGATCACCAAAGAAGCCCCGCTCATGCGCCACTTCACCGTCGAACTCGAACGACTGTAATACAAGGTAGAACTACAAAACAGAGAGCGGCCTCATGGTCGCTCTCTTTTCAGCGAGGAATGTGCTCTTTCGGAGGCGTCTCGAGCGAGTTGGGGACGCGAGAGTCGTCGAACAGGGGGTGCTGCGCATCGTACGCCTGACCACACACATACCACAGGTACGCCGTCATGGTCTTTTTGCCGGTCGGCGAGTCTTTCTGCGCATTGAACGCTTGCAGGTCGGTCGCCATGTGGCTCAGGTCTTTACGACGCGCCTTCACCGCTGCCGAAACTGCTCCGAAGCGGAGACGTGCGTTGATGGAGTCCTCGGTCTGCGAGATGTTGTTACCGTAGGTGTTACCCTTGCGGACGTACAGACGCGTACACTCGGTGCTGGTGGTCGCTGCTTCACGGTGCGTTCCAATCAGA
>CACXPH010000016.1 GCA_902769535.1 uncultured Bacteroidales bacterium
CTTGTTGGTGATCGTCCGGACGACGTTACAACTGGTGAGGCCGATGGCAGCGCCAAGGGCTGTGAGTGCGGCAATAAGCACAGACACGATGATGCGGATAATTTTGACATTTGCTTTCATAATTTTATAGTTTTTGTTATGGTTTATTCTCATGTGAGGGATGTATTCAATCGGAGGCGTCTCGAGCGAGTTGGGGGCGCGAGAGTCGTCGAGCATGGGGCGAGTTACTCCGATGAATAGCATCCCGAACGATTCCGACGACAAAAGTACTCCTATTTTGCCACACCACCAAATAGTTTGCCAAATACTACCAAAAAGGGGCGATTTTTTGCAATCACCCCTCTTCGTTTACCATGCGTAGCGCAGAAAATCACGCGCATCCGCTTCCCTGAGCCAACCTTCTCTACCGCGACTCTTATAGCCTCTCAGCTTGCGCCAACAGGCCAGCAGAATACTTAGATGTTTAGCCGGAATTTTCCGGCCTGCGTAGAAATTCAACTGCTCGTGAATTTGCTGAATGCTGATCTTGTTTTCTTCATTCATTTTTCCATACTTTGTCCTTAGTAAGTCCTATCTATGTCCTATCTATGTCCTACCTAAGTCCTACTTATACACATATTTCGCCCGATATTCTCCCATGATTTTGATCTGTAGTTTAGTCGGTGCAGAGATCTCTTTGGAGTACTTGTCGTATAGATACCGAATCCGGTCGCGCAACTTACTCCGCATCGCGATATCGGCTTGTATGTCCTCCATCTCGTTCTGCAGAATACTCACGCATTGATTGATAATCTTTCGCCGCCTAAACATCGCCTTCTGCTTACGCGTCGCATCTTTCGGCAACTCCGGCTCTTGACGTTCCAACACAAACGTCTTCCCGTTGATCGTTCGAAACTCGATATTTCCTATACTTCCCGATAAACTCTGTATCGGCTGATTTTCCTTAAATTCTACTCTTGCCATAATTTTACGATTTTTTAATGTAAATAACTTTCTGCCCCGTCGGATTCGCCATCTTCCAGCCGTCCGTCTCCTCCGTCGTCCCGTAAAGACGGTAGTAATCGGCGTATGAAAGGACTTCCTGTTTGGGCGCCGCACTATTCTTTTCAATAGCCCATAAAGGATTATAATCAACAAATTCTTTTCTATTCTTTTTCTTTTCTATTCTGCAGTACACGTACTGCTGCTTTTCAGAAGAAAACGAATTCCAAAGAATACGACATCTGCCTTTTAGTTGATCATAGTCTCTTTTCGGATTTAATAGTGCCCATAAATTATCGAATTCATACATAGAAGAGAAAAGAATTCTTTATTATTTTTCTTTTTACTTCTTTTTCTTTTATTACCTTTCTTTTCCGAAGCTTGGTCCCTCGCAGTGGTGCGACATTTCGCGCTCCATCTTCACCTCCGGATCAACGACCCGGAAGTGAGAACGGAGGAACTCTAACGATACGTACGGAGTCATGACATGAATTGAATAACGGTTCGGTGTTGCACACGGATAACGTATCCGTTATACTCCAGTTCACCCGAGTAGTTTTTGGGCAAACCACGATCACGAAGAACTTTACCGATAGCGCGCTCCACCTCTGCGCGACGCGAATCCAAATCCTTCTTCAATTCATTTGCTGCCATCGTAGTGGCATGCTGTTGGTCTAAGACCGATAAATCAATTTTTGCCATAATTTTGTTATTTTTTTGAGTTAAAAATTATGGCTGGCGCCAGCCTATTTTTCGGAAATCCGGTGCGAAGGTACGGGTTTTTCGGAAGGTGAGTGACCCGTTTTTTTGAGCCGCTACAAGATGACCGTGCTCATGAAGCGGTAGGCTCGCCAAACAGCAATTTTGTTTGTGCGCATCCGGAGTGCCACTTCAAACTGACTCAGGCGCGGATTTTCGAGATGGAAGGCATAGATTTCCATCCATAAAGTAAATTGTGTGGGGATCATTCCCATTTGTCGTAGAATTAGGATTTCGCCGGTAGATTCCTTGGCGCAAAGATAACTGTAATACGTCATAATTTTGCAGATCTTTAATAATTCTGCAAAGTTAACGTAAAGTAGTCCAATTATATTGGACTGAAAATGAAAAATGCAAAAAAAAACACAGAAAATGTTCGCAAAATTTGCGAATATCAAAAATAAGTTGTATCTTTGCAGCGCTATCAATAGAATTATGGCTAAGTTTGGAAACGGAGCATATGCCACCCATCCGGGCGAGGTGCTCAAGGATGAATTAGAGGCTCGTAACATACCACAGCGTTCATTTGCAAGGCAAGTGAATATGTCGTACTCCGCATTAAACGAAATACTCAACGGTCGTCGTCCGTTAACAACGAATACGGCCTTGCTATTTGAGGCCGCATTGGATGTACCGGCTGACGCATTGATGTATATGCAGACGAAATATAATCTGCAAACAGCGCGTAAGGATCACAGCGTACTATCCTGGTTGGCTAAAATTCCCCGCGTAGCAGCATTGTGGTAAGAATCAGGAAACAAAATAATAGGGCGACTCATTACGAGCCGCCCTATTTTAAGTCTGATACAAAGGTACAATATTTTTTTGACATACGCAAGCAATGCCCACAAAAAAGCCCACAAAAAAAGAAGCCCCTCCCGAAGGAAAGGCTTCTGATTAGCAGTGTGAGTGATTAAGGAATGATGTCACCCTTACGTCCAGGTGCATGTGCCGGATCCTCATTAGGAGGAGTTCCTCCATTAGATACAGTCAACATCACATTCGCTACGCAATAGATTGCGATCTCAGTCTTTGGTTGATTATAATTTCTTTTCATAATTCTAATCCTTTCACTTAATCGTTAAACATTCATTTTCTCGTTTACTCTTATTTAACGATTTGGCCGTTAGCATTGTACATCTTCTCTCCGCGGAGGATATAGAGTTGACCATCAATCATTACCTTAACCGGAGTTTCGGAAGCGTCGAAGTTGTCAACACCTGTCGTGGTATTTGCTCCTTGTACATCGAAGGTAATTCGACGAATACCGGGCTTCGGAGCCATTGCCGGATGAGGTTCAGTCAAATCCACATATGCGCGGTTAGCAGGAACTGTCAAATCGGTTTGACGAGCTGTTACAGCATAGAACTTTTGTCCGGAGAAGTAGTAGATATTCGGCGAATTTTGCGGAATAACAATCTGCTCGAATGTACCCTTCATACCATTGCTTTCGCCAGCAACAGTAACCGGAGTCGCCTCGGTAGCGTAGAAATGAATGACATCTGCTGTTGCCTCGAACAAGTACGGAACACCCGGCTCCAACTCAGTCACCTCGTCAAAGACGAACTTGCCGTTAGCATCCGTTCCGGCCATCTTGTACATGGTTGCACCGGCCAAGAGCAAACCTTGCGGATAGCAAACAGTACCCAGCTCACCCGGAGCCATCCAAGAGTCATTGCGAGTGTAATCCGGCTCTTTATAGAAGTAAACATTGTCAATTGCAGCAACGCAGTTTGCGGTATTGAACGGATGGAATTTGAGCCAACGGAGATTTTGTCTATCTGCCAGAGGTACGCTTCCAATTGCTACGTCGAACGAAACCCATTCGCCTGCTACGGTGCGAGTGGTCGAAATATTTATAGCTTGATCATTGATATTGACGGTATTTAATTGATCCGCTGCATCACACCATACATCAAAGTGGATGTAGTCCATATCAGATATATCCAAGCCCGGTTTATCAGCATAAGTATGACCACTTAGACCATCAATATTGCCATGCCCTGCGTTTCCGTCATTGTTACCCCATACAATTACATTTGCTGACATTGTATAGAGGATATAATCTGCTTCCATACCTACCGGAGCGCTGCCCCAGTTCGTTCTATTAAACGATGCTGCTACAGCAGGTTCGTACGCATCACTGAATACGGACAATACCGCTATTGCATCATGGGTCGGTTGCGGCGCTGCAGCAGGACCTGACAGAGTTGAGAAGGCAACAGCAACCGGTTCTGCCTCGTGGCTTGCTTCATCATAAGCAATTAAGCTTAAGGTATATGCCGTGTTATCTGCAAGACCATTTACTACGATTGTAGCCTCTGTTCCTGACAACGCTTCTACATCAGCAACAAGTACATCCGAGCCATTCAGTACTTTGAAATGAACGACACCGCTATCATCATTAGCTTGTGCCTTGATGGTTACAGAAGTGTAACTTGCTACGGTCGAATTCACCGTTACTGCTGTCGGAGCAGTTTCGTCTGCAGGCGGCGGCGTCGTACGGTAGAAGTATACATTATCCACAGCGATATACTCACCCGTCAGACCGCCGGCATTCCAGCGCTCTATCGCGAATTGGAAGAGTTTTGCCCAATTATGTGCGCCGAACTCAGTCAAGTCGATATCGAAGGAGTTCCATTGTTGTCCAACAAGAGTCAATGTCTTACGAACTTCAGGGCCTCCTGTGGTAATCGGGCGGATAGTAAGCGTACCGGAACCGGATGAGAAGATATCAATATGCAACTTCTCCATCAAAGCAACCGATATTTCTGCGAACTGCCATCCAATCATTCCGTCTGCTGCAAGATTATAGTGCAGATAGGTATTTCCATCCACATTGCCTTCTTCCAGAGCAGGCCAACTCCACCAAGGTTCGTTGTAACTATTCAAACTTGCGGGAGCAAAAGCATACGTATTGCTATACAGGCTCTTTACCTGATCTGCCGGCAATGTCGGAACAGGAGCAGCGGTAGTCGGTACCAACGAGTGTGCTTCAGTTGTGAAGTTAACCTCAGCATAGTTGTCAGAGGTATTGCCTGCGGCATCTCTTGCCTTGATAGTAAATGTATATTCTGTTGCTGCCGTCAAACCATCAACGGTTATCTTGCCTTCAGATGGAACAAACTCATTATCCAACTCAACAATGTAATATGCTACAACACCCTTGTCGTCTGTTGCAGCCACATTGATAATAGCGCTATGCCAAGTTTTGCTGTCTAATGAAGCAGCGCCCATAACAGGTTTGGTCTCATCACCAACCGGAGTTACTAAGATATGTGTACTTGCATTATTTACACCATCGCCAACCGTCACTGTGAAATCATACTCTGTACCGGTGGTCAAACCTGTTACGTCTTGCGTGAACTCTTCGCCGCTCGCGTGGTTAGATATAATAGGTTCTGCGCCTGCACGTGCAATAGTGTAAGTTAACATGCCTTCCCAGTTATCGGTAGCCTGGATCTTCAGACGAACGCTGCTCTCGTTCAGAACCTCAGCCTCAGCTTTCGTGAATGCCGGAGCTTCTGCATCGGAGCAAGTAGCATTCCAATCAATATTGTGACGTTTCGAGGCATTCATACCAAATAGATGTAGTCTTCCCTCACTATTGTTATCCTCATAAATCAACTCACCCAGAGAAGTATTGAACGCAATATTATTTCCCCAAACATAGATATCATCAATCGTCTTTCCTTCTGCAAGGCTGAATTCCATCTTTGCCATACCATAGCCTGCATCATTGAAACTCCAACGGCCATTCTTTTTCGAGAACGGAACATCACCACCGGATTTTTTATCAGGATTTCCTGTATCCGGATCTGTGTAATCAATATCAGTGCTTACATTGTTAACCATATAGTTGGCATTGTTCAAAGCCAAAAGCGGAGCCTCAGCAGAACCCTCATACTTAATTTGATACATACCGCCTCCGATAGAACCGATGGTCATATACAGTTTCTTACCGACTGCAGCGCCACCTGTTGCCAGTACTTCATAGTGACAATAGGTATTGCGGATATAGTCGAAGTTAGCAACCAAATTAGTAATCTCGCTAATATTAGTTACGTAGGTTGCATTGGTAGATACCTCAACACCTGCCTTTGTCCAGTTTACAAAATGATAGAGTTCTGCATCTGCAACGGTAGCAATAAAGCTAACCTCGTCGCCATTCTCAACAGAAGTTACCACATCGTCACCTTTCCTAACAACGGCAGTACCCATCGTGTTATTGTTCGGAGTCGCTGAAACAGCAATACCAGAGCAAACAGTTCCGTAAGTATATTCAAAATCCAAGGTCGGCCAAGCATCCGATTGATCACTTGTAGCATACTCTACTGTTCCATGATAATATATCTTCTCACCTAATGCAGGTGCATTGGAAGGATTTGTAAGAGTTAATGTAAATACTTGTTGACCTTGGATATTTCCCGGATGGGTAAAATAAGTCGATGCTGCTGTATGAGAAGAACCTATGGTGAAATTATTAAGTGCCATCGCATTACCACGGAAATATGTGGCACTAGCCGAACCTCCGAGAGCCTCCGCAATAGTAATTACAATATTGCCGCTGTTATCTGTTTCCCACGTAAAGTAAGCCGTTCTTTTCTTTGTCTCAGTGTCATCGCCAAGCACTACATGTGAACAATACTCAGAATTACCTAAAACAACAGTACGTTCTTCCAGACTCCACACATAATCTGCAGAAGGTTCAGATTCTGTCTTGCCTGTACCCCACGCCACTATATTCACATGGTAATCGCCATCTACATACGGCCAGAAATGAAGCACATCACCTGATGCAACCTCCTGTCTATATTTCTCTACACCAGCCAAATATACAAAAGCCGTATACTTAGTAGCCCCAACTACTGCATCAAATGTAATTACACTATCTGTACTAACAGCCACGTTCGTCGGAGCATCTAATTGGTTACAAATAGTACCATAAGTGTAAACGAAAGTTTTGTTCTCAGTGTATGCGTTATTATTCTCATCGCATAACCACTCAAATGGTTTTCCGTAGAAACGAATCTTAGCAGGCGAAGGTAGCGTTACGCCACCCTTCTTTTGCAACGTATACGTTTTGCTACCAGCTCCACCATATACGCGAGTAAAATAGGTAGAAGCTGCCTCATCCGTGGCAAAACCCTCACCACTTAATACATGGAAACCATCCAAATTATTTCCAAGTCCATTGCCACGGAAAGCAGTATTATGCTCACCTGGTCCTTCTCCGATGGTAATTACCACATCACCTTCCTCATTGGTTTCCCACGTCAGGGCCGCATAGTGAGAACCACTCTTCGTCTCATCTCCATAATAGCAGCAATACTCAGAGCCTACAGTCAATATAGTTTCTTCCGTACACAATTCAGCTTCCGTAATGTTCATCACACCCGTCGACCAACGTCCGGCAGCATCTGCCCAGTTGTGGTTGTGCCACAATACATTCAGAGTGAAATCCAAGGAAGCAAGACCTGTATACTCAAATTCCATGTTAGTAAGAGCAGATCCTCCGACAGCGCCCATTTCTTGCGGCACACCGTTCAACTCAACCTTAGCTACGTCGAAATAGTCATTCCCGTTATTGTTCGGCTCTACTTTTACTTTTACCGATGTATCAGAGAGTTTACGCAACGTCAACAATATACGTCCATTAACATCTCCGTGTTCAGGATTACCATTTTGACCTGTAGCTAAACGGCAATATTCAGGAACTACAATCGGTGTTGAAGGCTCATCTTTTTCAATAATAGAGATTTCGGAAATAGTAATGTTTGTGTTTGCAGGAGCGTGTCCAAAATCAAATACAAATGTATTGTCACCAGCTACACCAGCGACATCAGATTTTGTAAATACAAAATCAGCATCAGCGGGTAAATTAACAGATTGATCCTCATAGAATAAAGCATTGTCATTGCTAGTCTTTAAAGTGACACCACCAACTGCTTGGTTTGCATGGAATTTAATAGAGAAATCATAATATTTGCTGGCATTGTAAGCAAAACCAAGAGCTAATTTCACTTGTGCTTGCCATTGCAAATTTCTGGCTGGCACAAGATTCACAGAAATAATCCCCGTGGTACTATTGTACTCTGCACCACTTTCTGTGTCGGCAGTCCATTCACCACCGGTAGCAAAATACGTGCTTGAAATTGAAGCATTCGCAGCAACGAATTTCTCGCCCGGAACCGGAGTCGGTTCTGGAGTACTACCGCCACACGAAATAGAGAAATCAATATCAGCCGGCAGATTGTAATGCTTTTCTCCATTAATCATAAGGTACACATCGTTTGCACCGCTTGTCTTGGTCGGAGTATTGGAGGACTCAAACTCAGAATATACCTTATTATCTGCATACTCAAAAGAGATACCTCCTAAGGCGCCGCTTTTGGTCACCTCCACATTACAACCGCCCTTGCCGGTAATTGTCAATGACGGAGTACTTGCATACTCAATACGGTAGGTCGTACCTGATACGTGATAGCAGGACAAATAAACAGGATTCTCTCCGTTTACGTCTGTGACCAGAGTATTACAATACTCAGCTGCCCATCCCATTACACTCGCGCATAGAAGCGCAAATAAAAATGTAATTTTTTTCATGTTATTAATTATTTTTGTTTGTTTGTTTATTATCGGATTTTATCGGATAACCGCTAAGTTGTTCTTCAGCTGCTCCACACTGCTTGCACCCACTAACACGGATGTCACGCCGGGCTGGTCGAGCACCCACTGTAAAGCCTCTTGCGCAATCGTGCGGCCATTGGCTTTGGCTTTTGCCTCCAGTTCGTGCAGGTAGTTCAGCAGTTCGGGTGTGCGGCGTTCAGACTTCAAGAAATGCTCCTGCGCCATGCGGCTGTCTGCCGGAATACCGTCCAGATAACGGTCGGTCAGCAGACCCTGCGCCAGCGGCGAATAAGCAATGAAGCCTACTCCCTCTTCGCGACAGAAATCCAGAATACCTTCCTCTATCGGTTCGCGGTTGAGCATGTTCAGTCGTCCCTGATAAATGAGCAGCGGTACATCGTGCTCCTTCAGGTACTTGGCACCCAGACGGAGTTGCTCCAACGGCCAGTTGGAGATACCTACATACAGCGCCTTACCCATCTTCACGATATCCACCAGCGCCTGCAGCGTCTCCTCGATCGGCGTGTTCGGATCATAACGGTGCGAATAGAACAAGTCCACATAGTCCAGATGCATCCGCTTGAGCGACTGATCCAGACTCGACATCAAGTACTTACGACTACCCCAATCACCGTAAGGACCGTCCCACATCAGATAACCCGCCTTGCTCGAGATGAAGAGCTCATCGCGATACGGCTTGAAGTCATCGTCCATCAAGCGACCGAAAGTCGTTTCCGCACTTCCTGCCGGGACACCGTAGTTATTCGCAAAATCAAAATGCGTCACCCCATGGTCAAATGCATACCGGGTGATCGCCCTGCTCCGCTCAAAGGGAGCATCTTCCCCGAAATTATGCCAGAAGCCCAAACTGACTTTCGGCAACAAGATACCACTCTTTCCGCAACGATTGTATATCGTCGCTTGCTGAGCGTATCGTTCGGGAGCTGCTATGTAAGGAAAACCGTTCATCATGGCATTAACCAAAAACGTCGCAAAATTACTGCTTTTCGCGCACATACACAAATTCGTATATATGTTTTATAACATAAAAGTACGTATTTCTAGAACCTAAACAACTGATTTGCAGCAGTTTACATTTTTTGATATCCAAAAAAAAGTACGTATTATTTGCATATGTCAAAAAAAAGCAGTACCTTTGTGCCGCAATTTAAAACACGTTATGTTCAAACGATTATTCATCATCGGACCCCTCTTCGTCGTCAGCGTGGCGGCATCAGCCATGAGCACCGTCGATTCGCTACTCAATGTGCTGGATGCAGAGGTGGTTCAATCCAAAGACTATATAGCTCGTCATCAGACGTATATCGATTCGTTGTGCGCGTTGCGTCCCATGACGCCGGAGCTACGTTTAAGCATCGCGCGCGAGTATCAACATTTTCAGGCGGACTCGTCGCGCGCGTGGTACCTGAGTTTGGAGAATGCGCAGGAGCCTATTCGTACGCAAGCGTACATAGGGTTTGTGAGTCTGGTCGCCTCGACCGGCCATTACAGCAATGCCATCGCACTCCTCAACAAACCGACCAATCCTGCCATCAGTTGTGCCGAGGGTTATAAGATGGCATGGTTGCTGTTCAGCGATGCGGCTGCGAACGCGCAGGTGCCGATCTTCCAAGAAGAAGCGAAAATCAGCGCACAGCTATACTACGACTCGATGATGGTGGCGCTGGAGGCCGAGAAAGAGTATTCCGAAGAGAGTGCCCTTTGGTACGCCTCGTACCGCGCGCAAGAGAAGAACGACTGGACCGAAGCGATCCGGAATAACACAGCCTTGCTGAACCGCGTGACGCCATCCGACCACCTATACGCTATTCTGGCATACGGCCAGGCTATGCTCTATGAGCAGGCGGGTAACAAAGAGAAACGCTTGGAGTGGTTAGTGCGTTCGGCTATCACCGACGTGCGCTGCGGCATCACCGATAACGGTTCGTCCTGGATCGTGGCACAGGACTGCTTCGACGCAGGCGACCTGCAACGTGCGTACCGCCTGATTGACTACTCACTAACGAACGCGACGTTCTTCAATGCCCCGACACGATTTATCCAGACCTTCACACCCGGTCACCTCATTGCCAGCCGGTACGAATACGAGTTGCAACGCTACTCGATCCGCATGACCATCGCCTTGATCCTGTTGGCTATTGCCCTCATCGCGATGATTATCACGGTCATCTACGGCCTGCGTCAGAACAAGCAACTGAAACTGCTCAACAAGCAGTTATCTGCCATGAACACGCAGCTCAAGAACGCCAATAAGGTCAAGGAGCAGTATATATGCCGTTACCTGGAGGTCTATAGCGATTATATCCGGCGTCTGACGACCACGGCACGCAAAGCGGGAGAGAAAGATCCGGCAGGATTCATGGACCGCGAGATGGAGAATTTCTACCGCTCGTTCGACGATACCTTCCTCTCGCTCTACGGCACGTTCGTGCAGGATTTCAATGCGCTGCTCAAACCCGAAGCGCGTATCACCCCCAAGCCCGGTGAGCGTATGACGGTGGAGATGCGTATCTTCGCGCTTATTCTGCTCGGCATCACCAGTTCCGCCAAGATAGCCGAACTGCTCTGCTACAGTCCGAACACCATCAGTAACTACCGCGTCAAGATGAAGAACGGTTGTATAGGCGACCGCGACAGTTTCGAGCAACGCGTACAATCAATAGGCACTTTAGCGTAATGGCACAGATTCAGGACAGAGATAGGTTATACGATTTTCTTCGGCCTTTCGTCGATTGGATGTTCCGTCGGTCGTACCGGCACTGCCGTTATATAGGCAAAGAGAACATCCCGACAGACGGAGCGGTTATCTTCGCGCCGAACCATACGAATGCGCTCTGTGACGCCATGGCGATACTCGGCATCGACCACTCCCGTAAAGTCTTTGTCGCGCGCGCTGATATCTTCCGCGACCCTAAGAAGGCAAAGATCCTCAACTGGCTCAAGATCATGCCGATTCGCCGTATGCGCGACGGCGTGAACGAGGTCAAGCATAACGACGAGACGATCGACAAAGCCGTGGAGACGCTGCATGACGGTGTGCCGTTCTGTATTCTACCGGAAGGTACCCACCGACCGATGCACTCGCTGCTGCCGCTGAGCAAAGGGATCTTCCGTATCGCGCTGCGCGCCAACGATGAGTTCGGCGCAGAGAAACCCGTTTATATCCTGCCGGTCGGACTGGAGTACGGCGATTATTATCATCTGTGGAACGACCTGACGATCAACATCGGCAAACCGATTAACGTCACGCAGTTCGCCAAAGACCATGCGGATCTCGATCGACCTCAACTGATCATGGCGCTGCGCGAAGAGTTGACGACGCGCATGCGCGAGCAGATCCTCTGGGTAGCCGATGACGAACATTACGAAGAGAATTTCGAGAAACTACGCGAGAACCCACCGGCACCGTTCAACCGGTTTAAGCACCACCGCTTGCCGAAATGGTTTTTGATAGTGATGCTGGTACTGCTCTCGCCGCTGTTCCTGGTTAGTATGGCCTTGACCATCCCGCTCTGGGCTATGTGGCTACTCATCCGATGGAAAGTCAAAGATCCGGCGTTCCACAACTCCGTCCAGTATGTATGGCAACTGGTGTTCATCCCGCTGACGCTGTTCATCACGATGCCGTTCTGGATGTTCCTGCAGGAATACGTCTATCAGGTTAGACAGTTGAAAGGTGAAAAGTAATAACAAAACAACTAAATAATTATGATACGCGCTTATATTATTATCGCATTGTATGTGTTGGTGCCGGTGGTGATCATCGAGCTGTTCAAGCGCTACACATGGATGCAGAAGATCGGAACCGTCGTGGCAGCATATGCCATCGGTATCCTGTTTGCCCTCACGGGCTTGGTGCATTTTGAAGCCGGCACAGCCGCAGCACTGACGTTCTCTAAGTTGCAATCGACGATTATGTCGGTGGCGGTACCTATTGCCATCCCATTGATGCTGTTCAACTGCGACTTCAAGCTATGGACCAAAGCCTTGCCGAAAACCATCTGGTCACTCGTAGGCGGTATCCTCGCCGTGCTCTTAGCCGTCGTAAGCGGTTATTTCATCTTCCACACGCCTGACATTCCGGACTTCAACAAAGTGGCAGCGATGATGACGGGTATCTACACCGGCGGTACGATGAACTTCAACGCACTCGGTGCGTCGCTCGGTGTCGATAAGACGCTGATGGCCATCGTGCTGGCCTTCGAGATGGTGTTCACCACGCCGTATATCTTCTTCATCATCGGCGGCGGTTACAAGGTCTTCCGTAAGATCCTGCCCTACAAAGACGTCACAAAAAAGGGTCGTACGGACGAGGAGGTGGCCACCAAAGATGTGGAGAACTACGCCGGTATGTTCAAGAAGTCGAATGTAGGCGGTATGTTCATCGGTCTGGGTCTCAGCATCCTGTTCCTCGCTATCGGTGCCGGACTGGCGCTGCTGTTGACTGGTACGCTGAACGAACTCATCGTTATCCTAACCATCACCACGCTCGCTATCATCGCGTCGTTCTTTAAGAAAGTGCGGGAACTGCCGAAGACCTTTGAGTTGGGTATGTTCTTCATCCTCATCTTCTCGGTCATCGTCGCTTCACTCTTCGATATCCACAGCGTGAATGGAGGTAGTCTGATGATCGGTCTGTTCGTGCTGTGGGTGATGTTGATTGCAGCCGGTCTGCACCTGCTCTTCTGCCGCATCGCGCATGTGAGTGGTGACCTGTTCTGCGTGAGCCAAATAGCCCTACTCTGTTCACCGCCTTTCGTACCACCGGTAGTCGGTGCGATGCAGAATAAGAAAGTGCTCATCTCCGGTATCGTCATCGGTCTCGTCGGCTACGCCGTAGGAACGTATCTGGGCGTGGCAATAGCGCTACTGTTACCATAAATCATAAATTTGCAATCATCAATCATCAATGAAAAAATATTTAATAATATTTTTGACAGCCCTTCTGGCTCTGCCGATAGCAGCGCAGGAACCGGTTGATTCCGTTTCGACGGACACCACTACCGTAAAGGTCAAGAAACTCAAGCGCAAGAAGAAACCGCAGGAAGTGGATTCGCTCGGTCGTAAGATCAAAACCGGTTGGAACTTTGGTATCCTGCCGTCCGTAGCGTATGACGCGGACTACGGCTTCCAAGGCGGTGTGCTGACCAATGTCTATTATTACGGCGACGGTAGCCAGTACCCGGAGTATATCCACTCGCTCTATTTCGAAGCTGCGTACACCACCAAGCACCACGGTATTTTCCGCTTCAACTACGACTCCAAGTACCTCATTCCGGGCTATCGTCTGACATTAGATGCGACGTACCTGCCGGATGCCATGTGTGACTTCTACGGCTTCAACGGTTATGACACGCGTTATCACCATGAGTGGGTCAACTGGTCGAAGAAACCCGAGAAGATGGATGTGGCTAACTACCGCAGCCGTGTGTTCTATAAATACAAACGTGACCTCATTCGTGTGGCAGGCGACATCGAAGGAACGATCTACAAAGACCTCAAGTGGAATGCCGGACTCGGTGTGCTCGGTTATATCATCGATGACTGCGACATTAACATGCTCAACGGAAAGAATGAGTACGATCCTACGCTGGACCACCAGAAAGCGCTGAACCCGAACGAACAGCTGCTGTACGACAAGTACAAACAGTGGGGACTCATTGGTGCAGACGAAGCGAAAGGCGGTTGGCATCCGTATGCACGCGTGGGTATCACCTATGACACGCGCGACAAACGGCAGGGACCGAACAAAGGTATCTACACCGATGCGTTCTTCACCTACTCGGCTGCCTTCAATGCCGCGTACGGCAATCAGGCTACAGCCGGTTATAACCATCTTCAGTTCAACTTCACGTTCCGTCATTATATCCCCTGTTATTACGACAAGAACGGTATCAACCGTATCACCTTCGCGTACCGTATCGGAACGCAGAACCTGATTGCAGGTCGGTCACCCTTCTATATGAACAACTACCTCAACTCGCTCTTCATCCAGCGTGTGTACTACGAAGGATTAGGTGGCGGTAACTCGGTGCGTGGTATGATGGCCAACCGTATCTTAGCGAACGGCTTTGCGTACGCCAATGTGGAGTTCCGCTTCCGCGTGGTGAACTTCGACATCGGTCGTCAGCATTTCTATATCGGTCTCAACCCCTTCTTTGACTTAGGCGTCATCACCCAACCCTACGACCTCAACGAACTGGTCGAGAGGCACACCAACGGTCAGTACCAAGACTTGCTCGCGAGTATGACGGCTTGCGGCGATGATTACGACACGTATTTCGATACGAAGGATAAGAATGCCTGGTGGCCGCATATGTGCGCCGGTATCGGTTTGAAGGTCGGTATGAATGAGAATTTCGTGCTCTCGGCCGACTGGGGTATTCCGGTTAATCAAGCGCCGTATAACAAGCAGGACAACGCCAAGTGGGCGAACTTCTACGTGAAGATGGGTTATCTGTTCTAACAGAAATTTGCATTAAAATTTGCATATATGCAAAAATTGTAGTACCTTTGCAGTCGATTTGTTACCGGTAGAATTCATAGAATCCATGCATCAGCAGTTAGGCCCGGAAGCCGGTTTGCTGATTAAGGCCCTGGAAACAGAGCCGGTTACCTCTATCCGTCTTAACAGCAAGCTCGACGTGCTGACCTTCGAAGGCGACACGGACGAGGTGCCGTGGCATCTGGACGGTTATTACCTGTCGGTACGGCCGCAGTTCACGCTCGACCCGCTCTTCCATGCCGGTTGTTACTATGTGCAGGAAGCCTCTTCGATGTTCATCCAGCAGGCATTGGAGCAGTACGTCGATCCTTCGTCCATTGTGCTGGACCTGTGTGCGGCGCCGGGTGGCAAATCGACGCTGATCAGTGAGTACCTCGGTCGTGACGGTCTGTTGCTCAGTAACGAGGTGGTGCGTCAGCGCGTGTTCATCCTCAGCGAGAACATCCAGAAATGGGGCAACGGTAACACCATCGTCACCCATAACACGGCCGAAGAGTACGGCGAGCGCTGCAAGCACTTGTTCGACTGTATTTTGGTGGACGCACCCTGTTCGGGCGAAGGAATGTTCCGCAAGGACGAGCAGGCCCGCAACGAATGGAGTCCGAAGGCCGTCAAGCAGTGTGCAGAGCGTCAACGCAGCATCCTCATGGATGTGTGGGACGCACTCAAACCGGGTGGTGTGCTGATCTACTCCACCTGCACCTTCAATCAAGAAGAGAACGAGAAGAATGTCGAATGGGCTGCCGAGACCTTAGGTGCCGACGTGCTTTCTATCGATTACGATCCGAACTGGGGTATCACCGCAGGAACCGTCGGGTATCATTTCTATCCGCATAAGGCCAAAGGCGAAGGGTTCTATGTATGCGCGTTACGCAAGCATGCCGACGAACCGCTCGACCAGACGCGTATCAAGACGCCGAAGAAAGAAGCACCGATGCCGCATCCGGAGTTCCTGCCGGTGATGCGTAGTTGGTTGCAACATCCGGACGACTGGGCTATACGCTATTCCGATCGTTTTGCGACCGCTTATCCGTTCAAATACAAAGAGATCATCGACTGGCTCTCCACGCAACTGACCTGTATCTCTACCGGTTTCGGTTTAGGCGAAGAGCGCGGAAAGGGTATCGCACCGCAGCATAGTCTGAGCATGATAAAAGACCTCCGTAAGGAAGCCTTTCCGAATGTGGCGCTGACGCGCGAACAAGCACTTAGTTATTTGCGGACCGAGGCTTTGAACATGAACGATGTGCCCCTCGGTTTGGTCCTTTTGACCTATGAGGGTGTCCCCCTCGGTTTCGCGAAGAATGTCGGGAACCGCCTGAATAACCTTTACCCGAACGAGTGGCGGATTCGCCACCTTTAATGGTTAAAGGCGAGTGGCTAGAGGCTAGAGGTTTAGCTAAAAATCTTTCTATTTTTTTCCAATAATGTACATCATCCGGTGAGACGAGCGTCATCGCTTCACCGCTGTTCTCTGCGCGTGCCGTTCTACCTATACGATGCACGTAGTCTTCCGGTGCATGAGGCACATCGTAGTTGATGACCAACGGCACATCTGTCACATCTATACCGCGTGACACCACATCCGTCGCCACCAACACGCCTACCTTACCGTTCTTGAAATCCAACATCACCTGGTCGCGTTCGTTCTGCTCCAGGTCGCTATGCATCGCACGCGCGTCTATATGTAAGGAACGTAACGTACGCGCGAGATCCTTCACCTTCTGCTTTTTGCCCGCAAAGACGATTATCTTCGTAAGGGCTAAAGGCGAAAGGTTATTGGCTAATGTATTAAGCGTCGAGAGGACTGCTTCCACTTTCTTATTCTCATCCACGAAGAGATGCATTTGCTTGATACTCTCCGGCGGACGGGAAACGGCGATCTGTACCTCTTGCGGATCGCGCATGATGGCCTTCGCCATGCGGCGGATATTCTCCGGCATGGTCGCGGAGAACATAATCGTCTGACGCTCTTTGGGTAGCTTACGCACGATCGTCATAATGTCGTCGTAGAAGCCCATGTCGAGCATGCGGTCCGCCTCGTCGAGGATGAAATACTTGACACCGGAGAAATCCACATCATAGATATTCATCTGGCTGAGCAAGCGTCCGGGCGTAGCAATGACGACGTCTGCACCCTTTTGCAATCCCGTCACCTGCGTTCCCCATGCGCCGTTGTCCTTACCGCCGTAGATAGCCACGGACGAGAAGGGCACGTAATAACCAAAGCCCTCCACCTGCTGGTCGATCTGCTGCGCGAGTTCCCGCGTAGGCGCCATAATGATGGCGTTCAGCTTGTCCGGGTCGTGGTCATCGTAGGCGAGGTTGGTCAACAACGGCAAGAGATACGCCGCCGTCTTACCCGTTCCGGTCTGGGCACACGATATCACATCGTGACCCTCCAAGATCAACGGGATCGTCTTCTCCTGCACCGGGGTACACACGTCGAACCTCATGTCCCACAGTGCATCCAACACCTCGTCCGATAATGCCAGTTCGTCAAAATACATGGTTACGTTCGCTTAGCGATGTTCGTCGGCGGTGACTCACCGCTCCCAGCCGTTAAAAATTTCCGGTCCGTAGATATTATCTTCCGTCGCATCGTGGAGCGGAGCCCAGAGTTGTGCGAAGAACGGATTCTGTTTCGCTACGCGATCCCAATGCCACGGCACTTGTTTCTCTTTCGGTTCGTGTGCGTACGGGTACGGCATCTCAAACGGACTCCAGTGACCACCTAACAAGATCAGACGACGTCCGGCTTTGAACGTATTACCGTTCGCATCCTGCCAGGTGTCATTGCCTAGGTACTTACCGCCACGGAACGCTGCTGCTTTCTGCAACTCTTTATCCGTCAGTTTGTCCACATCTTTGGACTCATCGTAACCATGGTCCAGCAGAACCGGTGTCTCGCTGTTGTGGCTGACGTCGAAATGCTTCCAATCAGGAATAGCTTTATACGCCTCAAGACTGCCGTAGTAGGCGTTGATACGCGGTGTGACGTTATTCTTGATCCACCATTGGGTTCCGTGCTCCTTGCTATTCGCCATGAACCACATAGCCGCCTTCACGCAATGCGGGAACAGTTTAGCGATGCGGGTCTTGGCGGCGAACTTAATACCACCGGGCAGGGACTGAGCCTTAGCCATCTGTGCGAAATATTCCTTGACGGGCACGTTCGCACGGAAATGGAGGAAGTTCTCCAGCTTATCGCCGTCGATATACCACATACCGTGGAAATTACGGGTAGTGAACCAGTTGGCATTGAAGATCTGCTCGGGCTTCGGACAACCGATGCAGTCGAGCAACAGGCATTCGAACTCGTAGTTCGACAGGCGGTACTCTGCACCGGAACCGATATTATAGTAGTTCCGCCAGAACTCCGCCGGCACTTCCGGACGGCATACGCGCTCCAATAGTCGACCGCTGTCTTCTACCGTTGCCCACTCCAACACGCCACGAATCGGCACGTGGAACATGATCGGGTCGTAGTTCTTGAGGATCGCCGGATAGAGGATACCGGACTGACGGAGCGACACCCAGGTCTTGATGCCTGAGTCGGTGATGATGCGCTCTGCGAGGGCTTTGGTCAGACCGTAATGGTCGTACGCCGAGACACAGATTGGATCACCTGCTCTACCCCAATGAAGCGGTTCACGACGGTCACCCATCTGGGCTACCGAACCAATATAGACTACTTTCGGTTGCTTATCTTCCGGCTGCGCCAATACCGCTTTGGTGACGTACTCAGCCGCGGTGATATTCGTGCGCAGCGTGGCTTTCGGGCGATAGTCCGCCTGCGGCGAGACCATTCCACCCACATGCAGCACGATATCTGCACCGGTCACACCCTTGAGGACATCTTCGTATTTAGTCAGGTCACCCCATATAACGTTTAACGTTGAATGTTGAGCGATGAGCGGGGTTAGTAACTCCTTATTCTTCTGACTCGGACGAGCCAAGATACGTAACTCATACTGGTCAGGGTACTTCAGGATTTCCATCATTCCTGCGTACCCCATAGTACCGGTCGCACCGGTTAAAAAGACAATAGTCTTTGCCATTTATGATTTCAAATTTATGATTTATGATTTTACTTCTTCTTTCGCATCCATGCTGTAGCACGTTCGAAGCGCTTGTGCATGTTCGCTTTCACCTCTGCGCGCCATTGTGCCTCTTCCTCCGCATCGTCGATCATGTGCCGATAGGTAGCGGCGGCGTCTTTGTCGCTGATGACGAGTAACTGGTCGCCTAACTGCAGTTCACTGGCTCCTGTAGGCACGAAGAAATCTTCGCCGCGGCGCACCATGATGATCAGGGTCTTGGGCGGGATGTCGATCTCACTGAGCGTATGACCGTTCGCCAGGAGTTTTTCGGTCACTTCCACCTCTCGCGCCGAGGACTGTATCTCATCCGGCAGGTCCAGATCGAAATGCTCCAACGAGCGTATCTCGGCTTGCGGCGTATCGAGGTTCAGCTTACGCGCACACTGGGTGAGTGTCGTGCCTTGCGTTATGAGCGAAATGAGGGTACAGAGGAATACGACGTTGAAGATCAGGTCCGCATACGGTACGCCCTGCGCCTTGCACATGATGGCGAAGATGATGGGCACGGCTCCTTTGAGTCCGACCCAACTGAGCATCAACTTATCGCGTTGGCGGAACTGACGGAAAGGCAGCATGCAGAGCCATACCGAGATCGGTCGCGAGATACAGATCATCACCACACTGATGATGAGGCACGGCAACCACACTTTGAGTTTGAGCAGTTCCGTCGGTTCGACCATCAGACCGAGCATAAGGAACATCACCAACTGGCTGAGCCATGCCAAGCCGTTGAAGAACGAACGAGTCTGACGCTTGCGGGTGAACTTGTTATTACCGATAATCAGACCGGCCACATACACGGCAAGATAAGTGTTTCCCTGCAGATAGTACGTGACGGAGAAGATGAAGATGCAAGCCGTCAGGATCATGATCGGGTACAGCGCTTCGTTGCCTAACTTGACACGACGCATCAGTTGCACCAATCCTTCGCCGAAAACCAAACCGAGCACCGAGCCCATGACGAGCTGAATGACGATGGTCTGGATGATCGGCAGAGCCGTTACTTCGGCCGATGTGCCGTCTGCGGAATGAAGGGTGATCACAATGCCGATGAGCGTCGTCGTTAGCACATAAGCCATCGGATCATTCGCACCGGACTCCAACTCGAGCAACGGGCGGAGATTATGCTTGAGGCCGATGCCGTTCGTACGGAGCACAGAGAAGACACTCGCACTGTCGGTACTACTCATCGTAGCCGCCATAAGCAGGGCTAACCAGATAGATACCGTCGAGACGGCGTTCGTCCAACCGAAGATGAAATAGATGATCACGCCGGTGATGACGCATGTGAGCAGCACACCTAACGTAGCCAGCGTGATACCCGGTGCCAGCACCGACTTGATATCACTCAACTTGGTCTCCAAACCACCCGTGAAGAGGATGATACACATCGCCAGCGTACTCAAGGCCTGAGCGGTACCGATCTCGATATTGACACCACTCATACCGATGAGCGAAGTCATGCCGTGCGAACCAAAAAACATACCGACCGCCAGGAAAAGCAACAAAGCCGGTACGCCGTATTTATACCCGATCTTGTCCGCAAAGATGCTGACGAAGAACAAAAGCGATAATATGAGAAGGACGAACTCTACTTGCATCTTAGTCCTTTTTCTTTAACAAGAACTCGTCAATGATACGGATGATCTCGTCCTTCGGGTAGAGGCCTTTGAGCAACATCGGCTTGCCTTCCACAGGGATATACAACACCTGCGGAATGGAGTTGATACCGAACACGTAGGCCAACTCACGCTCGCGCTCTGTGTCCGCTTTATAGAACACCACTTGATCGCAATAGGTCTGACTCAGTTCCTCCATGATCGGCGCGAGACGCTTGCACGGCCCGCACCACGTGGTGTAGAAATCAATGACACACGGCTTGTCGCCCTTATAGCTCCACTCCATGTTGGCGTTATAATTGAAGACGCGCTCCTTGAACTGCTCGGTCGTGATATACACCACATCCTCCGCCAGCATCGGCAACGCACAAAGCACTAATCCTATTGCAAAGAATAATTTCCGCATACTACTCCAAATTAAAAATCGGTGCAAAAGTACAAAAAATTTTGCATATATGCAAAAAAAATCGTAACTTTGCAGCGAATTTATGATGTGTCGGGATATACATAGTGAGTTAGAAGCGATTACCGCAAGGTATGAAAAGGACCAAGTAGTGGTGGTCGCGGATAAAACGGTTACCGGTTACGGGTTACCGGTTATGGGCAATTATCCGTGTTTGGCTGTGGAAATCAGCGAAGCGCATAAATCGCTTGAGACGGTGCAGCAGATATGGGACTTTTTCTTTGAGCAAGGACTGACGCGTCGTGGGTTAGTGGTGGCTATCGGAGGAGGCGTATTAACTGATTTGGTAGGTTTTGCAGCCGCTACGTACAAACGCGGTGTGGACTATGTTAATATACCGACGACCCTGCTTGCCATGATTGACGCTTCTTCTGGCGGTAAGACCGGTATCAACTACCACAGCCTGAAGAACAGCATCGGTGTATTCGCGCCGCCTGTAGAGACACTCATCTATCCCGCGTGGCTCAAAACCCTTCCGATCAAAGAGTTCCTGAGTGGTTTTGGCGAGATGCTCAAGACCGGTCTGTTGAACACGAAGTTATGGCCTCAGCTCTTACAATACGACCTGGATACCATGCCAATAGAGACGCTGACGCCGTTAATCGAACAGTGTGTAAACGTCAAGGAGCGCATCGTAGCCGCTGATCCGAAAGAAGAAGGACTACGTAAAGCCCTGAACTTCGGTCACACCTTCGGTCACGCCCTCGAAGAACTATCGATTGCGAATGCCCATCCAGGTGTCGATCCGCTCTACCATGGTTACGCAGTAGTGTATGGCATGATAGCGGAGTTATATCTGAGCGTGACCAAACTCGGTTGCTCCAAAGCGCCGTTACAGCAGTTGACGCAGATCATGCTCCATTACTACGGCAAACCGCAATGTAAGTGCTCCGACCGCGAACGGTTGTTAAGCCTCATGCGGCAAGATAAGAAAAATGAGCATGCAGGGGAAATCAACTGCACACTCATTCGTTCTATCGGTTCGCCTCAGATCAATCAAGTTATCACGACTGACGAGGCCTTAGAGGCATTAGACTACCTCTTTTCCCTATAACCTCTCACCGATAACCTTTAACCGTTATAAGCCGCTACGATCTTCTTAACCAGCGGGTGGCGCACGATATCTTTCTCGTTAAACTCGATGATCTTGATGTCCGGGATGTTTCGGAAGCGTTCCAAGGCATCGCATAAACCTGACTTCTGCGTAGGCGGCAGGTCAACCTGCGTCAAGTCACCCGTGACGATCATCTTTCCACCAAAACCCAGACGCGTCAGGAACATCTTGAGCTGCAGCGCCGTGGTGTTCTGCGCCTCATCGAGGATGACCACTGCGTCACTCAATGTACGGCCGCGCATGAAAGCGAGCGGTGCAATCTGAATCGTACCTTTCTCTATATACTCCGTCAACTTAGCCTCCGGAATCATATTCTGCAACGCATCGTATAACGGTTGCAGATACGGATCAATCTTCTCCTTCAGGTCGCCGGGTAAGAATCCCAATTTCTCTCCTGCCTCTACCGCAGGACGCGAGAGGATGATACGGCGCACTTCTCGATTCTTCAATGCCCGTACAGCCAAGGCTATCGCCGTATAGGTCTTACCGCTACCGGCCGGTCCTACGGCGAAGAGCAAGTCGCTCTCTTCGTAGGCTGCCACAAGCGCTTTCTGATTCACCGAACGGGCGTAGATAGACTTGCCGTTCACGCCATGCAGGATGAGGTTGTCAGTCGCTTGTTCCTGCGGTTTTTCGCCATGCAGGAGCATGAGCACATCTTGCTCGGTGAGGCGGTTATTGCGGATGCAGAAGTTCTCACAGAGCCGCATGGATTTCTCAAAAGCATCGATGGCTTTCTCCGAACCGGTCACTTTCACCTGATACCCACGTGCCACGACGCGCACGTCCGGATGTTGGTTCTTGAGACAAAGGATGTTCTGATTATTCACGCCGTAAAAGGTCGGCGTATCGAGGGAGTCCTGAAGTGTAAATATTGTTTCCATGAATACAAATAGTCTGTGGTCCGTTGTGTAACAACAGATACGGGACATTGAGTTTACGATTATAGGTAACAGCCTGGTCGAGCGTCTTCTGCGTCAAGGGCACGGTCTCTGCCTTACATTCGATGAGCATGAGTGCCTGCATCGTGTTGTCATAGACAATGGCATCGCATCGTTTCTTCGCTTCGCCTACCGTGATGAATGCCTCCACGGCGATGAGTGAAGCGGGGTAACCAAATTGCTCCACCAAGCGGTGAAGCAACTGTTGCCGAACCCACTCTTCGGGTGTCAGCCTTACCCAGCGATGACGCCATTCGCAGAAAATCTGCTCTTTATCGTTATGAAGACGGGTCTTCATCCGCTAAACGCTAATCGCTAATCGCTAAACGTTATTTCAGATAATTATCTTTCAACGAACAGGTTCTGTTGAAGACAAGGTGTTCCGGTGTCGAGTCATCATCGACCACGAAGTAACCTTGCTTGAGGAACTGGAAGTGATCCTGCATCTTGGCCTTCGCCAACGAACCTTCTACCTTCGCCGTTACCACCTTGAGGCTGTCCGGATTCAGCAGATCACGGAAATCACCTTCCTCTGCACTCGGGTTCTCTACGGCAAACAGACGGTCGTACAGACGTACCTCTGCGTCAAGGGCACTGTTGCACTCTACCCAATTGATGGTTGCTTTTGTCTTACGGTTGCCACCCTCGGTGCCTGACTTGCTGTTCGGATCGTAGGTCGCATAAACGGTGGTTATATTGCCGTCCGCATCTTTCTCGCAACCCGTTGCCTGGATGATATACGACGCTTTGAGACGTACCTCGCGACCGCCAGGGCTGAGACGGTAGAACTTATTGTCCGCCTCCTCGAGGAAGTCACCACGCTCAATCCACAGTTCCTTACCGAACTTCATCTCACGCGTACCCAACTCCTCGTGTCCGTCGATATTCTCCGCGATGATGGTCTCGCCTTCGCCTTCGTAGTTGGTAATAACGAGTTTCACCGGATCGAAGATCGCACATACACGCGGAGCGGTCTCTTTGAGGTCCTCGCGGATCGTGTGCTCCAGCAGACCCTGGTCAATCATACCTTCGACCTTCGTATAACCGATCTTGTCCATGAAGGTACGGATAGCTTGCGCTGTATAACCACGGCGACGCAGACCGCAAACAGTCGGCATACGCGGATCATCCCAACCGGCTACCAGACCTTCCTTAACGAGTTGCAGCATCTTACGCTTCGACATCACGGTGTAGGTGATGTTGAGACGGTTGAACTCACGCTGCTTCGGACGGTAGTTCGGTCCGTACGGACTCAGACCGCAGAAGTTCTCGCCTGTTATCTGATCGAGGAAATAGTCGTACAACGGACGGTGTACCTCGAACTCGAGCGTACAGATCGAGTGCGTTACCCCTTCGAAATAGTCGGACTGACCGTGCGCGAAGTCATACATCGGATAGACGTTCCACTTGCGTCCCGTACGGTGGTGCGGATGACTGGTGATAATACGATACATGATCGGATCACGGAAATGCATGTTCGGGTTACCCATGTCGATCTTGGCACGCAGCACCATCTTACCTTCCTCTATCTCACCGCGCTGCATCGCTTCGAACAGACGTAAGTTCTCTTCGATCGGACGGTCGCGATACGGCGAAGCAACACCCGGTTCGGTCGGCGTACCTTTCTGCTCGGCAATCTGCTCGGCCGTCTGCTCGTCCACGTAAGCCTTACCGGCCTTGATGAACTGTATAGCCAGATCGTAAAGTTGCTGGAAATAATCCGAGGCATAGTAAATCTGTCCCCACTTGAAACCCAGCCACGCGATATCGCGCTCGATGGTCTCTACATATTCGGTATCTTCTTTGGCAGGGTTCGTATCGTCGAAACGCAGGTTACAAACGCCGTTGTATTTCTCCGCGATACCGAAGTCCATGCAGATAGCCTTGACGTGACCGATGTGCAGGTATCCGTTCGGCTCCGGCGGGAAACGCGTCTGTATACGTCCGTCGTTCACTCCCTCTGCGAGATCCTTCTCTACGATTTGCTCAATAAAATTGAGACTTTTCTCTTGCTCTTCCATGTAAATTTTCAATTCTCAATTTTCAATTTTCAATTTTCTTATGCTCTTACCACACCTCGTGTCGAGGCTTTTACAAACTCTAATATCGTATCGCGCTCTGTGCAGGCCGGCACTTGTGCCTCGATAGCTGCAATCGCCTGCGTGGTGTTCATACCTGCCTGATACAACATCCGGTACACCTCCTGGATCGTGTGAATCTGCTCCGGTGTGAAACCGCGGCGATTCAGACCCACCGAGTTAACACCGCAATACGCGATCGGTTCACGCGCCGCGATGATATACGGCGGTATATCCTTATTGATCTTCGAACCGCCTTGTATCATCACGTGGCCGCCAATATGACTGAACTGGTGAACCAGCGTACCTCCTCCGATGATCGCGAAGTCATCCACAACCACCTCACCTGCCAACTGAGTTGTGTTGGACATAATGATGTTATTACCCAGGCAGCAGTCGTGTGCCACGTGGCAATAAGCCATGATGAGATTGTTATTACCGATGACGGTCTTCCCTTTGCTGAACGTACCGCGGTGAACGGTCACGAACTCACGGAGCACGTTATTGTCACCGATGATCGTCCAAGTCTCTTCACCGTGGAACTTCAGATCCTGCGGTATCGCACCGATAACGGCCGAAGGGAACACATGGCAGTTCTTGCCAAGTTGGGTGAACTCGCAGATAGTCGCGTTGGAATCAATCACACAACCGTCTCCGATAATGACGTTCTTGTTAATCACCGCGAACGGACCTATCTCGACGTTCTCGCCGATCTTGGCTTCCGGGTGAACAAATGCTAATGGACTAATCATATTATTCCGATACAATTTGGTTTCTTAATCGACGTACACACTGGGTATTAAAGGTGTGTCCTGGTTTGTATGCCACAATACGTCCTTGCAGACGCATGCCAAGTAAGGATAGGTCACCGATAACGTCTAACAGTTTATGACGCGCCGGTTCGTTCTGGTAGTTCAGCGGCGAGAGATAACCTAATTTCGTAGCATCGAGATGCGGTTGACCCATCTTGTCGCAGAAATAATCCATACCTTCCTGACTCATCTCGGTCTCGTAGATAACGAGTGCGTTCTTGAGGTCACCACCTTTGATCAAGCCCACGCGCAGCAGCGGTTCTATCTCCCGCACGAAGCAGAACGTACGAGCGGCTGATATCTCCTTGGGATACTGTTTGAGGTCCGTCAGCGTAGCATGTTGCTCACGCAGCAGAACCGAACGGAAAGCGATTGTCACATCCACCTCATAATGGTCACACGGCTCGATACGCATAATATGGCCGTGCTCGGAGATATACTCAATCGGTTCGGTCACTACATACACATTCTGCTCTGCATCCTGTTCCTCCAGCCCTACGCGTACGATCTCCTTAACGAACATACGGGCACTACCGTCGAGAATCGGCATCTCCGGTGCATCTACATCGATGATGCAGTTATCCACTCCCATGGCATACAGCGCACTCAGCGCGTGCTCCACTGTACTCACTTTCCATTTACCACGCTCTAACACCGTACCACGCTCCGTACCCGACACATAGTCTGCCAGCGCCTGATAGCACGGCTGTTTAGGCAGGTCTATACGGCGAAGACAAACGCCTGTATTCTCCGGTGCCGGATGAAAGGTTGCGGTAATATGCAGACCTGTATGCAGACCTACTGAACTGAGCGAAAAGCTCTCTTTTATCGTGTGTTGTTTCATTCGTTAATTCGTTAACTCGTTCATTCGTTATCTTTGCCCCGATTGTTTGAATAGTATTACGGCGCGACGCCAGATTCCTGCGTCTATAGCCGGGCTACCCATATACATGCCCGGTTTACGGATAGAACCGGCAATGCCTGATTGTGCACCGAAGATGCAGTTATCCGCTATCTCAATATGCCCTGCGGCGCCAACTTGACCGGTTAAGATACAGTGTTTACCCACTTTCGTACTTCCGGCAATACCCACCTGCGCGCAGAGGAACGTGGACTCACCCACCTCTACGTTATGGGCTATCTGCACGAGGTTGTCTATCTTCGCGTTCTTACGCACGATGGTCGAACCCATCATCGCACGGTCAATCGTCGTGTTCGCACCGATCTCTACATCGTCCTCGATGATCACATTACCAATCTGCGGGATCTTCTGATTAACGCCTTGTGCATCCGGTTCAAAACCAAATCCGTCCGAACCCACCACCACGCCGGCGTGTAAGATACACTGCTTGCCGATCTGGCAGTTGGCATACACCTTCACACCTGCATACAATATCGTGCCCTCACCAATCGTCACGTTATCACTTATATACACGTTCGGGTAGATCTGTACACCAGCACCCAGACGCACGTTCTTGCCTATATATGCAAACGCACCTATGTACGCATCCTCCGGAACAGCCACACCTTCGCTTACGAACGAGGGTTGCTCGATACCGCGTTTGGCAGGAAACATCGCCTTCGATACCATCTGTAGCAACTGTCCCATCGCACCGCGGGCATTCTCCACTAATATCACCGCACCACCGGCCTTGCCTTCGCCTTCCGGAAAACCGATCTTTCCTTCCACCAGACTGCGAGTGATAAGAATCACACCCGCCTTGGTCTTCTCTAAATACGGCAGATATTTCTCGTCCGTGATAAAGGTCAAGTGCTGCGCCTGCGCCTGTTCTATCGGCGCCACGTCACTCACTTTCGCATTCGCATTGCCGTACAACGCACCACCTAACACGGCCGCTATCTGTTGTGCACTAAATTCCATCTCTTTAAACTTTAAACTTTCAACATTCAACTCGATACTTGAATAAGTATCGTTTTTCCGGTTTTCTTGTCAGCGACGCCAGATCCAATATCTCACTGGCCTCAGCGATATCGCGCACCGTGCCATCCGAGTACAGAATATCGATGGTATCGGCTTTCTCCGAGTACGTATTACTGGTCGATACGTGTTCACTCCATAAATAAGCTGCATCGGTCTCACTTACGCCTAAAGCAGCCGCAAATTCCTTATTCAACGCCTGCTTCTGCGCTTCCGTCAGAGGCTCAGCCAGCAGTTCGCCGCGGAACAGTTGACGGTTTACAAAACTCTTACTCAACACGCTCAGCACCTTATCCTCACTGCTTATCCAAGCCTTGATAGCCGACAGTACATCGTTATCGTCCAGCAACGCGTATTGCTCGAGCGCCTCACTCATCGGACTGAATTTATCGAACGTCACATTCTGATAGAGGAAGTAATGCAGCGCCGGCGAGCAGAACAGGAGAGGCTCCTGACCCGGATGGCCATTCGGCACACCGCCACGTGCCAGTTCCTTTGCACGACTCAAAATCTTTATCAGATGCTGCTCAGCCGCCACAGATGTCTTATGCAGATAGACCTGCCAATACATCAAGCGGCGTGCCACCAGAAATTTCTCTACACTGTAGATACCCTTCACCTGCACCACCAATCGGTCGTCACGCACGTCCAGCATCTTGAGCAATCGCTCACTGGCCACACGACCTTCCTGCACGCCCGTGAAGAACGAGTCACGGCATAGATAATCCATGCGATCGACGTCTAGTTGGCTGGAGATGAGTTGGTGCAGAAAATGCTTCGGGTACTCATTCTTGAAGATCGCGATGGCCATGTCGAGAGGCTTGTTGCCAAATTTGAAATCATAAATCCCAAATCTTAAATCTTCGTTGATGCGAAGCATCATAAGAAGTGATATATCTTCATGAGACACGCCATCGACTATCGTGTGCTCGAGCACGTGCGAGAAAGGACCGTGACCTATATCATGCAGCAAGATAGCTATCATCGCCGCCGTCTCTTCTTCTGCCGTGATCTCTACATCCTTCAGGCGCAAAGACTGGATCGCCTCCTGCATCAAGTGCATCGCTCCCAACGAGTGACCAAAGCGGCTGTGCATCGCACCCGGGTACACCAGATACGACAAACCCAACTGCCGAATTCGACTCAGTCGCTGCACATACGGATGCTGCAGCACATCGAAGATCAGCTCGTTGGGAATAGACAGGAACCCAAATACCGGGTCGTTTATAATCTTACGTTTATTAGCCATACTATAAAAAGTGCGCAAAGATACAAAAATTTATTGATATACGCAAGCGCCCGCGCGATATAAATGATTTTTTTGTCAAAATATTTGCATATATCATAAAAAAGCAGTACCTTTGCACCCGATTTTGTCGCCGCGATGTTGGAATTGGTAGACAAGAAAGACTTAAAATCTTTTGCCCAGTGATGGGCGTGCCGGTTCGACCCCGGCTCGCGGTACGAAATACGACGACTCTCAGAGCCGCCGTATTTTTGTTAGATGATGTGTGTATTCACCGGATTCGGCATTGAAGATGCCTTGCGAATCGAGTTTCTCCACCTTCACTCTTCCGGAGCAGTGGATGATCCGCTCCGGATCGACCACAATGCCCACGTGACTGATCTTACCGTCCTGATGGTCGAAGAACGCAAGATCGCCGGCTTTTGCCTGCTCTAACGAGACTTCTTCGCCTTGCGTCACTTGTTCGCTCGCATTTCGTTTCAGCGACTTTCCAAACAGGCTCATGACGGTCTGTGTGAAACCCGAGCAGTCCATACCTAAGGCGTTCTTACCACCCCACAAGTAGGGCACATTCAAGAAGAAACGCACGGTCTGCAGCAGGTTCTCTTGGTTCAATTCCCGAGGCTCCGTGATGACCATCGAAGGGTCAATCCGAAAACCTACTCCGAGCACCTCAAAACGTCCGTTTTGGTAGTTCGCCAACTTCGTTCCGGCCGTCAGCGGTATCGTCTGACCGTTGTTCTCACTCACGGCATATGTCATCGGAAAAGCCACCATCGCCGCACTCTTCAGTGCCTCCGCATAAGTCGTGTATTCCTCGTCGGACATAGGCGTTACCATCTTGGCATCTACCCAGCCTTCCTGCCCGTCGGAATCGAGGCGCACATAGCGCCATCGATCATTTGTGATTTCAGATTTATGAGTTATGATTTGGCACAACTCCCCAAACAGCATCTGGGTGTTCTGCTCTGCACCTTCGCGTGCCTCAGCCCGCACAGGAATAATACTATGTAACGCTATTCCGTAACCCATAACCCATAACCTGTAACCCGTAACCCTTACCAAACCTCCTGCGGGTGCTCGTTCGCGGTACGCGGGTAGTCAATCGAGTAATGCAGTCCGCGGCTCTCCTTGCGTTCCATCGCCTGGCGCGTGATCAGATAGCCCACATTGATCATGTTTCGCAACTCACAGATCTCCTTATCGGCTTTGACGCGTTTGAAGAGGTCTTCGGTCTCTTCATACAGCAGATCCAGACGTTCCCACGCACGACGCAGACGTAAGTCTGAACGCACGATACCTACGTACGTGGACATAATCTGTCCAACCTCTTTGACGTCCTGCGCGATGAGCACACGTTCCTCGTTACTGAGCGTGCCTTCGTCATTCCAAGCAGGAATCTTATCATTGAAATCGTAGTTCTCAATAGCACTCAAGCTGTGCTTGGCAGCTGCATCGGCATAGACCACCGCCTCGATCAGACTGTTCGACGCCAGACGGTTTCCGCCATGCAGACCCGTGCACGAGCACTCACCTACGGCATACAAGCGATGGATAGTTGACTGACCGTCCAAGTCCACTTTGATACCGCCGCACATATAATGTGCGCAGGGTGCCACAGGGATATACTGCTTGGTGATATCAATGCCGATACTCAGGCACTTGGCGTAGATATTGGGGAAGTGATGTTTGGTCTCTTCCGGATCTTTATGCGTCACGTCCAGACATACATGGTCGATAGCGTGAATCTTCATCTCGTTGTCGATGGCACGGGCCACGATGTCACGCGGCGCGAGACTCAGACGCGGGTCGTATTTCTGCATGAACTCCTCGCCGTTCGGCAGTCGCAATATACCTCCGTATCCGCGCATCGCCTCGGTGATCAGGTATGCCGGATGGGTCTCACGCGGGTTATACAGACTCGTCGGATGGAACTGCACAAACTCCATATCCTTCACCGCACCCTTCGCACGATAGACCATCGCTATACCATCTCCTGTCGCGATCTCCGGGTTGGTGGTCGTAGCATAGACAGCACCCGTTCCACCGGTCGCCATGAGTGTGATTCGACTCAGGTACGTGTCAATCTTCTGGGTCTTGGGATTGAGGATATACGCACCGTAACACTCTATATCCGGTGTACGTCTTGTCACCCGCACGCCTAAGTGGTGCTGCGTGATGATCTCCACTGCAAAATGGTTCTCCAGAACCTCAATAAACGGATTCTCCCGCACCGCTGCCATCAGTCCGCGTTGAATCTCTGCGCCGGTGTCATCCGCGTGGTGCAGAATACGGAACTCCGAGTGGCCGCCTTCGCGGTGTAAGTCGAAAGCCCCGTCCTCTTTCTTGTCGAAATTAACACCCCAGTTCACCAACTCCTCGATACCACGCGGTGCGTTCTTCACCACCTGCTCGACTGCTGCCGGGTCACTGAGCCAGTCACCGGCCACCATCGTATCGTGTATATGTTTCTCGAAATCGTCCACCAAGAGGTTCGTCACCGAGGCGATACCTCCTTGTGCCTTCGCGGTGTTCGCTTCCTCGAGCGTCGTCTTACAGCACAACGCGATGCGATACTTACCGGAGCGCGCTACCTTCAGCGCAAAACTCATTCCGGCCACACCGCCTCCAATAATCAAAAAATCGTATTTTTTCGTCATGTTATCTTGCTTTGCAAAGTGCAAAAACACTAAACTTTGCGCCTCTAATGCGCTTCATCGCCTTCAGGCAGGCTTTCATCGTTTCGCCTGTTGTGATCAGGTCATCCACTACCAGAATATGCTTTTTATACAGCTGTTCGGGATGGTTAACCTCAAACGCATCGGCCACGTTCGTGCGTCGTCCT
This sequence comes from uncultured Bacteroidales bacterium, assembly GCA_902769535.1. Classification (GTDB taxonomy): domain Bacteria; phylum Bacteroidota; class Bacteroidia; order Bacteroidales; family Paludibacteraceae; genus Colicola. Next base: position 32,057 of record CACXPH010000016.1, read on the forward strand.
TCGCCGTCTTGCAGTGCCTGCTTAGGCGTGTTACGTACGCGCAGCACGTGCATAGTGTCAATAGGTATACCTGTTATCTCGCTCAGCCCGCGTGCGATATATTCGGACTGGTTGTACCCGCGTTCACGCAAGCGTTTCGGATGCAAGGGCATCGGGATGATCAGGTCTATTCCATCGAAGAACGCCTCGTTACGCCAGTCGAGCACTGCCTGTCGTGCCATCCAATAACCCAGTTCCGGTTGATCCGCGTACTTCATCCGATGGATGACGTGCTGTATCGGATGGTCTTTCTCGTAGAACAGATACGCCGCAGCCCGTTCCAGACGCATCGCCTGTTTGCGTTCGGACTTACCGTCCGTAAACGTCGTCTCCGTGCTGTTCTCCCGCAAGATGTCCTGTTCCGTGCGCGGTAAGCGTTTCCAGCAGTCGGTGCAGAGCCATTCTATATGCTCCTCATCTATCTGCTTTTGGCTTATATACCGGCCGCAGAACGGACAGGTGCGCGGGAAGAATAGATCAAAGAGTGACACCGTTCTTAAAGATCGCTATCTCGTGGTATCCGTTCTTCTCGTTGTTCGTCTTGGCGCCGTTAGCCACCTCGATCACGAAGTCTGCAAAACGTTTGGCCACTTGCTCCATCGGTTCGCCTTCGGCGATGACACCCGCGTTGAAATCAATCCAGTTCGGTTTATTGTTCGCCAGGTTCGAGTTCGTGGAGATTTTCATGGTCGGCACGTAGGTACCAAACGGCGTTCCGCGACCGGTGGTAAAGAGCACCATATGGCATCCGCACGAAGCCAAAGCCGTCGAGGCCACGAGATCATTACCAGGAGCCGACAAGAGGTTGAGTCCCTTCACTTGCAGACGCTCGCCGTAGGCCATTACACCGCGTACGAGCGACGCACCGCATTTCTGCGTGCAACCAAGTGCTTTATCTTCCAGCGTCGAGATACCTCCGGCTTTGTTACCCGGACTCGGGTTCTCACCCACCGGTTCGCCGTGACTCAAGAAATAATCCTTGAAATCATTGATGAGGCTCACCGTCTGGTCGAACAACTCCTTATTCGCGCAGCGGTCCATGAGGATGGTTTCTGCACCGAACATCTCCGGCACTTCCGTCAGCACCGTTGTACCACCTTGCGCTACGAGCCAGTCACTCAGCATGCCCAATAACGGATTGGCGGTAATACCACTGAAGCCGTCCGAACCGCCGCATTTGAGACCAACGCGCAACTCACTCAGAGGCACTGCCACGCGTTTGTCGTGCTGTGTTTTCGTGTACAGTTCACGCAAGATCGGCATACAGTATTCTACTTCATCGCCTTGGATCTTCTGCGTCGTCACGAACTTCACGCGATCCTCATCGATCTCTCCGCAGAACTGTTTGAACACATCCGGCTGGTTATTCTCACAACCCAGGCTGACTACCAAAATAGCACCTGCATTCGGGTGATGAATCATATTGCGAAGGATCTTCTTCGTGTTCTCATGATCGTCGCCTAACTGCGAACAACCGTAGTTGTGCGGGAAGGCGAAGATATTGTCCGCACCTGTTTCTTGACGCAGACGCTCGGCGCATTTCTGGATGATGCCGTTCACGCAACCTACGGTCGGGATGATCCACACTTCATTGCGGATACCCACCTGGCCGTCTTTGCGGCGGTAGCCCATGAAGGTGCGTTTCTCGTCCGGGATATTAAGCACCACCTCTTTCGGGTGGTACTCGTATTCGAGCAGACCGGCCAAGTTCGTTTTGATGTTATTCTCGTTCATCCACGAACCCGCTTTCTTCGCTTCACGTGCATGACCGATCGGAAAACCGTACTTGATGACGTTCTCGCCTTCTGCAAGGTCCTTGATGGCGATCTTATGGCCTGCAGGCACGTTCTCTAAAACGGTGATCTGCTTGCCGTCCACCTCAATAACCGCGCCTGCCGACTGCGGTTGGATAGCTACCACCACATTGTCGGCAGGGTTGATTTTCAGGATATTCGTCATTTTAGAATAAGCTTTTGATTTTCGAAACAAGGCCTTCTACTTTGTCCGCAGCGAGTACCAGTTGAACGGTCTCGAGCATACCGATCTTCTCGATGCAGTCGAGGTAGAGCTCTACCATATCGGTCAGACCCGGGATCTTGTTGAGGTCCTCTTTGGACTCTTTCCAGATGATGTCGGTAGCGCCGAGCACGCCTTCTGCCACCTTGCGGGTGTCGCCGGTAGCCCAGAGTTGCTTGAGCAGGTCCATGATCTCCTGTGCATCGTTCGGCTCGATCGGTGCACCGTCGGCACGGGTACCGCCCTTGTAGTACTCAATGATAGCAGCGAGACCGAGCACGAGGCCTTTCGGCAGTTGACCTTTGCGCTCCAAGTAGATCTTGAGGCCCGGCAGGTCGCGTGTCTCGAATTTCGGGAAGGAGTTGAGCATGATTGATGTAACGGCATGATCTACGTACGGGTTGTTGAAACGCTCCAGCACGGATTCGCCGTACGCCTTGAGTTCATCCTTCGGCAGGTTGAGGGTCTCGAGCAACTCATCGAACATCACGAGGTGGATGTACTTACCGAGCACGTCGTGGTTGCAAGCGTCGCGAACGATGTTCACACCACTCAGGTACGATACCGGACTGAGGACAGTGTGCGGGCCGTTGAGCAGCGTCACCTTACGCTCGTGGTACGGTTTCTCGCTCTCTGCAATCAGCACGTTCAGACCAGCTTTGTTGGCAGGGAATTCTGCCTCGAGTTCTTCGATCGACATGTTCTCCGGTTTCTCGATCACCCAGAGGTGGAAGATCTCGGCTTGCACGACGAGGTTGTCGTTATAACCGATTTTCTCCTGGATAGCAGCGATGTCCTTGCGCGGGAAGCCCGGTACGATACGATCTACGAGCGTTGCGCAGACGTAGTTGTATTTCTCGAACCACTCCTTGAAACCAGCGTAGTCAGCTCCGAAATCGTCTTTCCACAACTCGATGTACTTGCGGATGCAGTCTTTGAGATGGTGGCCGTTCAAGAAGATCAGCTCACACGGCATGAAGATCAGACCCTTCGTCGGATCGCCGTTGAAAGTCTTGTAACGACGGAACAACAGCTGAACCAACTTGCCCGGATACGAACTTGCCGGCGCATCGCTGAACTTACATGCGGGATCGAAGGTGATACCTGCCTCGGTGGTATTGGAGATGACGAAACGAATCTCCGGCTGCTCTGCCAGCGCCATGTAGGCCCAGTTCTGGGTGTACGGGTTGAGGGCACGAGAGATAACGTCGATACGCTCGAGCGAGTTAACCGCCTCACCTTTCAGACGACCCTGCAGGTTTACGTGGTACAAGCAGTCCTGACCGTTCAGCCACTCTACCATACCTTTGTCGATTGGTTGAACAACAGCTACCGAACCGTTGAAGTTCGTCTTGGCGTTCATGTTCCAAACGATCCAGTCTACGAATGCACGGAGGAAGTTACCCTCACCAAACTGGATGATCTTCTCAGGAGCCACGCTCTTCGGCGCTGTCCATTTGTTCAATGCTTTTTTTGCCATAATGATGTATATTTTAGTTATTTGATCGTTCTCGCACAACTTTGCGGTGCAAAGTTATAAAAAATTATTGACATACGCAAGATTTTTGTATTTTTTATACAAAAGACGTCAAAAAAAACACCAAAGGCAGCCGGAAAGCTGCCTTTGGTCATTCAAAGCCGTATGGCGGGATACGGATTAATTCTGATTATGTTCCTTGAAAAATTTAGTAAACGAACTTAAGACTGTAATCATTTTAGGATGATCTTTTCGCATTAAGATACTTGAATAATACCGAATATTCTCAACCACATAGGGAGCACGCTGGTTTATGGCATCTACTGAGAGGTTAATCATTGTGCTATGGTTGCTCCGTATCTTTGTTGATAAATTTCCCTAGCACGAGCTTCAAATATTTTTCTCATGCCTACCATCTTACGGAGTGCTTCCATACGTTCCTCTTCAGAATTGTACTTAACAACCAATTCATCATCCATAGTTTTGTCCTCCATTTACCTTTGACGCTGCAAAGGTACAACAAAAAAATCAATTGTACAAATATTTCGGCAAAAAAACGAAATATGCTTGCATAATTTTGTTGTTTTGACAAAATGGTTGTCCGTTGCAGGATACTGCGACTGTACCTTCGAAGGGTTCCCTCTCTGAAGTGAACCCCAAAAGTTAGACATAAAACAAAAGTGTCGCTTATGGTACATTCACTAGAGGAGAAGTTACAAGTAATTAAGATGCACAAACAAGGT
>CACXPH010000017.1 GCA_902769535.1 uncultured Bacteroidales bacterium
ATACTTGAAATTGCTAACTAACTGATTGATAGTCAGGGAGAAAAATGGGATTCCAACTCAGATTTCGTGTGAGTTCGAGTCTCATCCTGCGCACAAAAGATGACATAATGTAACGATTATGTCATTTTTTTTGTATATATCATTTTTTTTTTGTAATTTTGCGCCCGAGTTCTGCAGATGAATTGCGAAGATTCAAAGAAAGATATGAAAAGGATATTTTGGATAGCAGCATTATTAATGCTGTCGATGGCCGGAAAGGCACAAATCAGTCAGATCCTTGGCGACTGGAAGACGGTAGATGACAAGACCGGAGAGAGACGCTCGGTAGTAACGATCTATAAAGGCTCGGACGGGTTGTATTATGGTAAGATCAGCAAGATGCTGATGTACACGGACCTGGACCTGAAGTGCGATCAATGCAAAGGAGAAGATTATAACAAGCCTATTGAGGGTCTGGTAATCATCCGTGGAATGGAAGCAAAGGATGGCGAGCTGGTAGGGGGCAAGGTGCTTGATCCCGAATCGGGTAAGTTCTACTACGGCAAGATCTACCTCAAGAACGGCAAACTGGTTCTTCGCGGGTCACTGGACAAACGCGGGTTCCTGGGGCGGAATCAGACATGGGAGAGGTAACGCTCAGTATGCTACTCTTCGGGGTACCGGCCCCCTGCCTACGAGTTTTGAGGCACCCCTTCCTCAAAACAGGCCCCCTCAGAGTACATACTTCGCTATAAAAAAAGAAAAGAATAATATGGTTTTAGTTTTTGCATCGAATAATGCGCATAAGTTAGAGGAAGTGCGCGGGATTATGCCGGCCGGTATTGAGGTACTGAGTCTTAGAGATATCGGTTTTGAATCCGAGATAGAAGAGACGGGTACGACACTGGAGGAGAATAGCCTGATAAAGGCTGAAGCCGTTTATCATTGGATATTGGACAATGGACATTGGACATTGGACGGTGTGTTTGCGGATGATACGGGATTGGAGATCGATGCGTTAGGCGGTAAGCCGGGAGTGTACACCGCGCGCTGGTACTCGCGTTCGCACTCCTCAGACACGCGTAACGACAATGTCGTTACGATAGGTCCTCGGAAGCTCCGCTCTCCCCAAAAATCAGCAGATTATTTGGGGACCCCAATGTCTGAACGGGAGATTTTTGCGGCCAATAGGGCAAAGGCTTTGCGTGAATTGAAAGGAAAAGAAGATCGAAGCGCACAATTCCGAACGGTAATAACTCTTATAAGGTTAAAGGACGGCGCAGAGCGCCTACAGGACGCTACGCTACAGGTAGAAGGGATTGTACGGGGACGGATAGCAGAGGAAGAGTTCGGACAAGGCGGGTTCGGGTACGACCCGATCTTCATTCCGGAAGGCTACGACAAGACTTTCGGTGAGTTACCGGCAGCAATAAAAAACGGGATTAGCCATCGGGCTCGCGCCTTGCAGGCTCTGGTAAAGGTTATAGGTTATGGGTTATAGGTTACGGATCATAGCAGTTCTTCTTTGTGCATGGACTTTTATCACGGCACAGGCAGGAGGATGGACGACGCATTTCGCGTATAACAACGTGACGCAGATAGCGATGGCGTCGGATAAGGTGTTTGCCATCTCAGACGGCAGTCTGTTCAGTGTGGACAAGCAGACCGAGCAGGTGCGCATATACAACCGTCAGTCGGGTTTGCACGCGACGGGGATCACGTGCATCCATTACGACGAGAAAGGGCAACAACTGATCATTGCCTATGATTTCGGTAAGATGGACATCTTGTCGAGCAGCGGTGTGCAGTATATCGGTGCGTTGTACGACAAGGACATGACGCAGCGCAAGACGATCTATAACATCACCATCAGCGGTCGCACGGCTTATCTGTCCACGCATTACGGAGTGCAGACGATGGATTTGCGCGAGAACAAGTTAGTGGACAGTTATTGGTTGCGTCCGAATGGAGCGGAGACGCCTATTAAGGATGTACTATTGCGTGGCGACAGCATCTATGCGTTTGGCGAAGACAGTTTGTATTGCGCAAAACTGAGCGATCCGCTGTCGGACTATACGTACTGGCATCGCGAAAAACTCGGACGTATTGAGCGAGACAATGATAAAGGTAAACACTATCAGGATGCCACTGACCACTGGTACGCCGGCTACACCGAGGGAATTGTTCGCTTCACACCTACCGAGCGTCTGACATATAAGCCAAACGGTCCGCTGCAGAATAATCCTTATCGTCTAACGGCACAGAACGGTATGCTGTATATGGTTCCTGGAGGCAGATGGGCCAGTGAATATCAAACACCTGCCGTAGTGATGTGCTACGACGGGCAACAATGGACGAATATCACGACCGACGCCATTAAGGCACAAACGCAGAACGAACCGAAGGACTTCCTGAACGTAGCCGTAGATGCGAAAGACAGAAATCATTATTTCGTAACCAGTTACGGCACAGGACTTTACGAATTCCGCGGCAATCAACTGGTGAGTCATGAGATAGCAGGAGGGGACAACTCGCTGACTGCCGTTGTGCCATCAAATCCAGCGCGTTATACTCGTTTGGATGGCGCCACGTTTGACACTAACGGTTCACTCTGGATGCTGGATGCCAACACGATGGGGCAGTTGCAATGCAAAGCCCATGATGGCTCATGGCATGGCATGGACATCAAGGCCGATAACGAGAATATAGCGCTTCACACACCGGCAGGACTGGTGCTTGACAATCATCGGGCCAACCATAAATGGATTGCCGCCGCTCGCTACAATACATTTGTATGCCTCATCGATGACCACGGCTCTGCCTTTGACACCTCAGACGACCGCGTTCAACTGCGTACGGAATGGACCGATCAGCACGGAGAGACCTTCAAACCGGAGAATATACACGACATACGGCAAGACGCTCAAGGTCGTTTGTGGTTGGCAACAGAGCAAGGAGTAGTCTATATTGATGCCGATACCGATTTCTTCGCATCCGATGCGATTGTTCGTCCTGAAATCACTGATGAGAATGGTGAAAATCCCGTTGTTTCGCAACGTATTCACGCACTGTGTGAGGACGCGGAAGGACAGATGTGGTTAGGTACTCAGTTGCACGGAGTCTATGTCCTGAACAGCGAAGCGACGCAGATCATAGCGCATTACACCACAGACAACACCGCTATGCCTTCGGACGGCATCTTGTCGATAGCCTGCGACATACAGAACGGCCATGTGTTCGTCGGGACAGGCGAAGGACTGGTAGAATACGACCCGAAGGGATGGGGGGAAGGTATTGAGAATGATGAATTGATGAATGGTGACGCTTCGCTTAATGAGGGAGGCAGCATGCAGCAATGGAAATTACATTTCTCCTACTCTAATCCGGAAGAGATAGCGGCTTCGTCCAAACAGATCTACGCCGCAGCGAATGGTTCGTTGTTCAGCGTGGACCGCGCCGATGAGGCTCTTGTATATTGGAACAAGGCGACAGGTTTACATGGTACGTCCGTCTCTCATATCGCGTACGATGCGGCATCCAACAAACTGATTATTGCTTATGAGAACGGGCAGATAGACCTATTGGACGATGAGGGAAATGTGACACAGATGCCTGATTTATCCATGAAGGCGGGCTCGATAGAGGTGACCGTCAACAGTATTTGTGTTGGTTCGAAGCACGTGTATCTTGCGATGCCGTTCGGTATTATTACTATTCAGCCGCGTAAAAGCGAAGTGAGTGACACCTATTATATCGGTGCGAATGGTATGTCTGTTCATGTGCAGCATGTAGCCGAATGGAATGACTCGATCTATGCTTTCTCGTTCGACCGGATGTATAAAGCTGCGCTGAAAGATAACTTGGTTGACTATTCGTTCTGGCAATCGGAGGTACTGCCGTTCGAGCAAGCGAGTCAGGTAGCAATATTCAAAGATCATCTCTATGTGCTGGCACACGATTCGCTCTATCGTCGCGAAGGTACGAACTGGCAGTTGGTTCGTCCGGAGAAAATCGTCTGGATTCATGTGCATGACGGACAGTTAGTGGCTTACCAAAGCGGTACAGGACTGTTTAAGTTAACAGATGAGGATCAGTGGATAGGTCTGACGGACGGCTATGTAGCGACGGACGCTGTTTATTCGAACGGTGAATACTGGTTGGCAGAAGAAGGCAAAGGGTTAGTACGGATAGGAACGGAGGGAGATCAGTTCTTCCGTCCGGAAGGTCCGATGAGTAATTTCGGTTACAGACTCTTTGCAGCGCACGACCAGATATATGTAGCGCCGGGAGGTAGATGGGCTACGCAATTCGGTCGTCAGAGCGGTATGAGTATCTACGACGGACAGAGTTGGCGAGGTATTCCATGGCAAGACACATGGTACTACACGGACCACGACATCCGCGATGTTGTCAGTTACGCCATCGATCCGAATGATGCGGGCCATTTTTTCGTAGCCACCTACGGAACAGGTGTGTTTGAATTCAAGGATTACAAGGCCATCGCGCATTACGATAGCGTCAACAGTACGTTACGCGTAGCGCAGAAAGGATTAAGCGACTATTATTTCACGCGTACAGATGGCGCCATGATGGATGAGCAAGGTAACCTGTGGGTACTGAATGCAACCGGTACAGGCAAGCCGATTCATGTGCGTAACACGTTCGGACAATGGAAAGGACTGGATTTACCGTTGACATTCACTACACCTACCGGTATATGGGTTGACAGCCGGAATGCGAACCGTAAATGGCTATTCGATCAGCGCGGAGACAATAAGGGAGTGATTCTTCTGGACGACGGAGGTACACCGACGAGCACGTATGACGACCGGTATGTCAAGCGCAGTTCTTGGATCGATCAGAACGGCAATACCATTACTCCTTCTTCTTTCTATAGCTTTGCGCAAGACCACACGAATCGCATCTGGATCGGCACGGACAAGGGTATCGTACTTATTCCAAGTGGCGTAGATTTCTTCAGTTCGAACAGTTGTAATCGTATCATCATTCCGCGTAACGATGGTACGAACTTAGGCGACTACTTGTTGGGAGATGAGCAGATCAACTGCCTGGCGGTGGATGGCGGCAACCGGATGTGGATTGGTACGGCCTCTTCGGGTTTGTACCTGATTGAAGATGACACGATCACCGTGGCGCATTTCACCGAGAACAACTCCTTACTGCCATCCAATACCATTCAGTCGATTGCTATCCTGCCGAAGACGGGTGAGGTGTTTGTGGGCACAGACAAAGGTATTGCCTCTTACCGTAGTGACGCGAGTGAGGCGCAGGAGGACATGAGCGGTGCGTATGCGTATCCTAACCCTGTACGACCGGGTTATAGCGGTGTTATTAGTATCACGGGACTGATGGATAACACGGTGGTTAACATCGTGGATGCAGGCGGTAACTTAGTCTGCAAGACTAAGAGTCACGGAGGCACAGCAGTCTGGGATGGAAAACTCCCGGATGGCAGACGAGCTACTCCGGGAGTCTATACAGCGATGTGTAATGCCGCTAACGGGCATACAGTCGTTAAGATCTTAGTGGCCTATTAGTTTCATAAACTCTTCGCGAGTTTTGGCTTGATTGAACACGCCAGTGAAGTCCGAAGTGACTGTCATGGCGTGTTGTTTCTGCACGCCACGCATCTGCATGCAGAGGTGTTCCGCTTCGATGACGACCATGACACCTAAGGGGTCGAGGGTGTTCTGGATGCAGTCCTTGATTTGGGTTGTAAGACGTTCCTGCACTTGCAGGCGACGGGCGAAGACATCCACCACGCGGGCAATCTTACTAAGACCTGTGATACGTCCGTTGGGGATATAGGCTACGTGGACCTTTCCAAAGAACGGCAACATATGATGCTCGCAGAGGGAGTAGAAATCAATATCCTTGACGACGACCATCTGGCGGTAGTCCTCTTCAAAGAGGGCAGAACGTAAAATGGCCTCGGGGTCTTCGTTATATCCTTTACAGAGGAACTGGAGTGCCTCTCCAACGCGTTTGGGGGTTTTGACAAGGCCTTCGCGTTGGGGATCCTCTCCTATCTGACGAAGCGACGCTTCAACGGCTTTCGCAATAGCCTCCGTCACCTCGGGTTTGCTATGAAAATCCTGCAGATTCATTATTGCATTACCAAAATCTTGTCACGCACAATGTAAGTATCACCCATCAGTTCGGGGTACTGCGCAACAAACTGTTTCTTATACTCTTTTGCCTCTTCGTAGGTACGGAAATCGCCAAGGCGCACTTTCCAGAACGGCGGCAGGTACTGGACATATATAGACTGGCTGATTCCGTTGCGCAGTTTCTGCTCCAAGTCCAACGCTTCGCTCTTGGCAGTCTGTTGCTGGTTGGACGAGTATATCTGCACGCGGTAACCATCCATCTCCACGAGTTCGTGCTTGCCGTTCATGGCCTCATCTAACAAGACCGTCATCATCGAGTCCTGCACGATCTGCACACCGGGAAGGGAGTCTAAAATCGATAGTAATATGACGAGGATTAATTTCATTAATCAATTTATGATTTATGATTTATGATTTATGATTTCCAATTTTATATTTTTGATTTACAAATCTCGTGCCATTTAATAGCGGAAGGATGAACCACCGACGAACTCACGCAAGAACGATGTAGGCGGAATCTCACGTTCCGGAACCGGAATGAAGTACTGGAGGAACTTAAGCAGGCGGTGTGCCTCGCTATATTCATCACAGAACTTAGGCACCTCTTGTAGGATCGGTTCGGCATGGCGTTTGAGCACGGCAAACTCGAAGATCAGAGCCGAGTTGAACATGACATCCGCTTCTTCCTGGAATGGGTACACCCATTTGGTCTCGCCGCGAATGACTGACGGGCAACGCGCAATCGTCTCGCGTGCCGAGAATCCACGGTATTTATAATCACGTACCACACGTCGCAGGAGACGAATATCCGTTGTCGGGATCCAGTTATGGTTGTCGATATTGATCGTAGTGAGCGCCGAGACGTATATCTTATACGTGAGGCTACGATCCACATCCGGAAGGATGCACGGATTGAGTGCGTGCAGACCTTCGATGACGAGCACGGAGTCTTTCTGCAGTTTCAGTTTATTGCCGCGGAAGACACGTTCACCTTTGGTGAAATCGTAGGTAGGCAGGTTTACTTCCTTGCCGTCCATCAGTTCGTGCATCTGTTGGCGGAAGAACGGCAGATCGACTGCATTCACGTCCTCAAAATCATATTCACCGTTCGCATCCTTCGGCGTATCCACACGATTGACGAAATAGTCATCCATCGAGAGCACTTCCGGACGGATACCATCGACGAGCAATTGTATCTGCAGACGCTTGGAGAACGTCGTCTTACCAGACGAAGAAGCACCAGAAATGAAGACAATCTTCGGTCGTTTGGCTGCAATCGCATCAGCTATCTGGGCTATTTTCTTCTCGTGCAATGCCTCTGCCAACTTGATGAGTCCGAAGGACTTGTTCTGCTGACAAGCGACGTTGAAATCACTTACGTTCTGGATATGCAGCAGTTTGTTCCAACGATTGTATTCCTGGAAGATCGAGTACATCTTATCCTGGGCTACCACATCCTCGAGTTGGGTCGGGTTATTACGATTCGGGATGCGCACGAGCAAACCGTCCTGAAAGGGCTGAATGTCGAACACATTAATATAACCCGAGCTGGGGAGCAAGACATTGGTGTAATAATCGATATACTCGCCCATCCGGAAGTAACGGCAGTAGGGATTTCCGAGTGCTTCAAAGATCGATGACTCGTTGTTATAGCGCTCGGCGAACATACGGATCACCTCTTTGGTCTGCTTCTCCTCTTCGATAATCGGTCGGTCCTCGGCAATGATTTGCAACATGCGTTCTTTGATGGCTTTGACCATCTCACGCGTCAGTACGGGCGGTTCTTTCTCATCATCGGGATCAGCCTCTTTGTTCTGATGCCACTGAAGGGTGCAGTAATAGCCCTTGCTAATCGGGTGCTCGACACGTAAATCCATCTCCGGGAACAACTCGTTCACTGCGCAAGAGAGGACCATGTCGAGGGTGCGCACATACGCGCGCATTCCGGAAGGCGAACTGGCATCCAGGAACTCTACGTCTTTGGGTTTGTAGAGCAGAAAATCGAGGTTCTCCACCTTATAATTCACATGCGCCGCGATGATCGGGAACGGCATTTGAATACCCAAGAGGTCCTTGAGTTGGATCAGCGATATTCCTCGCGGTACCTCGTGATACGAACGCGTGTTCTTGCAGTAGATGGTGATCGTTTGTTCCATTGTTGTAACGGTTAACAGTTATCGGTTATGGGTTAACGGTTATGGTGTGTTCTATTTCCAAAGCTTGTTCAAGCAGATTTTTCATGTCCGCCAGGCGCACTTGGTTAGCGGCATCAGAGATGGCTTTGTCCGGATCCGGGTGCGTCTCGATGAAGAGTCCGTCCACACCTACAGCGAGTGCGGCGCGCATGAGATAAGGCACCATGGTGCGGTTTCCACCAGTGACGCCGTTCTGCGAGGACGGTTGTTGGACTGAGTGCGTGGCATCAAAGACGACAGGACAGCCGAAACGACGCATCTCTACGAGGGACGTCATGTCCACTACGAGGCGGCCGTACCCGAAGGATGAACCACGTTCGGTAAGCCATATATGTCCTTCGCGTGCGGCATTCGGTTGCACCTGCTCGATCTTCTCAATCGCTCCTCCCATGTCCCAGGGAGCCATGAACTGGCCTTTCTTCACATTCACGATGCGTCCGGTAGCAGCCGCAGCCTGAAGCAAGTCTGTCTGACGAGAGAGGAAGGCGGGTATCTGCAACACATCCGCCACTTCGGCCGTCGGTGCACACTGATGAGTCTCATGTACATCGGTGAGGATAGGCAGGCCGAACTGCTCTTTGACGTCTTGTAAGACACGCAGTCCTTCGTCCATACCGACGCCTCGCGGGGAAGCCGAAGTTCGGTTGGCTTTATCGAAAGAGGACTTGAAATAAAGCGTTATCCCAAGGTCGTAGCAAAGGCGTCTGAGCGTCTCAGCAGTCGTCATGACGACGTCTCTATTCTCAATGGCACACGGGCCGGCAATGAGGAACATAAATCAATTTGTGATTTGTGATTTATGATTTGTTATTTCTCTGCTTCCTTGGCATTGCGCTGTGCGAGCGGGGAGTCTTCTACGCCGCGGAAAGCACGTGCCCATTGCACACGCATTTTACCTTCTCCGCCCTTCTCCGCCATCGGCAACCAGCTCTGTGCAATGAAGAACATTGGTTCTTTGGGCAGGCGGTTCGGCAAGCGAAGAATCTCCATATCGTTCACACTCCAGATGAGTTCATTCTTCGTCCAGCGGAATGAATAGACGTAGTAGGCAGAGCGGAACATACCGGTGAGGTTAATCATCTTCGTCTTATTGCCGTTCACGAGACCCATTTGGTGCGATTTGCCATTATAATGGTATAACGCGATCATCGGGCTATTCGGTTTACCGGTAGTCAAACCAAAGAAATGGTGTCCATCTCCTTTCGTACGCACTTTCGCCATAAACAGACCGGACTCTTGAGCGAAGGCCTCTTTAGTATTCATCACATCGGAGGTGTATTCGAATACTTGCTCAATGAAACCTTTCTTTTCATCCCATGCCACGGCCTTCTTGCTCTCCTCGCGAGTCTCGAGACTCATACGACCATCCACGAAGAAGGTGTTCTTTCCGCCGTTATAGGCTTGACGCTCGGTCGTGCGGGAGTGGCCATCTTTCATTGCAGGGTTCGGATAACCGAAACCGGCTTTCCAGTTCTTGGACGAGCTCATGTCGTCATCAAACGCAGGACGGAAGAGTTCAGCCCAATCGATGCGTTCTTCGCGCTGGGTATAGTAGAACTTGATATCATCTGATTTAGCCAGTTCAAGATAGCGTTGTTCGGCCTTGTACTGCTCGGAGTGCTGCCAGCGTTTAGCATCTGCCCAAAGGGCATGGCGTTTCTGGAAGTTCTCTTTGTGTACCTCTTCTTCAAGCTCTTCCAGACGTTTGAGATCGGGTGAGTTGAGTACCTTGAGATAGTTCTTGTAGTAGGACGAGTAGTACAGCATATTGTACCGGCGCAACTCAGCGGACTTGAGTATCTCCTTGAAACTCTTGATTTTTTTAAAGTCCTCGGTCTCACGGAATGCCAGGAAAGCCTGGAACTCCTCATCTTTGAGTGCACGGCGGTAACGACGAATGCTGGAGGAATTGGACAATGCCTCGTACTCCTTCATCATGCGTCCCTCTTGCGTATCTTTGTACTTACGGTTAACGAGTTCCTTCTTGGTTTCCTGAAAATCGCTACTACCCACGACTTTCTTAAGTTTCTGATACTCCGCCAATTCAGGTGATTTCTCGATTTGCCGATAGCGTTTTACGCGCTCTTGCATCTCATAAACGGTTTTCTCGAATGCCTCTGTCGAGAGCATTTTGCCGGTTAATCTGGCCGTAAATAAATTCATAACAATGAATATTTATGATTTATAATTTATGATTTCAAATTTTTGTACAGCTCTTCCAACGAGTTTACGAAAATAGGTTCGTAGCTCTGCTGGGCAGGGATAAAGTTCAGCTCCTGCATGTGCGTTATCTGCGCCTTAAGTGGCTCGTAGAAGCCGTTATAGTTCATCACATAGACGGGTTTGTGATGCTCACCTACGATGGCAGAAGAAGTAGCATCCATCATCTCGTCCAATGTGCCATAACTGCCCGGCAGACAAACGATTACATCCGCTTCGTCACGCATCCGTTGTTTGCGTTCGGACATATTGTTCACCTCTATCAGATAGTCGCAGTTCGTCGCCAGTCGTCCTGCCGCTTTGATACGCGGAGGGATGACACCTATCACATGTGCACCTGCCGCTTTCGCCGCGTCGCTTGTCCGGGACATCAGTCCGCCTGTGGCACCTCCGTAAACCAGCGTATGGCCGTTTTTACCTATCCAGGTGCCCAGCGCATCCCCGAGTTGCAGATACTCCTCAGGAATTGCATCCTTCGCCGAACAATAGACCGCTATACGCATAATTTATGATTTCAAATTTATGATTTCAAATTTATGCATCGATATTTGCGTAGGTTGCATTCTGCTCGATGAACTCACGGCGCGGAGCCACGTCGTCACCCATGAGCATGGCGATGATACGATCGGCCTCAGCAGCATTCTCGATCGTCACCTGCTTGAGCACGCGACGAGCGGGATCCATAGTGGTCTCCCAGAGCTGTTCATCGCTCATCTCTCCGAGACCTTTGTAACGCTGCGTCTTGATCGCCTTCTCATCGCCGCCGCCGTAGTTCTGGATGAAGGCCTGGCGTTGCTGATCGTTCCAGCAGTATTCGCTGTAGTTACCTTTCGAACACTTATAGAGCGGTGCACAAGCGATGTAGAGGTGGCCTTGTTCAATCACTTCTTTCATATGACGGAAGAACAGCGTCATAATCAGCGTAGCGATATGCGCACCATCGACATCGGCATCGGCCATGATGATCACTTTGTGATAACGGATCTTAGAGAGGTTGAGTGCTTTCGGGTCTTCCTCGGTACCAAAGGTGATACCGAGCGCCGTAAAGATGTTACGTACCTCTTCGGACTCGAATACCTTGTGCTCCATCGCTTTCTCGACATTCAGGATCTTACCGCGGAGCGGCAGGATAGCCTGGTGCACGCGATCACGACCGGTCTTAGCCGTACCGCCTGCCGAATCACCCTCGACGAGGAAGAGTTCGCATTCTGCCGCATCTTTCGATACGCAATCCGCCAACTTACCCGGCAGACCACCACCGGAGAGCGGAGACTTACGGAGGACAGACTGACGTGCGTTACGCGCCGCGATACGTGCCTGAGCAGCCAGGATCACTTTCTCCACGATCTTCTTGGCATCATCCGGATGTTCCTCGAGGTAGTTCTGCAGCGCCTCAGCAACGGCACTGGAGACCATACCGGCTACTTCGGAGTTACCCAGCTTGGTCTTCGTCTGTCCCTCGAACTGCGGTTCTGCCACCTTAACAGAGATAACAGCGGTCAGACCCTCACGGAAATCGTTCGGGTCGATGGTCGAGTTACCGTCTTTATCTTTGAGTTTTGCCTTCTCGAGCATCTTACTGTCCTCGGCATATTTCTTCATGACGCGGGTGAGCGCGGCGCGGAAACCGGCTACGTGCGTACCACCTTCGATGGTGTTGATGTTATTGACGTAAGAGTGTACGTTCTCGTTGAAGTCGGTGTTGTATATCATCGCCACCTCCACCGGCGTGCCGTACTTGTCGGTATTGAGGTGGATCACCTCGCTGATGAGCGGAGTACGGGTACCATCAATATAACGAACGAACTCACTCAGACCCTTCTCCGAGTAAAATTCCTCGCGCTTGCAGTTACCCTCTGCGTCCTTCACGCGCTTGTCTTTGAGCACGATCTTGATGCCGGCATTGAGGAACGCCAACTCACGCATACGGTTCGCGAGGATGTCCCAATGATAAACGGTCTCGGTGAAGATCGTATCGTCCGGCCAGAACTGCACGAACGTACCGGTCTTACGAAGCTCCCAGTTACCGGTTGCCTCCTCTTCCGAAATCACGTGTACCGGCGCCAGCGGTTTACCCTTCGCATAATCCTGCGAGTGGATCGCACCGTTACGATACACCTCCACGTGCATCTTAGTCGAGAGCGCGTTCACACAGCTCACGCCCACACCATGGAGACCACCGGACACTTTATAGGAGTCTTTGTTGAACTTACCACCGGCGTGGAGCACTGTCATAACCACCTCCAGAGCCGATTTGTGCTCCTTCGGATGCATATCCACCGGAATACCACGACCGTTATCCTGCACCGTAATGGAGTTGTCCTCATTGATATGCACCGCAATCTCGTCGCAGAAACCGGCTAGCGCCTCATCAATGGAGTTATCCACTACCTCATACACCAGGTGGTGCAAGCCCTTGAGCGATATATCTCCGATATACATCGCCGGGCGCTTGCGCACCGCCTCTAATCCTTCGAGCACTTGAATACTCGATCCATCATACTTTTCTTGTTCTGCCATTGTATTTATGTATTGTTTATTCCTTTTATATGTACGCGCATAATACGCAAATACGCGTGCGCGCATAAAAATCGCCGCAAAATTACAAAAAATATTTCACATACGCAAGCACGCACGTGATTTTTTTGCATTTTTTTGTATTTTTATGATTAAATACCGGAAACAGCCGCTCTTTGAACCACAGAAAGAGGCGTTATAGTGGTTTTTTGCTCGCGACGTTTGAAGGGATGGACGGGCGAGAGGAAGAGTTGAAAAACCCGATGGTCTTTGTAGAACATATGTTTGGGATTCGTTTGCGGTCGGCAAATGATCCAAAAGCCGCATTGTTCGGCTTCTTTGAGGGTGTTTACGCGCCCTTTGAACAACGCAAGCTCTTCGTTCCAGAAGATGATCTCAATAGCCATAGACGACTTGCGTGTACGACGATGGACTATCTCTGCGCCAAGCGTATCCTTGAGACGCAGGAAGAAATGGTAAAGAACCGGGTGGATTTTGCAGTTCTTTGCCTTAGAAACCGCTATTTTAGATATTTTTATGGGCATTTCCTAAAATCACGCGATAATATACATAGTATATTATAGGTATAGGTGGGATACGATATAGATAGGATATAAGTAGGAGATTGATCCCATGGGGCTATTATTTCTTTTTCTTGTCGGTTTCTCCCGGCAGGTCGAGGGATGGTTGTTTGACGTTCAACGATGGAGTCGATTACTACCAAGACCCCATCTGAAGTAATAGGCACATTCTCGTTAACGGCGGGGATGAACGGTATCCATGAGGGTGTCAAAATTGTTGCGGAAAGAGAAGACATCACGCAGGGCGTAATAGTTCTGCGGATCTTCGCAATAATCGTAGGCAAAAGTCAGAAATGTCAGACGGCTTTCATCGAAGGAAAAGACGCCTGCCATGCGTGCCAGATCGTCCACACAGAAATGACCAAGTACCACGCATAACTTAGCTATTTCCAGCTTCTTATCATCGAAAGACTGCTGATCAAGCGTTTGCATTACCAGCGCCATTTGTTGGTGCGTAGCACACTCAATGTAATGACGATCATGAGGCCGTCCTTGCGGGGCATGATGATCACGATGATGTTGTGCTCCTGCCGAAATGACAGAAAGCGCCAAAACGAGAACAATAAAGAGTTTCTTCATAATACGCATAATTTATGCCGCAAAGGTACAACAAAAATCGCACATTTGCAAATAATTCTTACAAAAATCATAAAATTTGCACTTTTATTTACAAAAATTTGTATATATACAAAATTTTATGTAACTTTGCGGGCTATTTGAAGAAATCAAAATTAAAAATTAAAAATTAAGAATTAATTATTGATTAAAAATATATACAATTATGAGCAAAGTAACTGTTGTAGGCGCAGGAAACGTAGGTGCTACTTGCGCAAATGTATTGGCCGTTAACGAGGTAGCCAATCAAGTATGTCTGATTGATATCAAAGAGGGTTTTGCCGAGGGTAAAGCCATGGATATCATGCAAACCGCTCAACTCATGGGCTTTGATACGGTTGTTGAGGGTGTAACGAATGATTACAGCAAGACTGCCGGTTCTGACGTAGTGATCATCACTTCCGGTCTGCCGCGTAAGCCGGGTATGACGCGTGAGGAGCTCATCGGCGTGAACGCAGGTATTGTAAAGAGTGTTTGCGACCAGGTATTGAAATACAGCCCGAACGCCATCCTCGTGGTTGTTTCCAACCCGATGGACACCATGGCTTATCTGACACTCCACGCACTCGGTCTGCCGCGTAACCGCGTGATCGGTATGGGTGGTGCATTGGACAGTGCACGTCTGAAATACTTCCTGAGCCAGGCTTTGAAGTGCAACGCGAACGATGTAGACGGTTTCGTTATCGGTGGTCACGGTGACACAACGATGATTCCGTTGACGAGCTACACGACATACAAGGGTATCAACGTAAGCGAGTTCCTGAGCGCAGAGGAGTTGGAGAACGTGGTTAAGAGCACGATGGTTGGCGGTGCAACGCTGACAGGTCTGCTTGGAACGAGTGCATGGATGGCTCCTGGTGCAGCAGCTGCTTCGGTAGCAGAGGCAATCATCAAGGATCAGAAGAAGATGATCCCGTGTTCTGCAGCCCTCGAAGGCGAGTACGGCATGAAGGACATCACGATCGGTGTACCGTGTATCATCGGCAAGAACGGAATCGAGAAGATTCTGGAGCTCAACATCAGCGAGGAAGAGCGCGCTAAACTGCACGAGAGTGAGGCAGCTGTCCGTAAAACCACAGCGATTTTGAAAGACCTGAACGTTCTTTAAAATCATTTAGGATTTATAATTTCAAATTTCAAATTAGATGGATCTATTTGAAAAATGTGACCATTTTGAGACGCTCAAACAGGTTCGCAAATTAGGTATCTATCCGTACTTCCACGAGTTGGAAAGCCGTCAAGCCCCTGTGGTAAAGATGGAGAACCACCGTGTGATCATGTTGGGTAGTAACAACTACCTCGGATTTACCGAGAACGAGGCCGTTATCAAAGCCGGCCACGCTGCGCTGGACAAGTACGGAACGGGCGTGAGTGGTAGCCGTTTCCTGAACGGTACCCTCGACCTGCACTTGCAGCTTGAGAAAGAGATCGCGGAATTCACCGGTTACGAGGAGTGTATGACGGTTTCGACGGGTTTCCAGACGAACCTCGCGATCATCTCGGCTATCTGCGGTAAGGATGACTACATCCTCAACGACCGTGAGAACCACGCATCTATCTACGACGCTTGCCGTTTGAGTTTTGCGAAGGTGCTGCGTTACCGTCACTCCGACATGCAGGACTTGGAGCGTCAGCTCAAGTCGATTCCGGAGAATGCCGGTAAGTTGATCGTGACGGACGGTGTGTTCTCGATGCGCGGTGATATCTGTAAGTTACCGGAGATCTGCGCGCTGGCAGAGAAATACGGTGCACGTGTGATGGTGGACGATGCGCATGGTTTCGGTGTGTTAGGTCCCGGCGGTCGTGGTACAGCGGCTCACTTCGGACTGACAGACAAGGTGGACATCACCATGTTGACGTTCTCGAAGTCGTTAGCTTCCATCGGAGGTTGTATGTTGACGAGTCACCGCGTAGCTGACTGGTTGCGTCACGTGAGTCGTCCGTTCATCTTCTCCGCATCTATCACGCCGTGCTCGGCTGCCACAGCACTCGAGGCATTGCACCAGTTGATAGCTGATCCAGAGCGTCCGACGCGTCTGATGAACATCGCCAAGTATTTCCAGAAACAACTGTTAGCTGCAGGCGTGAAGATCATCGAGGCACCGACACCTATCGTGCCTATCTTCACCTACAAGACGCTCGACACGCTGTATTTCGGAAAGAAGATGTTCGAGGAAGGAGTGTATGTCAATCCTGTTATCGCGCCGGCTTGTGTAGAAGGCGAGTGTCTGCTGCGTACGACGCTGATGGCAACCCACACCGAGCCGATTATCGACGAGGCAGTAGAGATTATCGCACGTGTATTGCGAGAAGGTGCACCGCAAATGTAATTAACGGCTAAAGGCTAACGGCTAATGGCGAAAGTATTAGTTATTTCCGGCGGAAGTTCGGGTATAGGAAAAGCGACAGCCATGCTCTTTGCGGAGCGTGGCTGGCGTGTTTTTGAGTTAAGTCGGTCGGGTGCTCCCGACAGAGCAGATAGCCATTCGGACAAAGGTTCAATGACGCATATCAAATGCGATGTCTGCGACGAGAAGAGTACCAAAGCCGCTATCGCGGAGGTGCTGAAACAGGCCGAGACGATCGATGTGGTCATCTCGAATGCGGGGTTCGGTATCTCGGGTTCGGTGGAGTTCACGGAGATCAAAGAGGCCGAGCACCAGATGGATGTCAACTTCATGGGTGCTGTTCGTTTCACGCAGGCTGTTCTGCCGCAGTTACGCAAGCAACGAGGCGGACGATTGATCTACACCTCGTCGGTAGCTGCCGCATTGCCTGTACCTTATCAAGCTTTCTATTCGGCTTCCAAAGCGGCTATCAACGCGATGGCGCTGGCCTTGGCGAACGAGGTGAAGGATTTCGGAATTTCGGTGAGCGTTATGATGCCGGGTGATGTCAGCACGGGCTTCACGGACGCACGTTGTAAGTCAACGGCAGGCGAGGAAGTGTATACAGGCGCGAACAAGGCCATCACGACCATGGAGCGCGATGAACGCGCAGGTATGAGTCCGAAACAGATGGCTGAGTTGTTCTATCACATAGCTACCTGTCACAGTCCGCGGCCGCAGTACGTAGGCGGGTTCAGTTACCGCGTGCTTTGCTTCTTAGACCGCATCCTGCCGAAGCGTTTCGTTAACTGGATCGAATATAAGGTTTATTCTTAGCCGCAAGGGCACGATTATTTCTTGATTAAGCATATTCTTAGCCGCAAGGGCACGATTATTTCTTGATTAAGCATATTCGCATAGTATCTCCGTCAGGAGCGATTGATCCGAGCTATATTGATGGCGCGGCCACGCGTCTGCGCACATGGGGATATATAGTGAGCGAGGGCGCGCACGCACGTGCGAAGTGGGGACGTTTTGCCGGCACGGATGAAGAGCGTTTGGCCGACTTGAACGAAGCACTCCGCGACGCGAGTGTGGACGCCATTCTTTGCGCACGAGGCGGGTACGGTCTGCAGCGCATCCTCGACCGTGTAGCACCTATCACGAAACCGATTATTGGTTTTAGTGACATCACAGCGTTGCATCAGTTGGCAGGTATTGAGCATATGCCATCGCTGCACGGTATTATGTGCAAGCACATCGCCACCTTGCCGGAAGAGAGCGAACCTATTCAGGCTTTACGTAAGATGCTCGCCGGAGAAGCGATCGAATACCGCTGGGCTCATCACCCGTTAAACCGACCGGGCGTAGCCGAAGCACCTATCGTAGGCGGCAATCTGAGTGTGTTGTACGGGTTGCAAGGCACTCCTTACGGTCTGAACAAACTCAGTTATCAATTCCCTATCCTGCTTATCGAAGACATCAGCGAGCGGCATTATCACATCGATCGGATGATCCGCAACCTGAGCATGAGTGGCGTGTTGGCGCACCTGAGCGGTCTCATTGTAGGCCAGTTCAGCGACTGCGAAGACGACGAGCTGATGGGTTGTTCCGTTTATGAGACAATAAAAGAGGTAGTCGCTGACTACGACTACCCCCTTCTTTTCAATGCCCCGTTCGGGCATGTGGAGCATAACTTGCCGTTATGGCTTCATCGTCATGCGTCCATCGACTGCGGCACGGATAGTGTCTTGCGTCTGGACGGCCTCAAGATATAAATCCCTGATCAACAGATCACTCTTCCAGCAGTCCACATAACGTGTCAACGCGTCCATGTGGTCTGTTCCACCGGATAGGTAATCGCTCGTAGCCACAGTGTATAAGGCTTTCGGGTTGACGGGTTTACCTCCTACCTGTACATCAGCCAAGTGGCCGTCAATGACGGTGACGCGCATTCCCGCTACACCTTGTCCGCCATACTGCGCGAAGGACTCGCAAAGCGAGATAATATCTTCGCCTTTGAGGGTGAGCACTACAAGATGGTTGTCAAACGGCATGAGTTCGAACACATGTCCCTTCGTGATGGGTCCTTGAGGCCACTCGCAACGCATTCCCCCCATGTTCACGATCGCGATATTCAACTTACCCGGGTACACTTTTTTCGCTGCTTCCCATAAGGCGTCGGTAGCCCAGTTGAGCATCGGACACTCGGGTTCACGCACCCAGAGACGCTCGGGCGCATAACCGATCTGCACATTCATCTCGCGCTCCAAGTCGGCTTTGGTAGGAGCCAGATAGGCGATATACGCGGCATCCTGCACACCGTCAGCACGCGCATCTACGGGCAGCGCCTCGGTGGTAACGGAAGTGACTTGAACGGGTTGCTTCGTGCAGGCCGTGAACGCAACGGAATACAGAATACAGAATACAGAATACAGAATTAGTTTTCGCATAACGCTTTCGCTGTTTGTGCCGCCAGGCGGGCATTATTAAGAACGAGTTGGATATTCGCAGCCAAACTGTCACCTCCGGTGAGGTCTTTGACTTTCGCTAAGAGGAACGGCGTACACTGTTTGCCGTGGACTCCTGCTGCTTCCATGTCTTGGAGTGCGTGCTCAATGGCGCAGTCTATGACTTCTTTCGGCATCGAGTATTCTTCGGGAATAGGGTTCGTGACGAGCATTCCGCCTTTGAGTCCGCAGTCCAGTTTGGCTTTGAACGTAGCCGCGAGTTCTTCGGGTGTGTCGATACGATAGTCCACATTAAAACCACTATGGCGGGTATAGAAAGCAGGTAGTTCGTCCGTACCGAAACCGATGACAGGCACTCCTTTGGTCTCCAGGTACTCGAGCGTCAGGCCTAAATCAAGGATGGACTTGGCGCCTGCACAAATGACCATAAGCGGCGTCTGCGCCAACTCTTCGAGGTCCGCCGAGATGTCGAAAGTCTGCTGTGCATGACGGTGTACACCACCTATACCTCCGGTAGCAAAAACCTTGATTCCTGCCATGGCGGCAATGATCATGGTCGTAGTGACGGTTGTTGCGCCATCCTCTTTGCGAGCGATGAGTACCGGCAAGTCACGGCGCGAAGCCTTGATTACCTCTTGGCCTTTGCGACCGAGGTATTCGATCTCTTCGGGTGTACAACCTGCTTTGAGTTGGCCGCCTATAATGGCGATGGTAGCAGGCACGGCACCGTTCTCACGGATGGTCTGCTCCACACGCAGTGCTGTCTCCACGTTCTGCGGATAAGGCATGCCGTGACTGATGATGGTCGATTCGAGAGCCACAACCGGTTGGCCGGCTTGCAGGGCTGCCTGCACTTCAGGCGAGATAGAAAGATACTTATTCATATTTATGATTTATGATTTCAAATTTATGATTTCAAATTTATGATTTCAAATTTATGATTTCAAATTTACAAAAGGATATTTGCGATATCCGGGTTAACGGCTTTGAGACTCATGAGGGTGGCACGGGCAGCCATGAGGCCATACTGCGCGGTCTTCGGGAAGTCAATGCCTTTCACATGCGCATAGACAACACCTGCCAGAAACGCATCGCCCGCACCTGTGGTGTTAACAATCTCACCCGGCAGTGCAGGGAATAGCCACTCCTCTGCAGCCGTGCGGCAATAGACTCCTTCGCTACCGAGGGTGATATAGACATGCGCCACGCCGAGGTCCAAGAGTATCTGTGCAGCCGCTCCGTAGGTAGCCGTTTCGGTGACTGCCAGTGCCTCTTTGAGGTTCAGCTTGAGGGTATGCAGATACGGCAGTTTCGCTTTGCGCAGTGCATTGACCACACGATGTGCCTTGGTAGTACTCACACCGTCAATGAAGAGCGGAACGGTTACGTTGTCCATCAACCAGCGGATAGCATCCTCGGTAATATTCGTGTCCGCCACGATATAATCAGAGATGTTCAGTTCACCACTTCGTTTCTCGAGCCACTCGGGTGTTATCGCACGGATAGCCTCCGTGTCCGCCACGGCTGCGATCATCTCTCCGCCGTGGTTATTGATACACAAGTATGTGCCGGTTCGTAGTTGAGACTCGCGATCGGACAAGTGCACATCAATGCCCTGCTGCTTGCAGTAGTCGTATAACAAGCCGCCGAACAGGTCGCCACCGAAAATCGTCAAGAGTTGTGTGCGTGCACCGAGAAGGGAAAGATTGTGGGCAATATTGCGCGCCACGCCGCCGTATCCGACCTCTATGTGGCCGGGATTAGAATCCGCAGCTATAAAAGCGTCATTGAGCGTTGCCGACAGATCGACATTCGCACCTCCGATAACAGAAATGAGTGTTTCCATGATTCCTCAGACCTTTGCGACTGCAAAGGTACAATAAAAAAATGAAATACGCAAATAAAAGAAGATTTTTGTGGGGAAAAGTGGACAAAACCTATATAAAACAAAGAAGGTTGTCTCACGACAACCCAATCTTTTTACTTAACCTTAAATCTAATACCATGAAAAACACGGTGCAAAAGTACTGCTTTTTCATAATATGACCAAATATTTTTGCAAAAAAATGCTATAAAACATAAAATTGTAAATTATACTTTGCAAAATCACCCTTCTAAGAGATCCGGACGACGTTGTTGGGTGTGTTCGAGTGATTGGTCGTAGAGCCACTCTTCAATCTTGGCTTGGTGGCCTGAGAGCAGTATTTCCGGCACTTTCCATCCTTTATAGTCGGCAGGACGCGTATAAACACCGGCTTCTAAGAGTCCGTCCTGGAACGAGTCGTTTAATGCACTTTCGACATCTCCAAGCGCACCTGGCAGCAGACGCACGATAGCGTCCGTCATCATCGCAGCCGGCATCTCACCTCCGGTGAGCACAAAGTCGCCGATGCTATACTCGCGCGTAATAAGATGATCGCGCACGCGTTGATCGACACCTTTATAGTGTCCACAGAGGATGATGATGTTCTGTTTGAGAGAAAGACTGTTTGCTGCTTTCTGATCAAATCGTTCGCCGTCAGGAGCTGTGAAGATGATCTCGTCATAGTCCCGTTCGGACTTGAGATGCGAGATGAGTCGGTCGATCGGTTCGACCTGGAGCACCATTCCAGCACCAAAACCAAAGGCATAGTCATCCACTTTGCGATGTTTGTCCAGTGTCCAATCGCGTAAGTTATGCACGTATATCTCGCAAAGGCCTTTATCCTTCGCGCGCTGGATGATGGAGTGGTTAAGCGGCGACTCCAAGAGTTCAGGGCAACAAGTTATAATATCAATGCGCATTTATGATTTATAATTTCAAATTTATGATTTAGGGTACAGGGTCGTAGCCGGAACCACCCCATGGATGGCAACGCAGGATGCGCTTGATACCAAGCCAACCGCCTTTGAACGGACCGTATTTGAGTACGGCCTCCACCATATACTGGCTGCAAGTCGGCGTGAAGCGGCAGGACGGCGGTGTGAGCGGCGATATACAATACCGATAGAAATAAACCGGCAGGAGGAAAAATTTCCTGAGAAATATTTTCCATTTGTCATTGGTCATTTGTGATTGCTTATTTTCTTCAGGGCTTTGCATACTGCTTTCTCTATCAGCGCATAGGGTTGTTGTTCTTTATCCATGTAGTTAAAGGCAATCAGGTAATGCCCGTCCAACAGGTCTTGGTTTTGCCTATAGGCCTCACGCATGAGACGCCGTAGATGGTTTCGGTGCACGGCACGTTTGAAGAGCGATTTGGGTGCCCAGATAAGCACTTGAGATTCCTCTTGCGTCGGTTGATACGTCACCCGCAGCGGCCAAGCCACGAACCGCTCACCCTCTTTGTAGAGTCGGGCGATGTGTAGTTGTCCACAGAGTTTGTTCTGTTTGGGAAACGTATTAGCCATACACCTCACGCCTTACTGGTTATTCTCCAGATAATCCGCGATAGCCAATGGCAAGGACGCAAAGGTCTTACCTTGTCCGGCCTCGATATCTACGCGGTAGCCTGCCTCTTCCAACGCACGCAGGGTACTCTCACCGAAAGCGGCAATAAGCGTTTTGCCTTGTTGCCAGTTCGGGAAGTTCTCCTTGAGAGACATCACACCGGCCGGCGTGAAGAGTGCAATCAAGTCATAATCAAACGGTTTGTCTTGCGGCCAAGGAGTAGTCACGGTGCGGTACATGATTGCCGGTGTTACCTCCACGCCGTTCTTGGCAAACATATTGATCTGGTCGTCTGTATGAATATCAGAGAGTACCATGAGGTATTTCTCATTCGGACGGCGGTGCATAGCCGGAAGAAGATCCTCGAACTTATTACCGTTTTCCGGGAAGAAGACTTTACGCTTGCGGTAGTTGATGAATTTCTGCAAATACAGACCGACCGACTCCGAGTTGCAGTAGTAATGCATGGAGTCAGGCACATTGAGCCGCATCTCTTCACAGAGGCGGAAATAATGCTCGGCACCCAGACGGGAGTTCAAGATGACAGCCGTATAATCCAGCGGATTGATACGCTGTTTGCGGAACTCGCTCGCCTCCAGTCCTTCAATATGTATGAACTGGTAGAAATCACACTCCACCCCGAACTGGTTTTCCAGTTTTGTGTAGGGGTTGTGCTCGGTCATCGGGCGAGGTTGTGAAAAAAGAATTCTTTTTATCATAGAATAGTTATCGTTTTTGCAGATAAGTAAATAAGCAGTGCCATGGGAAGCACCTCCAGTGTTGCGATGTAGAACACAAGGTACAGAACGGAGACTAACGAGACCATGTAGGTTCGTACGGCGCGGTAAGCCCATGCCAGCAAATAGAGCACTGCCATGATTCCCACTAACCAGTGTAAAATCACGGGATTCGGCACGTGCATCAACACTAACACCATCGGGTAAAGGATCACGGCGCCTAAGGTGGCGATGTTTCCGTAGGCCTCAAACGGATCGCCAAAATGACTCGAGAGGGAGAAGGTGTAGTTAAGCAAGAGGTTGCATACCATCTTCACCAGGATCACCGCTACTATCAGTCCGACTATTGCTCCAAAAGCAGCAAACGACGCATGATCAGGCGAACAGAAACACAGACACAGAGCCATCGCCGGAGTTCCTATTCGGAAAAGGGCAATCAGTAACTGTCCCATGAAATTGGTCGGTGCCTCTTTGTACATTCGCTCCGTACGAGTCTGCAGACCGGAGGGAGACTGCGTGATCACACCCGGCTGGAACCACTCAGCCAGCACTGCGCAAAGCAACAGCGCTAACATCGTCCAGCCGCACCAAGGAGCACTCACCGCAGATAATATATGACTCACTCCGTCCATAAATATAGTTTATCGCCGCGGCGGATAAGTGTATCCGTTTTGAGCGAGAAGAATTGTCCTTTGGATATACGCATAGCGGGTTGACCTTTTGCATCGCGCAGTCCTTCCGCCTTGCATTCATACACACCGGTGGTCTCACCGGTAATGAGCAGATCTTGCCCCTCTTCGATGGCATCCACCGCCTCTACAAGGAACTCTGCCACACTGAGGTTCTTGAAGAAATTCGTACATTTGGCCGCGTAGATCTTCTTGCGCGTCGCCTTGTTCCCGTACGAATGCGTCCATTCGCCGAGTCGTTGGCCTTGGTAGTAACCGTCCCAGAAACCGCGATTGAAGACCCGACTGAGTCGTTCGTTCCAATCGGCGATCTTGGGTTCAATGATTGCATTGTCGGCATATTCACCGCGTTGCCATGCCTCGACTGCTTCTTTGTAGCACCGCACAACGGTGTCCACATATTCGGCTCCACGAGCACGGCCTTCGATCTTGAGTACCCGCACACCGGCATCGAGCATCTTATTGAGGAAATGGATAGTCTTAAGATCCTTCGGACTCATGATATACTGATTGTCGATATCCAGTTCGAGGTCCGAGGACTTGTCCTTGACGGTATAGCCACGACGGCATACTTGCACACACGCACCGCGGTTAGCCGACAGGCCGTAGTTATTGAGACTCATGTAACACTTTCCGCTCACCGCCATGCAGAGCGCACCGTGGCAGAACATCTCAATACGTATCGGGTTGCCGCTACGACCGCATATATGCTGCGTTTGGATGTCTCTGTAGATAGATGCCACCTGCTCCATGTTCAGTTCGCGCGCCAGCACAACAACATCTGCAAATTGCGCATAGAACTTAAGCGCCTCCGTGTTTGCGATGTTGAGTTGGGTGGACAGATGCACTTCCTGACCAATCGAATTGGCGTATTGCATTACCGAGATGTCCGAGGCAATGACGGCATCCACGCCGACAGCGTGTGCCTTATCGACTATCTCGCGCATCAACGGCAGGTCTTCGGGATACATGACAGTGTTCACCGTAAGGTAAGTCCTGACGCCTGCTTCGCGACAAGTAGCCACGATCGTGCTCATGTCGTCCGTCGTGAAATTGACTGACGAGCGGGCGCGCATGTTTAGGTGCTCAATACCGAAATAGACGCTGGTAGCCCCGGCATTGATTGCCGCCGCCAAACTCTCCCAGCACCCAACGGGGGCCATGATTTCAATATTTGAGATTTGTGATTTCAAATTTCAAATTTATGATTTTTGATTTATCAGATACTCCGCTATTTGTACGGCATTGAGCGCGGCACCTTTGCGGATCTGGTCACTCACACACCAGAAACTCAGGCCGTTCTCGTCCGTCAGGTCTTTGCGGACACGACCGATGAACACCTCATCCTTACCGCTCAGGAACAGCGGCATCGGGTAAATCTTATTTTCCGGCTCGTCCATGAGCACACAACCTTGAGAGGTAGCAAAAGCTTCTTTGGCCTCAGCCACGCTGATGGGTCGTTCGGTCTCGAGCCATATACTCTCGCTATGGGCACGGAGCGAAGGCACACGCACACAAGTCGCACTAACTTTGACGTCCGAATGCATGATCTTACGCGTCTCGTTGAACATCTTCATCTCCTCTTTGGTGTACCCGTTGTCAGTGAACACATCGATATGAGGGATGAGGTTATACGCCAATTGATACGCGAACTTATTCACCGTTACTTCCTCGCCGTTCAGCACCTGACGGTATTGGTTCTCCAACTCTTTCATCGCCTGCGCACCTGCTCCTGACGCAGCCTGATAGGTTGCTACATGTACACGACGAATATGACTCAGACGCTCGATAGCCTGCAAAGCCACTACCATCTGGATCGTCGTGCAGTTCGGGTTGGCAATGATATTACGGGGACGGTTGAGTGCATCCGCTGCATTCACTTCGGGCACCACCAGAGGCACATCCTCGTCCATACGGAAGGCCGAAGAGTTATCAATCATGATGGCACCGAAACGAGTGATGTCCTCTGCGTACGCACGGGACACGCTCGCACCCGCGGAGACAAAAGCAATATCGACGCCTTTGAAAGCGTCGTCATGTTGGAGCAGTTGTACGGTGTACGGTGTGCCTCTGAACGTATAGGTTCTTCCTGCACTGCGTTCCGATCCGAAAAGTCTTAGTTCGGAGATAGGAAATTGCCGCTGTTCAAGAACAGCAAGCAATTCCTGTCCGACGGCGCCTGAAGCGCCTACGATAGCTACTACCATATTAAGCCAAAGCTACGATGGTATCAGCCTCAGCTGCAGTGAAAGTCAGTTTGCCCTCACGTGCCAGCCAGCCCAGAGCCAAATAGAGGTCCTCATTCTTCAGCTTGGTAGCTTTCTTAAGAGCCTTCACACCCTGAGCGCCATTCTGCAGCGCACCCCAAACGAGGCCTGCATTCTCGCCAATTTTTGTAATCATAATACCTTAAATAAATTTATAAGTGACTAATAGGACATTTAAAGGGTGTCCACCCTATGGTTCTACTCCTCCCATTTCTTGAACACGAGACAAGCGTTGTGTCCGCCGAAGCCGAAGGTATTACTGAGGGCATACTTGATATCACGTTTCTGCGCCTTATCGAAGGTGAAGTTAATGCGATAGTCAATTTCCTCATCTTTGTCCTCCGGGTCGTGATTGATGGTCGGCGGGATGATTCCGTCTTTGAGTGCCATGACGCACGCCATAGCCTCTACGGCACCCGTCGCACCGATCAGGTGACCGGTCATCGACTTGGTCGAATCGAGGTTCATCTCGTACACATGCTCACCGAACACACGCTGGATCGCTTTGACCTCCGTCACATCGCCAAGCGGCGTGGAGGTGCCGTGTGTATTGATGAAATCAATCTGCTCGGGTTGTAAGCCGGCATCTTTGAGTGCCAGACGCATCACCCGCTCCGCACCTTTGCCTTCCGGATCCGGCGCGGTCATATGGTACGCATCGGACGTCATTCCTTCGCCTACTATCTCCGCATAGATCTTCGCGCCGCGTGCAATGGCGTGCTCATAGGTCTCAAGAATGAGACAAGCGGCACCTTCACCTAACACGAAACCGTCGCGGGACTTAGAGAACGGACGACTCGCTGTCTCCGGGTGTTCATTATTGGTAGAGAGGGCATGCAGCGAGTTGAAGCCACCGATGCCGGTGTAGGTCACATCCGCATCCGCGCCGCCTGTCAACAATACATCCGCATGACCGAGACGAATCTGATCAAAGGCCGAACCTACTGCGTGCGACGAAGAGGAGCAAGCGGTGGAAACCGAGAAACTCGGGCCACCGAGACCGAAACGGATGGATATCTGTCCGGCTGCGATGCTCGGGATAGCTTTTGGAATCATGAACGGATTGAAACGCGGCACACCGTCACCCTTGGCAAAATCAATGATCTCTGCCTCGGTGGACTGCAGGCCACCCATGCCACTACCCCAGATCACACCGACGCGACTGCGATCCTCTTTCTCGAGGTCGAGTCCGCTGTCGATAAGCGCTTCGTTAGCCACCCACACAGAGAACTGCGAATAGCGGTCCATCTTACGCGCTTCCTTACGATCCATCAGCGGTGTCGGATCAAAATTCTTCACTTCACCCGCAAACTGGGTCTTAAAATTCGTGGCATCGAACGCCGTGATCGGCGCGATTCCGTTCTTACCGTTGATCAACGCTTCCCAGGTCTCAGGCGCCGAATTACCCACCGGGGTAAGTGCACCTAAACCCGTTACTACAACTCTTCTTAACTGCATAAATCCTCTAACCATCTAATAAAAAGCATACGAGTTTACAGTGTTCCCGTAAACTCGCAAACTCAAGTGAAAAGAAAATTACTTGCCGACTTTCTTCTCAACATAAGCGATTGCGTCGCCTACGGTAGCAATCTTCTGGGTATCCTCGTCCGGAATTTCTACATTGAACTCCTTCTCGAACTCCATGATCATCTCAACGGTGTCAAGAGAATCAGCACCCAGATCGGTTTGGAAATTAGCCTCGTTCGTAATTTGAGACTCCTCTACACCCAGTTTATCAGCAATAATTGCTTTTACTTTTGCTTCAATTTCTGCCATAACTCTTAAATTTTAGTTATTGTTTATGTGTGTTTTTATTAATCTCAGTAGTATTTTATTTCCGCGTATTCGGAAAAATCGGTGCAAAATTACTGCTTTTTTTTGAATTGACCAAATTTTTTTGCCTTATTTTTCATTTTTGCAACCTAAATGTAGCACAATCTTACCCAAATAGGCTCCACTCTTACCCATTTGGCATACCGGCATACTGTCTCCGTCGAGATTGGCCACGCGTAAATTATCATATAATTTATGGGTATGCCCACCAATGACTACATCGATGCCACGGGTATGACTTACGAGAGCCGTGTCGCATACATCTTCCGGCGCTTTTCCGAAAGTACCCATGTGACTCAAACACACCACGAGGTCACATCCTTGTGCCCGCAACGTATCTGCAGCCGCTTGTGCTACCGGATAAGGTTCCAGATAAACAGCCGGCAGGAAATTCTTATCAGAGATTATACCCTTCGGGTCGCAACCTAAACCGAAAATACCAATCTTGAGTGCACCCTTGCGCACGATGGTATAAGGTTTAACGATGCCTTCCAGCACCGTTCCCGTGAAGTCATAATTAGCACAGACGATAGGGAACTTAGCCGTCTTAAGCACGGCAGCCAGGGTGTCGAGACCGTTGTCGAACTCATGATTACCAAGCGTTACGGCATCGTAACGCATCCTGTTCATCGCATCCAACTCCACCCGACCGTGGTAATAATTGAAATAAGGTGTCCCTTGACAGAAATCACCGGCATCCACCAGCAGCAGGTTCTTATCCGCCTTGCGCTCCTCCGCAATCAGCCCCATCCGACGGGCATACCCGCCTTGGTCATTGGCTTTGGGTTCCACCTGCGAATGCGTATCATTCGTATGCAGGATCGTCAGATGATCCGGTGTGCATGCGATGCATAAAAGAGCTACAAGAGCATAGAAGAAAGCGTGTTTCATAGTATTAAAATCAAAAATCTAAAATCTAAAATCTCTTCGCCAGTTCTTCATCACTGAGCACGGAAACGATGGTTTTACCATCGGGTGCAAGGCGATATTGAGGCAGTGCCATTAGACGTGTTATCAAGTCTCGCATCTCCGTTTCCGCGAGTATTTTCCCGTAGGGAATAGCCGTGGCTTTGGCCAAGTTCAAGGCAATCTGTTTGCGCCATTCCTGACGGGTGTCTGCACCACATTCCTGCACTTGTGCCAAGATCTGCTGCAGTACCGGTACGGGTGACTGATTAGCCAGTTGTGCCGGGATACCTTGTATCGAATAGCTGTCCGGACTGAGTTGTTCCAGATCAAAACCGATCGCACGCAGGTCGTCTAACAGCTGCGTCATGAGCGCCATCTCGTCCTGTGCAAGCGGTAAGACCTCCGGGAAGAGCAATTGCTGACTCGCACCCCGGGTGAGCGACAGTTGTTCCATAAACTGGGCATAGAGGATGGCTACATGCGCTCGGTGCTGGTTAAGCAATAGCAATCCCTCCTCACCCGGCGCCAGGATATACCGTCCTTTATACTGCCACACCGGACTGTCTTGATCCATCGGACGCAGTCCATCATTGAGCTCCGCAGGAGAGCTCATTTCATCATTGAGCGGCTTTGCCGCGCTCATTCCCTCATACAAGCTCTCCCAGTTCTTGGGTGCCCGATCGGGATAGATGGCTCCGCGCGTATGGAAAGGATTATAGGTAGGATCCACCGACACCTGCGGACGACTGACGGGTTGGTCGGTCGGCAGCGGTATATCGATGGAACTCTGTGTATCAAAATCAATAGTCGGCGCCAGGCTGAACTTACCTAAGGCTTCGCGAACGGAGGCCATGAGAATCTGGAAGATCGTCTGCTCGTCGGCAAACTTAATCTCTGTCTTCGTCGGGTGAATATTGACATCTATCGCCTCCGGGTCGATGTCGAAATAGATGAAATACGAAGGTTGGTAATCGCTTGTCAGCATGCCCGAATAGGCGGTCATCACTGCCTTCTGGAAATACGGATGCCGCATGTACCGGCCGTTGACGAAGAAATACTGCTCCGCCTTGCGGGTGGCGTTTTCAGGCTTGATCACAAACCCGCGGATAGAGACCATCTCCGTCTCCGTATGCACATCCACGAAAGCGGAGGTATAGACATTCCGTTTCGGATTGCCGTACACCGCCTCGATGCGCTGTTTCTCCGTACCTACCGGCAGTTCGAGCAGGATCTCGTCGTTGTGCACAAAAGTGAAGGCCACTTTGGGATAGACCAGCACGATGTGATAGAACTCTGTGAGGAGGTTGCGCAGCTCCGTCTGGTCGGTCTTGAGGAATTTTCTTCTTACCGGCACATTGAAGAACAGGTTGCTCACCTTGATATTCGTTCCCACAGGACACGCACAAGGTTCCTGACGTACGACGTCCGAACCGTGTATCTCAATGAGCGTACCGGTCTCGTCCTGTGCCCGGCGGGTGGTCATCTCCACCTGTGCCACCGCGCAGATAGAGGCTAAAGCCTCTCCGCGGAAACCCATCGTGCGAAGGGAGAACAAGTCCTGCGCCTCGCGGATCTTACTCGTGGCATGGCGCTCGAACGCCAGACGGGCATCCATCTCGCTCATGCCTATTCCGTCATCTATCACCTGCAGCAGCGTCCGGCCGGCATCACGAACAATCACCTGAATACGGGTTGCACCCGCGTCCAGGCTGTTCTCCACCAACTCTTTCAGACACGACGCAGGACGTTGGATAACCTCTCCTGCCGCTATCTGATTGGCGACGCTGTCCGGTAAAAGATGAATGATATCCATTTAGAGGAAGATATAAAAACCGAAGATGAGCATGGCGAGGAGGATTATCCAGAGCCAGAGACGCGATTGCTGTTTCTTGCGCAGCGTGCTCATGTTCTTCTCATGCTCCTCGCGAAAAGCCCCGCGACGAAGACGCGCAAGTCTTTTATCCTTGCGCGCCTCCTTTTCCTCATCGAAGTAAATGGGGCGATAGTCCCACTCACGGGGTTTATTTACTTTCGGAAATAAAACCGACATTATTTAACGATTGCCTGAAACTCCGGATCCTCTGCGAACTTAGCGAACTCGATATCTTGCGCTGCACGTGCTTTGAGGTAAGCGTCCTGTGCGATAGCCGCACGGAGGTTCGAATAAACAGCCTGTACATCATTGGTACGAGCAGCTACAACAGCCTTGAGGTAAGCGGTTGTCGCGTTCGGATCCTTAACAGCGTCAAGGGTCTTCGATGCAGCAGCATAGTCCTCGTTGAGGATCTGCTGAACGGCAGCGTTGTTCGTAGCGGTCTCGCCGTAAGCCTGCTTAGCAGCAGCGTAGTCACCCTTCTGGGTATAGAGCGTACCGAGCGCCGCATTGAGGTTACCCTTCGTGCCTGCAGCCTTACCGAGGTACTCCTCTGCCTTAGCCAGATCACCGTCAGCCATCGCTGCGACACCTGCGTTGTAGTTCACGTCCGGATCGTTCGGGTTGATCTCCAGTGCCTTCGAGAAGCAGCGACGAGCCTCAGCGATCTCTCCGTCTTGGAAGTAGATCTGACCCATGCTGTTCCATGCGCGGTAGTCGTTATAGAGTTCAGCGGCTTTCTTATAGAGCGCCAGTTTCTCTGCTTTGTCGTTGGTCAGCGTAGCGGCATAGAGCAACTCCTCCACGCTCAGTTGAGCCGGGTCGTTCTTTGCTAACTCGCGGATCTCGTCATCGGTCTTACCGATCAGGTCGGTGGTAAGGATGAGGCGACTGCGACGGAGTGCCGGCAGGATCTCCTCTGCGATGGTGGCATAGACAGCACTCAGGTTCTTGATCTGTGCCTCACGCTCTTCCGGATCGCTATACATAGCGAGCACGCGGAGAACGAGGTCCTTGTCCTGCATGTTGCTGTTCTCCAAAGCGCGACGGAAACCTTCCCAGTCCTCAGCAGTGATGGTGGACTCCACAGCGGTCGTCACTTTGCTCTTCTTCAGGTCACGTTTGAGGAAGTTAGCAGCTGCTTTCTGACGGTTCTGAGCCAGTTTCTCGTTCAGATCCACACCACCATCCGGCGAAGCGTAACCGGCAACTTCAACCTTGCTGATCTCTTTGCGCTCGTTATCCTGAGCCTCTTTGATAGCAGCCTGCAAGTCCTTCACACCGGCACTGCGGGTCTCGCTCGAACGAAGCTCAGCACTCTGGATAAGGAACTTGATATCTGCCTCGGTGAGCTCTTGGATCACGCGTTGGAACTTATCCGGCGTGGTAGCCGTCTTGTTGTCCTTGGCCTCTGCCAGTTCGGAAGTAGCTACAATACCGTCAGCGATCTTCACGTCCGGAATCTCGATGATTTTCTTGCCCACACGCGCCTCGAAACGCAGATAGAGTTCCGACTTACGCATAGCCGGAACATAGTCAAACGAGCAGCTCTGGTTGTACGTACCGCCGTACTTATAGCTAACGGTTCTACCGTTCTCTTTAGCCTTCTCACCTACGTAGGTAACCGGCTCACCGAGTGCCTCTTGGCCTTCGTACTTCAGTACCGGAGTAACGACCAGAATACCTTTCTTAGCGAATTTCTTTTGAGGGAAAGTACCGGTGATCTCTGCATTCACCTTGTTACCCACCTTCTCCAGCGGGCTCGGATTAACGGTGATCTCATCCGGTTTTTGCAACGTCTTGTTGCACGATGCCAACATTACTGCAGCAGCAATGAGGCTGAGGAATAAACCTTTCTTCATAATGTAAATTTTATTTTTTATGTATGTTTCTACACATGTTTCAGTGCACCTTTGCACACTTTGCGCGAATGTCGCCATTTTTCTCGGGACAAACCCTCGATTAAAACCGCTGCAAAGGTACTGCTTTTTTTCGACATACACAAATTTTTCTGGATTTTTTTAGCACTTTAGCGTAATAATATCCTGTATGCGTGTGGTGTACGCGGGACTTTTAGCGCCAATATCGTACAATTCAGCGGCTTTCTCTGTCGGAATATTCGGTGTAAAACCGATGGTACGTTTGCCGTGTCGGTTGTTAATCTTATCGAGCGTCTGCTGCAGGCGCTGGTCGCGTTGTCGGTCACGCGTGTCGAAGAGCGACTGCTGTACACCGCTGTCCGGTGAGACATTGATGACGATCACGCCTGCGCGTTTGTACGGCGTGTTCGGTCGCCATTGTGTGCGTACCACGCGCAGCAAAGCTTCCGTCATCTCCTGCGTGTTGGCGGTCGGCGTGGAGAACGTGACGGTGGCTTGGATGATAAACTGCTGCTCCTGAAAACGCGAGGTATGTGCGAACACGATCATCTGTCGGCAGACCGAATGCTGCTTACGCAGTTTCTCCGCCACGTTCGCGCAGAACTGGCACATTGCCTGTTCCAGCAGATCGCGGTCGGTCACGCCGTGCGCAAACGTACGGGAACAAGTGATCGATTGCTTCTCCGGCAGTTCCCGCACCGAGATGCAGTCTTCGCCATTCAATTCCCGCCAGGTGTTCAGACCCGGTTGGTGAAGCAGATTCTTGGCAAAAAGAGCTTGTTTGGACGCAAAATCCAGCGCAGTCCGCACACCTGCCGCCTGCAGTTTAGCTACCGACTGCCGACCTATTCCCCAAACCTCATCGATCGGATAGCCGCCTAAAGCCTTGACGCGTTTATCCTCGCTGTCAATGACGCACACGCCGTGGTATCCTGCATATTTCTTGGCATAATGCGAAGCGACCTTACAGAGCGTTTTGTTAGGTGCGATACCGATAGAAACCGGTACCCCGATGCCGCGCAGAATCTCCGTGCGGATACGCTCGCAGAGTGCCTTGGCTTCCGCCGTGTCCGTGATATACGAAAGGTCCATGAACGCTTCGTCAATCGAATATTGCTGCAGGTCGTCCGTATAGCGGCTGAGCGTCCGCATAATGCGGCTGGAGAGGTCGCCGTATAACGCGAAGTTGGACGAGAAATGCACAATCCCGTATTTCTCCGCCAACGGACGAATCTGATAGAACGGCACACCCATCTTGATGCCCAGTTGCTTCACCTCGTTCGACCGCGCCACAACACAACCGTCGTTGCCCGACAGTACCACCACCGGCTTATCGCGCAGATCCGGACGAAAGACCCGTTCGCACGACACAAAGAAATTATTGCAATCAACGAGAGCGTACATCGTGGATGGTATGCGTGATGACACCCCAGATAATGAATGCGTTCTCGTCATCCACGCGGATCTTACTGTATTTGTCGTTATGCGGAATGAGCCACGCGCACTGACCCGAAGGGTCGGAACGAAACTCCTTCACCGTGAACTCGCCGTCGATATACGCCGCCACATAATCGCCGTCTGAGGCCTGTATGCTGCGGTCAATAACCACCAGATCCCCACTGAAGATCCCGGCGTCCTGCATGCTATCCCCTTCGATGCGGGCATAGAACGTGGTCTCCGGATGACGTATCAACTCCCGCGTGATATCAATCCGCTCCGTGCAGTCCGCTGCAGGCGAAGGAAAACCCGCATGCAAATGTTCCGCCAACGCCAACTCCGGCGACTCCTGCTCCGCCGATGTAATATGACTCAACACTTCCGACATAATCTATTCGTCATTTTGCCCGCAAAAGTACTACAAAAAAATGACATATGCAAGCATATGCCATTCTTTTTTGCGAATTTCTTCGCTTTTAGCCGTTTTGCTGGTCGTACGCATCACCGCAAACCTTCCACAGGTAAGCCGTCATGGTCTTCTTGCCGGTCGGCGAGTCTTTCTGCGCGTTGAACGCTTGCAGATCTTGTGCCATGTGGGTCAGGTCTTTGCGACGAGTCTTCACCGCTGCCGATACTGCTGCGAAGCGAGTACGTGCATTGATGGAGTCCTCGGTCTGCGAGATGTTGTTACCGTAGGTGTTCTCCTTGCGGATGTACAGACGCGTGCAGTTCGGGTTGGTGGTTGCTGCCGTACGG
>CACXPH010000018.1 GCA_902769535.1 uncultured Bacteroidales bacterium
AAGCTCTTTTACGACACCCGTCTTATCGAATTTGCGTTTGAATTTCTTAATCGCGCGCTCGATGTTCTCACCTTCTTTAACAGGAACGATAATCATTGCTTACACCTCCTTTCGTTGTACCCAGGGCCGGGATCGAACCGGCACGGTTTCCCATTGGTGTTTGAGACCAACGCGTCTACCAATTCCGCCACCTGGGCAGTGCTTATTCGCTTTTTGGGGCGAAAAGCGGGTGCAAAAGTACTGCTTTTTTTTGAATTGACCAAATTTTTCGCCTTTTTTTTTGCAGAAATGCATTTTTTTTTGTACTTTTGCACGCAAATTGGCAGAATGATGAACGATTTCTACTCGAGAAGCGAGGCGTTATTGAGTACGAGAGGTCTGGAAGCGCTGCGTACGAAACGCGTCATCCTCTTTGGTGTCGGAGGCGTAGGCTCATGGGCAGCGGAATGTCTGATCCGTACCGGGGTGGTCCATCTCACTCTTGTGGACGGTGATACGGTACAGCCTTCGAACGTGAATCGTCAGCTCCCTGCAACCTGTGCCACCCTCGGGCGCCTCAAAGTGGAAGTCCTCAAAGAACGACTGCTTAGCATCCATCCCGAAGCACAGATCACAGCGCTCCCGGAGATGGTGAATGCCGAGTGGTTGGAAGCTAACGGGTTAGAAGGGTATGATTATGTCATCGACGCCATCGACAGCGTGAACGACAAGACAGACCTTATATTATACGCGTCGCGCGTACGCGCACTTAAGCTCTTCTGCTCGTTGGGTGCAGCGCTGCGGTTTGACCCTACTGCCGTCACTACCGGTGAGTTGATGGGCATCAAAGGTGATGCCTTGGCCAAAGCGGTCCGGGCACGCATGAAACGATTGGATAGATATCCGCACAAGAAGATACGCTGTGTTTATTCCACCGAACAGGCAGCAGTCATCGCGAAAAGTGAAGGGCGAGAGGCTACGGTGAAGGGAAGCCTCATGCAGGTCACCGCTGCATTCGGATTAACCCTGGCGTCCCTCGTCATCAACGATACTTACAAACAAATCAAATTATAATCACATGAAAAAAGGCAGCAAAATCACCCTAATCACATTGGGCGTAATCATCGCTGTTTTAGGAATCGCATTCTTATGCGCGGACATCATCGTTTCGTACATGGTAAACCGCGAAGTGGACAAATCTCTGGCAGACCTGCCGGGTTGCGAAGCGTCTTGTGGTGACATACACCTGCGTTTCTTCAGCGGTACAGCGAGTGTGAAAGACCTGCATTTCTCGTATTGCGGAGAACAGGAAGGCAAAGATAAAATGGCTCCCGGCATCGATATACACGTCGATCGCGTGGACGTAGGTCGTGTGTTCTATACGCTGCTGTTGAAGAAACGTCTGCTTGTCAGCGACGTACGTATCAAGCACCCGCAAGTAGAGCTTTGGCTGGATGAGAACCAACCGGAGCGTTGCTTCCCGCAAATCAAAGACCAAGGTCTGGAGAAAGCGAATAACCAGTTTGATTTCTTCAAACTGATGGCTTTCCACCTCAATGATGCGGATTTCAATCTGCACAGCGTCCGCACTCCTCTGGATCTGGAGGTCAATGATTGCTCGCTGGCGGTACATGATCTGGCATATGACTCTGTCTTCACGTACTGCGACTCCGTTTACGCTTTCTCGCTGGGTCATGCAGCGGTCACTCTTCCTGACGGCATGATGCGTCTGGAGACTAATGATATCGAGCATAGCGACCAAGGCGCATTGCGTATTGGTACCACGCGTATCGCCAACACGATGCCGCGTAAGAAATTAGGTGATATGGTCAAAGAGCCGGTGACCTGGATGGATATGACCGTAGAGAGCGTGGCTACGTCCCCTCTTAACCCGATCCGCAAAGCTCTGGCCAAGGACTTCACATTAGACAAAATCAAAGTGGTGGTGGGCAAGATGGATATCTTCCGCGATGAGCGTTACCAGCCGAAAGAGCCGTTCGCTATGCCGCAGGAGATACTGATGTCCATCCCCGCACACTTCATGATCAACCATGTTGACGCCCATATTAACGCTATAGACATCGAGTACGCCAGCACGAATGTCAATTGTGGTGAGCTGCATCTGAAAGGAATCCAGGCCGCCGTAGATAACGTAACTAACAAACGCGGCGCTATCATGACCGCCGGGGGCACCTGTCCTATCCAGAAGGGTCAAGCCAAAGCATCGTTCAGCATGACGATGAACAAAGCGTGTGATTTCGGGATGAAGCTGCATGCTACGAATATCAGTGCAGACTATCTAAACACCTTCCTTCGCCCGCTCGTCGGTATGACATGCGAGTTGCAGTTGGATGATTTAGAGACCCAGTACACCGGTAACAGCGAGAAAGCATCCGGTACCTTCAAGATGCTCTATCACGGGCTTAAGGTACAGGTTCATCAGGAAGATGACATCCCTTACAAGATCGTGACCAAGAACGCGAAGACCTTCACGACGCTGGCTAATACGCTTCTGCCGAAGAGCAACCCGACGGCCGTAGATATCCACCCGCGTGCGTATGAGGTATCGTGGAAGCGCAACGAATGGAAACCCTTCCCGCTGTATCTGTTCGGCCCGTGTATCGACGGCGCGATGGAGACGCTTCTCCCCGGACTGTTTGTACACAAGCAAGTGTCCAGTAAGAAATACGTGCCCATTAAGGATTAACAAAAGAAGGCTCGCAAAGTGCGAGCCTTCTTTTTATTCCTTGGGTCGTGTTACAAACCGAGTGAAGCTTTGATAGCCGGAACACGTGCTTCTGCCTCCGCGGAGCAGCGCTCGTAGTCGGCGCCGGTGAACGGTTTTCCGCTCTTCACGGGTATCTCGAAGTAGAACTTGATCTTCGGCTCGGTACCGGACGGACGAACGGAAACCTTGAGACCACCTTCGGTGAAGTACTGCAGTACATTACTCGTTGCATTCAGCGGCATCTCAATCGGGCTCTCCACCCACTTGCCGTCCTTCAACTCTTGTTGCTTGAGCAGCTTGAAGTCTTTGATCTTGATGACCTTCTCTCCGGCGATCTCTTTCGGCGGGTTGTTGCGGTAGTTAACCATCATCTGAGCGATCTCTTCAGCGCCCGTCTTACCCGGACGAACAACGTTGATAGTCGTCTCTTTCTGAAAACCGTAGTCTTCGTATATCTTGAGCAGGTAGTCGTACAGCGTCATGCCGTTATCCTTTGCATAGGCCGCGATCTCGCAGATGAGGCAGATAGCCGACGGCGAGCATTTATCACGAACAGCGTCGTACGGCAGGAAACCGAAGCTCTCCTCACCACCACCGATATATTTGCGCTTACCTTCCCACATACGGATACGGTTGGCAATCCACTTGAAGCCGGTATATTCATCGGTCAGCGTTACACCTTGTGCGTCAGCGATCTTGCGGATGAGCTCGGAGGTAACGATGGTCTTGACGATGTACATGTCGGGACGCATCTTACCAAGACGCTTCATATTATTGATAATGTAGTAGTGGTACATGATGTTGGTCTGGTTACCGTTGATGATAACCCACTCGCCCTTGTCGTTACGGCAAACGATAGCTATACGGTCAGCATCCGGATCCGAAGCGATAACAAGATCAGCGCCCAGTTTGGTACCGAGTTTCATACCGAGGGTCATAGCCTCAGCATTCTCAGGGTTCGGGGAAACGACTGTCGGGAAGTTACCGTCGATCACCATCTGCTCGGGTACCACGTGGATATTCTGGAAGCCCCATGAGCGGAGACACATCGGCACAATCTGTCTTCCGGCACCGTGCATCGGCGTATAAACGATGTTGAGGTCTTTCTGACGAAGGATCGAGTCTTGGTCGATCATGACTTCCTTCACAGCCATCATGTAGTCGTAATCCATCTCACCACCGATGATCTCAATCAGGTCCTTGTTAGCCTCCCATTTAACGTCTGCGAGGGTTACTTTGTTCACCTCATT
Source organism: uncultured Bacteroidales bacterium (assembly GCA_902769535.1). Lineage (GTDB taxonomy): Bacteria > Bacteroidota > Bacteroidia > Bacteroidales > Paludibacteraceae > Colicola. Next base: position 3,958 of record CACXPH010000018.1, read on the forward strand.
GATGATACCTTGGTCATGCGGCTGGAGCACCTGCGAACCATCCTCCCAGTAAGCCTTGTAACCATTGTACTCTTTGGGGTTGTGCGAAGCGGTAACGTTCACACCGCCTTGACATTTGAGATGACGGATAGCGAAGGAAACCTCCGGTGTCGGACGGAGCGACTCAAACAGATACACCTTAATGCCGTTCGCGGAGAAGATGTTGGCCACGGTCTCGGCGAAGAGACGACCGTTGTTACGGCAGTCGTGACCAACCACAACAGCTACGCGGCCGTTCTGTACGTTCTGGAAACCACCCTCTTTCTGCACTTTGAGCATGTAGTTGGCGTAACCTTGGGTAGCCATGGCTACGATGTACTTGTTCATACGGTTCGTACCCGGACCCATGATACCACGCAGACCACCCGTACCGAATTCCAACGTACGATAGAAAGCATCGATGAGCTCGGTCTTGTCCTCTGCCTCCATCATCGCTTTCACTTGTGCGCGGGTCTCCGCGTCAAAAGGTTCCTTGGTCCACACCTCAGCAATCTCCATTACTTTTTTCAATTCTTCATTCATAATGGTAATAAATTTAATGATTAATATTGTTGATTTATTCTTTTACTTTGTAAATAGCGTCTAAGTTACGCACGAACCCATCGAAATCGAGCCCGTAACCGATCACGAACTCATCCGTCATCTCACGGCCTACATATTCCGGTTTGGCATCGTCGTACTCGAGTTTATTGGGTTTGAACAGCATCGTCGCTACACGTACGGAAGTTGCTCCGTGTGCACGCATATGGGCTTTCAACTGATGGATCGTCAGGCCTGTGTCTATGATATCTTCGATGATGATCACATCGCGCTGGTCCACTACCTGTTGCAGCGGCACGATGAACTCCAACTGACCGGTCGAAGCCATGCCATAATACGAACTGACGCGGATGAACGTCACCTCGCAACGCACGTCCTCAAGCGCGCGCAAAAGGTCTGCTGCGAACACGAAAGCACCGTTCAACACCACCACAAACAGCGGCTCTTTGTCCTTATAGTCCGCGCTGATCTGATTAGCCACTTGCTGCACGTCCTTCGCAATCTGCGTAGGCGTCAGCCATTCTTCGAAATGATAACCTTGTTCGTCAATTGTTCTCATGGCTCGTAATGTTGAAATAAAAAGTCATTATAGGGATAACGCTTTACGTGGATCGCCTTGATGCGATCGTACAGCAGCGCACGCAATGCGTCAATATTATCTTTCTTCTTAGCCGAGATGAAAATACAATCTTCACCGAGCCGTGCCATCCACGATTTCTCGAGATCCTCAAGCGACAGGTTCTCGCGTTGGATAGGTGTCAGGTCGTCTTCCTCCTTCGGTACATAGGTAAAGTTATCAATCTTATTGAAAACCACCACAGTCGGTTTGTCTTCCTTGCAGATATCCGCTATCGTCTGTTGCACCACCTCGTACTGCTCCTCGAAATTCGGATGACTGATATCCACCACATGTACCAGCAAATCTGCCTCACGCACCTCGTCCAACGTTGATTTGAAGGACTCTACCAAGTGGTGCGGCAGTTTGCGAATAAAGCCCACGGTGTCGGAAAGGAGGAACGGCAGGTTCTCAATCGTCACCTTGCGCACTGTGGTATCCAGCGTGGCAAAAAGCTTATTCTCCGCGAAGACATCGGATTTAGAGAGCAGATTCATTAGCGTACTCTTACCCACGTTCGTATAGCCCACCAACGCCACACGAACCATCTTCCCTCTGTGTTGACGTTGCGTAGCCATCTGCTTGTCAATGGTCTTGAGTTGCTCACGGAGTAGCGCTATACGCTGACCTATCACTCGTTTGTCGGCTTCTATCTGCGTCTCACCCATTCCACGGTTCGTACCGCCACCACCACGCTGACGGTCCAAGTGACTCCACATACGCGTCAGACGCGGCAACATATACTGCAGATGCGCCATTTCGACTTGCGTCTTGGCATAACTGGTCTGGGCACGCTGAAGGAAAATCTCAAGAATTAGTATCGTACGGTCGATGACACGTACGTTGGCCGGATGTTTATCACGGTGATTGAGCGCTTTCTCGAGGTTACGAATCTGACGCGGACTGAGTTCGTCATCAAAGATAACAACATCCACCGGTTCTTCGCTATGCTCACGACCGATGATATATTGGCGCACTTCCTCCAGCTTACCCTCACCCACATACGTGGCCGTATTGGGTTGCTCCAGGCGCTGCGTAAACCGTTTGACGGGAACAATACCATGCGTGTCAGCCAAGAATGCCAACTCATCAAGATACTCTTTCGTGCGTTCTTCCGGCTGATTAGGCGTGATCAATCCTACCAAAACCGCATGCTCTATGTACGGCTTAATCTCAATCATACATCTTTGCGACTGCAAAGATACAACAAAAAAATGACATACGCAAGCGTATGCCATTCTTTTTCTGATTTTTTCCGTAAAATTATTTACGGATACCCAGTTCTTTGATGATTGCGCGGTAACGCTCGATGTCTTTAGCCTTCAGGTAATCCAACATACGACGACGCTTACCAACTAATGCGGTCAATGCGCGCTCAGTACCGAAGTCCTTGCGGTTCTCTTTCAAGTGCTCCGTCAGGTGGTTGATACGGAAAGTAAACAATGCGATTTGGCTCTCAGCAGAACCGGTGTTCTTTGCATCGTTGCCGTATTTAGCGAACAACTCAGCTTTCTTCTCAGAAGTTAAATACATTTCTGTGTTATTTTTTGAGTTATACAATCACCACTAAAGCCGGATCTGTCATCGCAACTTCGTGGCATTAAAATATTGCTTTTCTCCAAAAGCGGGTGCAAAAGTACTGCTTTTTTTTGGAATACACAAATTTTTGAGCTATTTTTTTACAAATTCATTGTAAATTGTGTATAATTGATGCCCATCTACACGCTCAAACGATTCCGGTAAGTCCACTTTCGGTGCAGCTACGCCGTCACCTACTGACAACTCGGGTGCTACTTCTATATGTATCTCATCCCAAATACCCGTTTCGAGGATATGTGTCAGTAAGGTTGTACCGCCCTCCACTAAAATTGAATGAATATTTCGCTTCGCCAGATCGGACAAGACAAATGGCCAATCCGTGCGCTCACGATACACAATTGTCTCGATTCCATCGGAGAAAATCCGTGCATCGGCAGATATCCTGTTATGCCGATCCAAGGTCACCCGAATCGGGTTGCGACCTTCCCAATGGGTATTCATCAGACGCGGGTTATCGAGGAGCACTGTATTCGTTCCTACCATAATCGCCATATTCTCGGCACGCATACGATGCACCAGTTTTTTTGTTACCGGCGTCGAAATAGTCAATGCACCGTTAAGATGTTTTCCTATTTCTATCTCACGTTTTTTATCGATGAATCCGTCCGCTGTTTGTGCCCATTTGAGGATGACGTACGGACGGCGCTGCTCGTGCAGACACAAGAAACGTTTGTTCAACTCGCGGCACTCCTTTTCCATCACGCCGACGACCACCTCTATTCCCGCTTCTCGTAACATCTGCACACCTTTGCCTGCCACCAACGGGTTCGGGTCTAACATACCGACTACTACCCGTCCTACGCCTTTCTCAATGATCAACTTCGCACAAGGCGGCGTCTTGCCGTAATGTGAGCAAGGTTCGAGAGAGACGAATAAAGTTGAATGCTTAAAGTCGAAAGTAGAAAGATTTTTTTCTTCGAAATGCTTAAAACAATTCACTTCCGCATGTGCCTGACCGAATTGCTCATGCCAGCCTTCGGCAAGAATCTGTCCATTAGCATCCACCAACACCGCACCCACCATCGGGTTCGGTGCTACAAAATACTCACCTCGACGAGCAATTTCAATACAACGTGCTATATAATTTGCGTATTCCATTTATTTTTTGTAATTTTGCAGCGTGAAAGAGTTAATCAACCATATTACATCCCAACTTCTCGTCTGCTATCCGGAGGATGAGGCACGTTCGATGGCCTGGTGGATTGCGGAAGAACTAACCGGTCTTTCGCGTACACAACTGCAATTCGGGTACAAAGGTACTACAAATTTTCCAAATCTGCAAACAATAATTGATCGTTTGTTGCATTTTGAACCAATTCAGTACATTTTCGGGCATGCTTTATGGTGCGGACTGGATTTAAAAGTTACTCCAGCCACCCTCATTCCTCGTCCGGAGACAGCAGAGTTGGTGGAGAAGATTTCAAATATCAAATATCAAATATCAAATTGCCGGATACTGGATATAGGAACGGGTAGCGGATGCATAGCAATCGCGCTCAAGAAAGCGCATCCGGAATGGCATGTTACAGGCATAGATATCTCTCCCGAAGCAATCGAAATAGCGCGCGAGAATGCTTGCCGCAATAAGGTGGAAGTCGACTTCCAAGTAGCCGATATTTTCTCCGATGAAAACGGAGTAATCGAGCCATTTAGCGGCGGAGAAATCGGGACTTTTGACATAGTGGTGAGTAACCCGCCATATATATGCGAGCGCGAGAAATCTTCGATGAGACCGAACGTTTTAGAGTACGAGCCGGCAACGGCATTGTTTGTTCCCGACAATGACCCGCTCCGTTTCTATCGCCGCATCGCCGAATTGAAATCAGGCAAGTTCCTTTTCTTTGAGATCAACGAGGCCTATCCGCAAGAGTTGTCCGACATGCTTGATGAATTAGGTTATACGGATATTCACATAATGAATGACATCTATGGTAAACCGCGAATTATCGAAGGCCGAATGGCTTGACAAATGCGAAGCTTATTGTGCGAAATCCGAACACTGCGCAGCGGATGTTCGGCGTAAGTTATACGAGTGGCAAGCACCAGCAGATTTATCCGATGAAATCGTACAAAGTCTCTATTCCAACAACTTTTTGAACGACGCCCGTTTCTGTCATGCGTATGTACATGATAAGGTGGAGTACCAAAGCTGGGGACGCATGAAGATCCAAGCCGGACTTCGTGCACTCGATCTGCCCGATTCCGAGATCCGCGATGCCCTCGATACTATCGATGAAAGCGTTTATACTAAAAATCTCCGTGCACTTATCGCTTCCCGCAAATCTGATCCCGAAGACAAAAGTCTCCGTTTCCTCGCTCAACGGGGCTTCACGTACGAGGAGATAAAACGCGCTTCACACGCTTAAGACGTATTGTCGCAGCCAAGCATCGATATCGTCGATCTCAGGGCTGACATGTTTACGAACGATTTGCCTTCTATGGTAAATCGTTTGTTTTTGTACGTTCAGTACGATAGACATATCGTTATCAGAGGCGCCGATGATAGACAGAATAGCAAACTGCATGTCCGATTCGGTGAGTTCGGGATACTCCGCGCGCAAGCGACTGATTGCGCCATCCAGCGCTTTGTCAATCGAAGCGATCAATTCATCCAGACTCTCTTTGCTCATCGTCAGTTGCTCATCACGATAGGTCTGCAGCCATTTCGGGAACTCTACCTCGTTGCCACGCATTCGCTGCATCTCTATCTCGCGGGTGAGGTTTACTTTCTGCTGAAGCCGTTCCAACGCCAATTGTAGCTGCTGTACGTACTTATCTCGCAAGGCCTCTAACTGTCTCGCTTGTTCACGACGTCGGTGCAACCAATAGCGCCACAGAACAACAAGTAATAGCACCAGAACAGCCGACAATAGGACTAAAACGAAAGAAATTTTGCGTTGCCATTGGCGTTCACGTTGCGCCTCTTCGGCGCGTTGTTGCTCGCGTGCGACATCATAGTGTAAGGAGAGCGCGTACGTGCGTGCGCCCGCGTCGCGTTGCAGCTCGTCTATCTTGCGATCATACAAATCCAACAACACACTATAGGCTGTGTCGGATTGTCCGCGTTGACGGAGTATTTTGCTGTTCAGATACGCATAACTTTGTTCGAACCAATAGGCGTAGGCAGAGTCGGTAGGTTGTAAGTGCTCCAGATAATAGGCGGCAGAGTCCGTAGCGTGTTGCGCCAAGAGCAGTTCAACGATCTCCGAGTAACGCGTAGGGACACTGAATTCTTCTGCCAACTGCTTGCAGACGGCAAGGCGGTGGTCTACGCTGTCCGGATAGCAGAGTTGGTAGCGATAGGCATCTATGTCGAGTAAGAGCAAAGGACTATTGGCTGCGCGTGCATATCGCTCTGCTTGCGCAAAATACCAAAGTACACTATCTTGTTCGCCTCCAGCTATAGCCATCGTACGTGCGATGTCGCGATAGGCACAGGCTAAATAAACTGCATTACTGTCGGGATCTAACATCGGGATTGCTTTGCGGTAATAGTTTTGCGCGATGTCGTAGAGCATCTCACTCTCGGACGTGTTGCCCAAACGGAACCATGTCAGCCCTAATAATTGATTTCTCCGTGCTCTTTGCTGATTACTGACTACTGAAGGCTGAATGCTCAACAGTACCTCCTCCGCTTGCTTCAAATAGGCGGTAGAACTTTCGTACTGACTACTGCTGTTAGAGGAGATGCCTTGTTGGTATAATTCTTCTGCCTCTTGCAACCGATTTTGGGTGTTTTGAGCCCCGGAATGGCAACTTTGCATACAAAAAGTCAAGCCCAAAAGGAATAAAAAATATACGCGTACAACTTTATTTTTCATATAAAATTATAATTTGCTTATTTACAATAATTTACAAAACACCAAAATCACACCTCGTACAACTGCAAAATTTGCACATGTCAGGAAAAAGCAGTACCTTTGCACCAGATTTTGAAACACGATTCCGAATGCAAAATTAGTAAAACTTTTTAACATATGCAAATTATGGAAAAGAAAAATTGTTTTTGTCTGCTTTTTGTAGCCTTTTTACTATTAAAAGGATCATGCGCCTACGCGCAAAGGGTTTTTATTGACAGCGTCTATTATACGCTGGACAACACAGCCATGACAGCACAAATAGCAGTACAGAGTAACAACACCGCTGTTGGTGACATCGTTATTAATGACACAGTGACGTACGAGGGCGCGAATTACGCGGTTACGAGTATGGCTGACGATGCTTTTGCCGATTGCAATCAACTGACATCTATTGTTTTGCCACAAACTCTGCGGAATTTAGGTAAAAATGCATTTCTGAGATGCACGAGGCTTACCTCCTGTATTATTCCGGACAGTACGATCACAGAGATTCCTTTTGAGGCGTTCTGGAAGGCAGGACTCATTGAGTTCCGCATGCCGGAAGGCGTGACATATATCGAGCAGCGTTCGTTTGAACAGATGCCCAACTTACAACGCGTACACCTTGCTAATTCGGTGAAGTCGGTTAGTCCTTGGGCATTCTATATATTAGACGCACTCCAAGAGCCGATATACAACGATAGCATGTTTGTGTTGATGCCGATGAACTATCAAGGTGCCTATACGATACCGACGGGCATTCAGGCTATATGCAGTAGTGCTTTCTACGGATGTGGGAAAATAACGAAACTGACTATACCGGAAGGTGTCAAATATATTGGGCGTAGTGCTCTCAATTTCACTACTAACGCTGTTATAAAATCGCTGTCCTTTCCTGCCTCTTTAGAGCATATTGAGTTCGGCGCTATCAGTGGCGGCAGAATAAATAGTATCACGGTGGCACAAGGGAATCAGCACTACACCTCATGGAATGGCATGCTTTTCACTATTAATATGGACACGGTGGTCTATTGTCCCTCGGCATTACAGATCTCCTGCACGCTTCCGCAAAGTGTGCAACATATAGCATATGAGGCGTTTTGCGCATCCTCTATGTATGATATGCAAATGCCGAGTGTGAAAACCATCGGCAAATATGCCTTTCATGGCAATAGTTTAGGGGCATTCTATGATAATCGTGCCTATGTGTTGCCTGACTCACTGGAAAAGATAGATGACGAGGCATTTTTCCATTCTTACCAGATGGAGCAAATAACCATTCCTGCCTCCGTGGACTCGATAGGTACAGAAGTTTTTGCCGCTTCTTGGGAACTGAAGAAAGCGATTGTTAACAACCGCATCATTGGAAAAGGCCAGTTCCGAAACTGCGCGAAACTGGAGATGTTGGAAATCGGCACGAACCTCCAAACAATCGAAGAGTACGCTTTCGGTCAGTGTCCCAATATATGGTATGTACGAATGCCGAAAGCGAACGCGTATTTCCGAGCGATAGACGGTGTGCTTTATTCGGCAGACACGACGGCTCTAGCGCTCTATCCGCCCAAGCATGACGGAGAGGATATTATTATTCCGGATCAAGTGACCACTTTGCGGTCGGGTTCGCTGAGAGCTGTGAACAAAAACAAACTGATTCTCCCCAAAAACATCAGTTTGTTGGAAAAGGAGGTTTTCGGTGGATATATGTCCGGCTACAATGACAACACACCGTCTATTGATACCATCGTAGCACCGATGATGTCTGTTCCGGCGGCACAAAGCAATTCGTTCAATCTTCTTAACCAAGCACAAACGGTGCTTTTAGTACCTTGTGACTCGCTCGCAGAAATCTACCGCGCCAATAGCATCTGGAACGGCTTTAACATCCAAGTGGACAGCACACTTCTGGAGCTGCCGGAAAAAGAGCCGGAAGTAGAGACGCAAACCGACAACCACAGCGTGCAGTTTACCTGGCCGGCCGTGGAAGGAGCCAGTTACTACACGCTCATCATCTGGGCGAACGAGGAGCGCACGGAGAAGATTTGTACGCTGACATTCAACTCCATGGGACAACTCATCGAAATCGACTTCTCCAAGCACGCACCTACTCGTCGGGCGATGAACACCGCTGCTTCCTTCTCGTTCCGTTACAACGGTTTGGATGAGAACACCGACTATTGGTTCACGATGACCGCTTCCGATGAAAACGACACCGAACTCTTCAATGCCTCCGGCTCGTTTGCTACACTTGGGGCAAACACTCCGACCGACATAGACGAGATACAAAGTTACGATGTACCATGTACAAAAGTGTTGCGTAACGGACACATCTATCTGATGTACGAAGGGACGATGTACAATGTACAAGGAAACCAAATCAAATAATATACGATCATGAAAACGAAAGTATCTATTATTCTTGTCTGTCTGATAGGGATGGCAAGCAGCGCCTATGCGACGGTATATACCGGCAGTTTGGGACCGGAGCTGACTTACACGCTGGACTCTGGCACGGGGCATGTAGTGATTGAAGGTCGCGGAGCGATGACGTCGGACGATTTGAGTAACTATCCGAAAAGGGAGTATGTGAAGACCGTCTCCTTCCCGGAAGGGCTCACTTCTATCTGCGCGAACGCTTTCCACGGGTGCTATAACCTGCAGTCAATCGTGCTTCCGGACAGCGTGACAACTATCGGAGCTTATGCTTTTCAGGAATGTACCAAGATGACCAGCGCCGATTTGGGAAAGGGCATCAAGACGATAAACAGTCAGGCTTTCATATTCTGCTCAAACCTGCGGAAGGTCAGATGGTCGGATTGTCTCGAATCCATCGGGGATATGGCTTTCTACAACTGCACGAATATAGGCGACACCGTTTTCTTCCCGAAGACTTTCAAAACGATGGGATGGGGAGCTTTCGGATCGGAGAATTACAACAGCGACTCCAAAGTGATGGTGTGGGAAGCGATACACGCAAATGATTTCGTTCGATATGAGTCGGACGTCCCGGGAGAGTGCCATTTCACCCATATCATTTTCGGCGACTCGGTGGAATATATACCGAATATGTTGTGCAAGTATATGTACAACGACTCCATTACCCTGCCGGAGACGGTCAAAGAGATAGGAGCGAGTGCTTTTACCAACTGCAGCCGTTTGCAGAAAATCAATATTCCGGAAGGGGTGACAAGTATCGGCGCAAGTGCTTTTGCGGGCTGCAAGAAGCTGAAACAGCTGGTTTTACCATCCGGCCTGCAGAAGATTCCGGAGCAGCTATGTAACCTTTGCGAAGCCTTAGACTCCGTGAGGTTGCCGGCAGGGCTTACGGTTATTCCCCAAAAAGCATTTACCGGTTGTTCATCCTTACGATCGATAAAAATCCCCAACTCGGTGACCAATATTGGCAATAGCGCCTTTGCCGGTTGTCCATTGGACACACTCATTTTACCCACTTCGCTCAACGTGTTAGGCGATGCTGTTTTTAACCAGCTGAACTTGACCACCAGCCCGAAACACCTTGTGCTGAACGACAAGTTGGTAGCAACAGGTATGGGTACTTTCGCTAATTGGAGCGAGTTGCAGACCATTGTTATCGGCAAGAACGTAGCTATCCTCGGTCAGGATTGTTTCTTGGCGGATTCATCGGTAACGGACATCACTTGTTATGCTGCCCAGCCGCCGCTGATCTACGACGGCACGTTTGACGGCGTGCCGGACACAGCGAAGGTACATGTCTTGTCAGGCAGCGTAGCCGCTTACCGCGCAGCGCAGTACTGGTCCCGTTTCCGGATCGTGTCTTTGGATGAGGAAGAAATCATTCAGAAGACCGTGACGGTCGATCCGGGAGAGACGACGGCGGACTTCACCTGGCCGACGGACAGCGCGGCGCATAGTTATCAGATCGATATCTACAAAGACGGCGCAGTCTTCTGCAAGCTAACGCTCGGCAACCGCGGACAGCTGTTAGGTATCTCTTTCTCCGCGCCGGGCAGAAAAATGTCAAATTTGAAATCTCAAATCTCAAATGCTGACGATAGTCAGTCATATACCCTCTCCTTTAAAGTAACGGGTCTGGATGAGGCCTCACGATACACGTATGTACTATCCGTTTTGGATGAGAACAATGCTCCGCTGCACGTTTATATCGGCGATTTCGCCACCTTGGGATACGACGGCGAGTTGAAGTACAACGGAAACGAACTCATCCCAACACCTCCGATCATTCCGGGCGACCCGGATGCACAGAGTGTCATTACCGGCATCGAAGAAACCGGTTCGAAGGGGGCAGAGAAAAAGACCATTATTGAAGGACGACTTCTCTTTATTACACCGCAAGGTACCTATGATATAACCGGAAAACGCATCGAGTAAGCAAGATTTTATGACACGCGTATTTATGTGGATCAATACTGTGCTGATAAGCATGGTATTAGGGGCAACCCATACCTCTGCGCAGAGTCTGACACCTTGGAGCGGAGGTACACAAATGCCCGATTTCAATGGAGAAATCTATACGATCCGGACGGCAGAAGAGTTAGCTTGGATAGCCGCAGCGAGCCGCACGGATGACTTTGCAGGGAAGACCGTTCGCCTGGCTGCAGACCTTGATTTAGGCGGCAGCAGCGCGACTCCGCCGAGTTGGAAACCGATAGGCAGCGCTGCCAAACCGTTTCAGGGCGAGTTGGATGGAGCCAACCATGTGATTTATAACCTGTATATACTCTCTTCGCTCCTCCCATCCGGCGCAGGGCTGATTGCCGAAAGCGGAAACGCGGCGGTCGTTCACCATGTAGGCATCGCGCAAGGGCAGATCATGACGGATGGAGCGAGTAACGTAGGATGTCTGGTAGGAACGAACCGCGGGCAGATACACCACTGCTTTAATATGACGCAGATCATCGCGCACAACGGCAATGATATCGGTGGTCTGGTGGGTACTAACTACGGCGGGATCAGCTTCTCATACAACGCCGGCATCATCACCGACGGCAATAATCGTGTAGGCGGATTAGTGGGCTATAACAAAGCCTCGGCAGTCCTGAACAACTGCTATAGCATGGGTTATTGCAAGGGGTCCGACCATGTAGGAGCGTTATTCGGCAAGAACGAAGCGCCGGAAGACAACTTGACGATGGTTTATTTCGACCAGCAGTTAACGCGTATGTATGCCACAGGGTACGGAGGGGCGGATCCTATCCTCACGGACAACACCCGATACGCGATAGCCAAATCGTCCGATTTCATAGGGAGTAACAGCCCCTATTATGAGAATCCTGAGAACGAATGGCGTTGCTCTGCCGGAGGGTATGAGAGCCACCCGCAGTTGGTTTGTTTTGCCAACCACATTGCCTCGGAGATGTCGGTCAAGACCGTTATACTGGATGCAGAGAGCGTACCAATCATGCGTGCCGAGGGCGTTGGCGCTCCGACTGACGGAAACTCCCCCCGTACCGGTATCGGGTTGGAGAGACAGAACAGCAGTGCTTTCGGTTCCGGCCAATGGTACTCGCCGAGTCCGGATGTTATTTATATTGCAAACCCCAAAGGCGCGTCGGCGGAAGTGAAGCGTCCCTGCGGCAATCAGGAGGTGATCTTGACCATTAGCTGCGGTCCGGCTCTGAAGCAGGTATATACTATCGTGAAGGGCTACGAAGCCTTCGATGCCGGCATCGTGACCGGAGAGTATTCCGCCTGCTGGAATGAGGAGGGGATAAAATTTAAGGAAAAGAACAATAGTGGAAAGGAAGCCACCGGCGGTAAAGACGACGAGCAGAAGAACCCGCAGAGCAGTTACCAATATCGTCTCATCCGCGACACAGTGATCATTGCAGAAGACGGCACCAAGACCTATCTGCCGATGGACACCGTGTGGCTTTGCCAGGAGGATTATGACGCATGGACCATGCCGACCGACGTGCCGGGTACGTATGCCTTTCGCCGCGATGTACATGACGTACAATGCAAGACCGAGTGGACCCGCTCGCAAGGGAGGTTGTACCTGACCGTGAGAAAAGAGTTCGACCCGGGAGAACTGAAAGAGCAACCCGACACGCTCTACGGCATACTGCCGATGACGACCACTATACAGAGTATTCAAGACGCCTCAGGAGGAGGAGAGGTGTTCCACTATAAATGGATGCTCAAAAGGAGCGAATGGATTGTAAAAGAAAGAACGTGGAAACCCGTACCGGAAGACACCCGAAACCCCTTGTATATCGATGGAGAACAAGTGGAGACACCTTCGATGACTTATAGCTTCGACAAACCGGGCTCATATACTTTCACGCGAAGCGTCCGGGAAGAGGCGTGCAAGGCCAGTATGACCGAGTCCCGAAACCCGCATGTAGTAGTCGTGTTTGAAGCAATTAACCCCGGTTCCATCGAGAGTTTCAACCGAAACCTGTGTTCTCCGGAATGCATGGAAACGATTCATGAGAAAGACACCGTCTCCGGCGGAAACGGGATTTATTCCTACCGCTGGCTCTGCAACGGAGAGGAGATTCCTCAGAGCGACACAACCTCCATGCCCTTGGAAAACATACTAATGGAGGCGGGTAATACGTATGTCTTCACTCGCCAAGTAAAAGACGATACGGGTCTGATGGACTGGCTGACCTCAAGGGGCAGTGTTACTATCACCGTTTACGGCGGATATAGCGCCGGCAGTATTGAGCCGTTTGATTTGCAGGTTTGCTCAGATGCCGGCGTACCGGACGAGATAACCGCCCTCATCCGCGAAGAGGAGCCGGCGCAGGGCAGCGCGGGCAGTATGTTCACCTACTGCTGGCTGCTCTATCGCGGCAGTACGGACACGAAGCCGTTTGACACACTCCATATAGACGCGCCCATACTTAACACCGCTATCCCGTTAGAAAAATACCACCTGAAGGCGCCGATGAGTATCTTCTTGCAAAGAGCAGTAAAGAACGTCCTTTGCGAGGGCGAATGGCAAGTCTCGGGGGGCAAAGCCTCGTGGCGTTTCGGCAGAGCCGAGAAGAAGACAGAGCGTATTATCATCTGCGCAGGCGATCTGCCGTACGAGTACACCTATACGTTTGCAGACGGACATACGCAGACCTTCCGTTTTACAAGAGACGAAGAGCATTTTGTAGCCGCAGATGAGACCCACGAAGGCTGCCCGATGGATGTGACGCTGGTGAGTGAGGTACTGCCGGTGCCGGCGGTGGAGGTCGTACCGAAAGTGTCCGTTTGCGAGACGGAGAACCATCTGAAGATTGCTTATACGGTCGTCAGCGGTACGCCGGAACGCTTCGATCTCTATTTCCAGCAAGCCTCCAAAGAAGCAGGTTTCCGCGATTCCATCGGTGCTTATCTTCCGGAAGAGGATGTCATAGAAGTACCTCTGCCCAAACGTGTGCCCCTGGGACCGCAGGAGGTGACAATCTGCTTTTATACCGATGAAGACGTGCCGGAGAAATGCAAGCAGGCGAAGCCGCAGAAGATGACCTTTACGATCAACCTGGACGGCTACGTACGACGCAAAGGAGAGGACGTGGTCTATGTAGATAACAGTGGTATGCACACTGAAGGCGAACTCACTTTTGTGGCATATCAGTGGTACCGAGATGGGGTGATGCTAAGCGGTGAGACCGACCAGTTTCTCCATGAGAACCCATCGCTGGACGGCATCTATCAGGTGGAGATGACGACGCCGGATGGCACGGTATATCGGAGTTGTCTCTACGCGATGTACCCCACGCAAGGGGTAGAAGAGGTTCGGAGCGACGGGAGATGTAGAAAAATTATCGAGAACGGGCAATTAGTCCTGGTGGTAGGCGATCAACGATATACGGCAACGGGGCAAAAGATACAATAAGTATAGCCGATGCAAATTCGTGCAAGTCATAGGGTATGGGCGCTGGTTCTCTGGTTGTTAGGAACCGGAGGAGGCATGAGCTGGTCGCAAAACGCGTTCTCTCCGAGTCATTATATCGACATAGAGATCGGTGGCGGCATAGGCGGCCTGGGTTATGAGTTAGACGGCGGAAGGACGTTTGTCTCTCCTTCGTTCTCTGCCGGCGCAGGCTATACGTGGTTCTTCCTTCCGATAGCGGGTCTGCAGACAGGAGTCCGGCTCACGCGTATCGCCACCACCGCCATGCTGACCGAACCGATGGAATGGCGTACCGGCGTCGATGACGGACGACTGCGCGACTACATGGGTGAAGAATACACCCACCGGGCATCCTTCAACGACTGGAAGGAGCGTGAGCAGATGTGGTTGTTGCAGGTACCGATAGGTCTGCGTTTCCGCCATTTCGCCAGTATGGACGCCCGCTACGGGCTACATGCGGCAGTAGGAGCTTTGCTCTCTGTCCCGCTGCGATCCTCCTATACCCTCCTCTCAGGCGAAGTGACCCATACGGGATGGTATGAACAATGGCGATTGCTGCTCCATGACCTGCCCGGACGGTTCGAGACAGAGAGCTATCCCCGCCATGAGGCTTCGTTCGGTTCCAGGATCCGACCGTTGGGTTTATCGACGTACGGGGAAGCAGGTATGGTCATGCGTTTAGGAGAGAGGGCACAACTGGTGGTGGCAGCATACGTACAATGGATGCCGATGGATTTTGCATCGATGAAATCGGGCAAACATATTCCTATCGGTTTTGCTACCGAGCGCAATCACTATACTTTCATGAGCGAATATCAAGGCTTGGTCGGTACGGATAAGACGAGCGCCGTCCGGCCGTGGGCGGCAGGGGTAAAAGTGGCAATCTCTCTTTGGCCCGGCCAGACTACCGTCCAACGCAGACGATGCATGTGCGCAATGATGAAATGATATAGAAAATAGTGATTTAATAGCGATTTATTTGCGCATGTCAAAAAAAAGCAGTAATTTTACAGCCAGTTTATCGAGGTGTCACAACGATGTCAAATAATATACGATTATGAAAACGAAAGTATCTATTATTCTTGTTTGCCTGACGATGATGGCAAGCAACTTGCACGCCACGGTTTATAACGGCGTGTGCGGAGAGAATGTGAGCTGGACGCTGGACAGCGAGACCAAGGTACTCACTATCTCCGGAACGGGAGAAATGTACCATGACGGTCACTTTTCCGATTCTCTTCACTGGCATGGTCAAAAGCTTACCACTACTATTCAGTCGGTTGTGATAGAACCCGGAGTGACTTCAATCGGGTACTGGGCGTTTGCCAATTGTACAAATCTCAAGACCATCAGCCTACCGGATGGTATAACGGTGATAGAAGCCAATGCGTTCGACAAATCAGGTCTCACATCCATCGTGCTGCCCAATAGTGTCACGGAAGTGCAGGGATCAGCGTTCAACGGCTGCAAACAACTGGCCTCTTGTGATTTGGGGCGAGGTATAAAGCATATCGGAAAGAACTGTTTCTGGGATTGTACTGCACTCAAATCCCTCAAATGGTCGGATTGCTTGGAGACGATAGGCAGCGGGTGTTTCATTTCCTGGGGCTCCGGTTCTTCTTCTGACGTCGGTAAGATTCCTTTGCAGGACACATTGGTTTTTCCGGCTACGTTCCGCTCTATGGATGAGATCTTCAGTTGTTATACCAACGTCAAAGTGGTTATTTGGAATGCTCGTCGTCCTCAAGGAAGCGGGATGGGTCCGCTGTATAACTACTATCATAGTTACGATGAGATTATCGTGGGAGACGAGGTAGAAGTTATTCCTACCAATTTGTTCCGCGATCAGAGGAAGATAGACACCATTATGTTGCCGGAAAGTGTTGAATCCATCGGACAAAATGCGTTTAACGGGTGTACGAAACTCCAATATATCAACATTCCCGAAAACGTGCATTCGATTGGCAAGGCAGCCTTCTATAATTGCGCTGCGTTGACGTCATTGGAATTGCCGGAAAGTATCAGCGAAATATATGGCTCTACATTCTACGGCTGTAAGAGCCTGACGCGAATTCACATTCCAGGAGGCGTGACGACTATCGGCGAGAGTGCCTTCGTGAACTGCCCCGCATTGGATTCAATCGTGTTACCTTCAGAACTTACGATGATCGGCGGAAGTGCTTTCTCGGGCATCGGTCTCCAAGACACACTCGTTATCCCCGACAAAGTGGTGGCTATCAGTAGTAATGCTTTCGAGAACTGGTCTTCGCTCGAATATCTGTCAATCGGCAAGAATGTCACACTTATTGCCGACAATGCCTTCAAAGGAGATAGCGCCATTAAGAAAATCACTGTTTGGGCAGCTGTACCTCCGATGGTTTCGGAAGGAACACTCGCTGACATCCCTGACTCCGCTTGGCTTTCTGTACTTCCGGATAGCCGCAAGCTATACCGCGAACATGCGTATTGGGGACGATTCCGCATGGCGGATGTGCCCGACTCTGCAATGATCCAACGTACCGTGATCGTTGATGCCGCAGAGACGACAGCGGACTTTACATGGCCGACAGATAGTGCTGCACATTCCTATCAGATAGACATCTACAAAGATGGAGCGGTTTTCTGCAAGCTGACATTAGGAGCCAGGGGACAGTTGTTAGGTATCTCTTTCTCCGCGCCGGGTAGAAGAGCACCGATGGACAATGCCAATGACACTCAGCCTTATACCTTGTCTTTCAAAGTGACCGGTCTGGATGAGGCTTCGCGATATAATTATGTGCTCTCTGTGCTCGATGCAAACGGCACGCCTTTACATGTCTATACAGGCGCATTTGCCACCACGGGATATCCCGGTGTACTGATAGAAGGCGGCGATGAAGTCATTCCTACACCACCTGTCATTCCTTCCAATCCGGAGCCTTCAGGAACGCCAACAGGTACAGAAGAAATCTCCGATGGAATCGGGACTTTTGATGGTTCAAACGGCAAAGTTTTCTTAAACGGTCAACTCCTCATCCTCCGCGGGGACAAGATTTATACGATTACCGGTCAGGAGGTTAGATAAAATTCGAAGATAATATGGAGCAAGTGGTGGCAGAAATGTCACCATTTGTTGTAATTATCTAAATTTTTCATTTTCTGTACAAAAAAATTTGCATAATTCAAAAAAAAGTTGTATCTTTGCAACGAATTTGAGAATTCAAGAAGGGAGATCGTTTTTTCAGTATAATTTTGAAATTTTAGCGTGGTGACAGTGGTTAATGCAACCATTGAGCACCCATTCAGCATCCATTGAGCATCCATTGAGCATCCATTGGATGTAGGTGGAAAAGAGGTGGGGATTTGGGATTTTATGGGGAAGGAAGGAATGGCCGGTAAGGTAAGGTGATGTAAGATATGTATATTCATTTGGATTGTAATAATTTCTTTGTGAGTTGCGAGTTGATATCGCGGCCGGAACTGCGGGGGACGCCTGTGGTGGTGGCGAACGATAACGGCAAGAACCAGATCCATTTTGCGGTGCAAGGCGGTGAGAGTGATACGGAGGACGATCCGGCGGGATTTATGCGGGCAAAGAAAGTGGAATAAAAAACAAAAAAATGACGTAAAATTTGCATATATGCAAAAAAAGCAGTATCTTTGCGCGCTATTTTGTGAATAAAGTATGGAAATTATTAAAACTCCGATTGAGGGATTATTGGTCATTGAGCCGCAGGTCTTCAAGGATGCCCGCGGGTATTTCGTAGAGACGTACAACGAAGAACGTTACCGCGCAGCGGGTATTGACGCTGTTTTTGTACAAGACAACCAGAGTTGTTCGAGTTACGGTGTGGTTCGCGGTTTGCATTTCCAGCGCCCTCCTTACAGTCAGGCGAAGTTAGTATGCTGCACAGTAGGCAGGGTATTGGATGTGGCGGTGGATCTGCGGAAAGGCAGTCCTACTTACGGTCAATGGTTCGGCGTGGAATTGAGCGAGGACAACAAACGCCAGTTCTATATTCCGAGAGGCTTTGCGCACGGTTTTTCCGTGCTTAGCAATCAAGCTATTTTCACCTATAAATGCGATAATTTATACCATCCGGAAGCGGACGGGGGTATTCTGCTCAACGATCCGGACTTAGGTATCGACTGGCAAATTCCTGAGGAACTGCGAATTATCAGTGAGAAGGACAAACATCATCCGTTGCTAAAGGATTTAGACAATCCTTTCAGCATTTGAGATTTAAGATTTGAGATTTGGAGTTTATGAATATATTAGTAACAGGAAGTAACGGTCAGTTAGGTAATGAGATGCGTGTGCTTAGCGAAACGCATCCGAAGCATCGGTATTTCTTCACGGACGTGCAGGAACTGGATATCACGGACAAGGCGGCCGTGTCAGCTTACGTAGAAGCGAACGCGATTGAACTGATTGTCAACTGCGCTGCGTACACGAATGTCGATAAGGCGGAAGAGGACGAGGTGACAGCGATGAAGATCAATGCCGAGGCGCTGAGTGTGCTGGGAAGTCAAGGCGTGAAGGTTATTCACGTGAGCACAGACTACGTCTTCTCGGGCGATGAGCATGTACCTTGTCGGGAGAGCGATCCTGTTGCTCCGCGTACAGCGTACGGTCGTACAAAGTACGAAGGCGAGAAGCGACTGTTGGCGGTTTGTTCGGAGGCTGTGATTTTACGGACAGCCTGGCTCTATTCGTCCTTCGGTAATAATTTTGTGAAGACCATGATTAAGTTGGGCAAGGAGAAAGAGCGATTAGGTGTAGTCTTTGACCAGATCGGTACTCCGACCTATGCAGCCGACTTGGCGGCTGCTATCTTCACCGTCATTGAGTCTCCTGTATGGCGTCCGGGCGTGTACCATTTCACCAACGAAGGAGTCTGCTCGTGGTATGACTTCACGCTGGCGATCCACGAACTGGCCGGTATCACGACCTGCAAGGTCACTCCGATCTTATCGGAAGAGTATCAATACAAGACGCCGCGGCCGCATTACAGCGTGCTGGATAAGTCGAAATTCAAGAAGACGTTCGGCGTCGAGATACCCTATTGGCTCGACGGACTGAAACGATGCATGGGGAAATTAAATAGTTGACGAATGAAAGAGGTTTTAGAATTTCTGACGGAATTGTCGGCAAATAACAACCGAGAGTGGTTTGCCGAGCATAAGGAGTGGTACCAAGAGTGCTATGCCAAGTTCGTTGACTTTAGCGGTCAGTATATCAAGCGCCTCTCCGAACTCGATCCTTCTCTGGCGGAGCTCCAACCCAAAGACTGCATCTGGCGCATCTATCGCGATGTGCGTTTCAGTCATGACAAACGACCGTACAAAGAGTGGTTCGGTTGTTTTCCTGCCATCGGAGCACCCGGGCAACCCAAGACCTGGGGCAAGCACTCGCTCAGAGGAGGTTATTACATGCACATCCAACCCGGGCAATGTATGTTTGCCGGAGGTATATGGGAACCGACCAAAGAACTTTTAACCGCATTGCGCAAAGAGGTAGAAGCCAATTACGAAGAGGTGGAGTCCATCATGGCGAGCCCTTCCTGGCAACGCTATTTCGGTAATGATTTTGATACGTCTTGGGGAGTACTGAAGAAAGTACCGGCAGGTTTTGATCCGGAATTCATTCATGCTGATTGGCTCAAGCATAAGGATTATACGTTCAGCACGCCACTAACCGATGAGCAGGTGAGCGCACCGGATTTTCTCGACACCATCGTAGAGATTGCAAAGGCGGCCAAACCAATGAATGACTTTTTGAACTACACCTTCGAGGAATACGGAGAGTTTCCCTCAAGATGTAGATAGACCATCCTAGGCGGAAGCCACTCCTTCCATTCCGTTGGAAGGACGCTCCGGGTCCTATAGTTCAATGGATAGAATACGGGTTTCCTAAACCCTAGATCCGAGTTCGATTCTCGGTGGGACTACAATTAAAAATTATAATATATTACACCATGAGGCACAAATGGTTACTTTTGATTGCGTTGTGTCTGCCGGCAACCATCCAAGCCGTCACCGACACGATCATTCTCGATTTTACGGACACCGTGACCACCGTCATTTATGTTCCTGATAGCGTATTTCGCCAACGTGAGATGATCCTTCCCGCTGATTCCACCGAACGCCGCGGACACTATGTACAAGTCCAAGCAGGAGTCGGTTATGGTTCTTTAGGCTACTCGCTGGAAGGAGCACCGAATCGTGTAAATGGTTCGTTGAGTGCCATAGTTCAAATGCAATACGCATATTTCTTCCACAAGAACTGGGGTATCGGTGCCGGTGTTTGGTTCACCAATTATGCTTCTATGGTACACATAGGAGGCGATTACCGTTGGTCAGACCAGATAGACAGTGATTTGGAGCATTACGACCACACCGCCTCCGTGCAAACATGGCGTGAACGGGAGATCATTCATAATGTAGGTGTGCCTATTTCGTTGCAGTTCCAATACCAGAAGGATTATTGGAAAGCAAGTTTGTATGCAGCCATCGGTGTAGCTCCGTCTTTGTCCGTAATGAAGCACTACAAGGTATTAGAGGGCGTGATCGACCACTCCGGTTATTATCCGGCATGGGACTTAGAACTAACCCACTCCCATGAGTTTCAAGAAAAGCTATACAGCAATGAGGGCACGCTAAGTCTCCATCCGCAGTTAGCTTGTTTCCTGGATTTGGGCACACTCATTCCGCTCAGCAAGCAAGTAGATTTATTCTTAGGCGGTTATTTCAATATGTGTGCCAACGACGCCAACAAGTCTCAAAAAAAAGAGATCGGATGGAAAGACGATGATTTCACATTCATGGAAGAATACAACGGTGCATATGCCACCAACCTCGCATCGGCTTCTCGTCCTTGGGAGGCGGGTCTTAAGGTAGGTATCCACTGGCACCATATAGCTTCAGGCGAGCGCAGAATAGAGAATTACTACGAGCCTTTCATGCGTGAAGAGACCATTACTCAGTACGTAGAGCGCTTTGATACCTGTGTCGTTGAGATAACTACAACTCCAGCTACAACTACAACTACAACTACAACTACAACTACAACTACAACGAAACCGAACATTCGGCCAGCAGAGATGAATAGCGCTCGCAATGCACAACGTACGGTCAAGGCCACAACGCCACAAAAGGCAAAAAAGTCGAAAGTACTGCAGTTTAAGAATGTATATTTCAAGTTTGACAGTTACGAACTGACTCAGGCGTCACAGAAATACTTGCTTTCTATTATAGATGTGTTGAATCGTATGTCGGACGCACAGATTCGCTTGGAAGGCCATACTTCTTTGGAAGGAGCCGACTGGTATAACAACCGTTTGTCTAAACGCCGTGCGAATGTAACACGAGATTTTCTGGTAGCGAACGGTATTGACGGCAACCGCATAAAGACGATAGGTCACGGTGCTCGCATTCCGAGTAAAGAAGCGAAAAACAGTCGTGTATTCAACCGCAGAGTGGAAATCATAGTTATTCGGGATATCTATAAATAATTGGGAGGAGACTATATGGTAAACAGCAAATATATTGTATTAAGTTTATTGTTATTGGGTGCACTTACTGCATATTCACGCACATACGTGGCAGGCGAGAAAGTGTACGTCAATACCGATCAGAGCAGTAACGGTTCGTTCAATTGGTCAAACGATAATGCCAACTTGTTCCTCTACTTCTATCAATCGAGCAGTGCCGGTAATAACGAGTGGATGAGTCTTTCGCGTGTGGGAAGCAGTGATGTGTTCGAAGGCACAATGACTCCTAATCACCCATGGTACGATCGCGTGATAGTTGTTCGTAAGAATTCGTCAGATCCCGCTGCCAATTGGAGTAATGTATGGAACCAATCGTGTAATATTAACATCCCGGAAAATAACGGAGGGTACAACGGCAACTATATAAGTAAGTTCAGCGAAAGTAGTAATTGTAAAGGCGATGAGTGGCTCATCTATGCACCGCCGGCATCCACCATTCCTTCTGCAGCCACGATAGAAAGTAGCGGTGTCACTATGGAGCACATCCAGATTTGTTCGAGTGCATTAGGCGGACCTTTCTCGCTGCGTGCCAAACTCAACAGTGATAAAACGGCTTATGTCTATTCGGACATACAAGGGCACGGATGGTATATCTCGACCGATGGAAATTCATGGGCCGAAGTACAACCCGGAAAAACAGGAGTAGCAGCAAGCGATTTGGATGGTGCAAAAGACCATAACACCAATATACTACCTGCCGGTCCACTTACGAATATTTACTACTACCTGCACTCTAACATTCCTTCGGGACGTCGTTTAATTCATATCACCACAGACGCTCCGAAATGCGACTTAGACTGTTCTATCACCTCCTTTGAGACCGCTGTTTCTAATGTGAATGCGGATGCGAATACATACACATTAGACGGTATTGTCGCTTTCGGACAACCTAACGGCAACTTGATTATCTCCTGTGACGGTCATAGCAAAATTATTTCTTCCCCACATAGTCCACAAGCATTCAGTCTGACCGATCTTTCCGCAACTTCCACTCCCGGAAAAACCGTTACTGTGCAAGCTTATTTTGATGGAGACCCGACAAACTGCCACCAAGAGCGAATCATTGATGTACCGAATGTAGTGGAAATAAAGCAAGTGATACGAATCGATACATTGACAGGCGATGAAATCGTACTGAAGTCTCCTACAGCTGAGCCGGACAACTACTTCGTATGGGTCGATGAAAACAACACAGAATACAACAGCGAAAGCCGACCGGAACAAACATGGACGATACCTGCTTCCCGCTTTACGACCGACGATACCGCTACCTATGTATATCGCGAGTATTACAATCTGGATGGTAATATGGACGACTTGATGGCGAATGGTAACTACGAAGGAAGTTTTGACTATAGTGTGAACGCTATCAGCGACTATGATTTTTGGGGCAAATTCCCAGAAACCAATAGCACACAGATCAACTTCTACACGAATAGTACCATTAACCCTTCGGGCAAAACAGAAAACGGTTTTGCGGTAGTAAAAAATGCCAATTATTTCTATCCTACGTATGCCAAGGTAACCGCAAAGGAAGGTAACTATTTTGGATTGTTTGATGCAGCAACCGGTATAGAAGGCGGTAATAAGAAAGCATGGTATGCTACCACAAGCGGTAGTTCCAATCTGAAATTAAAGAAAGGTACTCGCTATGTTCTTTCTTTCTGGGCTGCAAACATCAACAACTACGGCGAGATGGATAATGCCGCTCGATTCAAATTCTATATCGAAGATATCAGCGATCCAAGTAATCCTATTCGCATTGATTCATCCGGAGTGCTGGATTTGAGTATTCCTGAATTCAGAAACAATATCTGGCATCAATGTTCGCATACTTTCTTTGTTAACAAGAACTATAATAACGTACGTATTTCAGTCGTCAACCTGAACACGAACACGCTGAATGTAGGTAATGACTTCGCTTTGGATGATATTCAGTTCCACGCCATCAGTACGGTGACAAAAGCAGTAAAATCATACCAGATGTTCGAAGTATATGCCCACGAACCGAAAATAGATGCCTTTACTGCCACGGTTGTTCCTCTGGCATGCGATGGAGGTCCATCCTACACCGTCAAAATGCACGTGACCTTCCAAAATCCGAAAGGTCAACTCATCATCAAAGACGAGACGACCGGAATCGAACACAAGTACAGTGTCACCAAAGATGCATGGGATACGCCGAAAGACTTTGATACAGATACTATTATCTCAACCGCCGAACTGAGCCACAACTGGACAGCATACTTTGAGAATTGGCCTACTGCGCAAAAGACCACCACTACGGATATCCCGGGATTCCCGAAAATGACGATTAAGAATCCGACTCTTTCCACTCCCGGGTGCACCGATATTACTGCAAACATCACCTTTGATGTAGATTACACATACCAGCAAGGTCAATTGCACTATTGGGTGGACAATCAGGCCGATTCGATCCGAACAATAACAACCGACAAGGCGCAGCAGTCCCTCTCCGGATTAGTGTATGAGGGCTTTAATGCTGACGGACGCGCACATAAACTGCACGTAAAGTTCGACGGAGTCAATAGTTGTGAGGATTCTATTACCTTTATTGCTCCCTTCTCGCCTGTTTTAGATGAGGTACAGATCGTTTCGGCTGTGCCGACTATGCTGACTTGCTCCACTCCGAGTTATACAGTAGATGTCGAAGTGACTACTCATTTCAACCCGGCAAGTCTTGGAAAAAACATCACTTTGCACTATCATAACGGTATCGCGATGAAAGATACCACCGTTGAGGCTACAGGCAAGACGACACGCATTGACAATCTGCCCTTATTCAATATGGACGATACTATCGGGTTCCATAAGATATATGCCGAATTGGATGGTTACACGCCTGTTTGTCCTGACAGCACGGCATATAAAGCGCCTAAACTGGCTCGTATCCATTCATTTGATGTCAATGTGGGCGAAACAGCCTGTGACACGCTGAATTACACTATTTCGGGAATGATATCGTTCGACATTATTGATGGAGACCTTATTGTAGAGTACGACGCCGCACACCGCGATGTAATCACACCGACTCCCGGAAGCACATCCGTTAACTATAGTATTACTGACATGAAAGCGAGTGGCACCGGACTTACACTGAACGCCTGGTTCAAGAATAGTGCCACACCGGCTTGTACCGTTATCTCCAACCCCTTCGAGGCTCCTGTTGTACCGACGATGGCGATTAACAACGTCACTTGCGATGCAGCGATCTGCGACCTCACCACCGCTGTTTCTTTCGATGTTGATTATACATAATCACACCGAAGAACGCTTCGGCACTCAATACCGGAACATTGCGTTATGAAGGAATCAATGCCGACGGCAAAGAGCATACGCTGCATGTACAGTTCAGCGGCACTAACTCGTGCGAGGACTCGGTGGCTTTCATGGCTCCCCTTTCACAAGTCATCAGTTCCGTGGCTATTTCCGGTGTTCCGGAAACTATCCTTTGCGACGAGATGGTTTACACTGCTAATGCGGCTGTCACGATACCGTATGATGCAACAGGAAAGAACCTTGTTCTTACGTATGAAGGTAAAGATACTACGGTGGCTGTTTCCGGTAACCCGACGAATGTTACCCTTTCGTTGACTATTGCCGACTCCACGGGCTTGACCGTCAAGGCAAGATTCAGTGAAGCACCCGCCACCTGTGAAACCGTGAGTGATTCTTATAGTGCGCCGACACGGCTCAGTTGTAACAAAGAATATGTAACCGTCTGCAAGGGTGAGAGCTTCCCTTGGTCTGTATCCGGATTAACGTACGGACCGTTCATGACGGTGGGTATTGACACGATTGCAAGCATTATCAACACACATGACTCGCTCTTCGTAACCGTTCATCCACAACCGGAGATCAGTCTCACACCGATAGACACCCTCTATGCTAATGTCACGGAGATCAGACTGCCGTACGTCGTGACAGAAGGTACTCCGAACACGTTTGTCATTTCCTTGGCGGGTAGTAGCACTACGCAAGCCAGAAGCACCGTAGATACATTGGTATTCAGCAAACCTGCGGGTGTCACTACCGGAGACTACACCGTTAGCGTACAGGCGGTTGATTCCAATTTCTCCGTATGTAACACCGGCACATCCGTGACGATACATATTGCCGGTATTCCGACAGTAAGCGACCTCACTGTCACGCCGAGTGAAGTGGAATGCGGTGCTACATCCTATGACGTAGAGGTGCATATGGCGTATAGTAACCCGCGTGGAAACATCGTACTGGAAGACAAAACGAGCGGAACTATCTACTCCTACCCAGTTCCGAGCGTGGCGTACAACACAACGCAGATCTTAGACACCATTATTACCATGGCGGCGATGACGCCGGCTGTCCATAATTGGGAAGCATACTTCATCGGATGGACAAGTGCTACTGCCAACTCATCGGCTCCTGTTGTACCGACGATGGCGATTAACAACGTCACTTGCGATGCAGCGATCTGCGACCTCACCACCGCTGTTTCTTTCGATGTTGATTATACATAGAACGCTTCGGCACTCAATACCGGAACATTGCGTTATGAAGGATTCGATGCCGACGGCAAAGAACATACGTTGCATGTACAGTTCAGCGGAGTTAATTCGTGCGAGGACTCGTTGGTTTTCAATGCGCCGACACGATGGAGTTGCGAGCGAGACTACAAAGATATATGCTTAGGCGAGAGTTACACGTGGCACAACACATCGTACTGTCCGACAAGCGCCGGTGTATTCGGA
This sequence comes from uncultured Bacteroidales bacterium, assembly GCA_902769535.1. GTDB lineage: Bacteria > Bacteroidota > Bacteroidia > Bacteroidales > Paludibacteraceae > Colicola. The sequence goes on from CACXPH010000018.1 coordinate 30,726, forward strand.
TATAACGACCACTACGATTCGCTCTACCTGCATGTACATGCCGAACCGAGGGTGACGATGCAAGAGAGTGAGATGATCTGCGATGATACGAACGAGATACGTTTACCGTTTGCCGTGACAGAGGGTACGCCAAATCTGTTTGACGTAACGATCAAGGGCCAGTCGTTCTCGATAGCTAAAGGCAGCACCGACACGATCATCATCAGTCGTCCGGCGTCTATTCCCGCCGGCAGTTACACGGCGTTGATCACCGTCCGCGATTCCATGGTATCCTGCTACAGTACGACGCAAACGAGTTTCACGATTGCCTTGTCCGACCATGTGTATAGCAAGTGGACCGACGTGCTGTTCGTCGATAACTCCGATCATCGGTTTTTAGCATACCAGTGGTTCGCAGACGGAGTAGCGATGGGTGGCGAGACGAAGCAGCATCTCTACGCTTCGCAGGGTCTGAGTGGTTCGGATATCCTGTACTACTGCCAATTGACCACCACAGACGGTGAGACCCTATACACCTGTCCTCAGACATTTGACGAAGTGACGCCGAGTCGCACACAGACCGGTGACGGAGCCGCACAAATAATTGGCATCTACGATACGATGGGGCGTCGCGTTACGGGTACACCGGTACGCGGGATATACATCATCATCAGTGAAAAGGACGGCGAACGAGTAACCACTAAAACGATCATCTATGAGTAAACCTATATTACCGGCCTTAGCAGTGGATGCCGCATGTAGCGGCAATCCCGGCGTAATGGAGTTTCGCGGCGTGATAGCCGACACGGGAACGGAAGTATTCCATCGCGGACCGTTTGTACAAGGCACGAATAACATCGGCGAGTTCTTGGCATTAGTGTTAGGACTGGCGTATATCAAGAAGTATAACCTGAATTGGGTGATATACACGGATAGTGTGACCGCACTCGCGTGGTTGCGTCAGAAACGATGCAAGACGAAGATCGAATGGAATGCCTCGAACCAGGACTTGTTTCTGATGGTTCGAAAAGCGGAGATGTGGTTGCACGACAACACATGGACGACACCTATTTACAAGTGGGACACGAAGGCTTGGGGTGAAATTCCTGCCGATTTTGGGAGAAAATAGCCCTTTTTGACAACAAAACATAACAAAATTTTATTTTTTATACGAATTATTTTCGTATATAAAAAAAATATACTAATTTTGTACGCTTTTAGAAAAATCAATTTATACACAAATAACTTAAATTAATCCACAATTATGACAAAAGTAGCAATTAACGGTTTTGGCCGTATTGGTCGTCTGGCTTTCCGTCAGATGTTTGAAGCTGAGGGTTATGAGGTAGTTGCAATCAACGACTTGACCAGCCCGAAGATGTTGGCTCACCTTCTGAAGTACGACACCGCTCAAGGTGGTTTCGCAGGTAAGTTCGGTGAGGGTAAGCACACTGTAGCTTATAAGGACGCTGTTCTCGCAGAGGACGGTAAGACTGTTGTTACTCCGGGTTCGATCATCGTTGACGGCAAGGAGATCACTATCTACGCTATGCCGAACGCAGCTGAGCTGCCTTGGGGCAAACTCGGTATCGATGTAGTTCTCGAGTGCACCGGTTTCTATACCAGCAAAGCTAAAGCAGAGGCTCATATCCAGGCAGGTGCAAAGAAAGTAGTTATCTCTGCTCCTGCAGGCAACGATCTGCCGACCATCGTTTACAACGTTAACCACAAGACTCTGACTCCGGCAGATAAGGTTATCTCCGCAGCTTCTTGTACGACCAACTGTCTCGCTCCGATGGCAGCTGCTCTGCACAAATACGCTCCGATCCAGAGCGGTATCATGAGCACTATCCACGCTTACACAGGCGACCAGATGATTCTCGACGGTCCGCAACGTAAGGGTGACCTCCGTCGTAGCCGTGCAGGTGCACAGAACATCGTTCCGAACAGCACCGGTGCTGCAAAGGCTATCGGTCTGGTTATTCCGGAACTGAACGGTAAGCTGATCGGTAGCGCACAGCGCGTTCCGACTCCGACCGGTTCGACCACTATTCTGGTTGCAGTTGTTAAGGGTAAAGACATCACCAAAGAGGGCATCAACGCTGCTATGAAGGCTGCTCAGACCGAGAGCTTCGGTTACACCGAGGATGAGATCGTTTCGAGCGATGTAATCGGTATGAAGTTCGGTTCGCTCTTCGACGCTACCCAGACCATGGTGGCTAAGATCGACGAGGAGACCTATCAGGTACAGGTTGTTAGCTGGTACGACAATGAGAACAGCTACACCAGCCAGATGGTTCGTACGATCAAGTACCTCGCAGAGCTCAAGTAATCGGTTACGGGTTACCGGTTACCGGTTATAGGATAAGAGACGCCCGATCGGGCGTCTCTTATTTTATACCAGGCTGCCTAGTTGATAGACGAGGAAGGAGATGATCCACGCCAGGAAAAGGGAGTGGAAGACCGTGAACCATGCCCACTGTTTGCCGGCTTCGCGGCGAAGGGTAGCGACGGTAGCTACGCACGGGAAGTAGAGCAAGACGAAGAGCATGAAGCTGAACGCCGTCAGCGGGGTAAAACCGGCTGCAGAGATATCTCCGCCATAGAGAATAGCGAGCGTAGAGACAATAGCCTCTTTAGCCGGCAGACCGGTCAACAGGCAAACGGACATCTTCCAGTCAAAGCCCAAAGGTTCCAAGAGCGGTGAGACGAACTGACCGATGGAAGCCAAGTATGAATGTTCGAGGTCGTTCAAGTCCTGCGTCGGGAAATACTCCAGTGCCCAGATGATGATAGATGCCCAGAGAATGACCGTACAGATCTTCTGCAGGTAGTCCGCCACGCGTTCCCATACATGCGCCGCGGTGTTTCGTGCTTTGGGCAGACGGAACTCCGGCAACTCATTGACCGAATCATCGTCATCTTGGCGGAACCATTTGGTATGCTTCATGATGACCGCAAAGAGGACAGACAGACAGATACCGATGGCATAGAGCGAGATCATGACGAGTGCCTTGTTGTTCTCAAAGAACGTGTCCACGAAGAGCATATACACCGGCAGACGCGCCGAGCAGGACATAAACGGTACCATGAGCATGGTGAGCACGCGATCTTTCGGATTCTGTATGTCGCGTGCCGCCATGATAGCCGGTACGTTACAACCGAAGCCCATGAGCATCGGCACGAAACTACGGCCGTGCAGACCGACGCGGTGCATGATCGTATCCATGATGAACGCCTCACGCGCCATGTATCCGCTGTCTTCCATAAGGGAGATGAAGAAGAACAGGATGATGATGTTCGGCAGGAAAGCCAGCACCGCACCGACGCCTTTGAGTACGCCGTCAATGAGCAGCGACGACCACCAAGAAAGTTGAAAGTTGAAAGTTGAAAGTTGAAAGGTTAGCCATTCGGATAGGGCATCGATGCCGGTCTCTATCCATTCCTGCGGGTAAGCACCGAGGGTGAAGGTACACCAGAACACGAAATAGAGGATCGCCATCATGATCGGGAAACCGAGCCATGGGTTGGTCAGCACCTTATCGATACGCTCGAGACGCGTCTGATGCTGGTCGTTCTTGGCGTGCGTCAAGGTCTCCGTCAGCACACCGTGCACATACGCCCGATACGTGTCTTCATCGCCTTGGTCACGGAGGTGATAGATAGGGTGTGCCGAGGAAACAGGTCGTTCTGCCACCTCTTCGAGTATCGACAAGCAGTTGGGCAGACCGTAGTTGAGTCGCACCGACACGCGGCATGTAGGTACACCGATGAGTTGCTGCAGTTTAGGGATGTTCAGCGAGTGGTCGGTCTTGCGCAACAGGTCATACCGACCGATAGCGAGCACGATTTTGTGTTCCTCATCGATGATGTGCGGCGTGAGCATGAGTGACTCCTCGAGACGCATAGCATCGACCACCTGCAGCACGACGTCATACACATGACCATGCACCTCGTCGGGGTTGTGCACCTCCACAAACTGCACATCCAGGTATCGCTTGTCCGCCAGGTCCTGAAGGGCATGGCAGAGGGAACTCTTCCCGCTTTTAGGTAATCCTATGACGGCTATCTTAATCACGCTGCAAAATTACTGCTTTTTTTTGATATACACAATACCTATTTATAGGGATTTGAGTGTTTGGCACAACCATTGATAGCATTTGTCGGTGGAAGGGATAGACAGACGCTCTTGCGGCGAGTGCACACCCACCATTTGCGGGCCGATGGAGATCATATCGAGGTACGGGTATTTCTCGAGGAACAGACCGCACTCCAGACCGGCATGAATAGCCAGCACTTTGGGTTCGGCCTTAAAGAGGTTCTCATACGCTTTCTTCACTACTTCGAGCAGCGGCGAGTTGGGGTTCGGCGCCCAACCCGGATAGCCGTCTCCGTGCGTCACTTCGTCGCAGGCTAGCGAGAGGGCTTGCTCTACGGCCCATTTGAGATGATGTTTGGAGGCTTCGATGGACGAACGCTGCGAAGTGTTCACTTCGATATATCCGTCGCGCATCTTGATGGACGCGAGGTTGGTACTGGTCTCTACCAATCCCGGCATCTCTTTGCTCATCGCGATCATGCCGTGCGGACATTCGCACAGCGCCATAATGAGACGGTATGCCTTGTCGGCAGGGATGAAGGTCTCAGGCATCTCGCAGGTCTCGAGCTCGAGGCGCATGTCTTTCTCGACCTCACCGAACACGCCTTCCATCTGGGCTACGAAATGATTCCACTCGATGCGTATCTGCTCTTTGTACTCCATCGGAACGGCGATAACGGCTTGAGCTTCTCGGGCGATGGCGTTGCGGAGGTTACCGCCGTTGATAGACGCCAGTTGCACTTCGGTCTGCGGCCAGATACGCGCCAAGAACCATACGATCAACTGGTTCGAGTTCGCGCGACCTTTGTTGATATCATCGCCGGAGTGACCGCCGAGCAATCCACTTACCGATAAGCGGATGGCAAGCCTTTCTCCTTTAACCTCTAACCTCTCACCTTTATAATGCATTTTAGCGAGGGTGTCGATACCTCCGGCGCAGCCGATGAAGATCTGACCGTCATCTTCGGAGTCGAGGTTAATGAGACGTTTGGACTGCAGCATACCGTCCTGCAGTTTCATTGCGCCGGTGAGACCCGTCTCTTCATCGACGGTAAAGAGGCATTCGATAGCCGGGTGCTGGAGTTCCGGATCCGTAATAGCCGCGAGCGCCATGGAGATACCGATGCCGTTATCTGCACCGAGAGTTGTGCCCTTCGCCTTGAGCCATTCGCCGTCCACATAGGTCTCTATCGGGTCGGTCATGAAGTCATGTTGCACATCGCCGTTTTTCTCGCATACCATATCCATGTGCGCCTGCAGAATGACACCTTCGTGGTTCTCATAACCCGGTGTAGCAGGTACGCGCATGATCACGTTCATCGCTTCATCCACCACGCACTCGATACCGTGTGCTGCGGCAAAATCCTGCAACCATTTACTGATACGTTCCTCATGTTTCGAGGGGCGCGGCACTTTGCAGATCTCTGCAAAGATGTCAAACACTTTGTTGTTCATATTGTAATTGTTTTAGTTGTCTGTTAAACCGGATATGGAAAAGCACCGCCGGAATGGCAAGCGCAATGACGAACGCTATCCACATGCCTTTGGCACCGAGACCGAGCGGGAAAGTGAGGATCAAACCTAAAGGTAGCGCTACGCCTATGTACGCGAACAGGGCGATACGCATCGGCACACGCACATCCTGTATGCCGCGTAGCATGGCGGCTCCGATACACTGAAGTCCGTCCGCATACTGAAGCGTACCGGCGATGATGAGCAGCGTTGAAGCGATAGGTACCACCTCCGGGTCATTGGTGAAGATATACGGGATATAGTTACGGCCAAAGATCATGATCGCCGCACCGATGGTGTTCATCAGCAGGCACAGATGGATGGATGCGTTACTCGCCATACGCACGGCGTGCAGATCACCTTTGCCCAGTTGATGCGAGACGCGGATAGTAGTTGCCGAACCGATACCGAGCGCTAACATAAAGGTCAGGTCCGCCATCTGATTGGCTATATGGTGAGCAGCTAAGGCTTCTTTGTTGATCCAACCGATGATGACGAACGAGGCCGTGAACAGGAACGCCTCAGCGAATGACTGCAGACCGATCGGTGTACCGATAGCCAGCAGGTGTTCCACCTCGCGGCGCGTGATGAGGCGAGCACGCATGGCGATGATGTATTGCCGCCAATCCGCCTTGCAGAGCATAGCGATGATGAAGCATACGGGCATGAGTGTGCGTGCGATAAGACTGGCCCAGCCGGCACCGGTAGCACCCATGGCGTGGCAACCCCAATGACCGAAGATAAACAGCCAGTTGAGGAAGATATTAAGCAGGTTGCAACCTATCGTGATGACCATCGCTACGAAGGTATTTCCGAGTCCTTCGAGGAACTGTTTGGAAAAGCAGAAGAGCAGGAACGGCACGATAGAGAGTACTATTAATATATAGTACGTGCGCGCGCACGAAGCCACTTCGGGTTCCTGACCGAAGCTGTCCAGGAAGGGAATACACGGAGCTAACAGAGCCAAAGAGAACAGACTCATCAGTGCCATGAACACCAGACCGTTGGCCAGATAAGAAGTGATCTGCTCATGTTTATGCGCTATCTCCTCTTCCGTTGTGCCTTGCTCGAGCAGTTTCTCTAATCGTCCGTGCACGTGCCCCACGAGAGGTGTGATACCCATGACCGCACCCATCGCAAAGACCATGACGGTGAAGAATAACGCGTTCGAGAAACTGACTGCTGCCAGATCGGTCGTACCGTAATGGCCTACCATGATTGAGTCCGCCAAGCCCACCATCGCTGCGCCGAACTGGGACAGCATGACCGGAAAGGCAACCTTTAAGTTGCGCTTATAATACGGGAGATATGTGCGAAACGAATAAGCCATCATACAAAATCGAGTGCAAAGGTACAATTTTTTTTGCATATTTCAAAAAAAAGCAGTAATTTTGCAGGCGAATATGAAAAAAATCTGTTGTATTATAGCGATTCTTGCCGTAAGTGTCGTGACGCTGTGGGCTGACGACACAAAAAAACCGGCATACCAAATAGCGGATAACACGTTCTTTGATCCTACCCGCAAAGTGGAGAAAGAGCAGCGTTATCAGTTCAACGTGGACTATCGCTTGGAGGTGGGTTATGCGCAGGATCAGCAACGTAGTCGCAACCTGACGTACCCGGACATGTACCTGCACGGCGTGCGGTTAGGTGCTACGTTCACGTTCAACCTGCCTATTCATTTCAGTCTGCAGACGGGTGTGTTCTACACCCTGCTTTACGGTCGTCAGCAGCAACACTGGCGTTCACAGGATGCTCCAACCGTGCAAGAGGAGTATATCCAGCACCGCGTACTGGCGCACAACCTGACGATTCCCGTCCGCTGCTTCTATACCATTCCGTTGTGGAAACAACTGAACCTGTTCTTCTACACCGGTCCGCAGTTACATATCGGTCTGGCGCAGAATGACTACCTGCAGAACCACCTGAGTCCGAAGACGGAGGCATGGTTACAAACGCAGAACATCCCTACGGAACCGTACGACCGTATGGACAGCGAATTGATGCGCGCGAATATCCAATGGGGATTAGGTGGAGGTCTGGAGTGGGATCGTTACCGCCTGCAAGCCGGGTATGATTTCGGTCTGAATAACCTCGTTCGTACCAAACTCGTTGCCAACCAGCAAATGTGGGAGTGGGGATGGTATGTATCCTTTGGATACAGATTTTAGATTTATGATTTCAAATTTATGATTTCAAATTTATGATTTCAAATTTATGATTTCAAATTTATGATTTTAGATTTGACTATAAGAAAAGCCTCTCGGTTGAGAGGCTTTTTTCTTATTCGTGTGTGATCTCCGGCGCTACCATGCGAAGGAATTTCTCCGGCATCGCCAGACGGTTCGGTCCACAACTGTTGCCATACGGGTTACGTTTGAACTGACCGTTCTCTTCCTTGCGCTCCTGACCGTCGATGAACTTGGTGATGAGGTAGATATAGAGTCGCTGCCAGTCTGCCACGAGGTTCTCCGCCTGCGAGCAACTGTAGTTCGTCAAGAAAGCACGTGCAGCCTCGTCATCCAGCGAAGCAGCCTGTTCGTCCACGCCTGCCACCTGGGTATTGAACTTATCATCCCATGCCTGTTGCAACTCGCGGATGTGCGGGTACATACGGCTGTACTTGGTGTATGCCCAGTTAGCCACCATGTTAAACGTCCACCAAGCGCTGGTCGGCGAGAAGGTATAACTGTCGCCGTTACCCTGCTCAAAGCACTCCGGCACATGATTGATACAACTGTACATCGGCGTGTAGCACGAGCAGGCTGCGTCATCTACACCGAACCAGAAGATACCATAACGGTTGTTACTTCTCATTTGGGAAACGAAGGACCAAGCGGTCTGCTGTGTAGCCGTCGGGCGCTCGTACCAGTACTGCGTCGTCTGGGTAGTATCGTTCTCATCCGTCAGTTTGAAGCCCAGACCACCGAAACGCAACTTGCTGTTCCACGGTCCGGCATCGGTGCCTTGGGTAATATCGAGCGGTGTACCTTTGTACTCATCGCGCATACATTCCTTGATGTCTTGCACGCTCACTTTGCGGTTCGGGATGATCCACAGCGGCATATGTTCGCCTTCGTCCTTACCACCTGTCGCGCGGAACGTAGCGCCGGTAGCGTAGTCGAAATACTTGTCCATATCATTGCTGAAATGGTTGAAGAACGACCATACGCGTGCCTCGCATACATACAGACCGCTGAAGTCAAACGGGTTGTATGCCGCCTGATAGCTGAAGTCCTTGTCTGCGCCGGTGAAGTACCCTTTCTCACGCGCAAAAGCGATCAGATCCTTGCTCCACATCCAGTCTCCGTTGCAGACGCAGTTGAGTTTCTTCTGAAGACGTTTCTGTTCTTTGGTCAGTTTGGCTTTGCCTTGCGGAAGTTTGGTGATACGCGCCTGGTTGGCATGCGCGGAAATCGCATTGTCCGGAATACGAACAGCTACCCAGTTAGCACCTTTCTTACCCGGCCCTTTACCGATCATGTCCATGATCCACACCTCGTTCGGGTCACCGATAGAGAAAGACTCACCTTCCGAAGCGTACCCGTATTCGTTGACCAGCGTGATCATCCATTCGATCGCCTCACGCGCGGTCTTGGAGCGCTCCAAAGCAATATAGATTAGGCTTCCGTAATCGATGCCGACCGTGTCCCATAAGGCTTCACGTCCGCCCCATGTGGTCTCACCAATCGTGACCTGGTTCTCATTCGTATTTCCGACCACCGAATAGGTATGTGCCACCTGCGGGATCTGTCCCTGCGGACGACCGGTGTCCCAGTCTTTGACCTCCCGCATCGCACCCGGCTCATAATCGGCGGCCGGCGAGAAATGCAGATAACCGTACATGCCGTATGAGTCAGCAGCATAGGAGATGATGGTACTACCATCGTTCGATGCTTGTTTGCCTACCAGAAAATTAGTACATGCGAGTACTAACAATAATAAACTTTTCATTTCTTATTCCGTTTTTGTGAGTTAGTGATTGCTATTTCATAGGCCTGGTGATAGTACTTAAAGAAGTGCTTCCAGTCGGCTTTCTTGGCGACAGCTGCCGCCTCTTTGCGCGCACGTGCCTTATCTTCTTTGGACAGGCGGTCAAAGCGCAAGAGGTCGTCTGCTATTTGGGTTGCCACCTGCTCGAAGTTCGAGTCATTACGCTCGATCACGATCACACCATACTGATCTTTCTGCTTGGCAGCCCACGCGCCAAATCCTGCCAGACTGGTGGTGATCGTCGGTACATGGAACGCACAGGACTCCAGCGGCGTATAGCCCCATGGTTCGTAATAAGACGGGAAGACCGTCACGTCCATGCCGATGAGCAAGTCATAATAGGTCTTACCAAAGAGCGGATCATGCCCGTCGAGGTAATAGGGAACGAAGACCGCACTCACTTTGCCTTTGCGCGCAGGAGCCCGATCCAGATACGGGATCATGACGAAAGCCACCACTTCCCGCTCCAACTGTCCGCTATGATAGATCTTCTGCGCCAACTTGTCCAGCGCGGAAGCGAAGACGTCGATGCCCTTGTTCTTCCATTCCTGACGACCGGAGATACATACAAACAAAGCATTCTCCGGCACCACTCCTCCGAGTTGCTCTCCCGCCACTTTGCGCAATGCCTCACGCGCCTCTTTGCGGCGGGCATCAAACTCCTTGGCTTTCGGTACATAGGTCGGTTCGAATCCGTTCGGCGTCACGACATCTACCGGTTTATCCAGCAGCTGCTTGCACTCACGCGCAGTTATATCACTGACCGTTGTGAAGCAGTCCGCATAATGCGCCGCCTGTTTCTCCACCGAGTGTTTGGAAACCATGTTCAGTTCCGCCGCCATCTGATCGCCGTTATATCCCTCGAAATAGTCGTACAGCGGTTTGCCGTTACCGGCTATCGAGCGTCCGATACCTGTGGCATGGGTCGTAAAGAGCGTAGCAATCTTCGGGCAGTGGTCCTCGAGATAGAAGATACTGAAAGCCGTCTGCCACTCGTTGGCGTGCATACAGACCTCTAAGCTCTCACCTTTCACCTTTAACCTTTTGTACAAACTCTCCATCACCATGCCTGCCGCATAACCGAACAGACAGGACTCGTCATAATCGCCGTAAGCCGCGTGACTCTGCACCTGGAACTTATCCCATGCCCAGCCGTATATCTCATCTTTCTTCGGCCATAAAGAGTCGTATTTCAGCAGAATAGCGATCGGTTCACCCGGCACTTTCCATCGTCCGACACGAACAGGGTGCGGTGCTTTCCATCCTTTGAGCAGCGATTTATCCTCCGTAAAGTATATGTCACTATGCTCTCCGAAATCGGGTCCGAAGAAGAACACCTTATCGGGATGCTCCGCCTGCATGGATGCGGCACGTGTAGAAAGGACGGCATAGATACCGCCTACGCGGTTACAGACCTCCCAACTGGTCTCAAATATATAATCGGGTTGTTTCATCTTAGTTATCTACTGCAATTTTAGTCACACCTTGGAGCGAATTGATAACCTTGGGTTCGGTCACGAACTGGTTGTTATCCGATCCGATGAGCGGCATATAACGCACCTCGTCATCAACGGCCCAATAGATGCGGTTGTCCTCCAGGTCGATCGTCATCGCCGGACACGCTTCGCTCTCTATCTGCACGCGGTTCGCTCCATCCAACAGCGCCACCCACAGTCCGTCCGTCGTTCGATAGTAGATCTTACGGTTCGCGATCTTAAAGCCTAACAGGTTTGGGAAGAGGCTCTTTAACTCACTCAACCGGAAGTCCTTGCCGTTGTAGGTCTGCGCGGTATCCTGCACAGCATCTAACAGCGACGCGGCTGTCTGGTCGGGATGCACCGTCTCGGCACGCTGGCCGAAGATACGCTGGCGGTAGTCTCCTTCGCTATTACGGAAGAGCACGGAGTTCGTCTCGCGGTCCGCCACCAAGAAAGTCTTCTTGATATGCGTCGTATCGCCGTTGAGGATGATATCGAGCCATATAGGCGCCTCGGTCATGGCTTGCGTGAAGTAAAGCGTCAGCGACGTGCCTTCCATGGATGAACTGGTCACCTCCGCATACTGCGTGTTAAGCGGCAGAGTCCATTGATACTCCACAGTATAACTGTACGGGTTATACACATTGGCCGTGAAGGTATAGTCACGGAAGATCTCAAACGTCGAATCGTTCGCCACGAAGGTAGGAATCGTGTCATAGACCGTTATCTGTTTCGTGCTGGTGAGCGACGACTTACCGTCCACCTTGAGCGTCACCATATACGTACCGGGGTTCTTGTAGGTATAAGAAGGCGATTTGACGGTCGATGTGCCTCCGTCACCGAAAGTCCATGCCCAGTCCTCACCGCCGTTGGAGAGGTTGCTGAAGGTCACCGCCTGACCTGCACGGGGTGCTTCAGGCGAAAAGCTGAAGTCCACGTCAATCTTCGTGCAGGCTATCAGCGCGCAGCAGAGTGTCAATAAGATGTATATTTTTCTCATAATCGTCGTTGGCTTGCAGCCAATGAATGTCTTTATCGCGTCGAAACCAAGTCATCTGTCGTTTGGCGTAATGACGCGTGTTTTGTTGTATCAGTTCAATAGCGCGGTTACGGTCGTATTCGCCATCGAAATACGCGAACAACTCTTTATACCCCACCGTCTGGAGGCTGTTGAGTTGGCGTTTGGGATAGACGGCTTTGGCTTCGTCTTCCAGCCCGTCCGCTATCATCTGGATCACGCGGCGGTTGATGCGGTCGTACAGCTCTTCACGCGGACGCTCGAGTCCTATCTTAATGATGCGGAACGGTCGTTGCTTGCGTTCACCTGTGCGCAAAGAAGAGTACGTCTGACCGGTTGTCAAGCACATCTCCACGCAGTGTGCCAAGCGAGCGGGGTTCTGTTGGTCCACCAGTTGCCAGTATGCCGGATCGAGGCGCTGCACTTCCGTTTGCAACCACACCAGACCTCTCGTCTCGTAGTCTCGCTGTACCTGCTGACGAAGAGCATCCGGTACGCTCGGCAGGTCATCCAGTCCATTGCACACCGCGTCGGCATACAGCATCGACCCTCCAGTCATCACTACCACCTCATGGGTCTTGAACAAGGTGTCCAGCAACTCCATCGCGTCGCGCTCGAACTGCCCGGCATTATAATCGTCCTCCAACTCGCGCGTCGCCACAAAATAATGCTTCACGCGCGCTTGCTCTTGCGCCGTCGGAGCGGCTGTGCCGATAGGAATAGAGCGGAAAACCTGCCGGCTGTCGCAGTTCACGATCGGACAACCGTAATGCTCCGCTACGCGAAGCGACAGTTCGGTCTTTCCTACTCCCGTCGGACCTAATATCAATAATAATGACTTTGTCATTTTATATGGGGCCCCCGAAAAATTTTATTTTTTGGGGAAGTCGAGCACACCCGAGTACTTACTACTAAAACGGAGTTTTGGTACACGTACGAGGGTAGTGAGCGACTCAGAACATGGTTCCGTCATCGAAGGACAAGTCCTGGAAGCCTTCCATGTCGATATCACCGAGGTCGTACTCGTCCTTGAACTCATCGTCAAAGAGGAAATCATCGTCGCCACCCTTACCGGTGTTCAGACCGGCCAGCGGATCGTCGGACTTCAGCTGCTTCGGCGCTTTGCCCTTCGACTCCACGCACTCCACGCCGTTCATCGAACCCGGTTTGATCTCCTTAAGACTTCCGAAGAAATAACGCTCGAACATCGGATCGAAGATATAGATCAGACGTTGGCCTACTTCCTCTATCAGGTCACTCAGACGGGTCTCGTTCATCACCATGTTGTCGTACTCGAAGTTCGAGTCCATCTCCACGAGCGTCACTTCCTGCCCTTTCTCCCACTCGTCATTGCACAGGAAGAAAGAAGTCATCTGATCGTCCGGATAACCGACACTCTTCAGGATAGCCTCATGCAAGTCCAGGAACGTCGCGTCTGCGTCTGCTTCAAACACACGGCGGAAAGCAGGATCACCTTCCTCACACGAAAATGTAAATCTGTATATCATACTTAAAAATTGTTTGTTTCTGTTAATGCGGGTGCAAAGATACTACAAAAAAATGACATATGCAAATTTTTTTATAACTGTCCCGCTTCGACGAGGTTGATCACGCGCTCGGTGATGCGGTCTTTGTCTGAGGCATCGTACTCCTCTTTGAGGTCGTTCTTGAAGAGTTTGGCCACGAACTGCCAGAAATTCGCTGCCGCCTTGCCTTTGTATTGCTTGATGAGTTCGTAACTGGTCTTGTCCGTCTCGCGGTCCATGAGTTTCATGAGCATCATGCCCTGGCTGGCATACATGCCTCGAAAGTCCTTTTCGTACTTCTTGAACAAATATCGCTCATAGGTATGCCACCATTTCTTACGGGATTTGTTATCCGGCAGTTTGGCCAGCTGTTGATCGGCGTATGCCATATCTTTGGTGATCATCTTGGCATACGGCAGACATTTCTTCACATCCCGCACGGTGCGCCAATAGAAACGCTGTTGTTTCTTATTTTTGAACTTCATCGGCGGATAGACCCACACCTCGTGCAGCCACGCCATATACAGCGTGTCGCCGTCCTGAACGCGAATCATACACGAGTCCAGGTACTGACGGTCAGCGAAGAGTTGCACACTCATCACCAACGCGAGCACTATGAGCCACCGCCGCTTCACTTATTTGCTTTTCTTACGAAATTCTTTCTGTGCCTTGCTCAGTTGTTTGAGGTAGGCCTTGCTGGTATGCAGGCGGGCAAAAGCCGCACCTGCTACGACCCGCGCAGCATCGACATCACTCTGCCAATGGAAACCGGCAATCACACGACTCTGCCCGTATTCGAAGCCTTCTTTGAGCAAGGCATCCTGCTTAGCAGGATTGATCTCGCAGAGGATCAAAGCGCTTGTCCATCCGAGGGTAGTATGTCCGGACGGATAGGAACCGTTATGACTCAGCGGTTCTTCGTCTTCGGGCATGAGTGTCGGTTCGTGGAAGACCATGTACGGCCGTTTACGCATGTAGGTGATTTTCGCGCTGTCGCATGCGAAATCCGCGGTCTTGGTGGCGTCCGTCAGCAGTTTCCATATCTGCGGCGTGTTCGTCTCGGAGATCTCAATGCCCATCACCGGCGAGAAGATAGCGGCGATACGCGCGATGCTGTATTCGGCATCCAAACGTGCTTTCTCGCCACGCGGTGTCGGACGCATACTCTTGCCCCAGTTGTACTGCGCCGTGTCATACGCAAAACGCATCTCATCGCTCTGCGGCGGTGCCGGCAGGTAATGAAGCGCATTCGGCATCTCAGGAGAGGTGAAATACGGTTTGGGTGTGGACGCCATGACGCACAGCGTCAGGAGCATAAAAGGAATAATAATCAGTTTTTTCATATGGGTTGTATTATTTATTTCATTTCAAAATGGTTATCCTGCAAAATCTGTGCCAGTTCCGCCACTATACGGTCTTTGACGGACGCCGTATATCGGCAGGCCTGCGCATAATCGTCTGCCGACCGGAAGGTGTCGCAGGGCACCTCCACATAGAATTTCAGTTTGGGTTCCGTGCCGCTGGGACGGATGGTCACCTTGATACCGCTCTTCGTGAAGTACTGCAGCACATCGCTGGTGTCGAACATGTTATGATCGGCTGCGACGGTCGGGTCGCTGTAATCAATAGACGCACATTCTTCGCCGCCTATGGTCTTCAGATCGTTACGGAAGGCACTCATCACGTTTCCTTTCATCTTCGACCATGAGGTGTTTTGTACAAACTGGACGCTCTCGGTATATTCGCGCTGGAATCCATAGCGCTTGTAGATAGCCATCAGGTCATCCCAGAGCGTGGTACCGCGCATGCGTGCACTCGCATACATCTCCGCCAGCAGACAGATCGAGGCCGGCGCATCTTTATCGCGCGAGAAGGCATACGGCAGATAGCAGAAACTCTCTTCTCCGCCGCCTATGAACGTGTACTCAGGGTGCTCGTTGCTAACCGTCTCTATACGGTGGGCAATCCATTTGAAACCGGTGTACTCATCGTACATCGTGATGCCGGCCTCTTGGGCAATCTTGCGTACGATCTCCGAGGTCACGATCGTCCGTCCCATGAAGGGATGTTCCGGCATGCTGTCCAATCGTTTGCGCGTGTCGATGATGTATTGGGTAAAGAGCATGGTGGACTGATGTCCGTCCACGCGTTGCCAGGTACCCTTACTGTCCTTGCAGTAGAAACCAAAGCGGTCGGCATCGGGGTCGGTAGCCACCGCCAGATCGGCTTGCTCGGCTTGGGCTTGCTCCAGCAGATACTGCATCGCTTTCGGGTCTTCGGGATTAGCCTGTCGTTTCGCGTTGTGCTGTACCGACGCGAACTCGCCGTTATCGGGCAGTTGGTTCATCACTCTCGATACCGCCGTAATGCCCATGGTCTTCAGGCACAAGGGCACGATGTCGTTGCCGGCTCCGTGCATCGGCGAATAGACGATCTTCAGATCCTTGGCTGCCGCGTCTGCCTCCTTGTCTAATAGCGCCAATTGCGTGGTAGCGGCATAGCGAAGATCCATTTCTTCACCTAAATAGGTGATTAACGAATCCACGCGGTTACGCCGGATATCTTTCGGTCGGATAGCTTGTACCTTGTCCATGATCGCCTTGTCATGCGGCGGCACGATCTGTCCTCCGTCATGCCAGTAGGCCTTATATCCGTTATCTTCCTTGGGGTTATGCGAAGCGGTGATGTTGACGCCCGCCATGCAGTTCAGTTCGCGGATAGCAAAACTGATCTCCGGCGTCGGACGCATCGAGTCGAACAGGAAGACGGGAATACCGTTCGCCGTCAGCACGTCTGCCGTTATGAGCGCAAAAACCTGGCTGTTTTTGCGGCTGTCATACCCGATAACCACACCTTTCTTGTCCGGCAACGTCTGTTCGTTCAGATAATTAGCCAAGCCCTGCGTAGCACGTGCCACGGAGAAAGCGTTGAGGCGGTTCGTTCCGGGTCCCATCGGACCGCGCAGACCGGCTGTACCGAACTCAATCACCGAACCGAAGGCATCATTGAGCACATCGGTCATAGCAGGGTCCTGACGCCAACAGTTGAGGGTCGCCAGTTCTTCTTCGGTAGCCAAACCGCTATTCTCCCACATGCGGATATTCGTCTCCACGGTGGACGGCCGGTGGCAACTGATCATCGCCACGAGGGCCATAAGACCAAACAGGCTTTTCTTCTCGATCAGGGCATAGATCAGGAACGGTATGCAGTACAGAATGATGCAAACAAGCAGGTATTCAAGAATCACCCAAAGCGCGAAAGCGATGGATGCCAGCGGATGCCACCAGGCGTTCAGTTTCACACTGTGGTGACGCCAGTAGTCATACCAGTAATACGGCAAATCGATCAGTTGGCCTTGGAACAGTTTCCTAAGTGCCTTCTGCCAGGTCTGCTGCCGGTAAATCTCCATGACCACAAGTATCTGACCGACGTTGTTCTGCGGCCGGCTGTCATTGACACCAAAGGCCAGCACGCCGTTATGATCGATAATGAGCGGCTCCTTCACGTTGCTTTGCATGCGAGGTATACCGTACACCTGCGACGCGGTCAAATAACCGGTATCCCGCAGAAACTCTTCCGGCACGATCTGCATCAGCACATCGCCGAAGAGGGCAGTGTCACCCAGATGGAGCGGTTGTTTGACCTTCAGATTTTTCCGGTCTATGTACAGCGGATGTTTCGGATCTACCGAGTCAGGCGGAATACTCATGTCGATATAGCGGCACAGGTTCTTCTTAAGACTATCGACAATAGCCGGCGTATTGAGTGCGTCACGTCCTTTATCTACGAGTAATTGGTTACGCGCGTCTGCCCAGTGGTTACGCCGCGTGGCGTCAATAAGGCACTCGTATTTGGTGTGATACGCTCCGGACGAAGAGATAAACAACCTATCTCCTTTCTGCACCTGAATACCCGATGCAGCCCATGCCTCTGCCGGATCGTAGAGGAACATGGCATACTCGCTGTTATAGGACTTGCGCACGAAGGTACCGAACTGATTGATCTGCAGGTCGGCCTTGTACAGCAGCACATTCTGCACGTAGAACACCGCGCTATAGACCACGAACGCCACCGTAAAGACGGCTACCATCGCCAAACCGATCAGCCGAACGGAGCGTTTCTTAAACAACTCCGGACCACCGCTCATCATGGCCTGCCAGATGCTGTCGTCATCGATGGAGACCTTACTGCTGCCGGAATCCAGGATACGTTGCAGGATGTCCGAAGAGAGATTCTTTTTGGTAGCCATATTACTTACGATAATTCTTTTCAACAACAATCAAGAACGAACCCACATTGTCGTCAAACCATGCCGTCCGATACTTATGCTCGATATAATAATCCATCTCGGTCTTGAAGGTACAATTGTCTATCTGATGCGTCTCTTCATCGTAGTACGGACCGAACTGATAGATGGCGTGCTTCAAGCATTCTCTGTATATAGCTGCCTTTTCCGGAGAGAGGCGTGCCGCTTCTTTGGTCAGCACCTTCTTATCGCTTTTTTCTCGGCACACATCCTTGCGCTCTATCTCCTGAATGAGATCATGGTGTTTAGCCAATACAGGATCATTCTCTTCGTTCTTCAACATGTAGTTATAGTTATCCTCCTTCATCTTGTAGATGGTCGTGGAGTCCAGCACAATATCGTTGATCGCGAAATAGAGCGTACCGCTCTCGTGGATGATGATGTTCTCGCGATGCTGGGCTACGTAGTAGAAGTTCTTCCGCTGCCCGTCCGTTCCCGCTTTCATCGGCGGCCGGCCGTTACCGCTATAGACCTGCATGATAAGCGCATTGTTGGGCAGATAGGGCACGATACGATACTTACGACGGGCTCTGTCGCGCGGAGAGATCGTGTTGAAGCGCTCACCGTCCGCATCGAAATAATCCTCGTCCGGCTTGCGGTTGTTGATCGCCGCTTCGTCCAGATGGTGGATAGCCGTGTGCGCCGAACCGGATGAGTGCACGGAGATCACATCGCCTTCCTCCACCTCGATACCGGAGTTCGCCCAGATGGTAGCGGTATTGAACAGGAAATATGCCACCTCTTTCTGCTCATCGCGCAGGGTGGTTGCACCCAAAGCGTTGGTCGTGATGTCGCTATAGGTGAAGGACTTCTTGAGTTGCAGCACGATAAACGTCACGCCGGAGAACAGCGTCAGACCGATAATGATCGTCACAACGGCCAGGCGGTACACTTTTTTCTTGTCGTCGAGGATGTCAACCAGATCCTGCCACCGCTCAATTCGGATGTGCAGTTCTTGTTTTTCCTGTCGGTCTTTCTTGACCTTCGCTTCGCTTGCTTGCGCTTTTTCTTCTTTTTTCATAGCATTCATTTTTCAAATTTTGCGCCGCAAAATTACTACAAAAAAATGACATATGCAAGCATATGCCATTCTTTTTTGCAGATTTACTGCTTTTTCGGTCTTAGACCGAGACGCGGTCCACGACCGAGGCGGATAAGCCATGCGGCTTAGCCCTGCTGCGCATCGTACGCATCACCGCAAACCTTCCACAGGTAAGCCGTCATGGTCTTCTTGCCGGTCGGCGAGTCTTTCTGCGCGTTGAACGCCTGCAAATCCTGTGCCATGTGGCTCAGGTCTTTGCGACGAGCTTTCACCGCTGCCGATACTGCTGCGAAGCGAGTACGTGCGTTGATGGAGTCTTCGGTCTGCGAGATGTTGTTACCGTAGGTGTCACCCTTACGGACGTACAGACGCGTGCAGTTCGGGTTGGTGGTTGCTGCCGTACGGTGGGTACCGATCAGGTAGTCGCCACACTTGTGACCCTCTTTCTTTTTCGGCTTAGC
>CACXPH010000019.1 GCA_902769535.1 uncultured Bacteroidales bacterium
CGAGTTACAAACAATTGAGGACATAAACATAAAAAACAAGGTTATTATAATTCGTTATTTCAGCACTTGTCCTTGGGCATTGTATTTGATGCCGTTCTTAAGGATGATGAGTTGGCCGTTCTCGAGGAGCTTTTGTGCTTGGGTATAGAGCTCGGTGTTCTCGATGGATGTCGGCTGTTTCGGAGCGTTGACGAAACGAGCGTGTGTGCCGCGAGGTGCAACTTGCGCAGGGATGGCGTTACGGTCGATGATGAAGTATGCACGGAAGCCACGCATGTATGAAGCATCATTATTCGGCCACATGAGTTGGCTATTGGCACCTAAGAAGAGGTAGTCCTCATCGCGCTCGTTAGTGTACGGGTCAATGTGTACCTGCGCGAACATGCCTTTGAAGGTCACACCGTCGGCTGTAACCGAACCTGCATGAAGTTCATAAGACGTAGTCGAGGACAGTTGGAAGACAGGGTCCACGATGTCTGCGTGTGCGCTCGGATAGCTGATGAGGTACGGTTTACCGGCTTCCATCTCGGTGACGTCTTCTACAAAGATGTCGATGGAAAGAGCCTGTCCGCTGCCTGTAACGCTGGCGCCCTTGATGGTTTTGAGGTTATTGAAGCCGGCTAACGGGCTTGCAGCAAGGGCACTTGCGTCCAGAGCAAACGGCAGACAGATGGTGTTATACTCGCCGTCGGCATAGATGATACGTTTTACCTTTAATTGCCAAGGATCGGTAAGACCAGTGAGGATACTTGCAATCGTTGCATCATCGGCAGTTTGGTCGGTAATAGTCGGATAGTCAACAATGGTAACAGTAACTGTCTCCGGACCAATGGTATTATAGTTTACCTCGTCATCCGGTACAATCTTATACTGTACGCTATAGTCTCCGGCATCTGTGCGGGTCGGAGGCGTGGTAGTCCATTCGCCAGATCCTAATTTATACCAAATCGTGGCATTTGCGACGGGATCGATCTCCAACAAAGTTTTCTCTGTACCATCGTACGGGATAGTGCTGGTACTTGCCGGAAGGATTACGCCCGGAAGATCCGCTTTAGCGATGGATGCATCGATTGTATTCGGCGAAGGAACATACTCGTAGTTATCGCCTTTGTAGAATTTGTAATATACTGTATAGTCACCGGCATTGGTTCCCTGTGGGATGGTGGAACTCCAATTAACGCCATCGGTCGAATATACTGTGGTATAACCCGATTGAATAGAACCTGTTGTGGTTACTAAATCTTGCGCGGAACCGTTGTAAGTTAATGTCGCAGCCTCTATAGTAGGCATCGGGCTAGGAGCGGAAGCTGATGCTCTTTTGATGGTGACATGGATTTCTTGTACATCTGAACTAACATAACACTGACTATTGCCTGTATGATCCACAAACCATTGAACGATATAATCACCGGCAATAGTTGCAGAAGGGCAAGATGTATTCCAACTTTCGGATGTACTCAATTTATATTTCACTGTACCACCGGTAGCATATCCTGCTGCAGTAACGAGGGATTGGCTGGAACCAATATATGTTAAGTTATTAGCAATAGGTGCTTTGGAAGTATACGCTTTAGGTACTTCCGGTTTTAATTCATCAGGCATATCTTGGACGAGACGAACTCCTAAGGCCATCTTTTTGTTAACATTATACGCCTCACACCGACTACCAGAGAATAGGAACCCATAAGCATAATCAGAATCCACTCCTGTAGAACTCCAATAATATCCTTGAGTTGTATCATCCCTGCTTGTACCATTGCGCCTCCCCTCAAGAGGCAAGAATACACAACCTTTGGCTTCTAATGCTAACCATTGCGCAGAAGTGCAAGTTGTGGACGTTAATGCGCCAGATGTTTTATTTATAGAACCCACATTAGTGAATTCACCGCTTGCGAAAGTACCGCTAGCAGGAAATAGGATAAGCCCGGTAACACCGCCATTAATATCCGTATTAATTGTTGCTTTTGCGTAACGGGCATTGGGGGTTGAAGCGACAACAGAAGCGTCATCTCCCGTCCTCGTGTTTATGATATAAAGCCACTCATCTTTTGTAAGAGTACGCCACATCGTCGGTTTTCCTGAGTTTCCACCATTCGAGATAACATTCCGTCCCCAATCTCCTTGCCAACTATAGTCACCATTTTTTGTAGATGTCTTCCAAGGTGTTTGGCTTTGACCATAGCCGAAAAGATCGCGGTCTATCGTGGAGGAGGTGCCTGTTTGATTATCGCCTAGAAAAATACATTGTTCTTCAGCGAACTTCCAATATGGTGTAGATGCACTACCGATATATTGCAAATTGCCTTGCGAGAAATAGACGTACACATCACAGCCAGCCCTAAACACACCCGGCAGTTTGCCATTCACAACACCTGTAGGCAACGCCCATAGATTTGTTGTAGCGAGTGAGAGCGCCACGAGGATTGAGAAGAAATGAAGTTTTCTCATAAAAATAAAGTTTTAATTGTTGATATTTTAGTTAGTTAATATACACAAAAAAAGCGGACACAATGTTGCTGTTCCGCTAACTCAGGCTCTCGCATTGCCTTCAATTCCGAACAAACAACACTGAGCCCACAAAAATGTATATACATGTACACACAAGCGCGTGTACCTTTTAATATACACATGTGAGCATCTTAGTGTCGCTATGTTTTGGAATTTATGAATTTGCGAGATTCGAGTTAGCCAAAACAAAGCGCGTAAGACGCTTATTATTCAATATGTCCTCCTATTTACGGTCGAGGAGCGACCTGCAGAGGCGGTGAGGCCTTTGCGGCCGCAAAGGTACAACATTTTTTCCGAATACGCAAATAATTGTACTAAAAATCGAAAAAAAAGTATGTTTTTTTACCTAAAATCAAGAAAACGAGAGCAAAATGCGCAGGGGCTATCCGCCTATGCCCCGAGCCAGAAAGAAGAAGCGGCGGATTAAATCCGCCTGAAAAAGAAGAAAGAAAAGAACCACATGCCCGATGGCATCGGGCGTAATGGACATAGAGCGGGATGGTATCCCGCACAAAAGAAGAAAGCACAAAAGCAAAAATTGCAAATAAATTTGCATATATAAAAAAAAAGCAGTAAATTTGCAGCGCAAATTATGTGACTAACAATACGAATTGTAAAATACGATGAGTGAATTTTGGAAACGGACGCTTAGTGGCGCGGTATATGTGGCAGTTGTGGTAGGTGCTATCCTATGGAATGAAGCGGCTTTTGATGCGCTGGCAGCGATGTTGGCGGTGCTGGCCGTACGGGAGTTTAACAGGCTGACGCATCCGCATTGCTGGATGGACGTACTGAGCGAGACAGCGGCGCTGTTGATGGGATTGGCCGTGGCGCTGTATGAGGGCTCTGACCCGGTTGTTGCTACCTATATAGCGCTGGCATATATAGTGCTTGTGCTCATTACCCTGCTTGCCGAGTTATGGAATAAAGCGGAGAGTCCTCTGCAGAACTGGGGACATTTTCTGATCGGTCAGATTATGATAGCGTTGCCGTTTGCGCTGATGAACGTGCTTAACCATATTAGTCCGTGGTTGATGCTCGCGGTGTTCGTGCTGATCTGGGTGAATGACTCGGGAGCGTACTGCGTAGGTGTATTGACGGCGAAGAAGATGCCAGGAGGCAACCATAAGATGTTTCCGCGCGTGAGTCCGAAGAAGAGTTGGGAAGGTCTGTTCGGTGGTCTGGCGTTTACGATAGGAGCCGCCTTCATACTGAACCGCTTCGGTTGGTTCGACACGATCACCAAACCGGGCTTTGAGTTGCTGATAGCGGGTGCGTTTGCGTTCGTAGTAAGTGCTTTCGGCACGCTCGGTGACCTCATGGAGAGCCTGTTCAAACGCTCGATAGGTGTGAAGGACAGCGGTAAGTTCCTGCCGGGTCACGGAGGTGTGTTAGACCGTTTTGACTCGATCCTGTTGGCTGCGCCCGTCACCTTGCTGTTCGTTGTCATATTGTTAAACTGTTAACAATAAGTGCTTCAGTTCCTCGTCTCCATATTATCCCGTTTGCCTCTGCGCGTACACCACGCTTTCGCGGACTGGTTGATTTATCCGCTGATGATGTATGTGGTGCGGTACAGACGGCGATTGGTAGCGAAGAACCTGCGGCAGTCGTTTCCGGACAAGACCGAAGCCGAGCGCAAGCAGATAGCACGGGATTTTTACCGGCAGTTCTGCTACACCATCGTCGAGACCGTTTACGGCTACCGGATGACGGACGAAGAGATGCGGCAGCGTGTGGTTTTTGAGGGCATGGACGAAGTGAACAAGCTGGTCGATGCGGCAGGAGGCGGACTGCTCATGCTCGCGCATTTCGGCAACTGGGAATGGATGGCGTCTGTGCAACAGTGGGTGAGTCCGGGTGTGACGGAGCTGAACGTATACCGCAAGCTGAAGAGCGAGGCGATGGATAAGTTGATGCTCAACATCCGCTCCAAACGCGGCGGTGCATGCGTGGAGAAACAACGTATACTGAGAGAGTTGGTGCGTTATCGCGCGGAGAAAAAGCCTGTGACGGTAGGTTTGCTGAGCGACCAGAAACCGCGACCGGAAGTGACACGAACCTGGACGACGTTCTTAAACCAAGAGACGGGCTTCTTGGACGGCGCAGAGGTGCTTGGCAAGAAATTCGGTTATCCGGTGTTCTACCTCTATATAACACGAGAGGACCGAGGATATTACCGCGTGCAGATGAAGACGATAGCCGCCGATCCGAAGAACACCGCCGAAGGCGAGATCACGGAAGCGTACGCACGGATATTGGAACAGAACATACAAGAACAGCCGCATTTATGGCTCTGGACACATAATCGTTTCAAATGGAAAAAAAACGTTCGGAATGCTACTCTTTCGGAGTAACTCGCCCCCTGCTCGACGGATTTTTGCGTACCCCTTCGCAAAAATACGCCTCCGAGAAGAGTACATTCCTTCGCTAAAAAAGAAAAATAATGACTTGTAGTACAATCATATTAAACTGGAACGGTGCGCAGATGCTACGCACGTATTTGCCTTCGGTGGTGCAACACACGGAGGGTGAGGTGATCGTGGCCGATAACGGTAGTACGGACGAGAGCCTTGAGGTGCTACGCAAGGAGTTTCCAAGCGTCAAGACGATCGTGCTGGATAAGAACTACGGCTTTGCCGAAGGCTATAATCGAGCAATTGCATTGCTCGAAGGTGAAAGGTTAAAGGTGAAAGGTGAAAGTTTTCCGGAGTATGTGGTGCTGCTCAACTCGGACGTAGAGGTGACGGAACACTGGCTCACTTCCCTACTCGACTACATGGACGCGCATCCAGAGGTGGCGGCCGTGCAACCGAAGATACGCAGCTGGCGCAAGCGTGATTATTTCGAGCACGCGGGTGCAGCAGGAGGTTATCTGAGTGCGTTGGGTTACCCTTATTGTCGCGGTCGTAAGTTCGGACGCGTGGAACAAGACAAGGGGCAGTACGACACGATAGCGGAGGTGGACTGGACGACAGGCGCGTGCATGTGCGTGCGCACTAAAATATACAAGGAGTGCGGCGGACTGGACGCATCGTTCTTCGCCCACATGGAAGAGATTGACCTATGCTGGCGGATGCGTAACAAAGGATGGAAACTTGCCTGTGTACCGCAGAGCGTTGTGTATCACCTCGGTGGCGGTTCGCTCAGTTATGACAACCCGCGTAAGACCTACCTCAACTTCCGCAACAACCTGCTGATGATCTACAAGAACAGTCGGTGCAAATGGGGAGTGCTGGGTATTCGGTTCTTCCTGGATTATGCCGCGGCAACGATGTTCCTCTGCACGGGCAAGAAAGGCAGCGCAAAAGCCGTCGTAGAGGCGCGAAGAGACTACCGCAAGATGCGGATAGATTATAGATAATAGATGATAGATTATATTTATGGCATTTTTTGGATGGTTTAATAAGGAAAAGAAAGAGACGCTGGACAAGGGTTTGGAGAAATCCAAAGAGTCCGTGTTGAGTAAGATAGGTCACGCAATAGCCGGCAAATCAACGATTGACGACGACGTGCTGGACAATCTTGAAGAGGCGCTCATCACGTCCGACGTAGGTGTGGAGACGACACTCCGTATTATTGAACGCGTGCAGGCGCGTGTGAAGCGCGACAAGTACGTGGGTACGGAGGAACTAAACAACCTGCTGGTGGATGAGATCTCGCAATTGCTGCAAGAGAATAACATCGCCGACGTGCCGGATTTCTCGGCGGAGTTACCGGCTAAGCCGTACGTGATCATGGTGGTTGGCGTGAACGGTGTAGGCAAGACCACGACGATCGGCAAACTGGCATACCAGTTCAAAGCGGCAGGAAAGAAAGTGTACCTCGGTGCCGCGGACACCTTCCGTGCAGCCGCTGTAGAGCAGCTCTGCATATGGGGTGAGCGCGTCGGTGTGCCGGTGGTTAAACAGCAGCAAGGCAGCGATCCGGCATCGGTGGCTTTCGACACGCTGCAGTCGGCGAAGGCAAACGATGCGGATGTAGTGCTCATCGACACTGCAGGACGTCTGCATAACAAAGTGAACCTCATGAACGAGTTGACGAAGATCAAGAACGTGATGCAGAAAGTGGTGCCGGACGCGCCGCACGACGTGATGCTCGTGCTGGACGGCTCGACCGGTCAGAACGCGTTCGAGCAGGCGCGTCAGTTTACCGCCGCGACACAAGTCAGTTCGCTCGCCATCACCAAGCTGGACGGAACCGCCAAAGGTGGTGTGGTCATCGGCATCAGTGACCAGTTTAAGATACCCGTTCGTTATATCGGTTTAGGTGAGAAAATGACCGACCTGCAGGTGTTCAACCGCGTAGAGTTCGTCAAGTCCCTCTTAGGAAAAATAGAATAAACAACAAGTATATTATGGAAAACTATCGTATTGAAAGCGACCTGTTGGGTGAGTTGCAAGTTCCCGTAGAAGCGTATTACGGCGTGCAGACCCAACGTGGTATCAACAATTACAAGGTGTCGAACCTCAAGATGTCCGACTTCCCGGAGTACATCATCGCGATGGGTTACATCAAGTTGGCAGCTGTGGAGGCGAACCATGACTTAGGTGTCATCAACGATGAGATCTACAAAGCTATCGCACAGGCTTGCCGCGAGATCATCGACGGTAAGATGCACGACCAGTTCCCGACCGACATGGTACAAGGTGGTGCGGGCACGACGGTTAACATGAACGCCAATGAGGTGATCGCTAACCGTGCGTTGGAGATCATGGGTCACCAACGCGGAGAGTACCAGTTCTGCTCGCCGAACGACCATGTGAACTGCGCGCAGAGTACCAACGACGCTTATCCGTCTGCTTTCCGTTATGCGTTCATCCGCATGAACCGCGGTCTGGAGGCGGAGTTGAAGAACCTCATCGCATCGCTGCGTAAGAAAGGCAACGAGTTCAACGACTCCATCAAGATGGGTCGTACGCAGTTGCAAGATGCAGTGCCGATGACCAGCGGACAGGAGTTCCACGCGTTCGCCAATAACCTCGAAGAGGAAGTAGCTAACCTCGAGCGTAACGTGAAATTGCTCTATGAGATCAACATGGGTGGTACAGCTATCGGTACGGGTCTGAACGCTGTGGCAGGTTATGCAGAGCTGTGCATCAAGAAGATGTGCGAGTTGACAGGCGAACCGTTTGAGTTAGCCAGCGACCTCGTAGAGGCCACACCGGATACAGGCGCGTACGTCAGCTATTCGGCTGCGCTGAAGCGTCTGGCCGTTAAGTTGAGCAAGACCTGTAATGACCTGCGACTGATGGCCAGTGGTCCGCGATGCGGTCTGCATGAGATCAACCTGCCGCCGATGGCTCCAGGTAGTTCGATCATGCCGGGTAAGGTGAATCCGGTTATTCCGGAGGTGACTAACCAAGTATGCTTCAAGGTGATCGGTAATGACACGGCTGTTTGCTTCGCTGCCGAGGCAGGTCAGTTACAACTCAACGTAATGGAACCGATCATCACCGAGTGTATCTTCGAGTCCATTACCTGGTTGCGTAACGTGATGAAGATCCTGCGCGAGAAATGTATCGACGGCATCACCATCAACCGCGAGCATAACCTCGAGACCGTTAAGCACTCTATCGGTATCGTGACAGCCCTGAATCCGGTTATCGGTTACAAGGCATCCACGAAGATCGCCAAGGAGGCGCTGGAGACCGGCAAGAGTGTGTATAACCTCGTACTGGAGCACGAACTGCTGAGCAAAGAGCAGTTAGATCAACTCCTTGATCCGGCAAACATGCTCGCAGCGCATTGATAAAGGTTAGCGGTTAGCGATTAGCGGTTAGCGGTTAGTGGTTATCGGTTAGCGGTTAGCGGTTAGCGGTTATCGGTTAGCGGTTAGCGGTTATCGGTTAGCGGTTAGCGGTTATAGTAAAAAAAGGTGGTCGAGTGACCACCTTCTTTTTTTATCTGCGTCTGGAACCGCCAGAGGAAGAACCTCCGCTGGAACGTCCACCGCCTCCTACAGAACCACCGCTGCTGCGACCACCGCTGTAAGTGCCTCCACTGCTGCGTCCGCCTCCGTAACTGCCTCCGTAACTTCCGCTGCTGCGGGAAGAGGAGCTGCTCGAGCGAGAGGGTGCACTTACCGTGCCGGTCGAACGCGTCGATGAACTGCTACTCGTCGTGCGGGTCGATGACGTACTGCTCGTGCTGCGTCCGCCTGAGTATACGCCAGTGGTAGAGCGCGTAGTACTTGAAGGAGTCGTTGAGCGGGTTGTACTTACTGTGCTACTCGTCGTGCGGGTCGATGACGTACTGCTCGTGCTGCGTCCGCCAGAGCTTACGCCAGTGGTAGAGCGCGTAGTACTTGAAGGAGTCGTTGAGCGGGTTGTACTTACTGTGCTACTCGTAGAGCGTGTAGCGCTTGCCGGAGTAGTAGAGCGGGTCGTACTTGCCGGAGTAGTAGAGCGTGTCGTGCTACCGAACGTATTACCGCGCGTTGCGCTAGTCGTTGCGCCTGTGGCACGAGTCGATGAACTGCGCTCTGCGCCTGTTACTCTCGCCTCGCGGGCACGAACACCGCTACTCGAACTGCGGATCTCACGGGCGTTAGTCATACCGGTATTACGCTGCGTGAACGAACGATCCGGATGAGCTACTGCGTACTCGCGACGGCTTACACCGCTGTGTAACTCGTGGTATCCGTGGTGCGGATGATGCGCGTGGCGGAAAGAGCAGTAGTAGTGATGATGATGGTAGGCGTAGCAACGATGCCAGTACCAGTCATGTGCCCAACAAGCGTGTGTGTACCACCAACCCGGCCAGTAACCCCAATACCAAGGACTATGCCA
The DNA here is from genome assembly GCA_902769535.1 of uncultured Bacteroidales bacterium. GTDB lineage: Bacteria > Bacteroidota > Bacteroidia > Bacteroidales > Paludibacteraceae > Colicola. The sequence goes on from CACXPH010000019.1 coordinate 9,300, forward strand.
AGCGTACCAACTCGGACTCCAGAACCAATCGTAGATAACCGGTCTGTAAACGTAGATGGGCTCTATCACGTAGTTCGTACCGTACACAAACTCATCGCCGACTACCTGAACGGATACCTCATCTTTCTCGTCTTTCTCCACATATATCGAGGCTACATCTTGGAAGATATCCTTCGCCAGAACAGCTTGTAATACGATAAGACGCTTGTTTCCTTCGCCTGTCTCTACTACGCGTAAGTAATCCACTTGTCCGTCGCCGTTCAAGTCCAAGTTACAGAACGCGCTGTCAGGGTTGTTGAGCATCGTCTCGAACTCCTCCAGGTTCTTAGCCTCTGCGAACAGTTTAGCTACAACCTTCAGATCGAGTCCTTCCGAGATGTCCGTACTCTTGGCGGTAACCGTTACGGTCTCATCCGCCCATAACATGGTGCTCATCAGCGCCAATGTCATCAGAAGTGTAGTTAATTTCGTTTTCATAATTGTAGTTTTTAAAGGGTTATGGGTTACCGGTTACGGGTTATGGGATTATGGGGTATGAGACCCGCCTGCCGTTCACCTTTACCTTACTTATTCAAATTCTGTGCCAAACGCTATACGAGCTTAAGGTCATGGTGCATTTTTTCTTTTTTGGTACGCATATACCGTTCGTTCCAACGGTTCGGTTGGATCTCGATTGGTACGTTCTCCACGATCTCAATGCCGTAACTCTCAAGGCCTACCCGCTTGACGGGATTATTGGTCATCAAACGGAGCTTGAGTGCACCCATCTCACGCAAGATCTGTGCGCCAACACCGTAGTCTCGTTCGTCCGGACGGAAACCAAGATGCACATTCGCCTCGACGGTATCGTCTCCTTCTTCCTGCAGTTTATAGGCACGTATCTTGTTCATGAGTCCGATGCCGCGTCCTTCCTGATTCATATAAACGATGATGCCTCGTCCTTCGGCTTCAATCATCTGCATGGCTCTGTTGAGTTGTTCTCCGCATTCACATCGCATTGAACCGAACACATCGCCGGTCATACAACTGGAGTGTACGCGGCAGAGGATCGGTTCGTTCGGTTGCCATTCACCTTTGGTGAGAGCCACGTGCTCCAGACCGGTCGTCAGGTCACGGAAAGGCGTGAGCATGAACTCGCCGTTTTGCGTAGGCAGGAAGACTGTAGCGCCCTTTTCAACAAGGGCGACTGGTGATTGGAGATTGGAGATTGGTAATTGCTTCTCTTTCTCCAGGCGATAGGCGATCAGGTCTTTAATAGTAATGATCTTGAGGTCAAACTCGCGTGCGACTTCTTGCAGTTGCGGCATTCGTGCCATGGTGCCGTCCTCGTTCATAATCTCTATCAGCGCAGCTGCAGGCTGAAAACCTGCCAAACGTGCCAAGTCCACTCCGGCCTCTGTATGGCCTGCACGCTGGAGCACACCGCCTGCTTTGGCATAGAGCGGGTTGATGTGTCCGGGACGACCGAAGGTCTCGGGTTTGGAGTTTGGATCTGCTAGTGCAAGGATAGTAGCCGCACGGTCTGCGGCGGAGACACCGGTCGTACAACCTTCGAGTTTATCGACCGTCACCGTGAACGGTGTGCCGAGCATGGAGGTGTTATTGGTCACCTGGTGCATGAGGTCTAACTGCGCGCAACGCGCCTCCGTGATGGGACAGCACAAAACGCCACGCCCGTGCTGGAGCATGAAGTTGACTTTCTCCGGAGTGATCTTCTCGGCCGCAATGATGAAATCGCCTTCGTTCTCGCGATCCTCATCGTCCACCACAATAACGAACTTACCTTCGCGAAAGTCGCTCAAGGCCTCTTCTATAGAATTTATTTTCATATTGCTTTAGTTGTGCAACGAATTTCTTGAATAGGATTTCCCACGCCTCAGGGTTGAAGAGCGGCGAGTCGGTGGCGGCTTTATAGGTCAGGTATATACCCGTCGGCAGCAGCACGAACGAGCTTAGCCACATACCAGCCCAGCACGGCCACAAGGCCTCACGCGCCATCTTATAACCCGTGTTATCGATGATATAATAAATGATAAACATGATTACCGAAATCACCACAGGAGCACCCAAACCACCCTTGCGAATGATGGCACCGAGGGGTGCGCCGATGAAGAAGAACACGAGGCATGCAAAAGCCAGCGTGAACTTTCGGTACAGCTCTATCTCATGTTTGCGAATGTAGCGGTCGGCGTCCTCGAGCATGATGGCGTTATAGTCGATCTGGTCGCGGTAGTTCGTAGCACGCGTCTGTGCTTCGGTGATGATACGCCACATTTGCTGCGGTGTGACCGTTGCCCAAAGCGAATCAAGGTTGTAATTCTGCCGCTCTTCCGTCGTGATGACTTCCGGCAAGACCACGTCCAGACTGGTGTAATCTCTACCAAAATAGCGATCGGCCAACAAGTCCTTGCTCTGATCTCTAAACCGCTCTTTCGACACCTGTTTGACCGAGTCGATGGACTCGACGAGTTGCGCCACGTTCTTACTCACATGCTGATCTTCCAGCAGCGACTCGTCATAACGGTTGAAATCCGTCGCAAAATCAATGACGATACGTTTATGCGCGAACGTCTCGCGCCGGTACGGGATGGTGTTGGTCGTACCGGTGGCACGTTGTTCTTTCTTGCTCAGGTTCTCAAACGACTCTCCGTTGATCAGGTCAAGCAACAAGAAACGCTTGTCCGCACTCGAACTGAGACGACCCGTGTCTGCCACCATGACCTTGGCGTTTTTGAATCCGTCCGAATAATCGTATATCATGATATTGAGCAAGTCGCCATGCCGCGTTTTGTCCCGCACATAAATATGGTACCCGTCTATGTCATCGTAGAACTCACCCACCGGTATCTGCAATTCCGGACTTTTCTGCCGAAGCGAGAAGATGAGCGCCCACAGTTTCATCTGGGACTTAGGCAAGACGTTGTTGCTAAAAAAAAACGCGCCTACGCTCAGCAACGCAACTGCCAGCACCAACGGTCGTAAGATTCGAAAGAGCGAGATACCCGCTGCTTTCATGGCCGTCAATTCGAATTTCTCCGCTAAGTTACCGAAGGAGATGAGCGAACTCAACAAAATCGCCAGAGGCAAGGCCAGAGGCACCACAGACGCGGTCGCATAGAGGAAGAACTCCGCCAGTACGCTGATGCCGATACCTTTCCCCACCAGATCGTTCACGTGCATCCACATGAACTGCATCAGCAAGATAAAGATCGCAATGAAGAAAGTAGCCAAAAAGAGCCCAAGAAAATTCTTGAGCAGGTAAATGTCTATTTTCTTAACACCAATCACCAATAACCTTTAGCCCTTAGCCTTTATCAGCCCTTCAAATTCTCTTTTACAAAGATCAACGGTAACAGATCTGCTGCGGACTCGAACACATAGGTCGCGTCCTCGCCGTATAACAGCACCTCCATCTTCGTGCCGTAACGGTGCTCGGTCTCTAACATCACTTGCCGGCACGCGCCACAAGGTGCACCCGGCTCTTTGGTGAAGTGACCATCCGTGAAACAAGCGATTGCTAACTTCTTCACCGCCTGCTCAGGATACTGTGCGCCGGCAGCAAACAAAGCCGTGCGTTCTGCACACAGGCCACTCGGATACGCTGCGTTCTCCTGATTAGCACCGCGAACGATCTCACCGTTAGCTAACAATGCACCTGCACCTACATGGAAACCGCTGTACGGACAGTAACTGCGATTGATCTGATCTTTCGCCACTTCCACCACCTTACGCTGTTCATCCGTCAATTCGTCCCACTGATAAGCACGCATCTTAGCCGTCAAATTGTATTCTTTCATATGATTGATTTGGTTAAATATTATTCGTTCAAACCTTTGCGGCTGCAAAGGTACGAAAAAAAAATAACATATGCAAATAAAAGATGCAAATAAATTTGCACATGTCGAAAAAAAGTAGTACCTTTGCAGCCGTTTTGGCGCAAAGGCCAAGACGAGGAAAGAAAATAATACTTTTTTATGGAATCGAAATATAATCCTACAGACATTGAAGCTCGCTGGTACCAATACTGGCTGGACAACAAGTTGTTCCATTCGGAGCCGGACGGTCGCGAGCCGTTTACCATCGTTATTCCGCCACCCAATGTAACGGGTGTGCTGCACATGGGTCACGTGCTCAACGAGACGATCCAAGATATTCTCGTTCGTCGTGCACGCCTGGAAGGCAAGAACGCCTGCTGGGTACCGGGAACCGACCACGCGTCGATAGCCACCGAGGCCAAGGTTATCAAGCGCCTCAAAGAGCAAGGTATCAACAAGAGTGACCTGACTCGTGAGGAGTTTTTGAAGCACGCTTGGGACTGGACGGACGAGCACGGAGGTATTATCTTGAAGCAGCTCCGCAAACTCGGCTGCTCCTGCGATTGGGACCGTACCGCTTTCACGATGGACGAGACACGCAGCAAAGCCGTTATCAAGGTGTTCTGCGATCTGTATAAGAAAGGTCTCATCTACCGCGGTCTGCGTATGGTCAACTGGGATCCCGAGCGTCAGACAGCGCTGTCCGATGAGGAGGTGATCTACCACGACGAGCATAATAAGTTCTACTACCTGCGTTATGAGGTGGCAGAGGAGCCGGGCAAGTACGCGATCGTGGCGACCACCCGTCCGGAGACGATCTTCGGCGATATAGCCGTCTGCATCAACCCCAAGGAAGAGAAAAACCAGTGGTTGAAGGGCAAGCACGTCATCGTACCGGGTGTAGGTCGCGTGATCCCGATCATTGAAGACCGTTATGTAGAGATCGGTTTCGGTACGGGTTGTCTGAAGGTGACGCCCGCACACGACGTGAACGACTACGCGCTCGGACAGAAATACAACCTGAAGACGATTGATATCTTCACGCCGGACGCCCATCTGAACATGGACACGGTGGAAGAGGAACTCCAACCGAACGTACGCAAGTACCACGGCATGGATCGTTTCGACTGCCGCAAGCAGATCGTGGAGGATTTGCAGGCAGCTGGTCTCGTAGAGAAGATTGAGGACTATGATAATAAAGTCGGCTACTCCGAGCGTACGAACGTGCCTATCGAGCCGCGTTTGAGTCTGCAGTGGTTCGTCAAGATGCAGCATTTTGCAGACATCGCCCTGCCGCCGGTGATGAACGACGAGATCGTCTTCTATCCCGCCAAATACAAAAACACCTACCGTAACTGGTTGGAGAACATCAAAGACTGGTGTATCAGCCGTCAACTCTGGTGGGGTCACCGTATTCCCGCGTACTACGATGCCGACCTGCTCGCTGAGACCGGCCTCGAAAATTACCCGGACGATAAGATCATCGTTTCGGAGACGAAACCCGAAGGCAACTACGTTCAAGACGAAGGTGCACTGGATACGTGGTTCAGTTCCTGGCTCTGGCCGATCAGTTTGTTCGACGGAATCGAGAATCCGGACAACAAGGAGATCAATTATTACTACCCGACGGCAGACCTGGTAACCGGTCCGGATATCATCTTCTTCTGGGTGGCACGAATGATCATGGCGGGTTATGAGTACGTAGGTAAGATGCCGTTCAAACACGTCTATTTCACGGGTATCGTCCGCGATAAACTGGGTCGTAAGATGTCCAAATCCCTCGGTAACTCGCCCGATCCGCTGGATCTGATCGAGCGTTTCGGTGCGGATGGCGTGCGTATGGGTATTCTGCTCTCTGCGCCTGCCGGCAACGACATCCTGTACGATGATTCGCTCTGCGAGCAGGGACGAAATTTCTGTAATAAGATATGGAACTGTTTCCGCATGGTGAAGGGTCTGGAAGTAGCCGACATTCCGCAACCGGAGACCTCCGCTTATGCAATCAAATGGTTTGATGCCCAATTGGCAGAAACCGAAGCCAATATCGCCGATCTGTTCAGCAAATACCGTCTGTCGGAAGCCCTGATGGAGATCTACAAACTGTACTGCGATGAGTTCAGCGGTTGGTATCTGGAGATGATCAAACCGGGTTACCAGCAACCGATTGACAAGGCTACCTACGAGGCAACGCTCGCGTTCTTCGATCGCCTGCTGCGTGTGCTCCATCCGTTCATGCCGTTCATCACGGAAGAGTTGTGGCAAAACCTCTACGAGCGTAAGGCCGGCGAGTCCATTATGACGGCGTCATTATCGGATACGGGTTACGGGTTACAGGTTACGGGAATCCTAGAAGAGGTAGAAAACCTCAAACTCATCATTGCCGGTGTACGTAATGTGCGTGCATCGAAGAATATCCCGCAGAAAGAGCGCCTGACCTTGATTAGTCCGGTTGCTTTGAACGCACTGGTAGATAAACTCGCTAATGTGGAAGTAGCGGTGAACGGTGAAGTGAGCGGTAACGCGTCCAAGTTCATCGTCGGCACGACCGAGTTCGCTATTCCGATGGATCAGTTCATCAACGTGGACGAGGAGCTCAAGAAACTCGAAGCCGACCTCCAGCACCAGCAAGGCTTCTTGCGCGGCGTGATGGCCAAACTGAGCAACGAGCGTTTCGTACAGAATGCCAAGGCCGAGATCGTAGCCCTCGAGCAGAAGAAAAAAGCGGACGCCGAAGCCCGCATCGCTTCGCTCGAAGAAGCAATTAAAGCCCTTAAAGGCTAAAAAGCTAAGAGCTAAGAGGTAAGAGCTAATGTAAGGGAATGTGATGCTCGTGTTTCCAACGCTTATGTTGGAGCACGAGTTCATTTTTTGTCTGAGGCGTGCAGAACGTATCCACAAAACGCTCCCAGATATAGTTCACCGCCAGACTCGAAGGATGCACCAGATCATCCGCATAGAATCGGTAGTCTCGCAGTTCGTCAAGCATTATTTCGAAGGCTTCGAAATAGACCGGCTTCGCCTGTAAGACCGCTTCGCTGTCAGACCGTTGCACTGTTAGACCGCCTTCGGCTGTTAGACATTCTACTGCCTGTAACAGCGTTGCTTTGCTCAGTTGATTCTCGTGCAGACCGTCTTTGATGTGCCGAATAGGCGAAACGGTGAATAGCCAGTGTTTGTCGGGATAGCGCTCCAAGATTGGTTGCCAAGCGGCTACTATCTCCTCGACCGTCAGACGTCTTCTGGTAAACGAACTCTCGGGCAACTTATGGCAGTTACCGACGATCTCACCGTTCATCTCATACACCCACGCCGTGCCAAAGGTCACAATAACCACTGTGGCTTCTTCTAATGCACGTTGCATCGTATCGATGGAATCTCGCACGGCCTGTTCTGCCTCCACTTGGGTAGGCCGGGAGAACGAACCGTGATGCGCCATGGAATGCCACATGCCATCGTATTCTACGAGTGGCAATTGATGATTGATGATTGATGATTTATAATTTATCGCATTAGCGATAGAAAGCGGGTTATAAAGCGTGCCGAACGGATTACAGGTCACATTCAAATAGCGCTGTTGCATCTGTTCGCCGATCTCATCCGAGAAACACGAACCGAGCATGAGAATCTTGTCCTCATAACCGATCTTCCAAGCGGAAGGTTTAATATCGACTATGGTCTGGAGTTTCATTCAAAATGCATCACTTTAGCGGGACTTATCTTCGTGACAATCATGGACGGCAACAACAGGATGAGCAGCGACACCAGAATCGTCAGTATATTAAGCGCCACGAGCCATCCCAACGGGAAAGCAACCGGTACGTAACTCACGTAATACGTGGCTGCCTCGAGAGGCACTATGTGGCTGAAATACTGAATAGCCGCCAAACCCAAACCAATCATATTTCCCCACAGTACACCCTTGCCGATCAGCAGTGCTGCTTCCGTCAGGAAGATACGTCTTACAAAGCGGTTGTCGGCACCTAAAGCTTTGAGTGTTCCAATGAGTTGGACGCCATCGAGAATGAGGATGATCAGACCGGAAACGATGTTAAATCCTGCCACCAAAAGCATCAGCACGATGATGACCACCACGTTCATATCGAGCAAGTCAAGCCATGCAAAAATTGCAGAATTCTGCTCCTTGAGCGTCTGCACATAATAGACATTATACCCGTCCTCATCGAGGTGATTAACTGTCGCAAAATAAATGCGATCTGCGGTCTCATCCAGATAACGAATATCATCCACTAAAATCTCCACACCCGAATAGGTATGTTCGTCCCAACCTTGCAGTCTTCGCGCATCGCGCAGCGGTGTAATTACAAACAGTTCATCGAACTGACCAAAACCGGTGTCATACAAACCGCTTATCTTGTAACGCCGAGCCCGCACATCATCATCCACATAATAGGCATTGATCGCATCGCCTACGGACAGATGTAACTGCTGCGCTACCTGCCGGGAGAGAAGCACTTCGTTCTGTTTCTCAGGCACCGTTCCTTCTACAATGTTTTGCGCAAAGAAATCCCAATAATCGGTGCCCTTGAGCACGATGCCATGGAAAGCCGAATCGGTCTTGAGCATACCGGGTTTGGTGATGAAAGGTGCTGCCTGAACGACGTGCTCAAAGCTACTCAAACGCTGCAAGAGCGAGTCCGAGACCTCGATAGGATGCAGGTCGTAGGTGTTGTTGTTATCGAACGAGACAAGTTGGATATGCGCACCAAAACCGGCCACTTTTGCAGTCACCGTTTGCTTAAAACCCACTACAATACAAACGGTCAAGATCATGACCATCACGCCAACGATCATACCAGCCAACGCCACACGGATAGCAGGTCGTGAATGACGCGCTTTTCCTTGCTGCGAGAAATAAAGTTTCGTTGCCAGTACTATTTCGGGCACGTTCGGCATAGTTTTTGTAGTGAATTTTAATGACGTAATAACGTAGTTACGTAATTACGAAAAATTGATTATGATTAAAAAATTATCTTTTCTTCTTTTCGCAACCCTTCTATCAGGCTTTATGTGGGCGCAAGAGCCTGCAGGTGACCGTCCTCAACGTACTCCTGAAGAGGAGGCCATGAAGCAGACCATGCGTCTGTTCCGGGAGTTAGGAATCCGGGATTCCGTGCGCTTTGATACGATCTATCGAATGCATCTCAAGTACGCCAAGTTCCGCCAAAAAGGCCTGACGCGTGCGGAAAACATGCAGCGGATGATTGCCATCCAGGAGGAACTCAAACAGCTGCTTACTCCGGCAGAGTACGAGCGCTTCATGAACCACCCTGCGGAGCAACCTCGCCACCCACGTGGAGCAGGCGTATTAAGCCCCACCAGACCAGTACAGCCCACAGACTCCCTACGAGCAACCCAACGATAATATCCGAGGGGTAATGTGCCCCGAGATACATGCGACTATAGCAATTCAACGCTACCCAGATCATCAGACCGAGGGTGGCGTATTTGTTCTTATAAAGCAAACTAAACAGCAAACCTACAGCCATGGTGTTCGCCGCGTGGGAACTGCAGAAACCGTACCGACCACCGGTATAACCTTTCACTAAATGCAGCGGATCCAAAGCGGGTTCGTGCGTCGGCCTCAGCCTGCAAACCAAAGGTTTGAGAATACCGCTGCAGACAAAATCACTTAGTCCTACAGCCACAATAAAGCCGGCAATAATCAGCAACGCCATCTTCCACGAGCGGAACTTGTACGCCACGAGGCCGATGAGTAGCACATACAGCGGCAGCCACGTACGCGGACTGCTCATGAGCCACATGAACGTATCGAGCCATTCGGTGTGATGACCGTTGATCCAAAGTAATATATCAATATCCAATTTCAAATCTCAAATCTCAAATTTCAAATTTACTCGTTTACGAGTACTGCCGTATGACAAGCGACGACACCGGCTGTTTCCGTACGTAGACGACTATTACCGAGACTGACAGGGATAAAGCCTAAATCCAAAGCCTCAGCTACTTCCTGTTCACTGAAATCCCCTTCCGGTCCAATGAGCACCAACACGTCTCTTCCCCGCTCTATCTCGTCCTTGAGCACACGCTTGTCCTCTTTGTAACAATGCGCGATGAAGTTCTGCTGGTCTTTCGTTGCCTGTTCCTTGACGAACGCATCATAAGGCGTCAACTCATGCAAGACCGGCAAGTAAGGCGTGAGGCTCTGCTTGGCGGCTGAGAGGATGATCTTCTCCAAGCGGTCGGTGCGCAGTTGTTTACGTTCTGAGAATCGGCACAAAAGCGGTGTGATCTCGTCCACTCCTATCTCCACGCATTTCTCCACGCACCACTCCAAACGCTCGATATTCTTGGTCGGCGCGATAGCAATGTGCAGGTGAAAAGCATGGTGCGGTTGTTGTTTCTCAGACGAGAGAATCTCGAAGTCGCAGTGCTTGGGGTGCGGGTTGGTAATCCGCGCGGTATAGGTCGTACCCTTTCCGTCCGTAATCAAAATCTCATCGCCCGCCGTATAACGCAGCACGCGCACGCAGTGCGCACTCTCTTCTTCAGAGAGCGTCTGCGAAGTCTCTATGTTTGGGCAATAAAAGAGATACATGGGTTACGGGTTATGGGTTACGGGTTACGGGTTATGGGTTACGGGTTACGGGTTATGGGTTACGGGTTAAAGTTCGCTTTCTTTGAGACGTTCGGCATTTTCGGCCACTTGCAGCGCATCGATGACACCTTGGATGTCTCCGTCCATGAAGGCCGCGAGGTTATAGACGGTATAGCCGATGCGATGATCGGTGATACGTCCTTGCGGATAGTTATAGGTACGGATCTTGGCAGAGCGGTCTCCGGTGGAAACCATGGTCTTACGGCGCGCGGCGATGTCGTCGATATATTTCTGGTGCTCCTTATCATATATCTGCGTGCGCAGGCGCGAGAGAGCACGTTCCTTGTTCTTCGGCTGGTCACGCGTCTCGGTACACTCGATGAGTATCTCCTGCACTTCGCCTGTATTGGGATTTTTCCAGTTATAGCGCAGACGCACACCGGACTCGACCTTGTTGACGTTCTGTCCTCCGGCACCGCCGGAACGGAACGTTTCCCATTTGATCTCTCCTTCGTTAATATGCACCTCGAACTCATCCGCCTCGGGCAATACAGCCACGGTCGCAGCAGAGGTGTGTACACGTCCTTGGGTCTCGGTCACCGGCACACGCTGCACACGGTGCACGCCACTCTCGTACTTGAGCGTACCATAGACATTCTCGCCGGTTACATTGAAGATGATCTCCTTATAACCGCCTGCCGCTCCTTCGTTAAACGAGGAGACGGTGTATTTGAAGCCCTTCATCTCGAAGTACTTGGTGTACATACGGAAGAGGTCTCCGGCGAAGATAGCCGCTTCGTCTCCACCTGTTCCACCACGAATCTCCATAACGACATTCTTGCCGTCCTCAGGATCTTGCGGGAGCAGTTGCAGTTTCAACTCTTCTTCCAATTTCGGAATCTGCGGTTCGAGTTCATCGATCTCTGCCTTCGCCATCTCTTTCATCTCCTGATCGGACTCGTTGTAGAAGAGGTCCTTGGCATCTTGCAATTCCGTCACGGCTTTCTTATACCGCGCAGCCACCTCTAACACCCGCTCGAGGTCATGGTAGTCACGATTGAGCCGCACATAACGCGCCTGATCGGCTATCACCGCAGGGTCGGTAATGAGCAGACTCACCTCATGGAACTTGGCTTCGAGGCCGTCTATCTTATCGAGAATGTTCATTGTATGCTTGGATTGTATTTTGTAAGAGCGAAACGATCGTCATCGGTCCTACGCCACCCGGGACAGGAGTGATCGCGCCTGCGATAGGTGCCACGTGTTCAAAATCAACGTCTCCCACTAACTTATACCCGCGCGGAGAGTTCGGGTCTTCCACACGGTTGATACCTACGTCAATAATCGTAGCACCCGGTTTCACCATCTCGGCCGTCAATAGGTTCGGACAACCGGCAGCCACGATGATGATATCCGCCGTGCGGCAGATAGAAGCGAGGTCTTGGGTCTTCGAATGACAGATAGTAACCGTCGCGTCGCCTAACGAAGCGGCACTCATACTCGGCAGACTCAGATACGGACGCTGCATAAGCAGGATAGCCATGGGTTTACCCACAATATTCGACCGACCGATCACCACTACATGTTTACCGGCTGTAGGGATCTGATAGCGCGCCAGCAGTTCACGAATGCCGCGCGGCGTGGCACTGATAATAGACGGCAGACCTTGCACCGTGCGACCTACGTTCTCCGGCGTCAGACCGTCTACGTCTTTGCGACGGTCGATAGCACTCAGGATCGTTGTCTCCGTTATATGTTCAGGCAAGGGCAGTTGCACAATGAAGCCATCGATCGTCTCGTCGCTATTGAGTCGGTTAATCTGCGTAAGCAGCGTCTGCTCGGCGATGTCCGGCGAATAAGCGATCTTCACCGCCTCAATGCCTACTTCCGCACACGCCTTCATCTTATTGTTGACATAGGTCTCACTGGCAGGGTTATTACCCACCAACACGATACCTAATTTAGGCACACGTTGACCGGACGCCTTGATAGCCTCCACCTCTGCGCGCAGCTCCATTCGGATCTCAGCCGCTATTTTCTTTCCGTCTAATATCATTCCTCCGTTCATTCGTTCATTCCTTCATCCGTTTCCTCATCCTCGCCTTTCTCTTTCTCGCGCATTCGCTTCCAGATACGGTAGTTCTTAAAGATGGCTTTCCACTCACGCTGGGTGATATACCATTCGGTATTCTTACGCGGCGGACGGTAAACAGGACGCGTGTCTATCTGCACATGGTGCTTGATCGAATCTAAGTTATACTCCTGCGACAGACTGTCAGCGTACGAGATGGCATCCTCTTCTTCCACTTTGTGGATACGGAGTTCGTCCACTGTCATCTCCGTCTCCGGATCGTCATGAGGCATGGCCCGCCATTCGTTCACAAACATCATAACCAGTTTATAGGCTCCAAAACTAAGAACAGCCACCACAATAAGCATCAGTCCGTAATAGGCCTGCTTATCGTGCATTTTCATCCATCCACCCCACTTGTTAGTATGGTTGGACGAGTGACCGTTGTCGTAGGAGTGATGATGGTGATGGTGTTCTTTCTTCTCACCCCACCCTGGTTGATATGAACTGTCCTTACTCATCTGCGTCTCATCTGTTGTACTTTGCGCATCATTTTGGAGGTCTGCTCGAACTGCTTGAGGAAGCGGTTGAGCGCCACTATATCGACACCTGCACCTTTGGCGATGCGGGCCTTACGACTACCATTGAGCAGACTCGGGTTCGCACGCTCAGCAGGCGTCATGGAGTTGATCATCGCCTCGATGGGTTTGAACGCATCATCGCTCACTTCGACTCCCTTGAGCGCCTTGTCCATGCCCGGTATCATGCCCATGAGGTCCTTCATCGAACCCATTTTCTTGATCTGGTTCAACTGTCCCATGAAGTCGTTGAAGTCGAACTGGTTCTTCGCGATCTTCTTGCTGATACGGCGTGCTTCCTCTTCGTCATACTGCTCTTGCGCACGCTCTACGAGGCTCACGACATCACCCATGCCTAATATACGGTCGGCCATTCGCGCCGGATGGAACACATCGAGCGCTTCCATCTTCTCGCCCGTACCGATGAACTTGATCGGTTTGTTAACCACCGAGCGGATAGACAGCGCCGCACCGCCACGTGCATCACCGTCCAACTTGGTCAGTACCACGCCGTCAAAATCCAGACGATCGTTGAACTCCTTGGCGGTATTCACGGCGTCCTGACCGGTCATGGCGTCCACCACGAACAGCGTCTCGGACGGTTCGATAGCCTGCTTGATAGCTGCTATCTCCTGCATCATCTGCTCATCAACAGCGAGACGACCGGCCGTATCGACGATCACTACATCGTAGCCGAACTTACGGGCTTCCGCAATTGCGTCTTGCGCTTTCTTGACGGGGTTAGACTCCTCTTCCGCCGTATATACTTTGGCGTTGATCTGCTCGCCTAGCACACGTAACTGCTCGATAGCTGCCGGACGATAGACGTCACAGGCTACGAGCATCACTTTCTTGCCCTTCTTGGTCTGCAGATAATTGGCTAACTTGCTGGCAAAAGTGGTCTTACCGGAACCCTGAAGACCTGCCATGAGGATGACAGCCGGAGAACCCTTGAGGTTGATCTCCTGCGTCTCACCTCCCATCAGTTCCGCTAACTCATCGTGCGTGATCTTGACCATCAATTGTCCAGGACGAACGGCATTGATGACGTTCTGTCCCAGCGCTTTCTCCTTGACCTGGTCGGTAAACTGCTTGGCGGTCTTGTAGTTCACATCGGCTTCAAGCAGGGCTTTACGGATATCTTTAACCGTTTCGGCTACGTTAATCTCGGTAATACGGCCTTCACCTTTCAGAATCTTAAAAGACCGTTCTAATCGTTCGCTTAAATTATCAAACATAATACTCCTAATATAATTGCGGGTGCAAAATTACAAAAAAAATCGCAAACGCGCAAATTTATTTGCGATTTTTTAGTTTAAAGTTTTAAGTTTAAAGTTTAGAGAAGTTAAAGAGTATGAAAGTTTAAAGAAAATCAACAAAAACTGTATATATACTATGTATATATACATATAAAGCGCGTTTTTGTCAAAAATCGGTCTCCATCCTTGGGCGATCCTTGGGCGATCCTTGGGCGATCATTGGGCGCGCCTAGGTGATTGATAGGTAATTGATAAATATTGGGTAGGATTTGTAGGAATTTTATCGGAATAATTTGCACATCTCAATTAATTTTTATAACTTTGCGGCGTTATATAAATTAGGGTAGTATAAACTAGCCAAAACGTATATGAACAAGCACTTTCTAATAATGCTATTGGTATCGCTGGTGACAATACCAACCATGGCGCAGAAACAGCAAAAGGGCAAGAGCAGCAACCAAAGCGCTCCGAAGACCGTGTACATCAAAGCCAAAGACCGCAACTACGCGCAGAACTTAGGCGGGTATTGGTTCTACGATTACACCTTCAAGGAGTCGCGTGGTCTGTACACCCAATGCCCCTGTCAGAGACAAGAGAAGCAACTGATTGCCCAGTACTCCTATCAGACCTATGACGAAGCATACAAAAACATGCTTACGTTTCCTAATCCCGCCGATGTGGACACCCGTGAGAAAATGACCTATTGGCACGATTGTGTCATAGCCGCGATAAACCAAGCCATTTATTTATACGAATCCGAGCCTGAGTTTGAAGCGGAGGCCAAACGCTTGCAGAAGAAGCAAATGGACAACGCCAAACTGGCAGCACGAGGCAAGCCGTTCGACACCATTCCTTTTGACCCGAAAGCGCGGGAATACAACAAGATACTCGAAAAGATACGCGTTATTGTACCTGTACAACAACTCTATACGGATGTCGTGACCGAGGTCAGCACCAGTGATCCGGATTTGGTTCGATGGCTACAAAATTCACCCAAAGGATGTCATCCCCGCTTTGCTTTCAATGCGTATTCACCACTTGTGAAGCAAATAATCAAAGAATGGTTTGTGTCCGAAGAATGCAAGCAGGTGCAAAAGATAGAAGATGAACTGCGTGCCCGTGTAGCGGCCGAGCAACCGAAGATGACGCCGGACTGGTTCGTGGAGGGACGCAAACGTGAAGGTGAATTAGTGGCGCAATACAACC
Organism: uncultured Bacteroidales bacterium; assembly: GCA_902769535.1. Classification (GTDB taxonomy): domain Bacteria; phylum Bacteroidota; class Bacteroidia; order Bacteroidales; family Paludibacteraceae; genus Colicola. The sequence continues at coordinate 24,806 of CACXPH010000019.1, forward strand.
GCAGGCTCGTTGACCGATGGATTAAGAAAGCCCCTATGGTCAACATCAACAAGACCAAGGATGCAATTGCCAAAGTGATGGTTTATTACAAGGAGATTAAAGCTCTGCATGGCAATGACCCTATTACACTGGAATACATCAGCACACATGTGGCCACAAAGGATGTTTTGAGGGATCTGTTCCATTGTTATTACTCGAATCTCGAACTACCTATCCCGCTTGTCCGCACGCCGGACACTCAAGAGGGCAAGAAACTCAAACTAGAGGAAACGCCGTGGAAACTACCGCATCCATTAGAACCAAGAGAATAATACAATACACCCATGAAACGAATCGCTCATATCTGCCTGGCGCTGGTAGCAACGCTGGCATTCAGCCAAAGCACATTTGCGCAAAAGTCAAAGAGCAGCAACCAAAGCACTCCGAAGACCGTGTACATCAAAGCCAAAGACCGCAACTACGCGCAGAACTTAGGCGGGTATTGGTTCTACGACTACATCTTCAAGGAGACGCGTGACTTGTCCACTGAATGCCCCTGCAAAGGCGAAAGCAAGAAACTAATTGCCCAATACACCTATCAAACGTTCGAAGAAGCGTACAAAAACCTGCTTACGTTTCCTAATCCCGCCGATGTGGACACCCGTGAGAAAATGACCTATTGGGACGATTGTGTTCTGACCCCGATATATGAAGCCATCAATTTGTACGAATCGGAACCGGAGTACGATGCGGCTGTCAAACTCTATCAAAAGAAGCAAATGGACAATGCCAAACTGGCTGCCAAAGGCAAGCCGTTCGACACCATTCCTTTTGACCCGAAAATGCCGGAGTATTACAAAGTGATTGACAAAATTCATGCAGTCGTTACGCCGATCGCTCCGCTATATACGGATGTCTTGAACATATACAGTTCGAATGATCCTGATTTGCGTGAGTGGCTCAATATAGGGGGAGCGACCCGCTTCACATACAATGCGTATTCCGCCCTATTGAAGCAAGTCATCAAAGAGTGGTTTGTGTCCGAAGAATGCAAGCAGGTGCAGGTCATTGAAGATGAGTTGCGCGCTCGTGTGGCAGCAGAACAACCGAAGATGACGCCGGACTGGTTCGTGGAGGGACGCAAACGTGAAGGTGAATTAGTGGCGCAATACAACCGCAAACTCATAGAGCGCTGGCTGAAGAAAGCACCGATGAGTACCATCAACAAAACCAAGGAGGCGCTTGCAAAACTGATATCCTATCACAAGGAGATTGAGGCCATCCATGGCGATGACCCGATTACTATGGGATATATCACCGCACATTCCGCCTCAAAGGATGGTTTGAAGGACATGTTCCATAATTATTACTCGAATCTGGTGATGGTTATTCCGCTCGTTCGCACACCGGCTACGCAGGAGGGCAAGAAACTCAAACTGGAGGGAACCCCGTGGACACTACCGCATCCGTTCGAACCAAGAGACTAATACAATAATACAATGAAACGAATAGATTGTGTTTTCTAACTTGTTGATTTAGAACGGTTTATAATTTCAACTTACTATCATTTTCGCCGTTTTTTTGCCATGTTTGGCAGAAATTTGGCAGATTTTTTACTATATAAAACCCTATCCACTATTATACTTTGTATAATACTAAAAATTAGCAAATCAAAAAGTCGTGATTTGTATTTCAAAGTTTTTACGGTTTTAAGCACCCGATAGGCACTACATAAACACCATCTTTGCGACGATAGGCATATTGTCCTCCCGTTAAAATCATTAGCACATCCGGCTCACGGATTGGCATTTGTTTTTCTTTTTGATTGTGCGCAATGATTAAACGTTTCAGTTCGAGTAAATGTTTTGCTCCATCATCAATCTCATGACTTCCCAATTTACATTCTATTAACGCATATCGTTCTCCTCCTAGATGAAGTACGACATCAGCTTCCAATCCATAGCGATCATGATAATACGAGAGATGGGATGAGTATATGTTCTGAGTGAACGCGCGCAAGTCTCGGATACATAATTGCTCGAAAATGAAGCCGAACGTTTTAAGTTGCATTTGTAGTGCTTCTGGTGTCAAATCTAACGCAGCAACCGCAACAGACGGATCACAGAAACAGCGCTTAGGTGTGCTGCGCATAGCGGTTCTACTTCTAATGGCAGGACACCATGCATCCAAATCTTGGATGACGAACAATTTTTCCAATGCTGTGACATAGTCATCAAGTGTTTTGCGCGAGCATGATATATTATCATCAGCAATTACATCTGCAAGAATAGATGTTGTTAATGCATAAGTAGAAATATTTCGTGCATAAGAACGCAGTATACGTCGCGCGAGTTTAGGATTACGTTCTACTTTATCAACATTGGATATATCCGTTTCGCATATGGAATCTACATAATCTTTTGCGGTCAATAGTTTGTCTTCACCTGAAGTGGCATGCATGGTGGCAGGCCAGCCTCCACGACAAGCAGCAAATATAATGTCCGCAACGCTCATTTTAGAGATGCCTTCTATATCTTGATTCGGATTATCAAAAAGTGATTGCAGGCTGACTTCTCCCGTGGACTCTTTGGATTCCCACAGACTCATCGGCAACATCGTCATACGAGATATACGACCTGTACCAGTATGCATAATCTTACTTTGATCAACCGCATTAGAGCCGGTTAATATGAATTGTCCTGGTTTAGAACGTCTATCCACTTCCATGCGCACAGCATCCCAAACGAGAGGAATATCTTGCCACTCGTCAATCAAACGAGGGTTGTCTCCCCGCAAGAGCACACTTGGTGTGGTTAATCCTGTGGCCATATACTCCTCGCGTTTATCCGGATCTTGCAACCAAATAACACTTTTCGCTTGTTGAGCAGCCGTTGTTGATTTACCGCACCACTTTGGGCCTTTAATTAAAACAGCCCCCATTGCTGATAAACGCCTCTCAAGCTCCGCATCCGCTACACGTTCTAAATACTCCATAATTACAATGTCTTTTTAAATTTGGTGCAAAGGTACTACTTTTTTTTGACATGTGCAAGAAAATATCAGATTATTTCTAATTTTTGTGCATTTGCGCTATTTCACTACTAATATTTGCGCTATTTTATTTCTGAAGATTGTGACATTTTGAGATTTGGTGCAATTTCAATCACCGAGTTGGCGCATTTTTAATCACCGAGTTGGCTGTATTTTGTTCGGTCATTTGGCGTAAAACCATTTGGGAAGATGGTGAAAATTGTCCCACTTTTTTAATAAATGTGTGACAAAAAAGACATCCCGTCAAGGATGTCTAAGGGTGGAATGTGGGGCTCGACCCCACGAACCAAATAAACACCAAAACCAAATTATAACTGCTTGTATAACAGCATGTTAATACTTGTTGTAATACGGGTTTTTACACCAATCTTACCCGATGCTTACCCGAAATTTCACTCTTGAAATCTGGTGCAAAATTACAAAAAATCTTGATATATCATACAGAGGTATGAAAGGGAAAAAAGCAATACAAGCAAAAGTTTGAATGTCCAAAGAACGTATCTCATTGTTTAGATATATATGACTAATCGTAGCGGACGGGATTCATCATCCGCTTTCTTGAATTGTAATAACACCGGACTACTAATTCCGTCCATGGAGACAACTTGGTGGCAATCCTCCTTTTTCGCTGAATTTGTCGAATACTCTGTTTCCTGTATTTATGACTTTCTTCCGGTTGGAAGGGCTCAATAATTCCTTGCTGCTCAGCGGCAACTATCTGTTCTGCTGAAGCCACATAAATGGCATCATTGGACAAGCGGCTGCAATATTCGGCAAAGCGTACACGTTCCGCCTTACTCATTCCGAGAGCGATACTTTGTATCTTATCTGGCGCATCTTTTTGCATGATTTTTCTCCATAGATTGCACGTTATTTCATCAGATATATAATAGGGTTGTTCAGCCGGAACATAGATAAATCGGATTTTCTTGCCTTTGATGCGAACGGAGCGAGCCAGAGGCGGTTCTTCCTGCTGCACTTGCATCATAGGATCATTAGGTAATGTAAATGCCACACGAAAGCCGATATATTCGGCAGATGTTTCGGGCAAATACCATCGACGCACAGACAAGTGGCTGTTGGCATTACATTCATCGTAACTGCCGCCCCGCACGACACGACAGGAACCGGTGTCTGCGCCACATGGATTAGGAAGAGTACTTAACTGATAGGCTCCGTATATATCTTGACACCATTCGGACACATTTCCCGTCATATCGTACAACCCTAATTCATTGGGATGCTTGCGAGCGACAGGATGTTTCCAGTTTCCGGAAGAAGAATAAGTCCACCCTATACTATCCGCTATGTCTCCTCCTGCAAAACGGAAAGACTGACTTTTGTTTCCGCCGCGTGCGGCATATTCCCATTCCGCTTCCGAGGGGAGACGAAACGGAAGTCCCGTAATACTATCCAAACGACGCACAAATTCCTGGCAGTCGTGCCATGACACATAGGAAATAGGAATAGTAGGATAGCCCTTCGGACTGATGATTTCGCGTTCGGGCATTAGCGCTCGCCATAGTTCGACCGTGACTTCAGTGGTGGCTATATAATAAGGTGACAGAAAAACAAGATGTGCAGGTTTGTCCGTATAAATCTCCGGATCGTATTGGTCTGTTGTTGATCCCATCAAAAACGAACCGCCCTCTACCCGTTGCATGGTAAGATACAAATCTTTTCCGTCCACACTCTCTTTTCCCGCTGTATGAATCGTTATGTCTATCCGTTGTAACGAATCCGGTACAACCAATTTATGCCGCCGTGCTGCCAGAGGAAGCACGGACGAAAGAAACACGATTATTATCAGCCATTTTCGATACACGCCTATACATCAACAATTTCCGTGCCAAACAAAAATAAAATTGGTTTCTCGAACACGTTTCAAGGAGCCAATTTTTATTATGCTATAAATCAGTAGTTTACAAAAATGAAAAATCAAGTAAAAATGAGTGATTTTACCCGATTTTTACCCGGTTTTTTACAACAAACCCCGTAAATCATTGATTTACAGGGCTTGGGCGGAATGTGGGGCTCGAACCCACGACATGCACTACCTAAAATCCGTTTTCGTAACTTGCTGTATTTCAGCCGTTTAACAAATCAGTTTACTATCATTTTTGTCCTTGTTTGGGACAATTTTGGGACACTTTTCGAAATTCTGGGGAAAGGTTTTTGTTCGACTTATCTATCAGAATTTCAATGTGTTATAAGCATCGCGTGGGTAACTCGGGGAAAGCTTTTAGGGAAAGGTTTTTTCCTGATAGGGTTCTTCCTAAGTTGTTCCTGGCTTGCTTGTTTCGATTTAATTTTTCAACAACTCACTGGTCTTTGCCCAATAGAAGAATGCTTCCGGTAACGGACCGCGTAACTTATTCAGTTTGTTCGTCAGCGTATTGGCTATCTGCATATTTGCTGCATCTTGTGGTGAATGATATTTCTCAATCGTGTTCACTCCTTTCTCAATCAGCGTAGCCAGGTAAGCCGCACGCGCTGCGTCCACAATCGCATTATCGATGATATATTTCTGCTTGTACATGAATGATTTCAACCGACTCACGCCTTGCTGCAATTGCGCAAAATGACCGTCACCAACCGCACCACGTGTTGAGATACACAATGCCGTCTGCCGGATATCTTTATAGACAACCGATAGGTCATTTGGCAGTCCTCTATATGACAACTCCACCGCAGCTATCTTTTTGAAACTTTCGCTCGTAATCGTCAAATCATCCACTTTTTCAAACAATCGTCCTACATCAAACAACTGCTTGCAGATCTCCAGTGAACAATCCTTACTCTCGCCTTGCTTGTTCACTTTGAAATATGGGATGCCAGTTGTGTTTGGCGCAAAAGCCGTCAGTTTGTCGCCTAATATATCCGATGCAGAAGGAACGGTCACCATCAGCGGTTCGCTATCTAACTGAATGAACGGCGACCGGATAGCTACAGGCTCGGTTTGATGATAATGGATATCTTCATACAGCACATCCAACAAGATATACGATGGCGAATCGCTACCATCCTTGTAGGCTATCTGATAGTAGAACTTCGAATGACTCTTTGGTACATCATTGCCGCGACTCTTTCGCTCTATCAGCACTTTATCCGTAAAGCCGTGTTGCTGATAATCCGTTAGGTATTGCTCGATGTCCGTACCCGGAGGACAGATTACATCTATATCTATCGAAAGACGATTCGCAGTGTCATTCAGAATTAGCATCAACGATGTACCGCCCTTGAACACCATCGGACACTTGGCTTCTACCAACATTTCCAACAGCGAAAGCGCACGAATCACTTTTTCTATCAGGTTCTTGTCGTTGTATTTCAGTTGCTTGGAAACGGTATCGATCCAAGCACTTGTAAAACAATCTTTCTGTATCATGATAGCATCTTGTTAAATTCTTCTCTCACTCCGCGTCGCGCCGCATAACGCAGGAGTGTGGATGTGTTAATATTATATAACGAACGCGCGTTCTCCCATATATAATCGTACTCCGCGCCTTGCAGATAGTAGAAATCTTTGTCGCAATAGATGTCAACAAGCAGTTTCTCTATCGTCGGCACTTTGATGACTTCTTTGCCTAGCAGCGGAGCCTCGGAAATGAGTGGTTTGACGAAGATGTTCTGCTTGCTCTGATCCAGATAACGGTTCATCTCCACTTCCGTAGGTGCCAGAAAAACCTGTTTGTACTTATCCGCAAGTGTATGGAACACGATCTCCGTACCTTCGCGCGCGGTCTCTACAAAAATTGTGTTGGTATAAGCCAGATGATGCTGCAACGGCGATATGTGACTGCTCTCATACATGCAAAACGACAACAACGGGAACTGTGCCTGTAAGAACTTACCTACCGCCTTAGCTTGGCGTGATAACTCCGGTAGATAACTATGCTTCTTGCTCAACGCATACACACCATTTGCCACACGAGTAAGCGAACCGGCCTTTGCCAACTCGCTCACTTGCCACGCCATAGTCTGCTTGGTTACCGACCATTGGTTGCTAACACTCACAAACAACTCGTCCACAGAGAACTGCGGATGTTCTGCTGCATAGGCTAATATGATATCCGTTTTACAC
>CACXPH010000020.1 GCA_902769535.1 uncultured Bacteroidales bacterium
TCCCTTCGTCTATTATCAGGGCAATTCCATTGCCCGCTCTCTTCTAAACCGGCTCGCTCAATAGCGGGCTGGTTTTTCTTTCTTCTTTTCCTGGCAGATCTAATCTGCCGCTTTAATAGTTTCGTCTATTGCTCCGCCTGGTAGGCGGTTTTCTTTCTTCTTTTTCCTGGCGGATTTAATCCGCCAATATAAAAGCTTTGTTTATTATCTCGGATATTATCCGAGTACTCCGTCCGTTGCGTCCGGATCTAATCCGGACATAATTTCGTCCTACTTGCTTCCTTTCATTCTCCTATCTCCCTCCTACTTGCCTCCTACGTGCCACCTACTTGCAATGGGTGCTGAATGGATACTGAAAGGATGCTGAATGGGTCCTCAATGGGAGCTCCATCCAACATCCTTATTCTATCGGTACAATTTCTACCTATTTTCAAGCGATCTCCTCGCCTCGCTTCATAGCCTCACTCACCTCATGCCTCAAATAGTCAATAAACCTACCTTGCACAAACTTCCCGTGCCTTCTCGCTTTGCGTTTAGCCTCCTCATACCTCGCTTCCCATATAGCTTTGCGTGCTGGGTCGTGTTGTATCTCTTGACACGCGGCAATATTGCGGGAAAAACTCTTGCATGTAGGGTGAGCCGCTTTCTTTTTCTTCGTTTTCTTGCTTAACTCCGGTTTCGCGCACACCGCAGCCCATTCACCGTTTCCGGGAATATGCCGCGCATAGTGTTTCGGACCAACACCACCTTTGGCGTCATTTATCAACAGCGTCCACTTAACTTTCATTGCTTTCCTTTAAATTTTTTGCAAAGATACGAAAAAAATCCAATATATGCAAATTTTGTTTGCACAATTCAAATATTTTTTGTAATTTTGCACCGCAAAATGTCTGACACACAAAAATAACTTAAATACTAATCAAAATTTAAACAATCTTTATGTGGTTAAAAGACTCTTCTATCGGCCGTAAGTTCGTTATGTCGATCAGCGGCCTGGCGTTGGTGCTCTTTCTGATTTTCCACGGCTGCATGAACCTGGCGGTGGTCTTCTCGGAGGATGCTTACAACATGATTTGTCATTTGCTGGGAGCTAACTGGTATGCCCTCATCGGTACGATCGGTCTGGCCTTCCTGGTGCTGGTGCATTTCTGCTACGCAATCTATCTGACGATCCAGAACCGCGCAGCGCGTGGTAACGACCGTTATGCCGTAACGGGCAAGAAAGAAGGCGTAGACTGGGCTTCGGAGAACATGCTCGTGCTTGGTTTCTGCGTGCTCGGCTTCCTCGTTCTGCACCTCTACAATTTCTGGTTTAAGATGCAGTTTGCGGAGATCACCGGCATCGAGACCGGCGCATTTGACCCGCAGAACGGTGCGGCTTACGTGAAAGCGCTGTTCACCGAACCTGTTTGGGGCCAAATCTACTGCGCGCTCTACCTCATCTGGTTGGCTGCCCTCTGGCTCCACCTGAACCACGGCGTTTGGTCCGCTCTGCACACGCTCGGCTGGAACAACCTCGTGTGGATGAAACGTATCAAAGTGATCGGTTGCATCATCGCTTCCTTGGCTATCGCTCCGTTCGCAATCGTTGTATTGTATTACCTCGGCATGGGTATCGCTATGCTCTAAAAATTTACGACTATGGCAACGAAAAAAGAAGACATCAAAGAAGCTGCAGTTAAGGCAGCTAAGAAAGTAGCCGTAAAGGCAGCTAAAGCAGCTGTAGAGGCTGCTGAGGTAGTCGTTGAGAAAGCGGCAAAGGCCATGAAAGAGGCGGCTACTCCTGTTATCACGCCGGAAATGGCAAAGATCCCTGAGGGTCCGCTGGAGCTCAAATGGACCAATTATAAGAACCATCAGAAACTCGTCAACCCTGCTAATAAACGTCGTCTCGACGTCATCGTGGTAGGTACGGGTTTGGCTGGCGCTTCGGCTGCGGCTTCCCTCGCAGAGATGGGCTTTAACGTGCTAAATTTCTGTATTCAGGATAGTCCGCGTCGTGCGCACTCGATTGCTGCACAGGGTGGTATCAACGCTGCGAAGAACTACCAGAACGACGGTGACTCCGTTTATCGCCTCTACTACGATACCATCAAGGGTGGTGACTACCGCGCTCGTGAGGCAAACGTATATCGTCTCGCCGAGGTATCTAACAATATTATCGACCAGTGCGTAGCACAAGGCGTGCCTTTCGCTCGTGAGTACGGAGGTCTGCTTGACAACCGTTCGTTCGGTGGCGCGCAGGTTAGCCGTACCTTCTATGCAAAGGGTCAGACCGGTCAGCAGTTGCTGCTCGGCGCATACAGCGCCCTCAGCCGTCAGATCGGTAAGGGCAAAGTGAAGATGTACACCCGTTACGAGATGCTCGACATCGTCCTCATCCCGGACGAGAACGGCGAGAAGCGTGCACGTGGTATCATCGCTCGTAACCTCGTTACCGGCCGCATCGAGCGCTTCTTCGCACATGCAGTGGTAGTTGGTTCGGGTGGCTACGGAAACACCTTCTTCCTCTCCACCAACGCCATGGCTTCCAACGGTTCGGCTGCTATGCAGATGTACCGCCACGGCGCATTGTTCGCAAACCCGTGCTATGCACAGATTCACCCGACCTGTATTCCGAAGCACGGTGACTTCCAGTCCAAACTGACCCTTATGTCCGAGTCGCTCCGTAACGATGGACGTATCTGGGTGCCGAAGAAACTCGAAGACGCAAAGCGTCTCCAAGCCGGTGAGATAAAAGGTCGTGACATCCCTGAAGAGGACCGCGATTACTATCTCGAGCGTCGTTATCCGGCTTTCGGTAACCTCGTTCCGCGTGACGTCGCTTCCCGCGCTGCTAAAGAGCGTTGCGATAAGGGTTACGGTGTGAACAACACCGGTCTGGCAGTCTTCCTGGACTTCTCTGAGGCCATCCAACGTCTCGGCAAGGATGTGGTAGCACAGAAATACGGAAACCTCTTCCAGATGTACGAGAAGATCGTGGACGAGAACCCGTACGAGAACCCGATGATGATCTTCCCGGCTATCCACTATACGATGGCGAACTTCTCCGACCACGGTGCAAACCGTCTCGGTGCGTCCGCGTTGATGCAAGGTCTCGCGGATGGTTACTTCGTTCTGCCGTACACCATCCAGAACTACCTCTCGGACCAGATCGGTGTACCGCGCATGAGTACCGACCTGCCGGAGTTCGCTGAGGCTGAGAAAGCTGTTCAAGACAAGATCGACAAACTGATGGCTATCCAAGGAAAGCGCTCGGTTGACTCCATCCATAAAGAGCTCGGTCTCATCATGTGGGACTTTGTCGGCATGGGTCGTACCGCTGAAGGCCTCAAGGAAGGTATCAAGAAGATCGATGCTATCAAGAAAGAGTTCTGGACGAATGTCTATATCCCGGGCACGGCTGACCACCTCAATAACGAGTTGGAGAAAGCCCTCCGTCTCGCAGACTTCATTGAGATCGGTCGTCTGATGGCAGTTGACGCCCTCCATCGTGAGGAGAGTTGCGGTGGTCACTTCCGCGAGGAATACCAGACGCCGGAAGGCGAAGCACTCCGTCAAGATGACAAGTTCTCGTACGTTGGCTGCTGGAAATACATGGGTGAGGACCAAGAGCCGCAACTCATCAAGGAGCCGCTCGACTACGAGTTCACGGAGCGTAAGACCCGTAACTATAAATCATAAATTTGAAATCATAAATTTGAAATAATTTTATGGATCAGTATATTGATATCAAAGTACGGGTGTGGCGTCAGGCCGGCCCGAAGGCTCAAGGACATTTTGAGACCTATGAACTCAAGCACGTCTTCCAAGGTGCTTCGTTCTTGGAGATGATTGATATTCTCAACGAGCAACTCGTTGCAGAGCACAAAGACCCCGTTACCTACGATCACGACTGCCGTGAGGGTATCTGCGGTATGTGCTCCATGTACGTTAACGGTCACCCGCACGGACCTGACAGCGCCATCACGACCTGCCAGCTCCACATGCGTAAGTTCAAAGACGGCGAGACCATCACCGTAGAACCGTGGCGTAGCCGTGCGTTCCCTGTAATCAAGGACCTCATGGTGGACCGTGGCGCATATGACAAGATCATGCAGGCCGGCGGTTTCGTTTCCGTCAACACCGGTGGTGTACCTGACGCAAACGCCATTCCTATTCCGAAGCCGGTAGCTGACGAAGCAATGGACGCTGCGTCCTGCATCGGTTGCGGTGCGTGTGCAGCCGCTTGTAAGAACGGTTCGGCAATGTTGTTCGTAGCCGCTAAGGTTTCGCAACTCGCTCTCCTGCCGCAAGGTAAGATCGAGGCTGCGGCTCGTGCAAAGGCCATGGTGGCGAAGATGGACGAACTCGGATTCGGTAACTGTACCAACACCGGCGCTTGTGCTGCCGAGTGCCCGAAATCCGTCAGCCTCGCGAACATCGCTCGCCTCAACCGCGAGTTCCTCTGCGCGAAGTTCCAAGATTGATGAAACGTCATCTCTTGATAGTACTTGGCTTGGCGGCTGCACTCATCGTGCAAGCCGCCTTGCCTGCTGTACCGAACCTTGGTAACCCGCGTATCGTCGTTCTTGCCAACAACCTCGAGAACTTCTACTACAACTACGACGAGTCTTCCCGTCCGTCGTATAATACCGACGCCGGTCGTGAAGCAAAAACCCAGAAGATCGTGCAGATGATGCTTACCTCCAATGCGGACATCTTTGCATTCTGCGAAGTAGAAGCAAAGCCAATTACGCTGCAATACCTGGTGCAAGCACTCAACACGGCTTCGGGAGGAAACGATTATGCGGCGGTAGAAGATGGCATCAATGTAGCGACTGACTCCTACGACAATGCCATCAAATCAGGCTTTGTTTATAAGATAGCTACCGTTGAACCGTATTCTGGCAACTATGCGGCAACGAATGTCAGCTACTACAAGAATACCATGCGTATTCAGGCCTGGACGGAAAAGGCTACAGGTGAGAAATTCACCCTCTCGATGAACCACTTCAAGGCAAAAACAGACGATGCTTCTATCTCCAAACGCGTTGATAACGCCAACTGGCTCATGGCCGGTTTGTCTAACTCCTCTAAAGTCAAAGATCCGGACATCCTCATCATGGGTGACCTCAACGCACAGATGGGTGAGCAGTGTCTGACGATCATTCAGAACAACGGATACGTAGAGCAGCTTCTTCGCTTTGATGCAGATGCCTATTCCTACATCTATTACGGCTCGCATGAACTCATCGACCATGCCTTCGCGAACTCAACTATGGCGCAGCAGATAACAGCTGCCGCGGTATGGCATACCAATACGTCGCAGTCGTATAACCAGCGCTATTCGGATCACGATGCGGTGCTGGTGGGTTTACGTTTAGGTGAACAGCTGTCTGACATCGAAACGATAGATGTTACAGTGCCTGCCTATAAAGAGATTCGCCACGGACAGATTATTATCATCCGTGGCGGCGTAGAATATACGCTCACAGGCGCGCGCCTAAAATAGAATAGGTGTTCCCGGCGCGGAGAATGAGCACCTTACCATCGCGTAGCACTTTCCGTGCTACGCTTTTTGTTGGAATAGGGCTGAGGCTTGTTACGCTGTCGCCCGTTATCTCAAAGCACACCTGACTGATACGCGTGCTCGTGCCGGCTGAACGCTGGATGGTGAAAGAAGTGGCTTCAGCAGGTGCTACCAGACTTACCGACTCTTTCGTTGGACCTGAAATAGTGTACTGGGTGTTGGCATTGTGGTTCCAGTGGTAGGCTATCGTATTCTTTTCTGCCGTCCAGTTAGGAATGGTTACGTCGAATTCCACCGCGGCGATAGTGGCACTGTAGGCCGAGAAATCAAAGGAAATATAATCGGCGTTACCGCCTAAATTCAGAAAGCCCTGATCCCAGGTGCTCTTTGTCATGTTTGTCGTAATAGACAACAACCTGAAATCGGTCGGAATACCGTTGTTCGCCACTGTCGGCGCCACACCCAGACTCAAGTCCACGCAGCAATCACCGCTTACGATAATACTGTCTTGGGGGTGAGGATCGACAGGCGTGTCGCTGTCACACGAAGAGGACACCTCGGTTTGGTTCGTCACGGTCAGCGTAGCACCGGCGCCGCAAGAGGAGTTCGTTACGTAGTTCTTCGCTGTGACAGGTGTCAATTGGTCATAGGTATAACTCGGAGCAGATACCGGAGTGGATGAGCTCGTCGGCAGGTTACCAGTGCAGTTGACAAACGTACAGTAGTTAGTCGTGTTGTTATAGGGCTGCCAAATCTTTGACGGACTATTAGCCTTTCCTGCAAACGTACAACCCTCAAAATAACACTTGGCATTCTCCGGACCCACATAATAATCCGCTACCGAGCTGTTCCAGTAGCAGTTGAGGAAATGCAGTGCGCAGTTACGACAACGCGTCATTCGTTGCTTGCAACCTTCATCCCACCAACAGAAACCGTAGGTAATGTTATACGTGCCATCTGCAGGTTTGTCGTTTGAGCCGGAACCTACGAGATTGGAGAAACGGTGGTCATCGGTCTCCAAACCACCGGCTTTGGGTGCTTTGAGATAACGGAAACGACACCAGGTGACAGTGATGTTATCGGAAGTGCTATTGATGTCAAAATTGCCGTCACAGCCGTCTTGGAAATCACAGTGGTCCACCCAGATGTTCTGCGAACCGGTTACCGTTAGATTGTCTCGGCCGTCGCAGTCATAAGCGCCCGGACCTTCGAAAGTGATGTTACGGAGAATGATGTTCGTGCTGGTTTTTATCGCAAGGATACCGGAAGTGGTTTTCGTCTGCGATTCGCTGATAAGTTTCTTGCCGGGCAGTGCCAATAAGGTAATATGATTTTTACCCTCAATAGAAACTTGGTTGCTCACGGTGATGTTTTGGGTAATGATCACCACTTTATTGCTGTTCTTCAGTGCGTTCTTCAATTCATTTTCGTTGGTGACGAGAGTGGGCGCCGCAGTGCCTCCTCCGGTCACATTGCCGGCATAGCCCCAACTCTCCGTAGCGCAGTAATTAACAGCCTGTACATCAACCAAAGGACTAAGTACCAAGGACAAAATACAAAAGACAATCTTTTTCATAGCAACATTATTTGCGTACAAAAGTACTGCTTTTTTTGTATATAGCCAAATATTCCGCTCAAAAAATACATTTTTTGTGCGAAAACTTGTATATTCCAAATAATTGTAGTACCTTTGCACCGCAAAGTGTGTATTAGTCTGTTAGATGAAGCGATTTCTGCACATACTCATATGGCTAATGACGCTGCTCTTTAGCAGTGTTTTTTCTTGGGCAGCAGCTGATTGTCCGCTTGATTCTATTCTCACCTTCGATATCGATTCAGTCCTCACGGAAGTTACTGTTTTTACCTATGACGAAGCCGGCCACACGATTAGCGAGGTCGTTTGGACCGTCACCGATGGTTCGCGTGTTGGTAAGAGTAAAAAAGAAGATCGGTATGAGGGCAATACGCAAGTGATGACATCCACTTACGTGTGGAATAATACGACCTACAAATGGGAAGGCGTTGCTAAAACCGAATACGAATATGCAAATGGCAAAAATACCGCCATTACTGTTTTCGACTGGCCTACTAACACATGGTCTGCCAAATCGAAAGAGACTTATGTTTATGATGCAGCAGGTCGCGAGGTTGAGTACTACAAATACATACGAAATAGTAACTCCCAGCTATCATTGTCCGAAGGTCGTTTTCACGATTATAATCCAAATGGTAAGCTTATTTTGGAAATTATTTATACAGCTCACGATGGTACGACTTGGTCTGCGGGATCAAAAAAAGTGTATGAATATGATGCATCCAATCGTCAAACGTTGGTAGAATATTACTCGTCTTATTCTAACGGAACGTGGAATGGCAGTACACGAGAGGTGTACAGCTACGATGCGGCCGGGAATAAGACGCTGGAGGAGAAATATTCGGGAATGACTGATGGTGTATGGAAAGGATCTTCCAAATATACGGCTTCGTTCAATGCAAATAAAAAGGAGACAGAGCATATTAACTTTAAGTGGATCACTACCTCTAAAAAATGGCAGGAGAATACGAGGACCACTAAAGAGTATGATGGCAATAATGTAACAGATGACGCATCCTATACATGGAGTAATGGTTGGGTAGGAAAGGCACGCACATCTAAAACCTATTCCGGTACGCTTGTTACTTCGGAAATCGAATGGAAATGGTCTAGTAATCGCTGGGAGCGTAACAAGACGACAGAAACCCAATATACCGGTTCTAACATCAGTACACAGACTAAATCTGTATGGAAAAATTCAGGATGGGTAAACGTATCCCAACTCACCAACACGTACGTTTCTAATCATCTCACGGAAGCAAATACCAAGGCTTGGCGCAATGGAGCATGGCAGGATAGTGTACGCACGGTCAATACCTACGATGCCAAAAATATCAATACTTTATCCGTTACAGCAGTGTATAAGGGATCGGAATGGATGTCTACAGACTCCACAACAAGAGAAGTGACCTATACCACGATTGGCTCAATAGACTATGTGCTGGAAGATGTTTCGATGAAATGGACGGCAGCTTCTAATAAATGGGCAGGTGTTAAACGTGAAACCAAGGAATATGATACATCGGGCAATGTGACCCAATGGGATACCTATACCTATGTGTCTGGGGAGGGGTGGGTAAATAATGTGCGTCGCCACTATGCCTACAAGGATGGTAATAAGAATCTAGAAACTCTGAATGACTATTTGCAATGGAATAATACCACCAAAGTGTGGAAAGGTACTTCGCGAACAGAAAAAGAGTATGATGAGACGAATCGTCAGGTCAAGACTTCTATCTACTCTTGGAACGTTCCTCATAATGATTGGGCTGGTGTTTCAAGTTCGGAGGATGTCTATAAGAATGGCGTTAAAGTAACTACCTATTCCTATACTTGGGATTATGACGATTGGCAATGGATTGGCATGTTCCAACATGATTATACCTATACATCCTCCGGCAAAGTTGCACAACAAATCGATTGGCGATACAATAAGACTACCGGTTGGTATTACGATACGAGGGTGACCTATACGTATGACAACAAGGAAAGAACAATTCGGACGGTAAAAGACGAGTGGGATGCAACGAATAACCGATGGTGTATGACCTCAACCAGCCAAACAACCTATGATGCTGATGCGGATGGAGGAAAACTTCGAGAACAGTTAGCGGCTACCGGCAGTAATTGTGCGGTTACAACTTACGCGCTTCAGCACTACATGTATGGTTGTGATCCGCGGTATTATACGATCCGCTTTGTCAATGAAGATGGCTCTGAACTGAGTCGCGATACGCTGGAATACGGTGCGACCCCCACGCATGACGATCCCATTAAAGAATCCACCGCTCAATATACCTATACCTTTTCTGGCTGGACTCCGGCTATCCAACCCGTCACCGGAGATGCGACCTATACCGCCACCTTTAGCAATACGGTGAATACCTACACCATCACTTGGCTCAATGACGATGGCTCTAAACTGAGTCACGAGACCTTGGAATACGGAGCTACCCCCACGCATGATGCTCCCGTCAAAGAGTCCACCGCTCAATATACCTATACTTTTGACGGCTGGAATCCGGAGATAATCTCCGTCACGGGTAATGCTACCTACCAAGCTACGTTCTCTAGCACGGTAAATACCTACATAGTCACGTGGTTGAATGATGATGGTACCGAGATTGGCCATGAGACCATGGAATACGGTGCTGTTCCCTCGCATGACGATCCCGTCAAAGAGTCCACCGCTCAATATACCTATACTTTTACCGGCTGGAGTCCGGAGATAACTTCCGTCACAGGCAACGCAACATATATAGCTACATTCTCTAGCACGGTGAATACCTATACGGTGACTTGGCTCAATGAAGATGGCTCTGAACTGAGTCGCGAGACTCTGGAATACGGTGCAGAGCCTATATATCATGGCGCCGAACCTACGAAAGAACCGGATGGCCAATATATCTATACCTTTGAAGGTTGGACTCCTGATGTTGAACCTGTCACCGGAGATGCTACTTACACTGCTACTTTTACCGCTATCAGTTGTGGGGATTATCCGCTCCTTCCTGTGGTAGATTTGTATGATTGGCTCCTTATGTTGGATGTGCGATCTGCTCGTGCTATGGGGTATGTTTTCAGCGAAGAAGATGTGACTTGGTATCGTGTACAGGGAGAGCCGGACAAAATGAGTGATGGTGTAGCCGCAGATGACGTACGCGTGGGTACCGGGTATTCCTTTACTCTCAATGAGTCGCTCGCCAATACCGGCGATTATTATGCAATGGTAGATGTGAGCAGTAGCTCGACAGGCGTTCCATGTACCGGCATGGTGCGTTCAAATATGATCCATTGCACGGCTTCATCCGGTATGTCTACTCCGGTTTTAGCTCCAACGCTCGTACAACCCGGAGAACCGCAACAAGTCATAGGCTTGAATCCCGATGCATCCACCATCATGGATGTCTATGATATATCCGGACGTCTGTTACGAACCGTCTCTGGTGAGGGTGTTGATCGACTGGATGTAAAAGCGGAAACAATCCCCGGTTGCTATCAAGTAATCGTTCAAAACGGCAATCAACGAGCTATATTGAGATATATGGTGGTGCAATAATACGGTAATCTGAATGCAGAATGTTAAATCCATATTAATCCTTGTTTTTGGTTCCATCCTTTTGGCTCCTTCCCTCTTCGCTCATACCTCGCAGATAGGTCTTGGTTTACGAGGCGGTGGACAGATGGTTATGCCTTCCACAAACAACGAGATAAAAAGCAACATAGGATGGGTAGGAGGAATGGATCTGCGATACACTTTCTATAGCCCTGTGACAGGACAAGTAGATCTTGGATTTGTGGTAGGCGCAGGTGTTGGATGCGGCTCTACCTCGATAAAAGGTACCAATACGGACCAATATACGAATTACGATTATCTTGCTAATCGCATGGATTATACGATTGATGCCAAATACCTTCAGACCGATAAATTCTTCCAAGCGAATGCATCGCTGCTATTCGCCTTCCGGTATGGCGGTTTGAGCGTTAATCTTGGTCCACGTTTCATGCTTCCTTTCGCATCCTCGTCGTCCTTTACGGTGAACGAAGCGCATATAAATGTCTATTATCCGAAGTACGAAGTATCCGTGATGGATAAACTGATTACCGGCGTATTAGAGACTCCATACACATCACACATCACACATCACACATTACCCCGTTATTCCGTCCTTTTAGGCGCCGAAATAGGCTATGAATGGGATATCACGGACAAATTAAGCGCAGGCGTTCAGCTCTATGCCGATGTGAGTGTCTGGAACTCCAAATTGGCAACACCCAATAACCCATTACCCATGATTGAGGTTGCACCAATTACGGATGCCTCCAACCCTGTTCCGACGGTAAGTGTCAATCCTATCAGCGGACAAATAAGTAGCATGCGCTATTTGGATTTCGGTGTGCGTGCTTTTATTTCCATTTCAGTAGCAAAAGATAGTGA
This sequence comes from uncultured Bacteroidales bacterium, assembly GCA_902769535.1. GTDB lineage: Bacteria > Bacteroidota > Bacteroidia > Bacteroidales > Paludibacteraceae > Colicola. The sequence continues at coordinate 11,545 of CACXPH010000020.1, forward strand.
GTATCGATATTATTATAACGCTCGACACGATACCCGCAAGCATAGAAACCGCTATCTTTGGTGGTGATTTTTGGGCGCAAAGTCCTTGTTTTGCCCCAATATACATAAAAAAACATTTTTTTTCTCATTTTTTTCTTCATTTACTTGCGTATGTGAAATTTTTTTTATAATTTTGCGCCGCAAAATGTGATGTGCATATATAAACAATTAAATAATCGTGGCGTAAGCCACACGGTATTAACAAAAACACTTAAAAACAAAATGAGAAAAATTTATTCTCTCGTGCTGATGGCAACTATGTTGCTGATGGGCACAAATGTGAAGGCTGTAGATGTTAAGAATTGGTCGGAACTTTCTACTGCTCTTGCGGGTAGTGCTACAGAAATTACTTTGATCGGAAACATTGCAATGCCTGACGATGGTCAAATCGCAATCAACGGAGGTAAGTCCCTTGTCCTGAATTTGAATGGTTTTAGTATTGCACACAATCCAAGTCAGGCTTCCATAACAGCAAAAACAGCAACTTCCTATCCTATTTTGCTGGATGGTGGTAACTTGACCATTAATGGTAATGGTACTATTTCAAGTACATACTATGCTGTCGTTAAGGTTGTTGGTTCGTACTATGACGTAGCTAACTATTCTGTTATGACTGTGAATACTGGTGTGAACATGACTTCTGAAGGTAGTTATGCTTTTGTCGTAGCTCAGGCTAAGGTACCTGGTACAACTTCGAATTCTAATCATGGTTATGGAATCGTTATAAACTTCGATGGTACATTAACGGCATCTGGTAATGAGGGCACTGCTTTCTGGGTTCTAGGTAACATCAAAGATACTGAAGGACACATTCCTCAAATTATCATTGGTCCGCATGCCGTTCTTACAGGTGCTGATAACGGTGTAGGCTACTATGCAGGTGGTTATGCAGAAAATACAATTCAAGGTAGCGTTTCTGGTGGTGCAGGTATCTATGCTAAAGCAGGTGAAATTATTATTGATGGTGGTACAGTGCAAGCAACTTCCACTACTTATTCAAATCCTACAGCCAATGGCAATGGTTTTAGCGGCGGTATGGGCTGCGCTATCGTTTCTGATTCTCATAAGGGCTATCAGGGTGAAATGGAGATTGTTATTACCGGCACTGCTACAATTGGAACCAGCGCTACTGAGGGTTACGCTATCAAAGAGGTTGTAACCGACAATAACAACCAAACTAAGACTGAGAGCCTTGTAATTGAGAGTGGTACTATCAATGGTGACCTTAACACAACTGCAGAGTTGAAAGAGAACATTATCCTTAATGGTACTATCACCGGTGGCACATATACAGGAAATGTCACTGAATATCTCAACGACGAAGCAACTAATTACGAAATAGTTGACGGTAAATACGTTATTAAAGTTGCTGTTGATGTAAAACTGAATAGTTATGGCTACGCTACTTTTTCAGCAAAGAAGAATGTAGATTTGCCGGCTACCGGTCTTACAGTATGGAAGGCAACCGAACTTTCCGGAACTGACTTAGTCGTAGAAGCTGTAGCAGGCGCAGTTATTCCGGCCAACACTGGTGTCATCCTCGTAGGTGAAGCGAATGGCCAGTTTACATTAACTGAGACTGCAACGGCCGCTTCTGCTATCGCCGATAACCTCATGAAACCGGCTACTGCATGGTCTGCTTCTTATGTTGGCAATGCATACATTCTGCACGATAACGAGTTGTGGCTTTACAACGGTAATGAGTTCAAGGCGAATAAGGCATTCTTCGTCTTCAGCGGTTCTAGCGCTGCTCCGAAGCGTCTCCGCATGGTTCTCAACCAAACAGAGACTCCGACAGCTGTTGAGAACGTAGAGACCCAAAACGTTAAGGCTGTTAAGTTCGTAGGCGAGGATGGTCAACTCTACATCCGCCGCGGTGAGGCAGTTTATACGGTACAAGGTCAAGTAGTTAAATAAGAGTGATATATCTCTTGATTGTTAAACCTTTTAAATGAGTATAAAGAAAATGAAAAAGAATTATATTGCTCCGAACACGGTAGCTGCTACTTGGACTTCGATGGGACTGATGCAAGCTCCGAACATTGGAATGTCTTCTGCTTCTGGTGGTATAGGAGGTCCTCAACAAACAGGCAACATGGAGGATATCCAATAATTGGATCCATTCAAACACGCAAAGCGTGTGGGTATAAAAAAAGCATCTCGCTATCTTGGCGAGATGCTTTTATTTAGTGCTTTATCTTCTTTGGCAGTCATTTGGGCTTTGGTCTCCGGCGTCTTGTCTCCTTGACCGGTAAGATGCAAAATGCCGTGGATAAGGATGCGATACAATTCTTCTTCAAACGTCACACCCACCATCTCTGCATTGCTCCGCACGGTGTCCAGTGAGATAAAGATGTCCCCGTTCAGCGTCGAGGCAGTGGAGTAGTCGAATGTGATGATGTCCGTGTAGTAGTCGTGACCTAAGAACTCGCGGTTAACTTCCAACTCCCGCTCGTCCGAACAGAAGATATAATGGATATTACCTATGGTAAAGCCATAATCGGCCGCCACGGCGCGAATCCATCGGCCTACTTTCCGCTCGTCGATTTGCGGCATTTCTGTATTTTGAACGCTAAAAGAAATCATATGTTATCCAAAGAAAATAGGCGCAATCGCGAAGGCTGCTATTGCACCTGCCAAGTCAGCTAATAAACAACATACAACCGCGTGTCCTGTATCTTTGATATTCACGCTTCCGAAATAGACTGCCAGGACGTAGAACGTGGTGTCTGTAGTGCCTTGTAAGATACAGCACAGTCGACCTACAAGACTATCTGCGCCGTAGTTTGTCATCGCCTCTAACATTAATCCCCTTGCTCCGCTTCCGCTCAGCGGTTTCATGAGTGCCGTAGGAACTGCTCCTGCCAAATCCGGATTGATACCGCACGCCGCAAAACACCATGCAATGACGTTTTCCAGCAATCCCATCGCACCGCTCGCGCGGAACATACCTACTGCCACCAGAATAGCAATGAGGTAAGGAATAATACCGATAGCCGTCTGAAAACCGCCCTTGGCTCCGTCAATAAAGGCATCATAGACATTGATCTTCTTGGCTGCAGCTTGCAGTACGAACCAGCAGATGACACCTAACAGCAGGATTGCTGCAATAGCAGCCGATACTACGGACAGTGCGTGCGGACTCAATAAAGTGGCACCCCAAACGAGCAAACCTACCAAAGCCGTCAAGCCGATGATCGTACCTAACACCACCGGATCTTTCATTCGTATCTTCTGCGCGATGCAGACGCAGATGAGTCCGACCAGTGTGGCCACATAGGTGGCAATAAGAATAGGCAGGAAGACATCCGCAGGATTGGCTGCGCCGAGTTGTGCGCGATACGCCATGATGGTGGTCGGAATAAGCGTTAAACCACTTGCTCCTAACACCACAAACATCACCATCGCGTTGGACGCTTTGGTCTTGTCGGAATTCAGTTCTTGCAACTCACCCATCGCTTTGAGTCCCATCGGCGTAGCCGCATTATCGAGACCAAGCATGTTCGCTGCTATATTCATGAGCATCGAGCCGAACACAGGATGACCTTTCGGAATCTCCGGGAAGATACGACTGAAGAAGGGATTGATCACCTTGCCGAGCGAGTTAACCGCACCTGCTTTCTCACCGATCTTCATGATGCCCATCCAAAGAGCAAGCACGCCTGTAAGGCCTAAGGACAATTCAAAACCTGTTTTGGCACTGTCAAAGGTAGAATTGAGAATGGTGGAGAAGATATCCACATTCCCGTAAAAGATGGCTTGCACTAGACCCATCAAAACGGCCAGCAGAATGAGCGAAATCCAGATATAATTCAAAATCATGCGACAAAATTACACTTTTTTTTGCATATGTGCAAGATTTTTTGTATTTTTGCACGATAAATGGCAAAAAGTGGTGATTTTCATAGAGTTTGGGCGTTCATAAGGCATTTCTTTACCTCTTGGAACACCACGGGCGAAGGGATTCATTCGCCCTATCTGTTTGAACTCGTGCGTTTTATCCTTCGAGACGAGAATACCTATTATTGCTTTGCGGATATCGAGCGCCGACGCGAAATGCTCTTGGCCTGCGACGATGAGTTGGACGTGGTGGATTACGGTTCTGCCGGTTCGCCGGAAGGCAAACACATAACGCGCAGCGTCTCCGAGATTGCTCAAACGCATCTGGAGCGAGCAAAGGTAGGGCAGGCTCTGTTCCGTTTGGTGAACTGGCTTGGCATGCACGAACAACGACCGCTGGAGATATTGGAGTTAGGTACTTCTTTGGGAATCACTACTTCCTATCTAGCAGCTGCGGATAGCCGAAATAAGGTCACTACCTTAGAAGGCAGCGAAGCGGTTCTGAAGGTCGCTCAGGGTGTTTGGAAAACCTTAAAACTGGAGAATATCTCCTGGGAAGCAGGTAACATAGATACCACCTTATTAAATCGCGCGCACGCATTAGATCTCGCCTATGTGGATGCCAACCATACCTATGAGGCTACGATGCGCTATGTGCAGTATCTATTGCCCCTCATGACCACGAAGGGAGTGATTGTATTGGATGACATCCATTATACGGAGGAAATGGAGCGCGCGTGGAAGGAATTGAAGAACGACCCGCGGGTGACTACCTCGATGGATCTGTATCATGTGGGAATACTCTTCGTTGATCCGCATTATTTGAAACGTCATTATATTATCAGACTATGATTTATACGAAAACTGGAGACAAAGGTGAAACCTCGCTGGCAAGCGGCTTGAGAGTGCCTAAAACGGATGCACGTATTGAGGCCTATGGGACGGTTGATGAACTGAATTGCTACATAGGAAAGCTGCGTGTTTCATATGGCAGTTTGGAATTACTGTGGATACAAAACAAGTTGTTCAACTTAGGCGCATTGCTTAGCGATGCACCCGGCGAGTGGATTACGGAACGGGATGTAAAGCAATTAGAGGCATGGATTGATGAACTCCAGGCGCAACTTCCGGTACTTCACGCTTTCGTCTTGCCTGCCGGTAATATCTTAGCATGCAATTGCCATATTTGCCGTACCGTATGTCGTCGCGCCGAGCGCCGGATGATTGAAGCCAATGCAGATTCCACTGCGCTATGTTTCATCAATCGGTTGAGTGATTATTTATTTGTTTTGTCTCGCTATTTAAATTGCCACTTCAAAATGGAAGAAGAGACTTGGAATAAAGATCAAAATGTGTAAAAATTGACGGATTTGGGTTGAAATGTGTAAAAATTGACGAAAATTGTCAATATTTGGAAGATTTATTTGCATAAATCGGAGATTTTTACTACTTTTGCACGCTTTTTTGTTTAAACGCGTATGTATTGGACACTAGAATTAGCTTCGAGATTGGATGACGCGCCGTGGCCGGCGACGAAAGATGAGTTATTGGATTATGCTAACCGCGAGGGTCTTCCTTTGGAAGTAATTGAGAACTTGCGAGAGTTGGAAGGGGACGATGAGGAACAGTATGAAAGTATTTTGGACATATGGCCTGATTTCCCTACTAACGATGATGATTTCCTTTATAACGAGGAGGAATATTGATTTTGTGAAACGACTAACTATTGCCCTGTTCGGTCTGTTGACCGTCGTGACTGCGAGTGCGCAGTTTGATCCGCAAATGGGGCAATACATGTATTTACCGACAGCGTTTAATCCTGCGGCAGTAGGGGAAGGCGACTTGATGAAGGTAGCGGGAATGCACAGAATGCAATATGTGGACATTTCCAATGCGCCGATGAGTACCTGGTTCAGTTTCTGTTCGCCTTTTGTGATCGGGAAGACGAGTCACGGGGCAGGAGTGAGGTTCTTGAATGACCGCTACGGATTATTTACAACGCAATCGTTCTATGCTCAGTATGCATACAGACAGAAATTGGGGAAAGGATACTTGAGCGTAGGTGTGGATCTGGGATTTGTGAATGTGGGTTTCAAAGGCGATTCGGTGAACTTGAGTCAGATGGGAGATGAGTACCACGATGCGAACGATCAGGTGGTTCCGACGGGAAGCAAGTCCGGTATGAAGTTCGATATGGGAGTTGGCCTGTACTACAGCACTCCGACGTGGTGGGTTGGCGCAAGTTACAGCCATTTGACCCGACCGAAAGTGGATTGGAGTGACGGAACGAGCGGGGCAGAACAAGTGGTAACATTGGTCGGAACGATGTATGTGGTAGGCGGATACCATTTTAGACTGAAAAACTACCGTGAATGGGTGTTGACGCCGAGTGCGATGGTGATGAGCGATTTCGCGAGTTGGGATGTGAACTTGACGTTGATGTGCGATTACAAGGACAAATACCGTTGGGGATTAGGGTATCGCATCATGGGTAGTGTGAATATATTGTTAGGAATAGACATTATCTCCGGTCTGCAGTTGGGTTACAGTTGCGAATTGCCGACCAACAAACTGCTACTGGAGAGTTATGGAAGTCATGAGATATATCTGGCATACGGATTTGATATCCTGAAGCCGAAAAGGACGAATAAATATAAATCAATTAGATACTTGTAAGTATGAAAATCAGTAAGATTTTGCCATTGATCGCATTAGCGTTTGTAGTGGCTAGTTGCAACAGACCGGCTGGAGAACTCGTGGGAGCAAACAGGTCGGGTAATTTTAAGGAGGCAAATCCTTATGGTATGTTGTTTATCAAGAAAGGTAGTTTTATGATGGGTGCCAACACGCAATCCGCTGTTTTCGAGCAGCCGGATAACGTGGTAATGGTTACGGTAGATGCATTCTGGATGGATGAGACGGAGATCACCAACAATGAGTACCATCAGTTCGTTGACTGGGTACGTGACTCTATCGCATTGACCAACTTGATTGCTTCCGGTATGACCGATTATGCTGTTCAACCGAAGGATGGCGATTTTGATGAGGATAATTTCAGTATCAACTGGAGCAAGAAGGTGCCTTGGAATAGCAAGGAAGAGGACGTAGTAGATGCGTTGTCGTCGTTGTTTTATTCGGATGGTAGTCTCAATACGAACAACCTGCATTATCGCTACAGTTGGGTGAATATGGACGAGGCGCTGCCGCAACGTAATAAGTTCGATGTGGCTACCAGCACTTATCCTAAAGGAGCAACGGCACGTGTAGATACCTTCTGGGTAAACGCGAACAATGAGATCAAGGACTCGACGATCATTCGTCCGCTTCGTGAGCCGAAAGATCTGCTCACCGAGAAGATCATCTGTATCTATCCGGATACCTTGGTTTGGGCACGTGACTTCCAGTTCTCGTACAACGATCCGTTGCTGCATATGTATTTCAGACACCCGGGTTACTCAGATTACCCTGTAGTAGGTGTAACATGGGATCAGGCGCATGCATTCTGTAACTGGCGTACGAAATATTTTAATATGCATTCGTCGATGGAGGTGAACGAGTATCGTTTGCCGACCGAGGCACAGTGGGAGTATGCTGCTCGTGGCGGTCGCAAGTTGGCGATGTATCCGTGGGGTAGTAACTACGCTCGTGATGGCAAGGGTTGTTTCTTTGCTAACTTCAAGCCGTACCGTGGTGCTTACAACGATGATACGGGTACAACCACGATGAAGGTGGCACAGTTCCGTCCGAATGACTTCGGTCTGTTCGATATGGCAGGTAACGTAGCTGAGTGGACAAACTCGGCATACCAGAGTGGCGCGAATACGCATATACATGACTTGAACCCGGACTACAGCTACATGGCTCGTAAGGCCGATCCGGACATCCTGAAACGTAAAGTGGTTAAGGGTGGTAGCTGGAAGGATATCAGTTACTTCATGCAGTGCGGTGTTCGTACGTATGAGTATCAGTACGAGAGCCGTCCGTACATCGGCTTCCGTTGCGTTCGCGCATATATAGGCGAATAATTTTAATGGTGTAATTTAATAAAAAGCAATACAACTATGGCTACAGAAAAAGCTGCAAATCAAGGATTTGGTGCAAAATTCTTTCACTGGTATGAGTCGTATCAGGGAAAAAATGTGGTTAACATCGTTTATTCGGCAGGTGCATCCGTCGTTATTATCGGTGCCTTGTTTAAGATTCTTCACTGGCCGGGAGCAAGTCAGGTACTGATGCTCGGTATGTTTACCGAGGCGTTCTTGTTCTTGATCGGTACGTTGGAGCATCCGCATCCTGAGTTCCATTGGGAGAACGTGTTCCCGCAATTGTTGGAGTATGGTACCAAGCCTGAGTTGTTAGAGGAGAAATCCAAACAGGCTCGCCCGACTTTGTTAGGTGCAGGCGTTGCAGGTGCTCCTGCAGATGCTGCTACCGGTCTTGCAGCGGCTTCGCAAGCTGAGGCTGCTAAGGCTCCGAGTCTGAAGGATGAGGATTTCAAGGCTTTGAAGGAAGGTATCGCAGAGCTTTCTAAGACTGCTACGCAGTTCGCTGAGTTGGGTAAAGTGGCTCAGACGGGCGTTAAACTGAATGATAAGTTGGTAGCAGCAGAGGCTGCTACGACCGAGTATGCCGCTAAGTTGGCTGCTGTGGGTCTGGCAACGGATAACCTCACTCAGGCTACCGGTGGTCTGTCGGGTACGTATGCTCAGATCGGCGCAGATATGAAGAGTGTGGCTGAAGAGACCAAGGCTTATAAAGAAGGTGTTGAGCTGGTTGGTAAGAACATCGCTTCGCTCAATACGGTTTACGAGATGCAATTGCAGGCTGTTAATGCCCAGACGGAAGCTCAGAAGAATGCAGCTGCTGCCGCTAAAGAGGCTGCTGAGGCACAGGTAGTTTTTGCAGCAGGTGCTAAGCAACTGCAAAAGCAAGTAGCTGACCTCAACGGCATCTATGGTAATATGCTGAATGCGCTCGCATAAGCTATAACGAATTGTAAAACAGGTAATTAGAATATTCTAAAACACTTCAGCAATGGGTGGAGCAAAAAACTGTCCGGAAACCCCGAGACAAAAAATGATTGGTATGATGTACTTGGTGCTCACCGCTATGTTGGCGTTGAACGTAAGTACGGATATCCTCAATGGTTTTACATTGGTGGATAACAGTCTGCACTCCTCTATTGAAGCATCGGATACACGTAATGCAAAGCTCTATAACGATTTCAAGGCGGCTAATGCCGATAACCCCGAGAAGACGCAGGAGTGGTTCGATAAAGCAGTAGAAGTACAGAAACGCGCAGATTCGCTCTTCAATTATATTCAGGATTTCAAGGAGCACATCGCTATGCTGGCTGACAGCAAGAAGAAAGTGGAAGAGTTGAAGGCGCAAGGTATTGATCCGACGAGACATATCGAGGGAAACTCGAACTTGGATGTAACCGGCCAATACGCGATTGTTCAAGGTAATGGTACGATCTTGAAACAGATGGTAGCTTACTATCGCGATTACGCTGCCGGTTTGGCAGAGCAAGATGCGGAGTTGCGCAACTCAATCCTGCAGAACCTCGCTACCGAGCGCGGATGGAATGCGCACGAGAAAGATTCCTGCGATTGGGAAATAGCTATCTTCGACGGTATGCCTGTAGGCGCTTCGATCACGATCCTGACGAAGATGCAGAACGATGTACGTCAGACCGAGAGCCAGTTGATCCAGTACTTGATGGATCGTACGGACGCGGGTGACCTGCGCGTAAATAAATTGAACGCGTACGTGATACCGAATTCGAACTATGTGATTCGTGGCGGTAAATATTCCGCACAGATTATTCTGGCAGCTATCGACTCAACGCAGCGTCCGGAGTACTATGTAGAGGGTCAGCGTATCAACGACCACGGTATCTACGAAGTAGCTGCTTCGGGTGTGGGCGTTAAGAAATACTCCGGTTGGATCGCTTATCAGAACCGTGCAACGGGTGAGATAGAAAACCTGCCGTTCACGGGCGAGTATAGTGTAGGTGAGCCGGCTGTGACTATTTCCAATACGGATCTCAACATCATGTACCGCGGCTACGATAATAAGTTCTCGATCTCCGTTCCGGGTGTATCGAACGATAAGGTCAAAGTGAGCGTGAGTGGCGCTGCTGTTCGTCAGCAAAGTGGTCTGTGGATCATCAAGCCGGGCGATGGCGCTAAGAGCGTGACGATCTCCGTATCGGCTGAGTTGGACGGACGTATGCAACCGATGGGTAACAAAGAATACCGCGTGAAGGCGCTGCCGAAACCGGGTGCTTACTTCAAGTCGGGTGAAAACGAGTACAACGGTGACAAGGCCATTCCACGTAGTGCATTGTTGAATGCCGCTGCAACGGTTATTGCGTCCTACGGTCCGGACGGTCTGTTGGATCTGCCGTTCCAGATCTCCGGTTTCCGCGCAAACATCAACGGTGTATATCTGGAGTCGAAGGGTAATAAGTTCACCCGCGAGCAGTTGGATCGTTTAGGCAAACTCAAACCGGGTAACTCGGTAATCATCACGGATATTCGTGCAAAAGGTCCGGATGGTAAAGAGATCCGTTTGTCGCCGATTCCTTTAACTCTGAATTAATAGCATAAGTTTATGATAAAGAAAATTAGTATTATTGCTTGCTTGATGCTTGGCGTTATTACCGCTCAGGCACAGCACAAGGTTATCTCGTTCTTCGACGAGATGGGTAGCGCTCGTATTCAGACAGAGGAGTTCTCTCAGGCGCATGATACCATCGTTAAGGTGGATCACCGTATAGACGATGTGATCTGGGCGCGTTATGTATACCGTATCATTGATATGCGTTACAAACAGAACTACCAGCTCTATTTCCCAACCAAGTCGGACGACGCGGATTATCGTAACCTGTTCAAGGTGATTGCTGACGCTGTAGTGGATGGTCTGCCTATCTTTGAAAAGAATATGGAGACTATCAAACCGGATTTCAAGCAGGAACCGTTGGCAAAGGAAATGATCCCGATGATGTTCATGGCCGATGATCCTACGGCCGACTATTCGGATGATCCGACCCACTTCGACATTACTGCTTCCGATGCTATGCTCATTCACTATGACAGTATCACGGATGAGTTGTCGGGCCATTTCTATCGCTTCGAGCCGATCGTGAAGAACCAACTGAAATACCTGATTCAGGAGGTTGTCTTCTTCGACAAGCACACGTCTCGTCTGCATACAAAGATCATGGGTATCGCTCCGCTTCAGGCTGACCTGATTACGACCCGTGACAGTTCGAATGTGATGGCTTCGCTGCGTGAGTCGATCATGTTCTGGATTCCGTTTGACAATCTGCGTCCGTACCTGGCAATGCAGTACGCTATTCCGAACCGTAACGAGGTGAAACGTGTAACGTTTGACGAGTTTTTCCAGAAACGTCTGTTTACTTCGTATATCGTTGGTGAGGGTAATATGTACAACCGCTGGATTCCGGACTACGCACGTACGGTGGAAGAGGTGAAGAAAGAGCAAGCTCGTATTGCTGAAGAATTGCTTACCTTCGAGCAAGATCTCTGGGAATATTAATGCGAAAACATCGCTTTAATAATTCATATCTGATTTCCGCAATCAGCGTTTCGCTGGTATTGTGTCTTATCGGAATGGAATGTGTGCTCCTGCTGTCGGCAGGGGCACTTGTTACACGCATGCGCGAGAACATCACGATCACCGCGGTGCTCTCGTCTGACGCGGATACGACCCGATGTGGGCGTTTAGAGATGATCCTCGATCATAGTGACTGGTGTAGCGGATATACGTATATATCTGCCGAAGAGGCACTGGAGGAGCATATACGTTCCTTAGGCGAAGACCCGAGTACTTTCTTGGGATTCAACCCGCTCCGGGCGAGTTATGAGATCCATCCGACGGATGTGTACAGCGAGGCGGACAGCCTGGCTGTGATAGCCGATCAGTTGCAAGCCCTGCCGTATGTGTCGGAGGTACTGTATCCCCGCGACCTGGCGGATCTAATGAGCAGCAACGTGCATGATTTCTCGTTGGTCTTGTTGGCTATCGCGTTGGTATTGCTGTTGGTCTCGATGGTGCTGATTGTCAATACCATCCGCCTGCAGATATACGCCAAGCGCTTTATCATCAACACGATGACACTCGTGGGTGCCACTTCGTGGGTGACCCGACGTTCGTTCGTGTTGAAAAATATGCTAATGGGTCTGCTGGCCGGTCTGGTAGCCTTGGCAGTCATGAGCGGACTGGTGTATTACACCGAGTGTTCCTTGGGCTTGATGCTGTTCCCGCTCACGTGGCAGAACATCGCCATGGTGTGTGCCGTGGTGCTCTGTTCCGGTCTGCTGATCACGCTCTTTGCGTCCCTGATTGCTACCGGCAAGTATATCCGCATGGATAATAACTCGCTCTACGAGATCTGATAACTGAATGCTGAAAAACTGACTACTGTTATGAAACATACATTACCGAAACTCAACCTCATCCTGATTGCTGTCTGTGTCGTGATTATCGTGATTGGTTTTGCACTGATGGCGGGTGAACCGTCCGGTGAGGTCTATAATCCCGATATCTTCTCTTTTCGTCGTATAACGGTCGGACCGATGATTGCGTTGTTCGGCTTTGTGGCGATGATCTTTGCGATCCTGTTCCGCGGTAAGAAGAAATGAGTTGGTTAGAAGCACTCATATTAGGTATCGTGCAGGGTCTGACGGAGTTCCTGCCTGTGTCCTCGTCCGGTCACTTGGAGATCGGTCAGGCGCTGTTAGGCACGGCCGGAGAGGAGAACCTGACCTTCGCCATCATCGTGCATGCCGCAACGGTTCTGTCCACGCTGGTCATCTTATGGCACGAGGTGGCGCAACTGTTCAAGGGCACATTTACGACCTTTCAATGGAATAGCGAGAAGGACTATGTGGCGAAGATCCTAGTGTCGATGATACCGGTCTTCATTGTGGGTATGTTCTTCAAGGACCAGGTCGAGTCCTTCTTCGGTAACGGTCTGCTGCTTGTCGGTATATGCCTGCTTATCACGGCAGGACTGTTGGCCTTGAGCGAGTGGTTGCAGAAGAGACGTCAGACCGTCGGACACGAGGTGACGTATCGCGATGCGATCATCATCGGTCTGGCGCAAGCCTGCGCTGTACTGCCGGGTCTGAGTCGTTCGGGCACGACCATCGCTACCGGACTGCTGTGTGGCGTGAAGAAAGAAAGTGTGGCGCAGTTCTCGTTCCTGATGGTACTCATCCCTATCTTAGGCGAAGCTTTCCTCGACCTGCTCGACCTGCTCAAAGACGAGATGACGAGTTCCTTAGGCCTTGTGCCGGCTGTCGTGGGATTTGTGGCAGCGTTCGTTACCGGTTGTTTCGCTTGTAAGTTCATGATCGAGATCGTGCGTCGTCAACGCCTCGTATGGTTCGCGCTCTATTGCGCCGTCGTAGGCACCGTTACGATCATCTGTACCGTTTGCTGATATGTGGGATTTTGAGCAAGGCGAGGTCTTGGCGTTTGACAAACCGCTCCATTGGACGTCGTTCGATCTGGTGGCCAAAGTGCGGTGGAACCTGTGCCGGAACTTAGGCACCAAGAAACTGAAAGTAGGTCATACGGGCACCTTAGACCCGTTAGCAACCGGAGTGGTGATTATCTGTACGGGTAAAAAAACGAAACTGATTGACCAACTCCAATACGATGTGAAGGAATATATAGCGACCCTGCAGTTAGGCGCTACGACCCCTTCCTACGACCTGGAGAAAGAGATTGACGCGACCTATCCGACGGCGCATATAACGCGTGAACTGATAGACCGGACGATACCGCTCTTCTTGGGCGAACAATGGCAAGTGCCGCCTATGTTCTCCGCCGTCCAGATCAACGGCAAGAGAGCGTATCAATTGGCGCGCAAAGGCGAGAGCGTTGAACTCAAACCCAAACTGCTGGTCATCGACGAGATAGAGGTGCTGAGCTTTGATCAGGAGACCATGCAACTGACCATCCGCGTCGTGTGCTCCAAAGGAACGTATATCCGGGCTCTGGCACGAGATATCGGCGAGAAACTGAACTCCGGCGCGCATCTGATTGCGTTACGTCGCACTCGAGTAGGCAACACCAAAGTGGAAGACTGCTACACGATAGAAAACTTTTTGGACGAACTAAATGCTGAAAGCTGACAACTTAAGACTATGTACAAAACCAATGATATGAGACTGTGCCAGTTTAAGTTTAAACTGCCAGAAGAACTGATTGCTCAATACCCTGCGCCTTACCGCGACGAGGCACGTTTGATGGTCGTTCACCGCAAATCAGGTGAGATAGAGCATAAGACCTTACCGGAACTGGTCAATTATTTTGACGAGGGTGACTTGTTTGTGTTCAACGACACGAAGGTCTTCCCGGCACGTCTGTGGGGCCATAAGGAGAAGACGAACGCGCTTATCGAGGTGTTCCTGCTGCGCGAACTGAACCACAAGACCCGTTATTGGGATGTGCTGGTTGAGCCGGCTCGTAAGATCCGTATCGGTAACAAGATCACGTTCGAGGATGACCCGTCTATCGTAGCGGAAGTCATTGATAACACCACCAGCCGCGGTCGTACTTTCCGTTTCCTCACGGACTATGAGAATGAGGAGTTTGTGCCGCATCTCTATGCTTTGGGTAGCGCTCCGCTGCCTAAGTACATCAAGCGACCGATGGATCCGGAGACGATGGAGAAATATACGGAGATCTTCCATGACCAACCGGTTCGTGAGATGGATTTTGATCGGTATCAGACCATTTTCGCAGATAAGATCGGTGCAGTTGCAGCTCCGGCTTCCGGTTTGCATTTCTCCAAGCAGTTGCTCAAGCGCATGGAGATCCGCGGCATCGAATCGACCTTCATGACCAGCCATATATCCCTTGGTATCTTCAAAGAGATTGATGTAGAAGACCTGACGAAGAACAAGATGGAGTCCGAGCAGATCACGCTGCCCGAACCGATGGTGCAAGCCGTCAACAAGGCACATGAGGAGCAGCGACGCGTTTGTGCGGTAGGAACGGAGGTTATGCGCGCCATGGAGCACGTGGCCGGCACGAACGGCTTGCTCAAGGCCTACGAGGGATGGACGAACAAGTTCATCTTCCCGCCGTACGACTTCTCGGTAGCCAATTCGTTCTTCGTGAACTTCTACATGCCGCAGTCCAGCCAGATGATTATGGTGGCTGCCTTTGCAGGTTTCGACCTGACGATGCAGGCGTACGAGGAGGCCGTCAAGGAAGGTTATCGCTTCGGCGACTACGGCGATGCGATGCTGATTGTCGATTAGAGAGTTAGTGAGTTAGAGATGAACGTACGTATAGAGGAGTCATGGCGCAAGGTTTTGCAAGCGGAGTTTGACAAACCGTATTTCGAACTCCTCACTTCGTATGTTCGTTCCCAATATCAGACCCGTCGGTGTTTTCCACCGGCCGGTCTGATTTTTAATGCCTTCGACTCCTGCCCGTTCGATAAGGTGCGTGTAGTCATCATCGGCCAGGATCCGTATCATGAGGACGGTCAGGCGATGGGGCTAAGTTTCTCGGTACCGGAAGGTGTGCAGATTCCCCCGTCGCTCGTGAATATCTACAAGGAGATCCACCGTGATCTCGGCAAACCGATCCCCGCCTCCGGTGATTTACATCGTTGGGCGGAACAAGGAGTGCTGCTGCTCAACGCCACGCTTACGGTGGAGGCTCATAAAGCCGGTAGCCATCAAGGCAAAGGATGGGAAGAACTGACCGATGCGGCGATCGCGGCGCTTAATAAAGAACGCCAGCACCTCGTCTATATGCTATGGGGCTCGTATGCGCAACGCAAAGGCCAGTATATAGACCGACGGAAGAACCTGGTGCTGACCACCTCGCATCCCTCGCCACTGTCCGTCTATCGCGGTTTTGACGGGTGCGGTCATTTCAGCACGGCGAACAACTACTTGATCCAACACGGCCTGCAACCCATAGATTGGTAAATCAAAAATCTGAAATCTAAAATCTAAAATGAAGAAGCTCCTTCTCATAGATGCTTACGCGATGATCTTTCGCGCGTACTATGCCTTTATCCGTGCCCCGCGCATGAATAGCAAAGGGGAGAACACCTCCGCTATCTTCGGTTTCTGCGTGACCTTGGAGGACCTTATCCGTAAGATCAACCCGACGCATGTGGGTGTCGCGTTTGACCCTGCCGGTGGTACCTTCCGTCACGAGGCCTACGAGCAATACAAAGCCCAGCGACCCGAGACGCCGGAGGACATACGTAAAGCCGTGCCGGTCATCAAGCAACTGTTGGAAGCGATGAATATACCTGTGCTGGAAGTACCGGGTTTTGAGGCGGATGACGTCATCGGTACGCTCTCCAAGCAAGGCGAGCAAGCCGGTTACGAGGTCTATATGGCGACGCCCGACAAGGACTACGGCCAACTTGTGTCCGATCATGTGTTCATGTATCGTCCGCGCCATACGGGTGGGTTCGAACTGATGGGACCCAAAGAGGTGTGCGATAAGTATGGGTTGAGTAATAAGGATCAGGTGATTGACCTGCTCGGGCTCATGGGCGATGCGTCTGATAACATCCCCGGTTGCAAAGGGGTAGGAGAGAAGACCGCCGTGGCGCTGCTGCAACAGTTCGGGAATATCGATACGATGCTCGCGCATACGGATGAGATCAAAGGGGCACTGCGTACCAAAGTGGAATCGCAGGTCGAGCAGATCAAGTTCTCCCGCTTCTTAGCTACCATCCGCACGGATGTGCCGATTGCGTTGGACGAGAACCTGCTCGCCAAGAAGGATCCCGACATAAACGCCCTCTCCGCCCTCTACCGTGAACTGGAGTTCAATACCCTCCTGCGCAAACTAGAGCAGACAGCTCCGCTCACCGCTAACCGCTCACCGCTAACCGTTACCAAAAAATCCAAACCCGCCGATCCAAGTCAACTCGACCTCTTCGCCGAACCCGAAGAACAACCCGTAACCGGTAACCCCTCACCCGTAACCCATGATACAATCGAAAATCGTCTGTGTCAATACCTGCTCAATCCCGAGGTGGCGTTCAATCCCTATAAAGAGCCGGACTGGAATGCCCTCAAGGCCGATGCAGACCTATGGAACCTGTATAACGAGGTAGAACTGCCGCTTGTGCCGGTGTTGCGAGAGATGGAAGCCGCCGGTGTGCGGGTGGATGTAGCTAAACTCAAAGAGGCTGAGGCTACGCTCACGGCCGAACTGAACGCACTCGAGCAGCGTATCTACGAACTCGCGGGTGAACCCTTTAATATCAACAGTCCGAGGCAAGTAGGCGAATTGCTTTTCGATAAACTCAAACTCGATACGAAAGCCAAGAAGTCCAAGACCGGACAGTACTCGACCTCCGAAGACGTGCTGGTGGCACTCAAAGAGAAGCACGAGATAGTAGGAGCCATCCTGGAATATCGCGAACTGAAAAAACTCGTTACAACCTATATAGCCGCGCTCCCGGGGTATATCGCTGAGGACGGTAAGATCCATACGACCTATAACCAGACTGTGACGGCTACCGGACGTCTCTCGAGCTCCAATCCGAACCTGCAGAACCTGCCGATCCGTTCGGAGCGCGGACGTTTCATTCGTGAGGCAGTCATACCCGACGAGGGTTGTCTCTTCCTCAGCGCCGACTACAGCCAGATCGAGTTACGACTCATGGCGCATTTCTCGCAAGACGAGCATATGTTAGCCGCTTTCCGTTCCGGTCAGGATATCCATGCAGCCACGGCAGCGAAGATATACGGTTTGCCTATTGAGCAAGTCACCAAGGACCAACGTCGCAAGGCCAAGACAGCCAATTTCGGAATCATCTACGGTATCTCCGCATTCGGTCTGGCGCAACAACTCGACTGCTCGCGTACGGAAGCCAAACAACTGATCGACGATTATTTTGCGGCTTTCCCGCGCGTGATCAGTTATATAGAAGCGCAGAAAGAACTGGCGCGTCAACGCGGTTACGCCGAGACACTCTTCGGTCGCAAACGTTACCTGCCGGATATCACCTCGCAGAACGCCACCGTGCGTTCGTTCGCCGAGCGCAATGCGGTCAACGCACCGATCCAGGGTACGGCGGCTGACATCATCAAGATGGCGATGGTGAGCATCCATCGTCGCCTCAAAGAGGAAAACCTGCAGGCGCAGATGATCATGCAGGTGCATGACGAACTCAACTTCAACGTGCCTGCAGCCGAAATAGACCGCGTACGCGAGATCGTCGTGAACGAGATGCAGAATGCTGTTCATTTATCCATTCCCTTAATTGCCGAATGTGGCGTAGGAGAGAACTGGCTCGAGGCACACTAAATCATAAATCATAAATTACAAATCACAAATGTTAAAATTACTTTTAATTTTAACGATCCGCGTCCTTTGCATCGGCAACTCCTTCTCCTGGGATGCCGTAGAGCACGAGTTAGTGCCCTTATGCGACGCGGAGAACGTGCAGATTGAGGTCCATAACCTCTATTACGGCGGGTGCTCGTTGCAGCAGCACGCTGAGTTCCTCTTGCGTGACACGGCCGCGTATTCGCATCGCGTGTGCACGAATGCCGAACCGCGTATCGTGGCAGATACGATCTCGCTCAAGCAGGCGTTGCGGAATGGTACGTACGATTATATATCGCTCCAGCAAGCCAGTCACGACAGCGGAATCAAGAGCACATACGAACCCTGGCTCTCCTTATTAATAGATAGCGTGCGCGCGTATCAACCGACCGCACAACTGTGTTGGATGCAGACCTGGGCATACAGCCGGGACTCCAATCATCCTGCCTTTCCGCGTTATCATAGTGACCAGCAGGAGATGTATGACAGTATTCAATCCTGCCTCAAATCACAAATCATAAATCACAAATCACAAATGCACGTAGTGCCTTGCGGTACCGCCATCCAGTTGGCGCGAGAAACGAAATTGGGTGACATTTTCTGTCGGGATGGCTATCATCTGAGTCCGATAGGGTGGTACACGGCTGCGGCTGTTTGGTATGAGATTCTTACCTCAAAAGATGTACGAACCAATCGGTACCAACCGGAGAGTTTGACCGAAGAACAACGCAAAATTGCCCAAAAATCTGCCCATCGAGCGGTAAAGAAGTAAGAAAATGCACTTTTTTTGCATTTTTTTTCAAAAAAATTTGGTCAATTCAGAAAAAAGCAGTACTTTTGCACCCGCTTTTGAAAAGAAGACTACTGGTGCGGTAGTTCAGTTGGTTAGAATACCGGCCTGTCACGCCGTAGGTCGCGAGTGACGCGTTGAAATCGACCCAAAATCTGCCCAAATGACTTTCACGATTGTGGAAGTCATTTGCTGTTTATAGGACATTCATTAACTTTTTTTCTTGCCGCAATCAGAAATGGTTCGCGGTAAGAAAAAAAATTAGTATGTTACAACAAAATTTCGGAGCTCTGAGGAAATATGTTCCGGCAGAACTCAAACACAATTCCAAAGGATGGTACATTGAGTACTACCGCCTTAACCCTATTCTTAATGAGTACGAACGCATTCGGTTGATGATGAACCGTGAACGTAAACGCTGCAAGACACTCACCGAGTTCAAACTACAGACCAGTGCAATCATTCTTCAGATCAACAATCAACTCGCTGCTGGATTTATTAACGTCCAGCAAACGCTTCCCTCTTATGGCTTTGGAGCGCAGGATACTACGTCCGGCGACAATGTGCGTTTCTATACACCTTTAGAGCAGGTGATAGATTTGTATGAAACAGACCGTAGCAAAGAGCTAAAAGAAACGACTATGCGCAGTTATAGCTGCTTCTGCAAGCAGTTCAAGCAATGGATCCATGCGCACTATCCCACTATGTCTGCTTCGACTTTCTCGCAAGTACAAGCAAGCCAGTACATGGAATTTGTCTTGGAAGGAAATAACTCCAAGGGAAAAAAGTCCGTCCGCAAGATGATTAACGAAGACCGTGTGAGCGCGCGTACGTACAATAATAATATAAAGTTAGCGCGCGCACTATTTAGTTGGGCGATAGAGAAAAGCTACGCACGTATCAATCCCTTTGAAAAACTCAAAACGAAGAAGGAACAGGGTAAAGACCGTACAATCATCCCGAAGGAAGTACGCGATCGGATTGTAGCATATTTCCGTGTGAAGAATCCGGTATTCATTATCATTATGCAATTGGTGTATAAATCTTTCCTGCGTCCGGTTGAGATTACTCGCGTAAAGGTGAACCAACTGAACTTTGCAGAACATTGTATCGAGATGCATTGCACTCAGACGAAAAACGGCAAAGCACACAATAGCCGTATGGATAAAGATTTGGAGGCATTGCTCCGCGAGCATATTAAAGGAGCAGATCCGGATGATTATGTTTTTGGAGCTGGTACATGGTTGCCGGGCAAAACACCTTCCGCGTCACATTCATACACAATCATCTGGGATAGAATGCGTGACGCATTGAAGTTGCCCAAAGAGTATCAGTTGTACTCTCTTCGCGATAGCGGCATTAACAACCTTCTCCGCGCAGGTGCGAAAGACTTGGATGTCGTTCAGATCGTTGGTCATAGTGACCTCGCTATGACATTCCGCTACGCAAATCATGTGGATAAGGACTTGATAAATCGTATCAATAAGATAGCTCCAGAGTTCTAAAATCTTGTGCCTAAGCGCACAAAAATCCGTCTGCTTGCAACCATAAGCGGACGGATTTTTTATGTCCATGAGGGCGGTTGTGGAGTGGCAAAAATTAAAAATCCTCGCAAATGCCTGCGAATCAATATATTATCTAAATTTAGTACGAATTACACAAATTAGGAACAAAAAGGGTGTTTTTATTCTATCTTATTGATATACAGCTAATTGTAAGAATACGATTTGCAAGAAAAGCGTACAATTTTAGAACGCGCAGTTCTACAGTTGTGCGTTTTTTTCGGTGATTAAAATCGTAAATTATTGAAAATAAGCCAGATAGCAGCGGAAGATAGTAAAATCTTCCGCTCTTTCCCTCTGGAGAGCCCCAACCGCCCTGCTATATTGACGCTCCCAAACGAGTCTTCAAAAGCGGAATATGCAGTCAACACTTTCAACATTTTCCTCATAAGTCTTGCGTACTTTCTATGCCAAAGGTCTCTCTTATTTAACCAAGCGAAAGTCTTTGCCTTTTCCATTCCCAAGAGTCTCCTTTCTTCACGCTGCAAGGGTCTTCACTTTGCGCGACCTTACAAGTCTCTATTGTGCACTGACCTTGTGAGTCCTCATCAATTTCATTGACCCCCAAGTCTCCGTTTGCTCGCCAACCTCGCGAGTCTCTAACCACTCCGCCACCTCAAAAGTCTTTTTGCGCTCGCGCGCCTTTGAGGTCTTTTATAAACAAAACTACCGCACGTTTCATCACGAAAAGCGCGGTAGCGACGAGAAGGGAACCGTCAAAGTGAATTAGATAGTAAACGACAAACGCCTCACACCTCGTTTGTGTATGATAGTTCAATTAACATCCTCTCTGCCAGCGGCACATACCATGTGCGGACTTCATCAGCGGTGGGAGTATGTCCTCCGGGGAAATGGAATGAACGGTTGTAGTGCTCTAAGAAGAGCGATTCGAAATGCGCTAAAGTGTCTTGCTCACCGAATAATCCCCACACTTGATCGCTGAATTGAGGATTGTAATTATCGAATTGAGTTGCCTCCAGTGCAGCAAACTCTTCAACCAAGGCTTCATCTATAACGAATGATTGCTTGCCATCCTTGCGCGGCGATTTATACTCGTGCTGACCTATGCGCTGCTTTAGGAACTCTGACATTCGAAAATGCGGATTACCAAGCAAAGCAGGAATGTCCACAACAGGAGCAATCATCTGCGCGTAGAAAGAGCCACAACTATTCCCTACGAGCAAATCGGGCTTTTCTCGGTCAGTTAGTTCGCGAATGAAACGTAGCGAGTCCTGCGGATGCATGGGCAAGTCCGGTGTCAGTACATCAGCACGCCCTGCGAATGCTTCGCGCAATGCAATAGCAGGAACACATTGTCCGCTTGCATAAAAGCCATGTAGGAATAGTATCTTTTTCATTTCACTCGCAAGGTTTTTAGCAATGCCTTTTGCTCGTCCGTTATACGATAACTCTCAATAGCCTTTTGAATAGCCTTATTATGCGTCCATGGATGCAAACGATGTTGCTCTATATAAGGCAGCGTAGCATCCCATTGTTTGGCAAGTGCCGTAGCAAAGAACCATGCCTGCATCATGCGGATGTAATACTCATCGCTTTTGATAGATGCAACCCATTCCAAGTACTCCGGTCGGAAAGCCTCGTCCAAAAAGTAGCGCATTAGCGTCTCGATGCCAAAGCGTTTCGTATAGGTATGCTTGCTTCTCATCCACTTGCGAATGAGCGGTAACAACTCCTTCGTGTACTTCTTAAAGCAACACGGCGATAGTTGGTCACATGTTGCCCAATTATCCACATACGGCAGGAAGTGCTCCAGATATGCAATACAGGTGTTGAAATCTTTCTCTTCCGATAGGATAAACGCGTGCAGTTGGTTCTCGTCAAAATAGCGATGTGGCAAACTGTGC
>CACXPH010000021.1:0-412 GCA_902769535.1 uncultured Bacteroidales bacterium
TTGCTTCCTATTCGTTATGGCATACTCACTCCACGTGACATTTCCCTGACGGATCTTTCTTTGTGACGGAGATCCATCGAGATTCTTGTTATAATATCCGTACGTGGACTCATCGACGTCAAGGTGTCCGAGCCAAAATGCAAAATTAGTAGTTCCAGGCCTCTCAAAATTGAAAGTCTGCTCGTAGATCTTGTCCATCTTCTTCGTCGTTGCAGGCAAAGAAAGAGCTGGTCCGACAATATTTTGATCTTCGTACATTACCCGAAATCGCGCTACATTGAAATATACACCTTCTGCGGAATTATATTTCAATTCATACACAACCGTTCCGGGTGTATTACTACTCATCGGCGCAAACTGAGCTGCCGTTCCGGGCAACACAATCGAAGGATCTTCTACGCCGTTCTTGTAC
>CACXPH010000021.1:429-35125 GCA_902769535.1 uncultured Bacteroidales bacterium
ACTGTTGATATAATAATAATTGGATCGCGCGTAGCACGTATATTGTTTTAATGTCACTTTCTTGGTATGAATCATATACTCCGGACCGATATAGAGTTGCCGTCCCGTCGGGGCAATCATATCATACTCTTCCAAAAAACGGTCGTTTGTTCCGTCCATGTCCTTACAGAGCTCCATTCTGGCTGCCATTTCAGACGCCGGGTGAATCTCATAGATAATACGCTTGGAGAGAGTAGGTTCTGTAACCACACCGGATGGATTCCACGTAAAGTCATCCTTCCAAATAGATTGATCGCACGCGATGCGATACACCGAATCGCCTTTATGCATCCGGTACTTTATTTCTATATAAGATACGTCTGACGTAGTTACGCGATCCGACGCGTAATCGCAAGCAAACCATCCGTAACTATTTTTCGGCTTGAATTTCCCTTGCGTCGTATCCTTTGCCCATGTGCTCTCAATACGATCTGAAGGAATAGCACGATCCGTATCGTAGTTATACCACCTTACATAAGATATAAACGACGACCGCTCAGGACGATACAGATACACCCATTCATCCGGTTTCGCATAAAGGATCTGCTTCTCTGTGTGGACAGCCTGCATCCCGTTTTCCTGCAAAGCATCGTACATTCCCACTTTATGCACAAGGCTGAACTCAGCATGCACAGGTACCGATACGAATAAAAACATCCACAAAGGAGAAATACCTAAAAAGATCTTCTTTTTAAGACTAAATACCATAATTTACCTTTCTTGTACCAAAATTCGCTGCAAAATTACTACTTTTGAAGGATACGCGCAAAAAAGAATACCGCCCATTTGGGTGCGTCCCAAATAGGCGGTAAAATTTGATGTAAAGTCTAATATATTAAGATCCAATAATCATATGTTTCTATATTCAGAGGGAGTAATTCCGAAATATTGACGAAAGAGCCGACGAAGATTGTCCGGAGTCAATCCTACTTCTCCTGCTATTTTTACTATTGATTTATTAGGACTATTTTTCAATAAATCACATGCTATATCTATTCGGATCCGGTTGAGCCATTGCGGAAAGGAAAGCCCATTGGTGTTAGAACTTATGATCTTATTCAACGAGTGCCGTGATAGTTTCATACGTGAAGCAAAGGTTTCTCGATCCATTTGCACATCCGCGTAGAGTTTTTCCTCAAAAACAGCAGTCATAATCCGCAAGTATTTATTCTTAAGATCCTCATCCTGAGGCGTTAATAAAGGTGCTTCATTACTGCTGCGCATCTTGTGAATCATTTTGACCACCTCTACAAGATTCTTTTTAATGACCTGACGCATAACAATAAAAATACGTTTAAACAGACTAATACTAACAAAAAATTTTTGCAAAATTAATACTTTTTACTGACATATGCAAAAAACGTATCCGCTCATTTGGGACACTCCCAAAATAGCGGCATTTTATCGCAAATCTATGACGGAAAGTCAATATATAACAAAAAAAACGTGAACTTACTGCATTTGGTCCGTTCGGGCTACCACACCCATAGTGTCCAATATATACAGAAAGCTCACGTGCGTACGTGAGCGTTTTGCATCTATTATAGGAACACTAATAATTCAAGTTGTGGTAGATGAACGAATCCCTAATAAAGCAAACGCTAATTATTATATGTCAGTGCGCAACGCTTTGCGCCTTTAAAATCGGTCAATAATAGCCGATATATTTTTACCGTTTTATAATGCTGTCAATGCCTGCGGAGAGGATCATTTCAGCAAAAGCATGCTACAAACCGAGATAGTTACAGCAGCGTTTTCGGATCGAGGTTGTTTTTCTCGATATCTTTGAAATAATTGAATGTACCTACTTTGAGTTCCTCGCACGCTGCCTCGTCGCAGACGATGATGCCGTGTTGGTGCATCTGGAGAGCGGAAACAGTCCACATATGGCTGATCGGCTCCTCGATGGCGTGCTGCAACGCACGGGCTTTGTTATGGCCGTTGACCATGATCAGCACCTCTTTGGCGTCCATGACGGTTCCTACACCTACCGTGAGAGCTGTCTTGGGTACCTTGTTCACATCGTTGTCAAAGAAACGACTGTTGGCAATAATCGTATCCGTTGTCAGCTCTTTCTTTCGGGTTCGGCTGGTGAGTGACGAACCCGGTTCGTTAAATGCAATATGTCCGTCCGGTCCGATGCCGCCCAGGAAAAGATGGATACCGCCGATATTCCGGATCTTCTCTTCGTATCGCGCACACTCGGCCACAAGGTCGTCGGCGTTGCCGTTGAGGATATTCACGTTCTCCTTGCGGATGTCGATATGATTGAAGAAGTTATTCCACATGAAGCTGTGATAGCTCTCGGGGTGCTCTTCGGGCAGACCCACATATTCGTCCATGTTGAAGGTCACTACATTACGGAAAGACACTTTGCCTTCCTTGTTCAGTTTGATGAGGGCCTTGTACATGCCCAGAGGCGAACTGCCGGTCGGCAGCCCCAGTACAAACGGCGTGCCCTCTTTCGGACCGAACTCGTTGATACGTTTTGCTACATAATTCGCAGCCCACTGGCTCAGCAGGTCATACGAAGGTTCAATAATTACTCGCATTTACTATTTATGATTTCAATTTTCAAATTTATGGTTTCAAATTTTAGTCCAGTTTCTGCAATACCATCGCACAACGTGCCGGGATATACAGTTTGAGCCAGCCCTTGCCATCCTTGTCATAGAGCGGATCGTAGTCGGTGAAGTGCTCCACGCTGTCGTCGTTGAGGCCGAAACCTGCAAACTCTTTGGCGTCGGTGTTCAGCACCACTTTGTACTTGCCCTTCGGCACAAGGATGCCGTAGTCCGCGAAGGACTTCTGGCCGTTCCAGTTGAAGATGAACAGCAGGTCGTTTCGCGAGTACGCCACTACTTGGTCTCCCTCGTTGTCCCACCATTTCATTACCCACGGCAAGTGCTTGCCTACGTTGTATTTCTTCTCCTCGGCCGTCGGGTTCTGTGTGAGGATGTGTTTCTTGAGCAGATGGATCATCGCCTCGTCAAAGCGGTTGAGGTCCGCGAAGAAATAGTTGGGGTTATCCACCAGACTCCACTGACGACGCGCGTACTTATAACTCCATCCGTTGCCCTCGCGCGGGAAATCAATCCACTCCGGATGACCGAACTCGTTGCCCATAAAGGTCAGGTATCCGCCATTAATGGTGGATGCGGTGATGAGTCGGATCATCTTATGCAGCGCAATACCGCGGTCGACCATATAGGTGGAATGACCATGCTCGAAATGCCAATACATGTCGGCGTCCACGAGGCGGAAGATAATCGTCTTATCACCCACCAGCGCCTGGTCATGACTCTCGGCGTACGAGATAGTCTTCTCGTCCTCACGGCGGTTAGTCATCTCGAACAGGATATGACCGGCTTTCCAGTCCTCGTCCTTCACTTCCTTGATATACTTGATCCAGAAATCGGGAATACCCATCGCCAGACGATAATCAAAGCCCACGCCGCCGTCCGCTATCGGGCAAGCCAGACCCGGCATACCGCTCATCTCTTCGGCGATCGTGATCGCCTCGGGTTTCACTTCATGAATGAGTTTGTTAGCCAACGTGAGGTACATCAACGCATCGCCGTCTTCGTTACCGTTGAAGTAAGAAGGATAGCCGTTGAAGTCTTCGCCGAGACCGTGGCTGCGGTAGATCATCGAGGTCACACCGTCGAAGCGGAAACCGTCGAAGTCGTACTCGTCAAGCCAGAACTTACAGTTACTCAGAAGGAAATGCAGCACTTCGTTCTTGCCATAGTTGAAGCAGAGGCTGTCCCAAGCCGGGTGCTCACGGCGACCACCGTCATGGAAATACTGATAGCCGGTACCGTCGAAGTTTCCAAGGCCTTCGAGCTCGTTCTTCACCGCATGGCTGTGCACAAGGTCCATGATCACATGCATACCGCGACCGTGGGCATCATCGATAAGTGCTTTCAGTTCGTTCGGCGTACCGAAACGACTGCTGGCAGCGAAGAAGTTGGATACATGGTATCCGAACGAACCGTAGTACGGGTGTTCCTGGATCGCCATGATCTGCACGCAGTTATAACCCAACTCGGCGATACGCGGCAATACATCACGACGGAACTCCTCATAAGAGTTTACTTTCTCCTGCTCGGAACTCATGCCAATGTGGCACTCGTATATATAAAGCCCGCCTTTCTCTTTGAGTTTCTTTCCGCGGTTCTTCCACTGATATTCGGGTTCGTTCCACACCTGTGCGGAGAAGATCTTGGTCTGCTCGTCCTGCACCACGCGGCGCACGTAGGACGGGATACGCTCTCCGTAACCGCCGTTCCACTCGACGAGCAGTTTGTACATCTGGCCGTGCTGCATGGCTTTCTCCGGCAGTTGGGCTTCCCATACGCCGTTACCCACCGGTTGCAGACGATACGCCTCGTCCTTGCTCCAGTTGTTCATGTCGCCCTTGATATAGATGGCAGTGGCATTCGGAGCCCACTCGCGGAGCACCCAACCGGACTTTGTCCGGTGCAGACCGAAATAGAGGTAGCCGGTCGCCCATTGTGCCAACGACTGTCCGCCGGTCAACTCCGCTTCTTTATTGCGGGCGTAATCCGCGCGCGCCTGTAACGCACCCTCGTACGGTTGTAAATACGGATCGCGCGCTACGATCTTTAAGTGTTTTTCTTTCTTGGTTGCCATGGTATAAAAAATTTACAATTTCAAATATAAAATCTCAAATGTTAATTGTTAACGCGCGCTTTAACAATTAACTTCCTGTACTCCTTGCCCGGTGCGATACCCGGTTGGTGTGCATCGGACGGAAAGAAGACCGCGAAGTGTCCGGCGGGAACGGTGAACTTGGCGGTCGCCTTGTCACCGTAGAACTCTACGTCCTTGCCTTCGTCATACTCCTGCGTCACATCCTGGCAGTCCACCTGTGCCTTCCAACCCATTACCTCATCGCCTCCCAGCGGAATCTGGATATCGAGGTAGTCCTTATGCGCCTCCATGCGGCATTTGGACTCTTCCTTGCCCTTGAAATCCAAGATATTCACAAACAAGTCCTTACCATCCAGGTAAATCTTACATGCCGGCAGTTCCTCCAGGTCGTTGTCGTTGTAGAACTGCATAAATTCTTTCAATCCCGGTACGCTGTCGTAATACCAATCAGCGTTCTCTAATTTGTCGAGTATCATATAGTTTGTTTTTTGTTTGAACAAATTTTGCGTGCAAAATTACAATTTTTTTTGCATATATGCAAGATTTTTTGTACTTTTGCATTCGATTTTGAAAATTTATCGTATGAAGAAACTTATTTTTACGCTGGCAGCGTTTGCGCTTATGACAACAGCATGCACAACCAAACAACAGACCACGGGTATTGACCCGGCTAACTTAGACACCACGGCTATCCCGCAGAATGACTTCTATCAGTTCGCCTGCGGCGGATGGATGGCTAACAACCCGCTTACACCGGAATACAGTCGTTTCGGTTCGTTCGACAAACTCGGACTGCAGAACTTAGAGCAAGTGAACGGGCTGATCCAGGAACTGGCAGCCAAACAGCATAAACAAGGTTCGGTTGCCCAGAAGATCGGCGACATGTACAATCTGGCGATGGACACCACTCGTCGCGATCAGGAAGGTATCGCACCCGTACAGCAGACCTTGGATGAGATAGCGGCTATCTCGACGCGTGAAGAGCTCTCAAAAGTGCTCGGCGCAGCGATGGACTACCAGCTGTGGGCCATGTATGTCGATGCCGATGCAATGAACAGCAGCATGAATATCCTCAACGAGTACCAAGCCGGTTTCTCGCTCGGAGAGAAAGAGTATTATATTGATGAGGACGAGCACACGCGTAGCATCCGCGAGGCGTACGTTGCGTACGTGGAGAAGTTATTCGGTCTGTTCGGATTTGCAGACGGTGCCGCGAAAGCGCAGACCGTGCTGCGCATGGAGACGCGTTTGGCGAAAGCGGCGTACAGCAATGTAGAACTTCGTGACCCGCAGCGCAACTACAACAAGATGAGTGTAGCCGAGTTGCAAGCGCTCGTTCCGCAAGTGGACTGGAGCGTCTATTTTGCGGCGCTTGGCGTGGAGATCGACAGCCTGTCTATCGGTCAGATACCGCACCTGCAGGAAGCAGGACGTATGCTGGCAGACGAACCGCTGGAAGACCTGAAGACCTTGTTCACATGGCAAGTTATCGAAGGTGCTTCTTCGTACCTGACCACAGACATCTACATGACCACGTTCGATTTCTACGGACGTGTCTTATCCGGAACCGAAGAACCGCGTCCGCTGTGGAAACGTGCGGTAGGTGTCGTGAACGGTACGCTCGGCGAGGCGGTCGGTCAGATGTATGTAGCCAAGTACTTCCCGGAGGAGAACAAAGCGCGTATGTTAGCACTCGTGAAGAACCTGCAGAAGGCACTCGGCATCCGCATCGAGAACCTGGCATGGATGAGCGACGAGACAAAAGCGAAAGCGCTGGAGAAACTGAACGCGATGACGATAAAGATCGGTTATCCGGACGAGTGGCGCGACTACAGCAAGCTCGACATTAACCCGGAGGACACCTATTACGCCAACCTGCAACGCGCCGCTAAGTTCGAGCAGGACTACAGCCTCAGCTATCTGGGCAAACCGGTAGATAAGAAGAAATGGTACATGACGCCGCAGACGGTGAACGCGTACTACAACCCGTCGAGCAACGAGATCTGCTTCCCCGCAGGTATCCTCCAATACCCGTTCTTCGACATGAGCGCCGACGATGCGTTTAACTACGGTGCGATAGGTGTGGTCATCGGTCATGAGATGACGCACGGCTTCGACGATCAGGGTTGTCAGTTCGACAAGGACGGTAACATGGTCAACTGGTGGACGGCCGAAGACAAGGCGGCTTTCGACGCCCGCACCAAGGTGATGGAAGAGGCGTTCAACCGCATCGAGGTAGCACCGGGTGTACACGCGAACGGAGCGTTCACCTTAGGTGAGAACATCGCTGACCACGGCGGACTGCAGGTGGCTTATCTGGCCTTCACGCTCAACGAAGAGGCGAAGCCGGAAGCAGAGCGTCTAACCACACGCGACGGCTTCACACCGGCACAACGGTTCTTCCTGGCCTACGCGAATGTATGGGCAGGAAACATCCGTCCGGAGGAGATCCTCCAACGCACGAAGAGCGACCCGCACTCGCTCGGTCGCTGGCGTGTCAACGGTGCCCTGCCGCAGATCAACGCTTGGTACGAGGCATGGAACGTGACGGAAGAGAGCCCGATGTACATTAAACCAGAGGACAGGGTGTCCATCTGGTAAACAAAAAGCCCGCGAGTTGCGGGCTTTTTTCGTGACCACGTGATCACGTGATTAGAGTTTATCAATCGCCTCGGCGATCGAGTTGGCGATGAACGCCATCTCTTCAGCCGGAAGGGAGAGTTTGGGGTTGGTGAAGAGCATATCTTTCTCGCTGTTCATCGGCACGAGATGGATATGTACGTGGTTCACTTCCATGCCTAGCACGGCTACGCCGACACGCTTGCAAGCAGTAGCGGCTTTGATACCGCGTGCTACCTTGGCTGCGAAGGTAATCAGGCCTTGCAGTTGCTCGTCCGTGAGGTCGAAGATATAATCCGCTTCAGGTTCTGCGAGTTTCGGGATCACCAACGTATGACCTTTGGTCAGCGGGTTGATGTCCAGGAACGCATAGTGCTTGTCGTCCTCAGCTACCTTGTAACTCGGGATCTCGCCCTTGATAATGCGTGTAAAGAGAGTCATAATAATAACGAATAAAGGTTATCGATTAAAGGGAGATTTCAAGAACCTCTAATTTCATTACACCTGCGGGTACCTGGATCTCAGCGGTCTCGCCTACTTTCTTGCCCATCAGACCTTTCGCAATCGGAGTGGTGACGGATATTTTACCCTCTGCGAGGTTCGCTTCCCCTTCGGTCACGAGATGGAAAATTTTCTCCATTCCGTTCTGCATGCGTACGCGCACTTTGGTCAAAATCTGCACCTCGTCGGTACGGATATCATTCACGTCCAACACGCGTGCCTCAGCCAAACGAGCTTTGAGCACAGCTATCTTGGTTTCCAGTGCTCCCTGTGCTTCCTTCGCTGCGTCATACTCCGCATTCTCACTCAAATCGCCTTTCTCACGTGCCTCAGCAATCGCGGCAATGATACGCGGGCGCTCAACAGTCTCCAACTGCTGAATCTCCTCTTTCAATTTCTTCAGACCTTCTTCGGTCATATACGTTACTGCCATGTTATATTTTTGATTTATGATTTCTTAACTTGCGTACGATTATTTCAAATGTATGATTTAATACTTACGCGTAAGTATCTCGTTCGCTATAATCGCTTTGCGAACTTCCTCTACATCCGTCAAATCCGGAATTGTATTTGTATTCTCTTCAGCCATAAAAAAAAGCCCATAGTTAGTCTTTTGTCTAAAAACAATAGGCCTATTGGGACCTATTCTTTTTCGGCTCTTGTCTAAAAACAATAGGAAACTTCACAGCCTCCTATTGCCATTAAACCTAAACCTTAACTATGAAAATTTAATATTTTCAGTGCAAAAGTACTGCTTTTATTTCATATAACCAAATAATTTGGCAAAAAAGTGCAGAATTTCTTCTTTTTTTCACCAAATTACACTATTTCGCCTCGTAAAGTGGCGGCAGTTGCCTCTAAGATGCGCACTTGAACGAGATCTCCTATCTTCTGATCGGTGCGCGGGAAGACCACGGTCTTGTACTGTTCGGTACGACCGTACATGTCGTCATGGCTGCGTTTGGAGAAGCCTTCGACAAGCACCTCGACGGTCTTTCCTATCTCGCGCTGGTTGGACTCCAGCGACAGTTGGGTCTGCAGCGCAATGATCTCATTGAGTCGGCGCACTTTCTCTTCCTCGGAGATATTATCCGGCAGGTGTTTATGCGCATACGTACCGGGACGCTCGGAGTACTTGAACATGAACGCCGAGTCAAAACCCACCTCGCGCATGAGGCTCAGCGTCTGGGCATGGTCTTCGAGTGTCTCGTCGTGGAAACCGCAGAAGATATCCGTACTGATAGCCGCTGTGGGCAGGATGCGTCGGATAGCTGCGATACGGTCCAAGTACCACTCACGGGTGTACTTCCGATTCATGAGCTTGAGGATGTGATTCGAACCGGACTGCACCGCGAGATGAATGAACTTACAGAGGTTCTTATGGCGGCTGATGGCCTCGAGCGTCTTATCACTCATATCCTTCGGGTGCGAAGTTGTAAAGCGAATACGCATGTCTGGCACAGCCTCAGCGACGATCTCTAACAGGTCCGCGAAATCCACCACCGAACCGTCCTCACGGACGAAGCGATAGGAGTTGACATTCTGACCAAGGAGGGTCACTTCTTTGTAACCGCGGATTTGGAGGTCACGTACCTCATTGAGGATAGACTCGACGTCACGACTGCGCTCGCGACCGCGGGTATACGGTACCACACAGTAGGAGCAGAAGTTATTGCAACCACGCATAATCGACACGAAGCCACTGATGGAGCGGCCGATACGCGAAGGGATGATCTGGCGGTAAGTCTCCGTCGTACTCAGTTCCACATTCATCGCCTTATGGCCTTGTTCGCACTGCGCCAGCAGGTTCGGGATATCGAGATACGCATCCGGTCCCGCTACAAAATCCACACCGAAATCATCTATCAGTTCCTGTCCCATCCGCTCGGCCATACAACCGATGACACCCACGGTGTATTTGTGATTGGTGATTGGTGATTGGTGATTGGTGATTTTATTTTTCGCCATTAGTCCCTTCAACTCTCGAAGGCGGGCACCCACTTTCTGCTCGGCGTTATCACGAATAGAGCAGGTATTGAGCAGGATGATATCCGCATCTTCCCAGCGCTCGGTGAGTTCCGCATCGGTAGTCTCCATGATAGCTGCCACCACCTCACTGTCCGCGACATTCATCTGGCAACCATAGGTCTCTATGTAAAATTTTTTTTGCATTTTATTTGCGTATTCCAAATTTTTGTTGTACCTTTGCACCCGCTTTTGAAAAATAAAGCGACGGGGAGTGGCGCAGCCCGGTAGCGCAACGGTCTGGGGGACCGGAGGTCGCGTGTTCGAATCACGTCTCCCCGACAAAAAAGATGTCTTCGGACGTCTTTTTTGGTAGACGGATTTGAATCACGCGTGTTCTTAGCCACAAGGGCACGATTATTTCGAGTCACGTCTCCCCGACAAAAAAGATGTCTTCGGACGTCTTTTTTGGTAGACGGATTTGAATCACGCGTGTTCTTAGCCACAAGGGCACGATTATTTCGAATCACGTCTCCCCGACACCTAAAGGGTGGATACTAAAGGCAGGTTTACTTCGGTAACTGCCTTTATTTGTATCTGTTGCAGGACAGCTTGCATGTCCGCATTCTTTCGGATCAAGTCCACCCACCACTCTGCCTCGTCGAGATCCGCAAAACCGCTGATACGCAGTGCGCATCCTTCGCCGAAGACCGGCATCTTCTGCAGGTCGAAATCACGAATAAGGAACTGCGAGAAGTTGAACAGCGCTACTTCATAGAGCATTTCGTTGAGTGCCTGTTCATCCGCTGTCGGTAGGATCAGCAGCACCACGGAGGGTTGTTTGCGGTCTTCACTCCATTGCTGCGTGGTATTGCCTTCTTCCTCTTCTTCGGTCTTATCCGTTTGTTCCCGCAGTTCAGCCAGGTCACCGGTGGCACCACCCTTTTGGCTCTCCATGCCTTGTCCCAACATGGCGAGCATGTCTTTCGCCATCGCGCCTAACTCAGTGCTACCGTAGTTCGCAACGAGTTGCTGCAGTTCGGTCACGAACGCGTCCTGTCCTTCGGTGCGGGCTACTGCCACGGCGTTGAGGAAGAGGAAACGCGGCATGAGACGACTCTCGGGATAGTCGGTCTGCGCCTGTTGCTTGTTAGCTTTCACAACGTCATACTGTCCTTTGGTATAGGCTGCATAGGTTGCTGCATAGAGCGAGTCTTGCGTCTCCAACATCCGCCGCATGCGGGCTATATACGCCTCGTCATGACGCAGTTCGAGCAGTTGTTCTTCTTCGTGGATAGCCACCACGGACGGATGTGCACCCCAACGTTTGTCGAGTTCGGCCAGGGTCTCTTGCGCCAGTTGTTCGTCCATCAGTCGGTCGCGGTAGATATAATAGAGTGCGACCATGGCTTCGCGGCATAGGCTGTCGCAGACCGCATAGTCCTGTTCGGTCTTAGGTATCTGCTGGAGGTAGTATTCGGGCTTATGCGTGTCGGTCTCTATCTTCGCCGGCAATCCCGTTGAATCCATAGCGAGTGTATCTAATCCGATTGAATCGGATACTATCGGATCTGATCCGAAGTTATCGGAAGCTACCACCTGCTTGTTCTGACGGCGCCAGTTATCCTCGAGCGGACGGTTACCCCATTTACGCCGCCATTCCTGCTGACCTTGTTTGATGAGTTGCGGGTTATAGAAATACCAATCCCCTTTCTGCATACCGCCACCGCCTAACATATTGGATGTATTGACACTCCGCGGCCCCTCATCGTCATGCTCGCGGTCACGGGCTGCCTGCGCCTGCTTGATGGAGTCTTGTTTCTCCGCCTCAATGAGGTCGGCAATGATCTTATCGACGATGGCGCGCTGTTCTTCGGGCGTCATATGTCCGAGTCGCTGGAGCGAGTCCTGCAATTGGGCTTGGGTGTACGAAACGATCAGTTCATCCAACACCTCCGAGCGTTTCTGCACACGCGCATATTCGGGGTTCTCCGCCGTGAGGATGGTCACCGCCTCGCGGTAACACGGTTGTGCCTTCACGTACGCGCGTTGTTCAAAATATATATCGCCCGCGCGCAGGAGGATAGCTGCCTTGGCCGTGCCGCCTTGCGTGGACTGCTCGATGGCTTTCTCGTACATCTCAAGCGCCTTGGCAGTATCTTTGCTGGTGAGGTAGATGTTTCCCATTGCGCCGTAGATGAGATCAAGCCGGTCTTTGAATTTCGTCTGCTTGGTCATCGTACGCAGTTTACGCAGGCTGTTCTTACCACCCAACTCCGCCATTCGGATGCGTGCATTGAAATCCATCTCGTTCTCCGGCGCCATGCGGATGACGTATTTATAGGCATGAATAGCGTCTGCGGGTTTGCTCTCCTTCTCGTATAGTTGCCCTAACACATAAGCAAAGCGCGGACGGTATATCTTCCGTTTCTCATGCGGCATGGCTATCTTGACGAAAGGCAGTGCCTCATGGTAATGCTCGCCGTGAAGCAGCACATCCGCCTTGACGGCCGAGTAGAGTTTGGCATGCTTACGGCTGAGTGCATCTATCTGCACGCGGTTAAGCATGTCTTCCGCCTCGTACTGCCATCCTAATTCAGCATACGACCGCGCGATCCATAACTGGCACTGCGCGATCATGTCCGGGTCGTTCTGGTAATGATTGATGATATAATTGAAGGTACTGACGGCGCCCAGGAAGTCTGCCTTATGGAACTCCGCCTGACCAAGTCGCAGCCATGCGAGGTTCATGTTCGCATTGAATTCCTCGGACTGCAACCACAGTTTATATTTGGGATCGTTGGCCTTTTTCGGGTCACGTTTGGGTTTCGCTTTGATCGAGTGCAGTTTGATGCACTTACGGCATTTGTCGATGGTCTTGTCCATCTGGGAAGTAGCCGCCTGAGCCGCCGTATGGTTCGAGACGGGATAGAGATAGAGGACGCGTGTGTAATCGTCCGTGTTGGCATCGCGAATGGCCTTGAGACCGTCTTCGTACGCAATGTTACCGTTGTAAAGGATGTTATATTTGACTTTCGTCTGATGGAACGAGCGAGTTGCCCACGTATTTTTCTGCGTGGAACAACTTGCAAACGTCAGTGCAGCAAGTAAAAGGAGTACGATGTTATTTGAGACCTTTGACATGACTCTGTGCTGCAATGAATTCCTTTAGATAGTAGGGTTCGTAGTATGCCAATTGGTGATTGGTGATTGGTGGTTGGTGATTGGTGATTTTCTCCGCCAATACACCCACATACTGCGCTTCGGGAACGATACTGGGGATGAAGTGCCAGTTAGGTTTGGTAAAGACTTTCGCGCACTTCTCTGCTCCGTCGCCGAAGTAATAGACCGGTTCGTCTCCGGTATACAGACTTTCTTCACTCTCTACGACCACGGCCTTCGTCTCGCCGTTAATCATCGTGTACACTTCCATACGACGTGCGTCAATCATGGGCACGAATAAAGGTGAGAGGTGAGAGGTGAGAGGTGAGAGGTGTTCTTTCGCTGACTCACATAAGACCTCTAGCGTCGGTACGGGAATTAAGGGAATGTTCAGACCGTAACAGAGACCTTTGGCAGTCGATGTACCGATACGGAGACCGGTGTAGCTACCGGGCCCTTCGGAGAGAGCAACCGCCTCTATAGAGAGGTGCTGCTCACGCGCGAACGCGAGCAGTTCCTCTAAATAGCGAGGTAGCAACCGTGCATGGTTGCTACCGTCGTGGCATATACACTGCTTGATCGGCGTGCCATCCTTGCAGATGGCAGCCGAACAAACCGATGTACTAGTTTCGATACATAGTATCGTCATACGTTAGAATAACTTCGAATCGTTGAAATGTTTCTTCTTCGGGAAGTTGAAATGGTAAGCCAACTTAATACCCGCGTCGAAGTAACCGAGCTTATCGGTGTACGCATGCGTAGCGGACAATACATCCAGTTTCGCTACGGAATCATCCGTCGGAGCTGTCAAGTTGAACAGACCTTCGGTGTTCGGAGTGTTCTTGAATGTATTGAATACGCTGTAGTTCGCATATGCACCCAGACCGAGCGAGTTACCGGACTTGAGGATCCACTCGTAACCGATCTCAGCGGTCAGCATGACGTTGATGTTGAACTGGATACCGTTCTTCTCCTCCGGTTGTTGGCCGGTGTAAACACCGGTCACCGTTTGGTCAACAACCGTGACGCCGGTCTCCTCGAATACCGCGGAGATATGCGTATTGTTCTGATCAACCGTTTGCTTGTACGGTGTGTAAACCGGGATCATGAACTTCGGACCGATGTTGAAGAACAGGCCGTTGTCATGGATCAAGGAGAACATTACCGGCACCTCCAGTTGGAGTTGGTGATCGGTTTCCTTTACGTTCTGAACATCTACAGCATAGTGTACGTTCGACGTACCTGCCGTTCTGTCAAACTCCGTATGGTCAGCATCTTTTTCCAGACCACTCTGGTGGTAACCGATACCGAGTCCGGCAATGATACCGAGGTCCACCGGACGACCGTCCTTAGCCCAGTAGTGAGCATATTGGAGATCGAGCACAGCGTCACCACCGCAGGTCCAATGACCTTGGGTTGCTTGGTGCATGAGTGCCGAAGCACCACCACGCACACCGATGGTGAACCGGTCATAGTGATGTTTGAACTTTTGTTCGGCCTTGATCGAGTCAGTTTTTGCTTGCTCAGCGGCGGCAGCCTCAGCAGCTGCTTTTTCTTTGGCAGCAGCTTCCTCTGCGGCAGCAGCTTCGGCAGCGGCAGCAGCTTCAGCAGCGGCTTGTTGCTCAGCAGCAACAGCCTCCGCAGCAGCATGCGGGTCTTTACCCTCTTTCAGTGCAGCCTCGAAAGCAGCGCGCTCTGCAGCCTGTGCAGCCGATGCCTGCTCAGCAGCCTCTTGGGCATGACCGTTCACTTCTACCAAGCAGGTATCGCAGATCCAGGAGTAGATATTCATCAACAGAACACCATCCGGGAACTGGTTCGGATCTTTTTTGGTTCCAAGCTGACGTACGGTATGAATCTTATCCCATACCCAGGTAGAAGGTCTCTCACCTGTGCTGTACTTCACACACTCACGTTTGATCATAACGGAGT
This sequence comes from uncultured Bacteroidales bacterium, assembly GCA_902769535.1. Lineage (GTDB taxonomy): Bacteria > Bacteroidota > Bacteroidia > Bacteroidales > Paludibacteraceae > Colicola. The sequence goes on from CACXPH010000021.1 coordinate 15,325, forward strand.
CGCCAATAGCCACGTCAAACTCGTGCTTTGCGGGTTGCTGTGCATCCTGTGCCGAAATCGACATAACAGTTGCACAAAGGGTGGCTGCCAATAAAATTGATTTTAAAGTCTTCATAGTGCTACCTCCTATTATTTAACAATGTAACGTAAGGTTGATTTCATACTGTCAGCGCTCAGTTCAACGATATAGAATCCGTTGTCGTTAGCAGCCTTGATGGTGAAGGTTGTCTCGCCATAAGACGTGTAGGTCTTGTGGAGGAGACCTTCTGCGGTGTAGATACGGATGATCGTCTCTACCTCCGGATCAAGGTTGATAACCTGGATATCTTCACCCGGACGAGCGAGTGACGGAACGAGAGCCGGAGCGGCTGCGTGTGCAGGAACAGTGTATTGAGCTGTTGTACCTAGTGCACCGCATGTTGCAGCTACAGAAGCCGGGATGTTCACTACTGCATAGTAGGTATATCCAGACGGCAGCGGATCACCGTTCGGCAAGGTGTAGTAGTAACCAGTAGCAACTACCGTATCAATGCCGGCCAGATCGATCTCATGCCATTCCACATATTCCGGATGGTCGATATCGAGCGAGTCGAGGTGCCAACCCGGGATAGCATTGATCTCGTTGCGGTCGATCATGATGATACGATCGCCGTAGTACGACTTAATGCTCAGTGTTGTCAGGTACGGAATATCGATCGTTGCATCGATGGTAACCGTCGAGTCACAACCCAGTGCCGTAGTGAATACGTGCGTGTACTTACCCGTGGTAGTAATGAGGGTATCAAAGCCTTGAGCCGCATCCTTCCATTGGTACATGTTACACTCGCTAACCAGGATATCCGGCATTACAACCGAGTTATTGATCGTAGCACTCAGCGTTACAACCGAGTCACAACCCAGAACAGTCTTGAAGACGTGGGTGTACGTACCGGTTGCCTTGATGGTCGTATCGGCACTTGCCCAGTAGTACTCATCACAAGCCGTAACCGGAGTTTCGGTCGAAGACGTTGAGTAGTTGACGGTCAAGTGGAGCGTAGCCACAGAGTCACAACCGGCCACATTGGTCAGCGTAGCCTGATAATCACCGGAGGTGGTATAGGTATTACCCTGCCATGTGTAGCTGTCGCATGCGGTTACGTACTCTTCACCTGCGTTCGAGTAGTTGATCGTCAAGTGCAGCGTGAGGATCGAGTCACAACCTACAGCATTGGCGATTGTATCCTTATAATCACCGGAAGTAGTATATGTCTGGCCTCTCCAAGTGTAGCTATTACAAGCGGTCTGAGTCTCTTCGCTAGAAGTCGATTGGAGAATCGTCACCGTCAACTCATAATAGTGGTGACAAGTCTTATTCGGATCAACCAATTCACCTTCGTAGTAATAAACGCCGGAGGTCGTAATAGTCGTATCTTTCAGTGCCCAGTGGTAAGAGTCACACACGGATACCGGAGCCAACTTGATCGTATCGTCATCGCAAGGCGGATCGAGTACGAAGTCGATGTTTTCACTTGTCAAGCTCGTACCACAGTCGGTGGTAAGCTCATAACGCATGCGTACAAGCGTAGCGGTATGCGAAACAGTGTAAGGCATATATACCCAACCGCTGTTGTCGTCATAAACTTTCCACTTGATATCCGTTACGGCCATGGTCAGGTCGGTAGCGTCAGCCTCAAACTGCTGGAAGAGCGAACCAATCGTATACGTAGTATCGATAGCAACATCGTTTGCTACAGCCGGCAGGAGCGTCAGCTGATCCTTTGTATAGAGCGTAGGCGCTACGCGTACATAGTAAGTAACAACGGTGTCCACATAACGCGGCAGACCGAGGGTATCGATAACCGTCGTAGTGTAGCTCATCGTATCCGGGTTAACAGCCGGCATCGGAGGACAAACAGTGTCGTTCTTCGGTGCGTACTTGTACTCATCGATCGAGAAGACTACATCCTGGCGATAAGTGAATCCGCATCCGGCACCCTTAATGACGAGCAGGAGAGCGTCTGTCGAATCATTCTTCGTATAGTACGAAGTCAGGTCGAGCGGAGCCTCTGTCGTATTATCAAGTACACCACCAACGTAAACCGGTTTAGCCCAGTAAGCGGTATCCACCTCAGCGATGGTATCTACGGTGTTGCCTAAGTTACGATAGTACTCCGTCAGTTTGACGCTCGAGGAGTCAACGAACAGTCGCATACCCTGAACGAGCAGCGGAGCTGCACCTAACTTCTTCATCGAATCAACGGTGAGAGCTTCCGGTTTCAGCAACGGACGGATGATGAAGGTCGTAACCGAGTCACGCATCGTTACACCGTCTTGCCATTCAACCGTATCGTTCCAGATCATAGTAGCCGTGATCGGACCATGCTTAAGGTTGGTGATAGTGTCTAAGTACAAGCTATCCTGGCATAGATAATCTCTAACCGTGTCGTAGTCACACTCACGCGGCTTATTCGGAATCAACTCAGCCCAGATATGGGATGCAGAATCCGAATTGTACTTGATAATCATGTATGCAGGCCAACCTATCTGACGCAAGAAGTCACGGTCGATATCGAGAGTATCCTTACCGTAAGCACCTTGCTTGTAGGTCTTGCTCTTGGTTGCAGGATCATTGCAATCGAAGTAGACCTCAGCGCTAACCTTCGCGCTATCTGCAGCCCAGTTGTCTACGTGGAGACGCAGGTCACAGGAATCCGGGATAGCAACCGAGTCAAGATTAACCTGATACCAGGTAGTCGTACCGGCCGCATTTACGTTACCGTGCTCCCAGTCGAACATCATCGCGGTATCACAAGCGTGACCGGTAGTCTGCGGAGTATTCAGTTTAGCTTTCAGTTTCTTATCACTCTTGATGCGAATATAGAAGGTTACGGAATCCTTCGTGATGAAGCGGTGCAGCAAGCTATCCATGAACTCAGGAGCAGTACCGGAGAAGTCGAACGGATGTCCGGCCTTCTTGGTAGCCAACTCAATCAACTCACGGAGCGGTTTGGAGCCATTATAGGCTTTACCACTCTTGTTGATCGTGCGCTTACGAACAGGCATTGCGCAATTCATCTGGTCTTGGAAGGTTGCGGTTACTTCAATAGTAGCCTTTCCGTTCAACTCATACTCCAGCGTGCTACCTTCCGTGTAGATGTAGTTATTCTGGATGTACGGGATACAAACCATGTACCATTTCTCCTCATTAGCCGGGATGGTGTACTCTACGTTCGGAACGACGAGAGTAGCCTCAGCTTGTTTCGGATCAACAGCTTGCGGAGCGTAGGTACCGTTGAACTTCGTCTCGAACACGAGCGAGTCAGTGGTACGAAGCTTGATATAAAGCTCGATATCACCTACAGCGTAAATGACCTGTGCCGGAACGTTATGCGATTTACCCTCACCTTTCTTAACCGTACGCTTACGATAATCATTCAAGCCATACTCTTCCAGAAGGTCTATTTCAGACATCAAGCCCTCATAAACCGATGCAGTAACTTCTGCATCACCGGCACCTGCATTGCGTGCATTAACCCACAGCACCTTGTTATACAAGGTCGTGTCTTTCTTCAGATCAACCGTGTTTACCTTATACCACATCTCCGTATTCGGCGACTGAGTATAGGACTGACCCAAGCGGATAGGGAGAGCATCCTCGCGTTTGTTACCGCTGAAGGCCTTCACGAGCTCAGCACGGAACTGGAAGTCAGCCGAACCGATAGGACGGGTAATGCGAAGGATAATCGAATCTTTCTTGAGCACTTGGTCGAACGTACCGGCAGGAATGGTATCCCGGAAAGGCTTACCTGCAGCCACTTTCTGGCTCTTGGTCATCATATTCTTGCCAATCGGGAATGCAAACGCAGCCTCACCCTTGATGGTATTCTCCGAGGCACCCAAGTTGATTAGGTGAGCTACCGGCTTCACTTTTTCGTCGAGATTGCGAACATAGTCAATCTCGGACTTCGGAATGATATACCATGCGGTATCAGTAGTCTGCGTATAGAGCGAATCCCACTGAAGCGGAATGAGCGTCAGACCGTCCGCAAAGATCGTGTCAAACGATGCAACCGGCAGGATCTCTGCCCATACGCGGAGCGATGTATTACCTTGCAGGTTGAAATAGGCCATGCTATCCTCAACCATCTCGAAGGCGCTGTTCTGAACGGTAATGCTGTGCTTACCCAGTCCGGACAGTTTGAAACTCTGAACGGACGGCGCCTCGTTGGTCGGGCACTCGTACAGCAATTGAGCGAGACCCTTGCATTGTACGTTATCCTTATTCTGCATGTGGATACGGATGTCATTGCCACCCTTCATCACACCACGCAGGTCTACTGCATACCAGAGGTTAGCGTCAGCCGCTTGCGTGTTACCGCTTGTCCAGTTGAACGGAATAGCGGACGAACAGCTTGCACCTTCAGCCTCTTCGGTCAGACGAATCTGCAGCGAGATGTCTTGTGTAGCCTTCAAACGCAGATAAATCTCATCGGAAACGATGTTCTCAAACATGTTACGTGATATCTGCTTGCTATACGATCCATTGGCTTCGATGGTATACGTGCGCTTCTGGTTCTCGATCGAATCCGGACACTCTACAGACTGTTCCGCTTCAATCGTTACCGTCTCGGTAGAACTCAAGTTCTGTATGAATATAGTGGGGAACTTAGCGGCCATTTCACGTACAGCCGCAATATCGATCTTATACCAAACGGTGGTATCCGCTTTCACGGTGACACCCTCTTTCCAGTTGAAAGGAAGGGCATTCATACATGCGGAGTCTACCACTGCTTTTACCTGAACATCGACTGTGTCAACCCAGAAGCGGATATCTTGGTCGGTCGCCAGGCCAACCCAAACCGTATCCGGCATCATAGCGTAAGTGGAGTAGCTGATACGACGGGAGAGCGTGTCGCCTACATTCTTAATTGTTTTGGATATCTCCTGCAAGTCAATATACGGACAAGAGAATGCCAAGGATGCGGTAAACGAAGCGGAACCGCTGCCTTGATTGACTACATTCACGATGATATCCTTCATGTTATCTCGTGCATCCGCAACATCAACTGCATACCATTGCGTGGTCTTGGCCTCCTGACGATGGCCGGCGAGCCAGTTGAAGTCGATATTGGTCTTACAAGCCTTACCCTCACGGATGTGTTTGAAGCGGCTGATGAGTTGAACATCCTTGTCCGACTTCATCTTCACATAAACGAAAGAGTTGTCCATAGCGAGCAAGGTGTTCTTCGCAATTACCTCAATAGACTCTGCGTCTGCATCTAACTCGAGCACGTTACCTTGTGCTACATGAGCAGGTAATTCGAATGCCATCTTGCGATCTACCTTTGCAAGCTCCGTTCCTGCATTGCGGAACGTGAACTCCGGCTCATATTTCTTGAGCGAGTTCAGCTTGGTTACGTCATACTTGAAGTAGTAGGTCACACCTGCCTGCAGGATAGTCGTATCGTACTTATGCAAAGAAGTATCAGGAACGATCTTCTCCACATACTGACCCACGTCATTCGGCATTACAGGAACAGGGGGACGTTTAGCATACTCAGTCTTCACTGTAATCGGTTGGTCGTTCTCGAGGCTCACATAGAGTTCATCGAAAGCAACACTCTTCAGCATGCTGTTCGGAATCGTGTCACGCAGGGTGTCTCCCGCTGCCAGCTCGATAGTGCGTTTGGTCACACCACTGGACGGACAGTCAAGCGACTGACCTGCATAAAGGGTCAACTTGCTTGTACCATTGTTGGCTACAACAACGCATACATCCAGCGAGTCTTTCTCTCTTGCCTCTCGGATGTTCAGTTTGTACCATACGGGAACACCGGCAGGTTTGGTGATGCCCGTTGACCAGTTGTAGATCAATGCATCCGTACAAGTCTCATCGAGATCCTGAGCCTCGAAGACACGTGCACTCATCATCACGGGTCCGTCGGAAGTCAACGTAAGGTAAATCTCCTTCTGCTTCAGACGAATCAACATCGTAGCGTTAGCAGACCATACGCGCTGCTGTTTCGGATGGATAGTGAACGATTTCTCGTCCGTCTGTCCGGCTACGGTAGCCTTCAAACTCGTGTGCGTGTCGTTGAACGCATCCTTGTTGGCAAGAAACAGGTTAAGTGCCGGGCTTTCCTCTTCGTAAAGCGGAGCCAGGTCAACTCGATACCATTTCGTCGCACCTGCACCCGTACTCGGATCATGCGTCATCGGAGCTTCCCAATCAAAGTCGATAGCATTGGCTTTGGTCGAACCGTCATTACGGCCGATAGCCATCATCGGGATGACCGTTACCAATGCTACAACTAATGTAAGAAATTTCTTCATAGAGTTGAATTTTTTGTTAATAAATCAGTTAATTAAAAATGTTTTGTTTTTTATTTTCTATTGATAGGACGACCTAAAAGGTCGTAATCTATTCCTTCACGTCTAATATAGAGGTGACCGTCAAGCATGTACTTGTACACGCCATCCGATGGAGCAGCCGTGTTCTCTATTGCCTCTGTTACCTCTACATGCCGCATGATCCATCGGGTACATTCGTTCTCCTCCTCTATCACGATGAGCGTATCGCCTGCCTCTATCATCTGCTCCGGGGTCACCGTGATCGTATCATACTCCATCTCAGGTTCTGTGAAGCGAATCGTATAGTTCGTGATCTGCCATAAGCCCGGCTCCATCCATAACGAATCGCTTACCACCGTGTCTGTCGCATAGAGCACTTCACCTACCGTCATCGTCTTACCCATACAGAGCGTCGTGTCCGTCGTCGTTACTATCGGCGTATCATCGAAGGTAACATGGCGTTGTATCCATCGTGTGCATTGGTCTTCCGCCTCTATCACAAGGAGCGTATCGCCAAACGGCACCCCCGTTTGGAACGGATCCAGCACCAGCGTATCGTATTCGGTCACAGGGTTCTCGAAATGGATTGAGATCGTTCCGCGTTGCCATGTATCTTCATCCACCTGGATCGTGTCGTAGAACGCCGTGTCAGTCGTATAGGTTATATTATTGAACGTGATTGCACGTCCCAGACAGAGCGTCGTATCCGTATCAGCTTCTGTCATGACAACCGACTTGTCGACATGCAACTGGATATAACGTGTACAGGTATTGTTTTTCTTCTTCACGATCATCGTGTCGCCGTAGAAGACCATCACACCAAGCGTGGAATACCAGTAACCACGGTTGGTCATTTTGCTGGGCAGTACAGAGATCGTATCATACTCGACATCCGGCTCTGCAAAATGGAGGGTGATATGCCGTATGGTGTACGTATCCGGCGTAGCATTTGTCGCTGCTTCATAGGTCCATACCGAGTCATGGATCACCGTATCCCGAGAATAGGTCTTGCCGCTGATCTTGATCGTCTTACCCAGGCAGAGCGTCGTATCCACCACGGTCGTCGTGGTCACATAGTTATGATCCACGTGCAGCAAGTAGCGCTCGTCGCACTTGTCGGCCTGACGGACCGTGAAGTCATAATCACCCCAACCCTCCTTCGGGAGGATGTTGTTGCGATAGGTGTACGGGAACTGTCTGTATTTGAGCTTCAGCGTATCGTATATCGGCGTCGGTTCTTCGACCGTCAGATTGAAGGTCGTCAATGCCAGCGTATCGCGTTTCACCCAGAGCGTATCCCTTGTGTACGATGTCGTCTGCGTCAGAACGGTATCTGCCAGTTTGAGACTCTTGCCTTGACAGATCGTCGTATCGATGGTCTGCTTGTCCCAGTTGATGGTATTGCGATACATCATACGTCCGACATAGGATGCGTCATGCGCCACATGCACAAACACGCTGTTGCCGGCATTCTTGGCTGCTTGCATCTTAACCGAATCCAGCACATAGACGTGCATCGAGTCGCTCATCACAGCACGCCCTATCTCTGTTCCGTCGCACGAACCTTCGGTGAGCCAGATCGTACCTTGTTGATTCTTCTGCTGCTGCCAACGGATGAAACCGCGTCCATAGGACGAGATCTTCGCCGGCTGGAGTTCGTACACCTCCGTATCGCGATCGCAGACATACGTCATACCCGGGAAAACCTGAAGCAGACTGTCACACGTAGATGCCGGTCCTTGGTCGTACGGATAGCAATATACCGTACCCGAACCGCCATTCGGATACACACGGATACGCGGAGTAAGAATCTGCCCCAAAGCCTCAGCCTGATCACCCATCGCTTCAAGTTTCTCATTGATCTTCTCTACGCTCATCTCACGCATCTGATTGGCGCTGACGGTCATCGCAAACGATGGAGCTTGCGAAGAGCAGAACGCATAGATCTCAAAGGTGATCGAGCAGTCGGAGAACCAATAGGCGCACAAACCCTGCTTCATGTCGTTAAGGCTCGTCGAATACCACATCGTATCCGTCACAGCCACCTTCAGCGGGAACTGGAAAGGCTGCGCATTGCGGCAATCGCAATAGTAGTAGGGCGACGTCGGCAACTCACCCGGGCAATTACCCTGGAATAGTTGCGGTGCCTGCTCCTGCGCAAAACCGCAGAGAGAAGTCAACAAAAACAATATGTACAGCGCTCTTTTCATTATTGGATCTTCGTACCTAAAATCGTATATTTCGCTCCATTGCGAATGATTACTACTTGTCCGTTCTCCATCCGTTTGATGGCTTGTTCTTCTCCGGACACTTGTTCCGTATCTTCGGTCATGTCGCCTACCGTGAAACTGTCATAGAAGCGTTGACCGCACTGGAACTGCACCTCTATCGAGATCGTTCCCCGCTCTACCCACTGCGGCTGGGTACGGTTAATCACCACCTCGGTTTGCGACGATGCGCCACGCTCGCGGTAGCGCCAGTAGACAACCGTCACAGGCGTCAGCGGTTCTACGTAATGTTCATGCAAATTCTGCACGGCTTTAAGGAAGTTCACATATGCACCATCGTTCTTTTCGCCGGTCACCACACCCTCCATATACCATTCCTTGCTCGGCTTCTCGTAGTCGTACGGTTTGTACCACAACATCGGGTTACTGGTTGCGTCAATATGTTCCTCGATACCGCTCTTCGGGCAGTAATAGACAATCACCGTGTCATATACCGGACGTTCACTCACGGTCAAGTGGAGCGTTACTGTGGAGTCACAACCGGCAACATTGGTCGTCTGATACGTATATGTACCGCTCTCCGTATAGGTCGTACCGTGCCATACGAACGGTTCATAGGCTGTAGCTGTCGTATCGCCGGTAGTCGGTTTGCGAAGCGTCAGACGAAGCGTGACAATCGAGTCACAGCCGGCAGCTGTAGTTCCCTTGAACGGATGGACGCCACTCTCCATATAGGTCTGGCCGCGCCATTCGAACGATGTACCGCACAGGTCGGCTATCGTATCGACAGCATAGGTCTTATTCACAGTCAAGTTCACCGTATGCACGGTGTCCATATAAACGCCGTCCTCCTTTGCTCCCAAAATAGTATCTGTAGAATAAAGTCCACTTTCCATATAGGTCTTACCGTACCACTTGAACGGCAGTTCAGAATCACAAACGCTGCGTTCAATCGTATCATTCACCTGCAGATGACGAATATACACATGCAGATTCACCATCGAATCACATCCGGCTGCATTCGTATAATACTCAATCGGCCCACCATTCTCACAAGAGGTAGTGATTTTTTGTCCAATATTGGTGGTATAACTGTCGTAAGCAGTTACAGTACGCTCTCCTTCTGTACTATCCAAGACTCGCACCGTCTGCGTCACCACGCTGTCGCATCCGTTCACCGTCTTGAGCACTCGGGTATACGTACCGGAATCATAAATCGTGGTATCACCCCATTGATACTCCTCGCAACTTGCTGTATCCTTCAGCGTGAGATGATACGACGAGTAAACCGTCAGATGGAGCGTAGCCGTCGAATCGCATCCCGCAGCGTTGGACGTTTTGTATGTATAGTCGCCGGACTCTTTATACCATTTGCCGTTCCACTCCAGCGAGTCGCAAGCAGTTTCCGTCTCTTCGCTTTGCGTTGATTGATTAATCGTCAAATACAGGGTTACAATCGAGTCGCAACCGGCCGCATTCTTTGTCGTGTCTGCATAATTGCCGCTCTGCGTATAAGTCTTACCCTTCCACGTGAACGACGTGCAAGCCGTAGCTACAGTGTCACTTCCGGTCGAATAGCAGACATACGGACGGATCTCAGCCGTTGCATTCTCATGCGCAGAGAAATAGAGGCAGCGTACCTCTTGTTCGGCAACTGCAGCATCTAACTTCCAGCGCCAACCCATACGGCAACCCTCAACCACCATCTGCGCCGGCACAGTATCCGTACCGGCTTCATTGATAAGCGTCGGCAGCGGGCCAAACGCTGTGTCAGGCCAATAGTATATCGTAGCAGGCAGGTTCGCTGCCGCAATCTTGAAATAGTTTGCCGTGCCATCTACGATATTGGCACTTATCGTATCCGCGATAACGGGCGCATTGCCGGCGTTCGTACCTAACACACGTTGTGCCCGCGCGTAAGAAAAAAACGACGCAATAAAGCACATGACCAAAGCCATGTACACTTTCCCTATGTATTTGTTACTCACCATGCTTCACACGTGTGCATACGAAAAATCGCGCAAAGATACATCTTTTTCCCGAAATACACAAATAAATTTTAAATATTTTTTGCGAAATTCAATAAATTTCAACTAATTTAAACCAAACACAACATGCTATGTTGCATTTTACTTCACTTCTATCCGTATCGTTTCGTTCGCACCCTTGAGGGCATATACACCCGTTTGAAGGACAACGGAATGAGTAGCGTTTGCCATCTGGTGCCAATTCTCAATGGGAGCTAGGCTTGCAATATTATCGGGTTCTCCCGAATAGATCGCCAAGTCTTGTTCGACTGCCACACGGATGATATATTGCTGTCCTTGAGCCGTCGGCTCGCCATCGCAAGCAACAGAAATGGTAGCCGCCGGATACACCTCCGGCTCAGGATCCACTTCCTCGGGAGCGTTAGAAGTCACCGTTATCTTCGCTTTCGCATTCGAATAGAATCGGATATACAAATACCCATCCGGATCCACATAGGACGCCCAGGAATCAACCGTTGCCTGAACAATAGTAGTAGTTCCTTTCTTAGGGGCGCTGCCCGCATAGAACACCCGGCCGGAATTTGTATTCGGCACCTCGCACGTATCTGCGATATAGAACGGACAGGCCGCTTGCGTGCTAGACCACGCCACAGTCATATCTCCCCCCCTCAGTTCCTCGAAATACAGGCTGTAGATAGTTTTCGATTTGGAAGCGACTTCAAACTGCTTACCTAGCTGAATACGCTCCGCTTTATTCACACAATCAGACGGAGTCCAGAGCATTGGCAGGATAGTGGTGTTTTCCGTACATTCAAAACGAATATACAGATAACTATCATCCGGCCGTTTATGAGTCCAAATAGAAGCCATGTCAGACTCCATCAGACTTAACTCATGCCCTGTATCTGTTTTATCGAACTGATAGGTGACAAACGCATCCTTAAGATAGAAATCCGGTTTGTTACCGATATACATCTTGAAGATATGATTAGTTGGAGTCGTGAATTGCATCGCTTTCACCCAACTACTCGGCATCGCATATACTTGGGATGTATCGTTGCGGTAGACATTCGCCTTTGTTCCATATTTCAGCAAGGTCGCGCCGCCGGCAGGAGGTGGAGACGGTATTTTCTCTACCTTCATCACGCCCGGTTCGGTACTATAGAACTTTGCGAAATACATACCCGCATCATTCGGGTAATTCTTCTGGTCAGAGACATACTGCATCAACAGTTCGCTGGATACTTTCGCCATTCCACCGGGCTGTATGGTTACCTTATCAATGATAACATCATCATTTCCCGTTGGATCGAAATCGCATTTATTACCCACCGCCATGGTACAAGCTTGGGTACCTTGCCATACATAGCGTATAGAATCATACTGCCATTGCACATAAGGCACAATCACATGGCGATCCCCATCATATGGCTGTACATTTACCGTATCTCCTAAGTGCATAAACTTAGGTCCGTCCATACAGTTACCGAACGCATCGGGCTCCATCGATAACTCACCTGCGCCGGAGAATACGACGCGAATATATACCGGTACGCTATAGTCGATACCCTGGGAGTACAACATATCACGGTAGAACTCGCCGAACTCCACCAGATATCTCGGTCTGTTCTGTTCGTCATATCCAAGAGAAGGTATCTGCTTGTACGGCAGAGAGATATAAGCACTATTAGCGGAGCAGAATAGACTACAGAGAATCGGATCTTCATATACACCTGGTGTACAGCCGAAGTCTAAATACAACTCCGGAGCCGCCTGATTGGGATTGTTAGGATAGAACGCAATGGCCAAAGGCAGATCGATAGTATTCGCCACATACCATTTCTCTCCCGCTTTCGTTATAGTCGCGCTATAGTTTTTGCTCAACACAATCGGATTGGAGCAGCTCGAACCCTGTTGCGCGGACATAGGCGCGCATACGCACACTAGCGCGAGCGCTAATAATAAGGAGTATCGAATTATTTTATTTTTTTGTTTCATTTGATTCTTGCACACTTTTGCGTGCAAAAGTACTGCTTTTTTTTGACATATGCAAATAAAAAGCGCAGATTTATGAAATTAAACGAAAAATTATAACAAAAGCAGGCCGAAACCTGCTTTCGTTATAATAACCTTCAAGTGAGATTAGAACACCTGCACGGAGTCGTTGCCTAATGCCGGCACTTTACGGCCAGGAGCGCTAAACGGATCCTTAGGCATGCTGGCCTCACCGAAAGCCTGCATTACTACTGTGTTTACGTTCATTACCTCTGTGAGAGGACTAATATATTGCTTTTTCATATCTTCTTTAATTCATTAATTCATTAATTCTCTCATTCTTTACTTAACTAACTGACCATCGATCGTGTAAACATTCTCTCCACGGATGATGAAGACCTTATCGTTGATGATCACTTTCTTAATCTCGCCTTGTGCATCTACGACTGCTTCATCCACACCGGTAGCTACAGACGGACTCTTGCGGGCACTCAGACGCAGACCATAGGACTTATTCGTGCCGGCTGCCAACTCAACGGCATACTCGCTGCTGCTTAGGTTCCAGATGGCTTCGCCGTTCAGCGTGAGGTAAACCGCATATTCGTCATCCGGCTCAGAAACAAGACTGAGGGTATATTGACCAGCTTTCGGAGCATAGATGTTAACAGGGAACTCAGCTACTCCGTCCATAGGAGCGGTAGTGTTCAGACCCAAGTTCACATCATAACGCTTAATCCATATTTGCGGTTTCTTGGTACTCATACCGAACTTCGACAAGTCATGACCGATAATGTATTGGTCCTCTTTGTCCTCTTCCGGCAGGACATAAACACTTCCTCCCTTGGTTGTCTCATTGGCAATAGACACATGATAGTAGTCACTCAACGAGAGATACTCTTTATCGGTTGCTTTAGCAGTACGGCGCGCCGGAGCGGCTACTGGACTAATCGGCGCTGCCGAAGACGGGTTCACATCTACGGTGCTTGTGTTATTTACTTGTACATAAACCGCTTTACCTACAATGAAGCTCTTTCCGTTGATATCGTACTCATCATAGCCATCACTTCCTATCTCTCCACCATCGTGTACATAACCTACAGTAGGACCGGCATTCATCGATGCATGGTAAGCCATCGGGTTGGCAATCGCATTGATACCCTGATCTGCTCCTGAGCCTGCTCCGGATACATTCACCGTGCCGGTGAAGAGCACCGGTGTTCCTGTTGCTTTTGCAAAACGGATGGTGTTCACATGGCTGGTGAAGGCAATCATATAACCCTGACCCGGCGTTAGTATATGCGCATTATGCTCCACGTATTCCCAGCAATGCGATCCTGCGCCTTGGGATGCACGTTTCGCGGTGTTATACCAGATGATATCATAGTCGCGACCGAGCACTAACGTACGACCGGACTCTACTTCCGTCAGCGGAGTAGCATCCAGATCCACTGCCCAAGGCACACCGAAGGCATGCCAGTGACGTGCATCGGTGTTGAGCGTCAAGTCAAAGTACGCATTCCCAGTAACCGTAAGGTTTTCTGCTTTCAGTAATTGACCAGATTCGCCCGCTGATGCTTGGAGAATTAAATTCGGGACGGTAGTAGGTTTTTTAACCTCCACACCCTCGTTCAATCCCACTACCAAATTTTGCTCCTTGATTACTGCTCTATACGTTTTGTTTACAGTTATCGAAGTAGTAAAGTTTGCCGGTTCAGTTATATCTTCATATACATCACCGTTTTTAATCTGCCATTTTACGAACTCATATCCCAAATTCGGGACAACACTTATCTGTACAGCATGATCATCTGCATTATAATCATACGTACCTGCACCTGTGAATGCACAAACCGCATCATTGTTACTGAGCAACGTGAGAGTGTATTTATTCTTTGTCGGTGTAAAAGTAGCCTTATAGTTGGCATCTCCCACAACGGTTTGTATCTGCGGTGTCCATGCGAAGGAATAAGACCATTCGGCGGTATTCGCTTTCGTTGGAGTTTTGGAGCACAGCGGTGTTGCACCATAGGGCAATACAAGCGTTTCCAAAACATCGCCTGCTACCGCCGGATTACCATTCTCTTTCACGAATTTGATGGTATAAGGTCTGCGCTGCGAAGCATATTGCGCAGTATAAATAGTCGGCGCAGTAGGAGCCGGCAGAACGTCCGTCGGCGCAAAATCACGCGCTTCGCCATCAATAATGGCACGCCAGCCGGTGAACGTATAGACGTTCTCTGTTGTCAGCTCTGTTTCCTCAGCAGCTGAAGTAAAGGCCTTCTCCGGCGTTGCGCCATCGTAAATCACAGAGGGCTCTGCATCCAGACGAACCTCATAAACTGCATCCTCGATGCCACCTGTTTTCTTGAGCAGCGTACCGTCGTTGTTGACGAAGGAGACAGGATAAGTCTCCGGCAGTTCCTCAATCCATGTAGCAGTATAGGTTTGGGTACCGATTACGGGTCGGAGAGCAGGTTCCCACTGGAGGATATAACCTTTCTGGCTCGGTACGTTCTCGCACACAGGCACTTCGCCATAGGGCACGAGATGGCTCTCTATCAGTTTGCCGCCGTTCTCGCAGAAAGTAATTGTATATTCACGCGGCGAAGCACTGAACACCGCCGTATAAGTCACATCGCCCGTTACTTTGCCTAACTCCGGCTGCCAGCCTACGAAACTATAGGTAGAGTCTATATCGTTTGCACGTGTCGGATTGGCTAAACCATTAAACTCGGCTATCGTACCATAAGGAACATAATACGAATTCACTAATGTACCATCGGATTCGGCTGTCGGGATGATGGTGTCGTTGTAGTTCTTCCATGTAATCAGACATGTCTTTTCCATCCAATCTTTTTCTGAATTATCATAGTAATAGTACATGTCGTTCTTCTCACAGTAATAGAGACTATCCTTCAACACTACTTCCCACCATTGGCATCCGTTGTCCTTCAAAATGAACAAGCGTCCTGCTCCGTTGGCATCACTATAGGTATGATCCTTATTGCCGACTATCTTGTTATTCTCCATTTTTGCATCCAGTGCGACATACTCACTCGGCTTGGCATAGTAGGTGTCGTAATTATCCTTCATGAAGCAATAATTATCATCGACTACCTTGAGAATCGTCCATTTGCCATCCATATAGCAGTAGGCATCATCGGCTTTCGCTTCCTCAGTCGGTGCTGGCTCTCCGTTGCCGTTACGCAACTTGACGGAAGTGAAGGTGATAGGTATATACTGGTCTTGACTGTTTCCTATCCCGTTAATCTGATAAACCGTACGTTCACCGGCTTCAGACGCATTATCGCTGAAGATAAAGGTACCCGCATCCGCATCCGTTGAATAGATATTCACAGCATGCTCGGAAGAATACACATAACCTTTCTCCGTATCAAACGTACCATGGACAAAGATTGCCGTATCGTTGAACTGAGTGAGGTTAGAGATTGCACCAAGGCGCACGGTAGGTCTGCCGTTTTCGGCACCTTTATCAGCCCAACTTGGTGAATAGTTCACCACCTTGGTGTATGTGCTCCCTTCCGGGTCATAGGCGTAAGTATCCCAGTCTTCTTTACCGAATACATAAAGTGCTCCGGTATAATATACACGGTCTTCATCATTATTCTGCTTCGCTTCATATTCCTCATCGCTCATGGATACCGTTACACGCGCTTCCTTATCCACCTCCACGTTCGCACCCGGGAGCAAGCAGGTATTCTGCTCAAAGCCCATTGAACCGGACAAGAGATGGATCTTCATGTTATTGGTAATCGGCAGGTCAAACTTGGCTGAGTTCAATTTGACAGGAAGCGTGTAACCCATCAATGACAACTCTTTCATATCAATTACCATCGAACCGATGTTAGCGCCACTATTGATCTCATAGGTCTGTACATCCCTGTCTACATCATACCATTTGCGCACCCATGTGTTATCCGCATCGGCACCACGATCCATTAAGAAGATTGCTTCATCATCTTCATTCAAACCTATAATCTTGATATCGGGAGCCGCCATAGCGATATTGATTTTTTTGTTACCTCCCAGACTAATTCCTTCCGACACCGTAGCACATGTAGAAAGAACTGCGCCCGGATGGTATTTCACCGGCGATTCTACATTCTGGATGAAATACTGGGTAACCGGGAAGATTTTCTTGTCGCTATAATCGCCCACATTTAATGGGAAATCGCTTGGCACCAAACCGGTAATAGCTACTGAAGTGAAAGCCCCTTTCCAATCGCCCATCTGGAACATCTCTCGAACCGTTGCGCCACGACGCGCATCCGTTTCTCCTTTACCGGTCATATATCCCCAAGCGCGTAACTCGGCTCCTTCCGAGAGGGTCATGTGACTACCTTCCTCCATCACCAGACGTCCGTAAGGTCCGTGAGGATAACTGTTGTAGGCCTTGTTAGTGGAGAACTGGGTTCCGGTCATCTCAATCTGACCATGTACCTCCATATTCACACCCGATGCGAAAGTAAGACGACGGTACTCCGTCGGCACCTCATAATCAATCCGATCAGCATCGTTTGACACGACACGCGGACATACCGGATTGGCTTCTTTTGCTTGCGAGTCGCTCATCGGGATAACCAGCGTTGCTTTTTTCGGCAAGGTATAATAACCGGCAGGAAGCACCTCATCACGGAGCATAAAAATAATCAACTCCTCCTCCGGATAGTTGTTGGCATACGACAGGGCTGCTTT
Source organism: uncultured Bacteroidales bacterium (assembly GCA_902769535.1). Lineage (GTDB taxonomy): Bacteria > Bacteroidota > Bacteroidia > Bacteroidales > Paludibacteraceae > Colicola. The sequence continues at coordinate 32,582 of CACXPH010000021.1, forward strand.
GAGAGATGGGTATCCAGTAGAACCAATACGGCATGCAGGCACAAATTCAGCAGGATTAGCATTATCAGCTACGGCTATATACCGATAGCCGTCTATGTAATCCTGACTGCCCTTGACAACACTATAGTTGCGATAAGTGGGGTGATCAAACGATGTTTCAAAACGATCGTCTTCCGTAAAGAACTTCTCCGTCTGGCAGGTACCGGACTTGAATGTAAAATTGGAATAGTCCACGCCGAATACAGCAGGGTTATTGGTCTCTCCGGATGTATTATCCGTATATTTACCGTCAAACCTACCACCATTGATAGTAATACTTCCTGCCATGATAGCTACCGGGAAGGAAAACATATTATTCGGTGACTTGGCACGAACGGTAGCACCTTTGTTCACCGTCAGGGTACCACCGAATCCCGCCAGCGCAGAAACGGCATAGGCACGATCGGCGTTCGTAGCCTCCGCATACAAATCACCGCCATTAACCGTAACCGTACTACCGGCTGCCACATGTACTGCATAGGCATTGGTCCAAGTAGCAATCGCAGCAGGGGTTAAGTTTCCATTGAATTCACAGGTACCGTCTTCTTCTTTCGCCAACGCGGACAACGAACCACCGTCAATAGTGGTCGTAGAACCGTCTAAAGCATAGACCGCCATCGCATTATTAAAGCCTGCTTCAGCTCGAACAGAGCCATCACGGATGATAACCGTACCTTCGTTGTAGATACCGAAAGCGTTCGGACCGGCAGAAGTAGCCGTAATCGTAGCACCATCTTGGATGAGGGTAGCGTCCGCATCTACTTTGACAGCCGCAGTTTGGGCTGCCTCACCATACGTAGTCAAAGCGTTTTCGGATGCAATCGTACCACCATTGAGAACCAATGTTCCCGCAGCAACCTCTACACCAAGACCTCCCATGACACCAAACCCACCAACTGCCGGAGCTGCTTGAATAGCACCACCTTGTTTATTGTAAGCCAAAGTTACTGTTTTGCCATCGGCATTGATTTTCAATACCGGTTGACCTACCATGCCTATTGCATTAGCGGCGCTCAATGTATAGCCATTCAAGTCCAACGTCATCGTATTGGTTAATACAACCGAACTGGACACTGCAACATCCTTCAGTAAGGTCAACACTACGTCCCCACTAGCGCCATTAGCAGCACTCACAGCCTGAGCCAAAGTCGGGTACTCCACCGGATCCGCATCACCGATCCGAACGGATGCTTCGTTGGCACTAACAGGACGTGCCAAAACCGTCAATGGGATATTCAGCGCTGACGGATTAGTGCCCTGCATACTTACAGGAAGGGTAGCTTTATAAGTTCCTTCTGCAATTGCTTTTTTTGTCGTTACCGTAATAACCAGATGTGCACGTCCTTTTTGGGGATTGAGTATCTCAGAAGGGTTGGCTGCCAATGCCCATGACCATGCTACATCTTCGTTTTGATAGAAAGTAGTCATCGGCAAAGCGAAATCCGCATAACCCGGCTTGAGTTGCGACATATCGCCCTCTATATCCACCGACACATCAATCGTTGCCTGGCTACCCTCAGCGGTTCCTACCGAACCATTGTTCTTTACTACAGGATTAGAGAGGATATATTTCTTGAATACCGCATAGATATTATTCGGATTTGCCTGTACATTTGCGTAAGCAGCAGCAATATCAGGTGTAGTACCATTACGCATGTATCCTTTGTTAACAGTATCTGCCAGCACCTTAAAATAAGCGCTCTCCGGATGAGACTTATCCATCGCGGTATCCTGACGAGTGATTGCGGCTTCCGTAAAAGTCCAATCATAAAGATACGATCCCGGTACGCCCTGCGCATCAGCCTTGAAATAAGCAAAGGGGGTCACAAAAACATGGTCACCCATTTTTATCAAGTCCGACTCTACGCTTTCAGCTGCGATAAGCGTACCACCAATAATCTGCGCGGTATTTCCCATGTCGGTGTCGTATCGGCCTCCATTCAAATTCGTAGCCAACGAGTTATCAAACCCCTCTCCATGAATATCGATTAGGGTTAACTGAACCTCACCTGCGCCGGCATCGACAGCACTCTGAGAAGCCGACTGGGCTTTGAGAGAGACCAGATAAACCGGCTGATCATCAGCCGCCCATGCACTACTCGTGACACCAATCAGAAAGGCACACGTAACAATCAAAAAAGATAAAAATTTGTTCTTCATATTATTTTGTTTTTATTACTACACACAAAAAAAGCGAAACTACTCTCGTTAGTTCCGCATATCGGGGTCAGGTAATTTACAACTCAAAACAATAAAAAACGGAGTCCATAGAAGGACATCTGTCACCATGTTTCGGAGTTGAATGAATTTACCAGATTCGATATGCCAAAACTTAGTGCGATAGACGCTTTTTCTAAATCCGCTGCAAAGGTACAACAAAAAAATCAATTGTACAAATATTTCGGCAAAAAACGAAATATGCTTGCATAATTTTGTTGTTTTGACAAAATGGTTGTCAGTTGCAGGATACTGCGACTGTACCTTCGAAGGGTTCCCTCTCAGGGT
>CACXPH010000021.1:35160-36773 GCA_902769535.1 uncultured Bacteroidales bacterium
CGCCTATTTGTAAGTATTGAGTGGCTATTGGGAGCTTGCTCACAGATAGTTACTCGGTGCTTACAAATGCAAGGACGATAGTCCTATTCTCAAAAAAAATAACCCGCCTTTGCATATGCACCGCAGGGTGCGAACGTACTTTCGAGGTGGGACGCGCAGCGTGTCGGTGCCCTCGAAATTACTACATTTTTTTGATATATGCAAGCGTTGGAGCAAAAAAAATCGCACATACGATAGGACGTACATGCGATTTTCGGGAAGGGGCTTAGTGTTGTTTCAGCCAAAGCGCAAAGAACTTCTCGTACACCACATACGCACCATCATCGTCTTGATAGAGCAACTCTTTCTCCATTAGATTCTGGATTGCACTTCGAACCGTGCTATATGCTCCGAGTTGGTGCTTTTGCAGAAACACATTACTGCCCGGTTCTTTGACTGTTCCTTCTTTACCAATGGCCCGCAAGACTTGTAATTGGCGACCCGTTACCAGACGGCAAATCATCTGATAGGATGGCGCTTCCTCCAGCAAAATCTGATTGAGGGTCATGAGCACCGTATTATAATCGATCTGCTCCACTCCGCTTTGGTAAAGACGATTAAGCAAACTTTGGATATTCCATGTATAGCCGTCCACGAGGGCATAGAGATCATGGAACGTGCTTTCGTCCATGTGCTGACCATGCGCGGACAGATGATTAGCGGCAAACGCATAGTACACTTTCTCGTCAATCACATTGATATGCATCATCTGCGTACTGCGGTAGAAAGGACGCTTAGCGGAAGAGAACATCTCGGTCATGATATGCTTTTTGCTGCCGGAGAAGATAAAATACACGTTGTGTAACTGTTGGATATAGGTGCGCAGTAGTGCCTCCATCTTCACGTCCGTGTATTCCGCTATGGTCTGAAACTCATCGAAAGCCACATAGCAAGGAGTTGCCGATTTCTCCAAGTACGCAAAAATCTGCTGCAAGGTCCATTCCTCGCGCTGGGGCTGAATATCTACCGTACATTGCGGCATGCCGCTGATCGGATCGGCTCCAAAGACCGGGCGTAGGGCACCAAAGAAATGGGTAATCTCTGCCCATACCTGTTCGGAGAATGGCGTGATACGCTTGGTCAGCACTTCTTGCGCAAAGAGTTTGGTAAACTCCTGCAGGTTAGAGGTGCTATACAGATCCACATAGAAACACTGCGCTTCCTTCGGATTCAGACTCCGGAAGAAATGATGAATCAAACCCGTTTTACCAACACGACGGGGACTGATCAACGTCACATTGCGGCCGTTGGCCATCGCTCCCGCCAGTTCTTTCGTCTCCTCATCACGGTCACAGAAATACTCCAGACCCATGTAGGATGTAATAGAAAACGGATTAAAAACGGTCTTTTTATCTGTCATAATCAACTGATTTTATGCATTATAGTAGTAGCGAAAATTTCGTCACACTTTTTTCGTCACATAAATTTCGCTGCAAAGGTACAACAAAAAAATCAATTGTACAAATATTTCGGCAAAAAAACGAAATATGCTTGCATAATTTTGTTGTTTTGACAAAATGGTTGTCAGTTGCAGGATACTGCGACTGTACCTTCGAAGGGTTCCCTCTCAGGGT
>CACXPH010000022.1 GCA_902769535.1 uncultured Bacteroidales bacterium
TAAGAACGGCCGTGAATCAGAAAGCAAACGTCTTGGCGTGAAGATCTTCGGTGGTCAATTCGCAAAGGCAGGTAACATTATCGTACGTCAACGTGGTACCGTGCACAACCCGGGTGAAAACATGGGTATCGGTAGCGACCACACCCTGTTCGCTCTCTGCGACGGAATCGTAACGTTCCGCAAGAAACGCGACAACAAATCGTACGTATCCATCCAACCCGTAGCGTAAACATGTTAACTCTTAAACAGATTTACGACGACAAGGCGAAAGTCATTGCCGGGTTAAACAAGAAGCACTTCTCAGGCGCCCCAGAGGCAATCGACGAAGTGCTTCGTCTTGATGGAGAGCGCAAGTCCGCTCAGCAGGCTAAAGATGCCGCTGCTGCGCAGATGAACCTGATAAGCAAGTCCATCGGTATGCTCATGGCCAAAGGTCAGAAAGCAGAAGCAGAAATGGCTAAGGCTCAGACTGGCGAACTCAAAGCGCAGATTGCTGAGTATGACCAAAAGATGTCAAAGGCGGAAGAGGCACAGACCAAGCTGCTGCTTACCATTCCGAACGTACCGTACGACATCGTACCGGAAGGTGCAGCGGCTGAGGATAACCTCGTCGTAAAATCCAACGTACCGCATCACGGTGGCGACACCGTAGGTACGTGGGTAGGCGAGGTCAATAACGACGAAGCCAAACTGCCGCACTGGGAACTGGCTAAGAAATACAACCTCATCGATTTTGACCTCGGTGTCAAGATCTCGGGTGCCGGTTTCCCCGTGTATATCGGTCAAGGTGCTCGTCTGCAACGCGCGCTCATCAATTTCTTCCTCGCGGAGGCCAACAAAGCCGGTTATACGGAGATCATGCCACCTACGGTGGTCAATGCCGCTTCCGGTTACGGAACAGGTCAGTTGCCGGATAAAGAGGGTCAGATGTACCACTGTGAGGTGGACGACCTCTACCTCATTCCGACGGCCGAAGTGCCCGTCACCAACCTCTACCGCGACGTCATCATCGATGAGGCTCAACTGCCGATCAAGAACTGCGCCTACACGGAGTGTTTCCGTCGCGAGGCAGGTTCGTACGGCAAGGATGTACGCGGTCTGAACCGTCTGCATGAGTTCTCGAAGATCGAGATCGTTCGTATCGACACGCCGGAACATTCCGACGCATCGCATAAAGAGATGCTCGAGCACGTAGAAGGACTACTGCAGAAACTGGAGCTGCCGTACCGTATCCTCCGCCTTTCAGGCGGTGACATGAGTTTCACGGCTGCGCTCTGCTATGACTTCGAGGTCTATAGCGAGGCACAGCACCGTTGGCTCGAAGTGTCCAGTACGTCGAATTTCGACACCTACCAGGCGAACCGCCTCAAGTGTCGTTACCGCCGCACGGAAGACAAGAAAGTGCAACTCTGCCACACGCTCAACGGCTCCGCTCTGGCGCTGCCGCGCATCGTGGCTGCGCTCCTCGAGAACAACCAATGCGAAGAAGGAATTCGCATCCCGAAGGCATTGCAACCGTATTTTGGCGCTGACATGATTAAATAATCAGCGAAAAAATGAGAAAAAGTGGCATACACTCTTGTGTATGTCATTTTTTTTGTGTAATTTTGTGCCCAAAATTATCCGAAAGTATGACAACTACGAATATTCTACTGATAATACTGATTGTAGCCGTGATGATTTTCGGCTTTTGGCTCATTCAGTATTCGAATTTCCGCAACGAAGAGAAAAAGCGCCAATGGGAACTCAAACGCGAGAGTCAGAAGACCATCTCGCCTATCCGTCTGCGCGCTTATGAGCGCCTTACCTTGTTACTCGAGCGCACCAAGCCCGAGCACATGCTCATGGAGTTGCGTCGTAACAATCCCGAGGCGATGAGCGAGTGGACAGTGCTGCAGGTGCAGCAGTACTTGCTCCAGACCATCCGTGCGGAGTTTGACCATAACCAGAGTCAGCAGGTGTACGTGTCGGAAGAGGTATGGGACCTGATTATCAACGCGCGCGACCAGATGGCGGCTTTCGTCATCGCTATGGCTTCGCAGTTGCCCAAAGGCGCGAATGCGCAGACCTATGCCACGACGCTCCTTACCGCCTATAACAGCAACGGAACCACACCAACCGATAAAGCGCTCGAAGAACTGAAAAATGAAGCGAAAGAGCTTATGTAATATCGTTCTTGCCTTGCTGCTAAGCGTAGCAGCATACGCGCAGGATATATATAACGGCACGCAGGTCAAACTGGACATCCTTTCGCCGGTATTGGCTCCTGCGCTGAACAAATGGACGATGCAGCATTACGAACTGGCGGTTAACGTACGTCTGGCACAACGTTTCTATCCTGCGCTTGAGCTAGGTTATGCAGGCGGACAGAAGAACCAAGGCGACAGCATTCGGTACAACGGTCATGGCGGGTTCTTTCGCGTCGGATGCGACATCAACCCGCTTAAGAAACATCCGAATTCGCCACATGCGCTGCTCGTAGGTGTACGTATCGGCACAGCCGTGCAAACGTTTGAGCAAAACCTGCAACGCAATAGTCTCGACTTCGCCGATGTGCGAGGCGGACGCGCAGACTGCTGGGGAGAGATCGTAGCCGGTTGCCAAGTCGAGATCGCCAAAGTGAAACAAACGGCATTTTACATGGGGTGGATGGGACGGTTTAAGTTCCTCTTCACCCGCAAAGAGGCCACCGACCGTCTGGATGAGTTCCGGGTTCCGATTTACATCCCGGGTTACGGCACACGCGATAATATCGCATGGGGAGCCAACTATTATTTAGGATGGAAGTTTTAATAATTTCGAGATCACGAAAATTAGCTCGCGAATAATCGTTCGAGTGAAACGAGATAAGAAATTACGTGATCACGAGACCACGACAATAAATTTAAAACCACAATATTATGAACAAGACACAGCTTATGAATCGCGCAGCGGACAACATCCGTATTCTGGCCGCTGCTGCAGTAGAGAAAGCTAAGAGTGGTCACCCGGGCGGAGCTATGGGTGGCGCAGACTTCATTAACGTCCTCTTCAGCGAGTTTCTGGAATACGATCCGGAGAATCCGGGTTGGGAAGCCCGTGACCGTTTCTTCTTGGATCCGGGTCACATGGCGCCGATGCTCTACGGACAACTCTGCCTGGCCGGTAAGTTCACGCTTGAAGATCTGCAGAACCTCCGTCAGTGGGGTTCGGTTACGCCTGGTCACCCGGAGCGCGAGATAGAGCGCATGATCGAGAATACCTCCGGTCCGCTCGGTCAAGGTCACACCTTCGCTGTCGGTGCTGCCATCGCTGCCAAGTGGTTCAACCAACGCTACGGCGCGATTCATAACCCGACGATATATGCCTTCATCTCGGACGGTGGTGTACAGGAAGAGATCTCGCAAGGTGCAGGTCGTCTCGCCGGTCACCTCGGACTCGACAACCTCGTTATGTTCTACGACTCTAACACGATCCAGCTTTCCACGGGTTGCAGTGAGGTGACGAGCGAAGATGTAGCCGCTAAGTACGCGGCATGGGGCTGGTTCGTTCAGGAGATCCCGGGTAACGATCCGGACGCTATTCGCGAGGCGATCATCAAGGCTAAGGCACACAAAGGTCAACCGTCGATCATCATTGGTCATACCACCATGGGTAAAGGTTGTGTCACGGAAGAGGGTGCTAACTGGGAAGGCAAATGTTCGACCCACGGTGCTCCGCTCTCCAAAGCCGGAGCGTCCTTTGAAAAGACCATTGAGCACCTTGGCGGTGATCCCACGAACCCCTTCCAAATCTTCCCGGAAGTAGCCAAACTGTATGAAGACCGCGCGATCGAGTTGCGCGACCTCTGCAACAAGAAATACGCACAATACCACGACTGGAAAGAGCAGAATCCGCTTGCAGCCAATGAATACGAGACTTTCATGTCGGGTGACGTTCCGTGCATCGACTGGAGCCTCATCGAGCAGAAAGCCGGTGACGCAACGCGTAACGCCAGTGGTAAGGTGCTCTCTTTCCTCGCTGAGAACGTAGGTAACATGATCGTTTCGTCTGCCGACCTCTCTAACTCCGACAAGACCGACGGCTTCCTCAAGAAGACCCATGCCTTCACCAAGGGCGATTTCAGCGGCCAGTTCCTCCAAGCCGGTGTTTCCGAACTCACCATGGCGTGCGTCATGATCGGTATGGCGCTCCACGGCGGTATCATCCCTGCCTGCGGTACGTTCTTCGTGTTCAGCGATTATATGAAACCCGCTGTTCGTATGGCTGCCCTCATGGAGCTGCCGGTGAAGTTCATCTGGTCACACGATGCGTTCCGTGTCGGCGAAGATGGACCGACCCATGAGCCGGTTGAGCAGGAAGCACAGATCCGTCTGATGGAGAAACTGCATAACCACAGCGGCAAACCGTCTATGCTTGTGCTCCGTCCGGCTGATGCCGAAGAGACGACCCTCGCATGGCGTGCCGCAATGGAGAACACCGAGACACCGACGGCTCTCATTCTCAGTCGTCAGGACATCGCTCCGGTGCCCAATGTGAACCTCGAAGGCTTCCGCAAAGGTGCGTATATTGTCTCGAAAGACGAGAACCCGCAGGTCGTTCTGCTCGCTTCCGGTTCGGAAGTATCGACGCTGCTCGCCGGTGCCGAACTGCTCCGCGCAGAAGGAATCCGCTTGCAGATTGTCAGCGTTCCATCCGAAGGCCTCTTCCGTGAGCAACCCAAAGAGTATCAAGAACAAGTGCTGCCGAAGGGCATCAAGCGTTTCGGTATGACAGCAGGCTTACCGTGCACCCTCGAGTCCCTCGTAGGCGAAAACGGTGCTATCTGGGGCCTCAATAGCTTCGGATTCAGCGCACCGTACAAAGTGCTGGACGAGAAACTCGGCTTCACGGCACAGAATGTATATGAGCAAGTAAAGAAATTGATATAATGGAATACAACTTTAGTGACATAGAGCAAAAATGGCAAAAGGCGTGGGAAGAAGCAAATTCCTATAAAGTGTCGAACGAGTCTGACAAACCGCATTTCTACGTGCTTGACATGTTCCCCTACCCTTCGGGTGCCGGTCTTCACGTCGGTCACCCGTTAGGCTACATTGCGAGTGATATCTACAGCCGTTACAAACGTCTCAAAGGCTTTAACGTGCTTCACCCGATGGGCTTTGACAGTTACGGTCTGCCGGCTGAGCAGTACGCCATCCAAACCGGCCAACACCCGGAGAAGACGACCTTCGAGAACATCGACCGTTACATCTCGCAACTCAAGAAGATCGGTTTCTGCTATGACTGGAACCGCGAGGTACGTACCTGCGATCCGAAGTACTACCACTGGACGCAGTGGGCCTTCATCCAGATGTTCAACAGTTATTTCGACCCCAAGACGCAGAAGGCGCAGCCCATCAGCAAGCTTATTGCGGAGTTCGAAGCGAACGACCCCAAATGGGCGACCATGACCGAGAAAGAACAGCAGGAGAAACTGATGAACTACCGTATCGCCTACCTGGCTGACACCAAGGTTAACTGGTGTCCGCAACTCGGTACGGTGCTTGCCAACGATGAGGTGTCCGAAGGACTCTCCGTCCGTGGTGGTTTCCCCGTAGAGCAGCGCGTGATGAGACAGTGGTGTCTGCGCGTGAGTGCGTATGCCGGACGACTGTTAGAGGGTTTAGACCGACTCGATTGGACCGACAGCCTCAAGGAGACACAGCGTAACTGGATCGGTCGTTCGGAAGGTGCAGAGATGCAATTCGCCATCAAAGGCCAAGACATTGAGTTCACCATCTTCACCACCCGTGCCGATACAGTCTTCGGTGTGACCTTCATGGTTCTGGCGCCGGAAAGTGAGTACGTAGCCAAAGTCGTAACGCCGGAACAAAAAGCCGAAGTGGATGCATACCTGGAGCGCTGCAAGAACCGTACGGAGCGTGAGCGTATCGCAGACCGTCGCGTCACGGGTGTGTTCACAGGCTCGTACGCCATCAACCCGCTCACGCAAGGTGAGATTCCTATTTATATCTCCGATTACGTGCTGGCAGGTTACGGAACAGGCGCTATTATGGCGGTGCCGGCACACGACAGCCGTGACTACGCCTTCGCGCGTCATTTCAACCTGCCGATCATTCCGTTGATAGAAGGAGCGGATGTTTCCGAGGAGTCGTTTGACGCCAAGGAAGGCATCATGATGAACTCCGGTTTCCTCAACGGCATGGAGGTCAAGGACGCCATCCAGGCCATGAAGGAATATATCACCAACACCGGCATCGGTCGCGTCAAGGTCAACTATCGTCTGCGTGACGCCATCTTCTCCCGTCAACGTTATTGGGGCGAACCCTTCCCGATCTATTACAAAGACGGCATGCCCTATACGGTGGATGAGAAAGATCTACCGATCACCTTACCGGAAGTATCGGACTTCAAACCGACCTCTGACGGTCGTCCGCCGCTGGGCAATGCGAAGGACTGGACATATAAAGGCTATCCGCTGGAGCTCTGCACCATGCCGGGCTTTGCCGGTTCGTCGGCATACTACCTCCGTTACATGGATCCGCATAACGACCAGGCACTCGTCGGCAAGCAGGCCAACGAATACTGGCGTCAGGTAGATCTGTATCTCGGCGGTTCAGAGCACGCGACGGGTCACCTCATCTACAGCCGTTTCTGGAATAAGTTCCTCTATGACCTCGGTTATGTATGCGAAGATGAGCCGTTCAAGAAGCTCATCAACCAAGGCATGATACAAGGCCGTTCGAACTTCGTTTACCGCTATGTAGGCGAAGGTGCGACCGGCAACCTCTATATCAGTTACAACCTCATCGAGAACCCCGAATACAAGGACAAAGTGCAACCGATCCATGTGAATGTAAATCTGGTTAACAACGACGTGCTGGACATCCACGCATTCCGTAACTGGATGCCGGAATTCAAGAACGCAGAGTTTGTCTTCGCAGACGGTACATCTTCCGAACTGACGGGTTACACTGCCGGACCGAAGCAGTATATATGCGGATGGGCAGTAGAGAAGATGTCCAAGTCCATGTTCAACGTCGTCAACCCCGATGACGTTATTGCTAAGTTCGGCGCCGACACGCTCCGTCTGTATGAGATGTTCCTCGGCCCGCTGGAGATGAGCAAACCATGGGACACCAACGGTATCGACGGCGTACACCGTTTCCTCAAGCGTCTGTGGAACATGTACGAGACTATCGAGGATGCCGAGCCGACGAAAGAGGAGTTGCGCAGCCTGCATAAGCTGATTAAGAAGATCACCTGGGACATTGAGAACTTCTCGTTCAACACATCCATCCCGGCTTTCATGATCGCGCAGAACGAACTGAGTGCATTGAAATGCAACAAGCGTGCTATCTTGGAACAGATAGCCGTACTGTTGGCGCCGTACGCTCCGCATATCGCCGAGGAAATGTGGCACAAATGCGGCAACGAAAGTTTCGTCATTGATGCCGCTTGGCCGGAGTGCAACGAGGCGTACCTCGTAGAGGACACCCAGAAATATCCGGTGCAGTTCAACGGTAAGGTACGCTTTACCTTCGAGTGCGCCAAAAATACACCCAAAGAAGAAGTAGAAAAACTCGTCCTTGCGCATGAGGATACCGCTAAGTACCTCGCCGGCAATGCCGTGAAGAAAATCATCGTCGTTCCCAGCAGAATTGTAAATATTGTAATGTGATTTATTAAGAAAAAAACATTAAAAACCCCTTTTAATCCTTTTGAAGCTTTGCTTCCTACGCGTATTGCTGCTAAAAAATCCTTGTGAGTAAACTCCCAGATATTTTTTATCACTAATCCGCGACCCTTATGGGCAAAAGGATTCAAAGGAAATAAACATACAAAACAATTTCTACCAATGCGAGCACTACTTCCTGGACGTAGCAAATGGGCAGATGTATATGTTTTAATGTGTAATTGAAAGACAATTATTAATATGACTACTCAAATTGTATTAGCAGTAATCCTTATTGTAATGGCGATAGTCATTCTTGCAGGAAAAGGCGACTGGTTAATAGCCGGATACAATACGGCTTCTAAGGAAGAGAAGGCAACGGTTAATGTGAAGCGTTTACGTTTAATCGTTGGTCTTTTGCTGCTTGTCATTGCTCCTCTGCTATTTATGCTTCGAGATCATACCGACAAGTCTATCGGTCTCATCTTTGCAGGAATAGTTATAGTAATAACAACCGTTGCCGTGATATTGGCTAATACATGGGCTAAAAAGAAATAAATTGTTTTTTAGGTTTATGTCCGAAGTGAATGATTTAGGGTGTTTGAAAGCAGCAAAAGCTGCTGCGGAATTGGCTATTAAGGCGCGCTGGGAGCTCGCTCACAAGCGCGAATTAAGAGGCAAGTACGCTCAGGCCGCGTAGGCCCAAACACCCAAAAACATACACGAGGGGTTTTATAGGTTTTTTTCTAAATTAATCAGAGTATGAGAATAGAAGTAGTACATAATACAAAAAGAGCAGCCGTTTGGCTGCTCTGTGAACCAGCTGGGGCTCGAACCCAGGACCCCATCCTTAAAAGGGATGTGCTCTACCTGCTGAGCTACTGATTCTTATCTCGGCTTAAAGCCTCGAACGATTATTTCATCAAATTTTGACCGAATGGCTAACTGGGTGTCGAGCCTCTCGACCAAAAGCGGGTGCAAAGGTACTACAAATTTTTGAATTGACCAAATATTTTTTGATTTTTTTGTAAAAAAGTAACATTTTAGGACATTTTTGTCCACAATATATGCAAATAAAACTACAAAATAAGCGAAGAAAAACCGCCAACGTACAAGTTGGAAACATTTTTATCGGCTCTGACTACCCTATTCGTATCCAGACCATGGCGAACACCGACACCAATGATATAGACGGTTCGGTTAACCAAGCGCGTCGTTGTATCGAGGCGGGTACGGAACTGCTGCGATTTACAACCCAAGGTCTGCGCGAAGTGGAATCGCTTCGTGAGATCCACGCGCAGGTGCTCACCGCCGTGCCTCTGGTAGCGGACGTGCATTTCAATTCCGAAGTAGCGGACGCAGCGGCGGAAGTAGTCGAAGCCGTGCGCATCAACCCGGGTAACTACAGCAAAGATGCCTCCAAACTCGAAGAGCGTTTTGTTCACCTGCTGGACATCTGTCGCGAGCACGAGACCGCCATCCGCATCGGCGTCAACCACGGTTCGCTTGCTCCGCGTATGATGGAGAAGTATGGAGACACACCCGAAGGAATGGTGGAATCCGTCATGGAGTTTCTCCGCATCGCGGTCAACCATGATTTCCACAACATCGTCATCTCCGTCAAGGCGTCCAACACACGCGTGATGGTAGAGACCGTGCGCTTGCTCGTCAAGACGATGAACAAAGAGCACATGGCTTTCCCGCTTCACCTCGGTGTCACCGAAGCCGGTGAAGGCGAAGACGGACGTATTAAGTCAGCCGTAGGTATCGGAGCTCTGCTCGCTGACGGTTTAGGAGACACGATCCGCGTGAGCCTGAGCGAAGCACCGGAGAACGAGATACCCGTAGCACAAGACCTCGTGGATTATTTCACAGACGAAGACTCCACCCGTTATGATGGTTCCGTAGTCGCCGAAGTGCTGGATAACATCGGCGGTAATGCCGAGATCCGTTACACCAGTTACGAGGACGATTGGAACTTGTTCTGTTTGCAAGCGGCTGCAGAATGCGGACGACTCTTGTGGGATTATAAGGCAACGGAACTCACACTCGTCAACCCGAACTTCACCGAGAACAAACTTAATTTCCTCAGCAAGGACATTTTGCAGGCTGCGCGGGTGCGTATCTACAAAACCGAGTATATCTCCTGCCCGTCCTGCGGTCGTACACTCTTCAATCTGGAAGAGACGATCCGCAAAGTCAAAGAAGGTCTCACTTCTCACAGCGCAAGCGGTCTCACTTCTCACAGTCTTGACGGTCTAAAAATCGCCATCATGGGTTGTATCGTCAACGGTCCCGGCGAGATGGCGGATGCCGACTACGGTTACGTAGGCGCTGGCAAAGACCGCGTCAGCCTTTACAAAGGTAAGGAATGTATCCTCAAGAACATCCCGCAGGAAGAAGCCGTCGACCAACTCCTCCGCCTCATTGAGAACGATAGGAAAATTTGAAATTTGAAATCATAAATCATAAATTTTTAACCACTATGCAAAAATCTCCATTACAAATTGCACGCCAGAACTACCAGCCGAAAATGCCGGTGGCTTTGCAAGGCGCTGTACGCCTAGTTGAAGGCGAGAAAACACAGTCTGTAGCTGACCAGGACGAGATCCAAAAACTCTTCCCGAACACCTACGGTCTGCCCCTCATCACGTTCGAACCCACAACAGGCAAGAATGTTTGCCCCGAACCGTTTAACGTCGGTGTGATTCTCTCCGGCGGTCAGGCTCCCGGCGGTCACAATGTGATCTGCGGTCTGTATGACGGTCTCAAAGCCCTCAACCCGAAGAATAAACTCTACGGCTTCCTCGGTGGTCCTTCCGGTCTGATTGACGGTAAGTATCAGGAACTCACCGGCAACATCATCGACGAGTACCGTAACACCGGCGGATTCGATATCATCGGTTCCGGTCGTACCAAACTCGAAGAGACTTGGCAGTTCGATAACGGTATTGAGGTTTGTCAGAAACTCGGCATCAAGGCCGTAGTCATCATCGGTGGTGACGACTCGAACACCAACGCATGCGTGCTGGCTGAGTACTACCTGCAGAAACAGTGCGGTATCCAGGTTATCGGTTGCCCGAAGACCATCGACGGTGACCTCAAGAACGAGATGATCGAGACCTCTTTCGGTTTCGACACCGCTTGTAAAACCTACGCCGAACTCATCGGTAACATCCAGCGCGACGCTAACTCCGCCAAGAAATACTGGCACTTCATCCGCCTCATGGGGCGTTCGGCAAGTCACATTGCCCTCGAATGCGCACTCCAGAGCCAACCGAATATCTGCCTCATCTCCGAGGAAGTAGAAGCTAAGAAAATGACCCTCAACGACATCGTAGAGGACATCGTCAAGGTCATCGTAGCTCGTGCCAACGCAGGGCTTAACTTCGGTACGGTCCTCATTCCGGAAGGTCTGATTGAATTTATCCCTGCCATGCGTGTCCTGATCCAAGAGCTCAACGATATGCTCGCTAACAACGAAGAGTTCACTTCTCTCGACGGTGATGACGCCAAGCGTGAGTACGTTAAGTCCAGCCTTACCCCGGAGTCCTGCGCACTCTTCCGCTCGCTACCGAAGGGTATTGCTAAACAACTCACGCTCGACCGTGACCCCCACGGAAACGTCATGGTATCGCAGATCGAAACCGAGAAACTGCTCATCGAGATGGTTCAGAAACGTCTGGCTGTCCTCAAGGCTAACGGTGAGTACAAAGGTAAGTTCGCTGCCCTTAATCACTTCTTCGGTTACGAAGGACGTTGCGCCATGCCGTCTAATTTCGATGCCGACTACTGCTACTCCATCGGCGTCAACGCTACCCACCTCATCGCAGCCGGCAAGACCGGTTATATGTCCCTTGTACGTAACCTTACCAAACCCGCTGCAGAGTGGATCGCAGGTGGTGTTCCTATCACGATGATGATGAACATGGAGAAACGTAACGGTAAGATGAAACCGGTTATCCAGAAGGCTCTTGTGGACCTCAACGGTGCACCGTTCAAGTACCTGCAAGACCATCGTGCTGCTTGGGCTGATCCTGAGACCAGTTACATCTACCCGGGCCCGATCCAATACTACGGTCCGACCGAGGTCTGCGACCAACCCACCCGCACACTCTTGTTAGAGAGAGGTAAATAATTGCCTGATAATAGCAAGAAAAAAAAACGTCCTTCGGGGCGTTTTTTTATCTTATATTTGCATATCTCAATTTTTTATTGTACCTTTGCAGTCGCAAAGGTTTTCGTCCTGAATAACGAACAATCATTCTATATGAAAAGAACGTATTTGCTTATTGCATTGGTAGTGCTCGGGACTACTATGTTGATGGCGCAAGAAACGGTTCAGCCGGATCCGTTAACAACAGGTGTAGGAGGTGTGGCTGCCGTTGTAGGCGAGACAAAAGATGCCTTGTCTGTACAGGACAGTGTGCCGGCAGACAGTACGGCGACACAAGTGGCACTGAAGCCCGTTCCTGAGTGGAAAAAGAAACTGTACTACGGTTACTATTTCGACATCTACTACCACCACGACTCGCGTTCAAACTACAAGAGTAACGGATGGTCAATTGCCTTGGAGCCGGAAATCGGATGGAAACTCAAAGAGCGAGTCTATCTCGGTCTCCGTCTCGGCGGTAGTTACGCGGACACGTGGGACACCTATTCGCATGAAGATGAAACCACCGGCAAAACGGTTTCCAAGGACCTCCGTGTTCGGCAAGGTAGTTGGAATGTGACGCCGTATGTGCGTTACCGTCTCAAATCGATGTTCAACGACAAGTTAGGCATCTGGATCGAGGCGCATTTATACACCGGCATGGAGTTTCCGAGTATAGCAAAGGGAGACCCGACTGGCACGGACTACGACGGTCTAAAGCACAGTATCATCTACGGTGTGCAGGTATCGCCGGTCATCACGTACCAGTTCAACCGCAAGAGTACTTTTCAGATCTTCTTCTCGATCTTAAGCCTCGGCTACAGCGGAACGACCTTCTGCTACGACGATCCGGTACAAGGCAAGTACAACGAATATACGAACGACGTGATCATCTTCTCGGGTAAGTTGCGCAACCTGATTGCCAACCAGTTCACGCCCGGTTTGTACGGTTTGAAATTTGGTGTTCAGAAGAGCTTCTAACGATTAGCGTTGAAAGGAAAGTCGCTACTTTGGAAAGTTCCCGTGGCCCTAACAGGCATCGTCTTGGGACTCATCCTACTGCTGTTGATAGCGGTAGGTTGCGTGCTGTACGTTAGTCCGGTTAGGCAAGCGGTACTAGAAAAAGCGCTACCTGTTGTTCAAGAAAAAACAGGTCTGGATATAGACTTAGGAGACATCTACCTTTCACCCTTCCACCATTCGCCGATGGTGCTTTACCGTGCCTATAAGGGCACAGCAGACCTGCCGCTGGAGGTGGCGCTTGACAGCGTTTTTGTCGGTCACCGCGGGCAGGATACTTTATTGTACGCGCGCGCACTGCGCTTGAGTGCGGTTGCTAAGTGTTCAGCATTCAGTTTTCAGGATTCAGGTATTCTCGCTTTACCGATAGAAGTTGATCTACTTCGATTGGAGCAGGCGACGTTCCATTCGGATAGTATGATCGCGGCGGTGGGAGTCGATGCCATCGTGGGTCTGCTGGACGTGCGTAGTCCCGAACTGATCATCGCGCAAGGGCAATACCCGCTGCACGGACTTAAGCTATACGACACCTACGTCGGCATCGATTTACGCGACACACCTCCGGACACGACGGCACAGGACACCACACCGATGTTGATGGCCTTCGATGTGCCGGACGGCGATATACGTAATCTGCATTTTGCCTTGACGCCGATGGATCTGCACGTGCGCACGAAGACGCTGTCCACGAACGTGCTGGCGGATGTAGGTGCCAACAAGTACGATGCACGACGACTGAATATCGGTCGGTTGCGCTTCAGTCTGGGTAACTTATCTATTCCTGCGGATACTATCTACGGCAATGCGTGCGTGGACTTAGCTCGTAACCTTATCACCAGTCGTGGCCTGCATGTGCGGTCGGACGAGATGGGAGCGAAAGCCGATCTTCAGACGACACAGATGAACCTCGAGACGATGTGCGTGGACGTCATCGGAGACGCCGAGTACCAAGGCAGCAAGGCTGCATTACGCGCCATGTACGATATAGACGACGAGGCCTACGAGGCGCATGTAGATATAGAGAAAGTCAACCTCGCACCCTTCCTCAAAGACAGCACGCGGATCGTATTGGCTGGTCAGATTGACGCCGAAGGAAAGGGCATTGATCCGAAGCGTCCGATGCGCAGTGCGGTTCAGATACACATGACCGACTGCATCTACGAAGATTTTGACCTGTCTGGTTTGGATGCGAACTTCCGAACCGACGCGAACACGGCACTGCGTGTGGCTGTTCCTCATCTGAAAGCCGACCTGACCAGTCCGATGCCGGTAATGGAATTAAGCCGTCAGTTATCAGCTTTCAGTAATCAGTTATCAGATTCGCTGAATATTCTTGCGTTGATGGACACTCTTCCGTCTCTGGCGCTGCAGATACACCTCACGCCCGGTCATCCGCTGCAGCGTTTTGTGGATAGCACGCGTGCAGAACTGAACAAACTGGACGTAGCGCTGTATTCCGATTCGCTGCAGAAGAACCTGTCTATCGCAGCCAAGGCGCGGTTGACGGACGGTGTGATGTCGTTCCACGGACTGAAGACCGATGCGAACCTGCAGTTCGACGTAACCCGAACGGCGGATGACCTGCAAGGCGAAGGTGCGCTGAAAGCGGATGATCTGGTGTTTGGCGACATGGACTTGGGTTCGCGTACCGTCAACATGGCTGTCGCTCGTTCGCAAACCTACGCCAATGCGATCAAAGCCGATGTGCAGTTGGATGATATACCGCTGGAGATCGTGGATAGCATCATCAAGATGGCGGACTTAGATCTGAACGGTTTCGTTCGTGCCAAGGCAACGGCAGACGGACTGCCAGCCCAACTCGATCTCTCGGCCGAAGTGCTACCGCTTAACGTCTCGGCACGCTACAAGCCGTATGATATGCGACTCAGCCTCGGTGAGACGCCTATCGTGATGCAGCATAACCATGTGGATTTCAACGGCTTGCCTATCTACGGTGTGGACAGTACGTTCTTAGCCATAAACGGCGGTTTAGACCTCAACAGTATGCGCCTCGACGTCACCTTAGCTGCCGATAGTTTTGCACCGGTCAAACTGGAGAAGGGTGGTCCTTTCCCTGTCTATGGCGAACTGGCAACTGACATTCGTGGTTCCGTCAAGGGACCGCTGGACAGTATCCTTGCTGACTTGGATGTGACCCTTCTATCGGTGACCGACATCACCTATCCTATCGATAAGAAGAACCTGGCACAAGTCAAACCGCACGGTACGGTCAACGTGCGGTATAACACCGGTGACACCACAGCCAATGCGCTCCAACTAGGCGGACAGATCAACGTTGATGAAGGCTTCATCCGCTATTCGCCTAAGATCTATCCTATCATGCCTTTCCATATAGACCCGGGCAGTCACGTGGCGTTCAACGGACCGATCGGGCAGACACATCTGGATGTCTCGGCTTCGCAGAAAGTGAAAGCCGATGTGCAGTCGCAAGGAGAGGAGTCGCGTCGTGTCGATTTCCGAACGGGTGTGCGCGTGAACGGTATAGTTGATTCTATCGGACTGAACTCTCTCAATTTCTTCTTGGAAGCACCCGATGACGAGACGATTACTCGCGAACTGGCGTCGCTGGACGAAGAGACACGTGAAGGACTGGCAGCTATGCTGCTGGCTACGGGTATGTACGTAGGTGAGAGTAACATAGCGCAGCACCGGGAAGGCTATGCCCTATCTGCTATCATCAACAGTCGCATCAATGCGGCTTTGGCTAATTCCAAGGCGGGTAAGGTAGTGGATATTGATTTCAGTAGCGCGCAGACCGAACACGCCGGTGGTAAGACCAACGACATGAATATATCCATCAGCAAGTCGTTCTTCAAAGACCGCTTCCGGATCACTATCGGTTCGACCCTATCGGACAACCCCGAGATCAATCAGACCAGCGGACTGCTCAGTAACCTGTCGGCCGAATACAAACTGACCCAAGAGGGCAACGTGCTACTTCGTATGTTCGCCGACCGAGACTATAACAACATCCTCGAGGGTGAACTGTACAAATACGGCCTAGGCGTGCGGGCCCTCAAAGACTGGCATCGCAAGGAGCTCTACCGCGGTGACTCTATCACGCGCACCTACGGCCTGACCGCCGATGCAGGCGTAGCGTATCGATCGAATAACAGTATCGGTCCTGATCTGACACTCAAGTCCACCATCCGTAACCTGATGGGACGCGGTGAGACCTTCACGCTCAAGGGCAACGGTGCTTATTACTGGGCATTGCGTAACCGTCACCCGGGTGATCCCAAGAAGACGGACACCTATAAGTTCGGTGCCAACGCATCGCTCGTCTTCCCGTACCTGCATTGGGTCGGTGATAATAATCCTGAAGGCGACACGCGGTACATGATCGGCTATCAGTACGAGAACATAGCAGGCGGTTACGGCGTACATAAACTAACGGGTTCGTTCACGTATTTCATTCAGTCTTCGCGTTTTATCACGCATGCCTTCACGCCTTTCTCGCTGTCGGTGGTGATCATGAATGCGGAGTCGGACAGCCTGCTCGACAAAGCGGCAGAGTTCCCGCAACTGATCAAGGTGCTTGCCGGTAATGAGTTTGTGCCGTCTATCGGTTATACCTTTACCTACAACGACTACCGCTCCAAACGGGCCGTCAATACCCTCTTTGAGGTGGGTGTCAAGGAGTCCGGCAATATGATCAACGCACTCTATTGTCTTGCGGGACACAAGTGGAATGAGCAGGAAAAGAAACTCGGTTCGGTGACCTTCAATCAGTTCGTCAAACTGAACCTCGAATTGCGTAATAAGTTCAATTTCACCGACCAAGTCTGCATAGCCACGCGTCTTTTCGCCGGAGCAAACATACCACTCGGTAACTCGTATGCCGCACCGCTCTCTGAGGCGTTCTATGCCGGTGGCCCCAATAACATGCGTAGTGCGTCACCTTATGCCTACGGACCGGGTAATTTCTACTCCGACAAATACAACCAGAATTTCTTCCACTCCGGTGATGTGAAACTCGAGGCGAATTTTGAACTACGTTTCCCGATCGTATGGAAACTATTCGGCGCCGCGTTCCTGGACGCCGGCAACGTGTGGAACTGGTACAGCACCGGTGACTTGTTCAAAGCAGCCGGCATCACCGATTATAAGGAACAACTGCTGTTGCGCGACGAGCTGTACGACGGGCTCTATAACAACCCGGAACTGCTCAAGCAGATCGCGCTGGGCACCGGTGCAGGCTTACGCCTTGACCTCGACGGACTCGTCATCCGTTTTGATCTTGGCGTCGCTATCCATGCGCCTTATCAAACGTACAAATACGACAAGAAGACCTGGCAACCCGACAAGAGCCAGCCAATCAATACCTATTATAATATCCCGTCCGCAATGGACGCCATCCGCGTCAACTTCGGTATCGGATACCCATTTTGATAAAGGTTAAAGGTTAAAGTTTTATAGATATATGAAAAACAAACTACTTTATGTATTAGGAATGTGCGTCTGCCTGACAGGCTGTGTTAAGATGCCTAAAGAGCAGCACACGAGTTATGAAACCCTGACGCTTCACCGCGAGACGGTAACGGCACCGCTCAGTTGGAGTGCTGCTATCAAAGGAGCCGGTGATGTATCCATCGTGTCACGCTGCACAGGTACGCTCAATGCGATCAAGGTGAAGAACGGTCAGCGAGTTAAAGCCGGACAGGTGCTCTTCCTGATAGACAGCCGCAGCGCTGAGAACAGCCTAGCGCACGCGCAGGCAGACCTGCAGACGGCTATTGCGCAACGCGATAACGCCCAACTGGAAGCGGAGAGTAACCGCGAGTTGGCGGCACAGGGTATCATCAGCGACTACATGCTGCGCACCAGTCTCAATGCCCTTCAGTCAGCCGAAGCACAGGTAGCGCAAGCACGTGCTGCCGTACGCGATGCAGAGTTGCATCTGGACTACTGCACAATCAAGAGTCCGGTGGATGGCTTGGTGGGCAATATCATTCCGCGCGTAGGCGATGTCATTACCGAAGGCACAATGCTGACGCGCGTAGCCGGCGTGAGTGAGATGGAAGCAGGTTTCTCTCTGACCGAGAGTCAGATCCATGCCTTAGTGGCGGAATCCGGTAGTCTGGAGAAGGTAGCCACGATGGCTCCGCCGATGACGCTGCGCTTCAAAGACGGTAGCGAATACAAGCATAAAGGTCGTATCACCAGCTTCTCGGGTATGATAGACCAGCAGACCGGTTCCGTAACCTGTTATGTCACCTTCCCGAACCCTGACGGCGAACTGTTCTCGGGCATGCAAGGCTCGGTCGTCATGCCCGTCGAATGGAAAGACGTGATGCTCGTACCCCTCACCTCTATCGTGCGCATCCAGAACAAAGTGCTGGTGTATAAAGTGGGTGCTGACAGCCTTGCTACCAGTGCTATTGTGGAGATAGAAGAGTTGGGCGACGGTCAACACGCCGTCATCACCTCCGGTGTCGAGGTTGGCGAGACCATCGTCGCCAAAGGTGCTACCAATGTACATGAGAACGACCGCGTAATCTGGTAATCCTTTCAACTTTCAACTTTCAATCTTCAATTTCGTATGAAGGGAAATATTTTCGTAGATAGAAAGGTGATGGCAGTGTGTCTGTCGCTGCTGATCGCCTTAGTGGGCTTTATCTGCCTCAAGACACTGCCTATCGAGCAGTATCCGGACATTGCACCTCCGACGGTGATGATCTCAACGTCGTACTCGGGCGCAGATGCCAACACGGTGATGAAATCTGTCGTCATGCCAATAGAGGAAGCCGTGAACGGTGTGGAGAACATGGCATACATGACCTCCGAAGCGAGTGCGACGGGTGATGTGAATATCAACGTCTATTTCACACAGGGCACCGACCCTGACATGGCGGCGGTCAATGTGCAGAACCGCGTGTCGGCTGCCTTGGGTCTTTTGCCGCAAGAAGTGACCCGCGTCGGTGTCAAAGTCGAGAAACGGCAGAACAACATCCTCCAAATAGCCGCGCTCGTCAGTCGTGACGGAAAGTTCGACAATGATTTCATTGCTAATTATATCGACATCAACGTCAAGCCGCGTTTGCTGCGTGTGACGGGTGTGGGAGCCGTGCAGAACCTCGGAAACACCTATTCGCTGCGTATCTGGATGAAACCAGACGTAATGGCGCGTTACGGCCTCGACCCGCAGGACATCTTCGCTGCCATCGGAAATCAGAACATGGTGGCGGCTACCGGTGCACTCGGCGAGCAGAGCGGTAACACGTACCAATACAACCTCGAGTACAAAGGGCGTCTGCAGTCCATCGAGGAGTTCGAGTCCATCGTGCTGCGTACCTCGGAAGGCAATGTACTGCACCTGCGCGACGTCGCGGATGTAGAGTTAGGTGCGCTCTCCTATAGTTTCTCTTCGCGTATTGACGGAAAACCCGGTGTAGCGTTTATCATCAACCAAGCGCCGGGTGCGAATGCCACGCAAGTCAATGCCGCTATCAATAACATCTACAAAGACCTGCAGCAGACCATGCCTGCCGGTTTGGAGTTTACCATTCTGCAGACCAGCGATGACTTCCTATATGCCGCTATTCACAACGTAGTGGAGACACTCATCATCGCCATCATACTGGTTATTCTGGTGGTTTATTTCTTCCTGCAGAACTTCAAAGCAACGCTTATCCCGTCCATCTCCATCATTGTGTCGCTGCTCGGCACGTTTGCGGTGGTCAAAGTGGCAGGATTTTCATTAAACATCCTCACACTCTTTGCTCTCGTGCTTGCCATCGGAACAGTCGTCGATGATGCGATCGTCGTTGTCGAGGCGGTGATGGCGAAGATGGAGAGCGGTTACACCTCGGCGTACCAAGCTACCAAAGATGCAATGAGCGAAGTGACGGTAGCCGTCATCTCGTGTACGCTCGTTTTCATGGCGGTGTTCATTCCGGTCACCTTTATGCCCGGCACCAGCGGTACATTCTTCACACAATTCGGTATTACTATCGCCAGTTCCGTCGGACTCAGTTGTATCTCCGCCTTGACGCTATGTCCAGCCCTCACGGCTATTTTGTTCAAACCCAAAGCAAGTACAGAGAGCGCTAAGAAATCCTTCAGTCAGCGCGTCAAACAAGCCTATGATGCGGCGTACAACGCTATCTTGGGTAAGTACAAGAACGGCGTGTCACGTTTCCTCAAGAAACCAAATCGTGCATGGATATGGCTCACGCTTGCAGTCGTTGCGATGATCTTCTCGATGCGTGCATTGCCTTCGGGCCTTGTGCCGCAAGAAGACCAAGGCGTTATCCTCGTTGATGTGACCGCTCCGGCCGGTTCGCCGCTCGTGGAGACCGACAAGATCATGGCGCAGGTAGAGGAACATGTACTGCGACTCGAGGAAGTGGAGAGTTATGCGAAGATCTCCGGCTTCGGACTCATCTCTGGTACGGGTGTCAGTTACGGTACGCTCATCGTACGTCTCAAACCCTGGGATGAACGAAAAGGTATTCAGCATTACATCGACATGGTGATGTACAAGCTCTATCTAAGTTGCGAAGACATCAAGGACGCGCAGATCATCCCCTTCCAGATGCCGCAGATCCCGGGGTACGGTAACAGTAACGCCATCGATCTGCAGATGGAAGACCTGCAAGGTGGAGACATGAGCCAGTTCAACGAGATCGTCAATAACTTCATGGCGGAACTGCAGAAACGCCCCGAAGTGCAGATGGCGATGTCGCTCTACAGCGAGTCCTTCCCTAAATACAAAGTCGATGTCAATGCTACGCAATGTGACCGCGCCGGCATCTCGCCCGACGTAGTACTGAACACCCTCGGTGCGTACTGCGGTAGTTCATACGTTAGCAATTTTAACCAGTATGGCAAGGTCTATCGTGTCATGGCCGGTGCGGCACCGGAGTATCGCCTCGACCCCGCTTCGCTTAATAATATCTTCGTCCGTGTAAATGGGGAAATGGCACCGATAGCACAATTCGTGACGCTGACTCCGGCTGTGGGTTCAGCTTCGCAGAAGCGATTCAACCTCTATCAGTCTATCGCCTGCTCCGTACAACCCAACAGCGGTTACAGTGCCGGCGATGTGCAGCGCGTCATAGCCGAGGTGGCCAAAGATCATCTGCCTACCGGTTACGGCTATGAGTACGGCGGTATGAGTCGTGAGTTGGAGCAGAACAGCAAATCCAACCTCACCGCACTCATTTACCTCGTTTGTATATTACTCATCTATATGATTCTTGCCTCACTCTATGAATCTTTCTTCATTCCGCTGGCTGTCCTGCTTTCCGTACCCTTCGGTCTGATGGGTTCGTTTGCGCTCTCATGGCTCTGCGGACAGGAGAATAACATCTACCTCCAGACAGGTGTCATCATGCTCATCGGTCTGCTCTCCAAGACCGCCATTCTCATCACCGAGTTTGCCGTCGAGAAACGCAAACAAGGTATGGGTATTGTAGAAGCGGCTCTGGGTGCATGCGAAGACCGTCTGCGTCCTATCCTCATGACCGTTGTGACGATGATCGCCGGTATGATTCCGCTGATTATCGAAGGCGGTGCAGGAGCGAACGGAAACCGTGCTCTCGCCATCGGTGTCACCGGCGGTATGGCCATCGGAACCCTCGCACTCCTCTTCGTTGTACCGGCCTTCTATATCATCTTCCAGACCCTGCATGAACGCTTCCAAACAGAGCCTGATAAGCCGTCAACTAAAGCACCGATGATTATCGTGGTTTTGGCATTGAGTTCGGTGATGCTTTCGAGTTGTGGTATCTTTAAAAAGTACACACCTGCAGAGCAAGCGCAACCAGACACGCTGGTAACGAAGGTCAGCGAAGCCGACTGGCATGATTTCATCCAAGACCCTGTGCTACAAGCTCATATCAACAAAGCCTTGGCGCAAAACGTCGATTACCGTTCGCGACAGTTGGCGGTCAAAGAGGCAGATGCACGACTTCGCGCTGCCAAACTGGGCTTCCTCCCGACATTAGCGATCTCGCCTGCGCAAGTAGGTGTGGCCGGTACCTACACCCCCGGTTCCGGCATGTCCGGAGCGACACTTAGTTACCAAGTGCCGCTCGCACTTAACTGGGGTGGTGAAGGCTTCGGTACACTCACGAATCGCAAACGGCAAGCCGATGAACTCCGTGCGCAAGCGGAGGATAACTTAGCCGCAGCACACGCGAACCTTGTGGCAACCATCGCACGCACCTACACCCAACTTCAACTGTTGGATTACCAGGCAGTTATCCTCGACAGCACCGAACTGATCTGGCAACGCGTGCTGGAGATGCAGCGTGCATTGGTGCGAAACGGAAAGGCCTACTCTCCGTCTATCGGACAGATGGAGACTTCGCTCATCAACGTGCAGATACAGCACAAGCAACTACTCGAACAGATACATGCACTCGAACTGTCGTTCTGCCTCCTCCTGAACGAAGAACCGCACGATGTAGCGCGCTCACCGTGGACTAGTTATACCTTCCTGACGTGGACACTCGAACCGATACCTGCTGCGCGACTCAGCAATCGTGCGGACGTACGCGCTGCAGAACGAAACGTAGCAGCAGCATACTATCAGACCAACATGGCGAAAGCCGCTTTCTGTCCAGCACTGTCCCTATCCGGACTCATCGGATGGACGAACAACGGCGGACTCGTGGTCAACCCCGGTCAACTACTCATGAATGCCGTGCTCGGACTGGCACAGCCGATCTTTGCAGGCGGAAAACTCAAAGCCAACCTCAAGATCGCCAAACTGGAACAAGAAGAAGCGGCCAACCGTTATGTCGAAACCATGCTCCGTGCCGGAAGTGAAGTGAATGATGCCATCTTCCGTTGCCAGAGTGCGAAACAGCAAGATGAACTCTACCAACGCTTGCTAACTACCCAACAGGAATCGTATGAAGGTACGTGCGAACTGATGAAGAAAGGTAAGGCATCCTATCTCGAAGTGCTCACCGCGCAAGAGAACCTGCTCAATGCCCAATTAGCCGATGTTACCAACCGATACAATGGTCTCATCAGCCTCATCGACCTCTATATCGCTCTCGGAGGCGGAGCGAAATGAAATCGTTAAACATTCAACACTCAACATTCAACATTATATATGGTACATGATTTATATGTTTTAATGATTACAGCCGGTATCGTCAGCTTGCTCTTCAAGTTGATGAAACAGCCGGTGGTGCTCGGTTATATCGTAGCCGGTGTGCTGGTCGGTCCGTATGCGTTCGGTGACGCTTGGGTGGATGCCCATAACGTCGAGACATGGGGAAATATCGGTGTGCTGTTCGTGCTGTTCTGCATCGGTCTGGAGTTTCGTATCAAGAACCTCATTACGTCCGGTAAGGTAGCCGCCATCGGTGCACTTACCATCATCGGAGGCATGATGCTATTAGGCTTCACTGTCGGCAAAGGAGTCGGCATGGATATGATGAATGCCCTCTTTCTCGCCGGCATGCTCTGTATGTCGAGTACCACCATTGTCATGAAAGCGGTGGATGAAGCCGGACTGAGTAAAGCACGCTTCGTCAAAGGTGCCACGAGTATCCTTATCATCGAAGATGTAGTGGCGGTCGTGCTCATGGTGCTGCTTTCCAGTATCGCCATCAAACATCAGTTCGACGGCGAAGAACTGCTCAATAAAGTGCTCATACTCGCTATCACACTTGTCGTGTGGTTCGTGGTTGGTATCCTGATCATTCCGACGCTGCTGCGCAAGGTAAAGAACTATCTCAATGACGAGACGCTTACTATTCTCTCTTTGGGTCTCTGTCTGGGCATGGTGCTGACGGCCGAAGAAGCGGGATTCAGTAGTGCGCTCGGTGCGTTCGTGATGGGAACCATCCTCGCCGAGACAGTGGAGTCGCATCGTATAGAGAAACTGATGACGCCGCTTAAGAACGTGTTCGCCGCTATCTTCTTCGTCTCAGTCGGAATGATGATCAACCCTTCTAACCTGCTCGAATACTGGCCAAGCATCCTCGTTGTATGCCTCGTGGTCATCTTCGGTATGATCTTCTTCGGCACACTCGGTTGCTGGTGGGGCGGCGAGACAATGAAAGATGCGATGCAGACGGGTTTCTCGTTTGTGCAGATAGGCGAGTTCTCGTTCATCATCGCAGCGCTTGGTAACAGTCTCAACGTGACTCATCCTGCGCTCTATCCTATTATCGTGGCGTCCAGTGTGGTAACGACCTTCCTCACGCCATATATCATGAAGGCCGCCGTGCCCTGTTACGGGTTCTTGTACAAGCATGCGCCTGCACGACTTCGCACCAAAATGGATCAACGCGAAGAACAGGTAGCGCAAGCCGAGCAGGCACAAAGAGAGGTGAACAATGAGAGGTTAAAGGATAAAGGAGAAAAATCAAAAATCAAGAAAGTCATTGACCAGACGGTCGTAACCAAGCAACTCGTTGATCTGTTCATCGAGAACATGAGTGCGAACGATGATAATAATGATGCTAATGAACCTGTTGATTAGTATATTGTTAGCCGTGACGCTTCAGGTAGATAGCGTCATGCTGGAGGCTTACCATCGGGAGGATATGTCGGTTTGGAAGGAGTATATCGATAACCTTTCAACTTTCCATACGGCGTTAGCAGATCGACAGAACTTTCAACTTTCAACTTTACTCTACGAATACGGGTATTGCGGATATATCGTGGCAGAGGCGAAGAAAGAGGGCAAAGAGGCATTGCTGCCGGAAGCCAAACGGTGCGTAGAAAATTTTAAATCTGAAATCATAAATCATAAATCTCAACTGCCCTTAGGGCATTACGAGATGTACATGAGTGCGGTGTATGTGTATGAGTTGCGATTGCACACGTCCATCCATCCCGTCAAGGCCATGAACCTCGCTAAAGAGGCAACGAAACTGGCGCCTAACGATCCGCTGGTGCTCAGTTATTACGGCACGTGCCTCTTCTATGCGCCGAAACCGTTCGGCAGTAAGGAGGAGGCCTTGAGATGGTTTATGAAGGCAGAAAAACTCTTCCGAGCACCGAAATGGAAGCATTGTTGGGTGCGTGCTGCGAATCTCCAATACATCCAGCAATGCAATGAGAAGTTAGGCAAGACACCCGTTCGCAACCATGCGGCACAATGCCTGTTGGTACCTAATGGTACCATGCCAGCCAAAGGTTGGCCGGCCGTGGTCTTGTTTCACGATCATGGCGCGCGGTATGAGAAAGGTTGGCGCAAAGTGATAGGGGCACACCCGGAACCTTACTACAACGGCATGGCGATAGGCGACAGTCTGGCAGCGCACGGTTATGTGGTCTATTGCATAGACGCACCGTATTGGGGCAGTCGTCGTTCGCAGCTCACGCAGCGGCAGTACAGCGATTCGTTAGGTGGTGCCGGCATGTGGTACGCACAGGTGCTGACCGAAGACAAAGCCTCCGTTCAGTACGTGCAGTCACTACCCTTCGTGAACGCACAACGCGTGGCTGTAGTGGGTTTCTCGTACGGTGCTTACCGTGCATGGAACGTTGCCGCTGAAGACCCGCAAGTGGCCTGTTGTATCGCCTCGCATTGGATGACCACGCTTGCGCAGAACCGCTATAACGACTCGTGGTTGAGCATGTGCAGGAAAGACCAGCCACCCTTCGCGCAGATTGCTGCAACTATAGCCCCAAGACCGTTTCTGCTGCAGTACGGCACGCAAGACAAACTCTTTCCCGTCTCCGCCGTGGACAGCTGCGTGCATTATATCGATTCGATCTACCAAATGTCCAATGTCCAATCTCAAATATCCAATCCTGCTTTTCTCCCGGAAAAGCATTCTTGCGGGCATGTTTTTACCTATCGGCACCTGCAAAATTGGTTCGTTTGGTTAAAAAAGCACCTCTAATTGCATTTTTTTGCAAAAAAATTTGCACATGTCATAAAAAAGCAGTACTTTTGCACCCGCTTTTGAGAAATCATTAGCCGCTTATGCCCCATCGAGGGACATGCGCCGCTGCTCAATGGTGTAATGGTAGCACTACAGATTCTGGTTCTGTCTGTCTGGGTTCGAGTCCTGGTTGAGCAACAAAGTCCGATAAATACTGGCCTTACGGGGTGTTCCTCAAAAAAGGCCGTGTCAAAATCGGGTCAAAAAGTTTTCATGACTTAAAAAGTGCTGACATCAGTAATGGTGCCAGCGCTTTTTAAGTCATGAAAAATCGTTTAGAAATTTTGGGTTACAAACCCGCGACACTGAAACACGACACCAATGGTTGGTACATTCTGTACTACGTGTATTCCCCAGTCACAAACAAGTTAGAACGTGTACGCACCAAATTAAATGGTGTACGCGAGAATTTTAAACGCCTTAACGACTTCCGTTCTTATGCGGATAAGATGGTGCAAGACATCAATCTTAAATTAGCCGGTGGTTGGACTCCGCTTATCGAGCAGCAGAATGCTTCCCTCTTTAAGCCGATGAACTTAGCTACCGAAGAGTTCATCAGTATCAAGAAACGCGAGTTACGTCAATCGACGATGGTAGCGTACAAATCCGTTTTGGGCATCCTTAACAACTGGATTGTTGAAGAACTGCATTCTCCCGACTGTCCGGCTTCGATGTTCAACCATGCTTTGGCGGTTCGCTTCATGGACTTCCTCTTTACGGAACCAACAGAGGAAGAGATCCGAAAGGCAAAGGCGCAAAAGAAACAGCCACGCAAAGCATTGTCTGCTAACGCTTGGAACACCTACCTCAAGAAGTATCGCGCCATCTTCAGTTGGTTCGAGGAACATTGCTACTGCAAAGAGAACCCGTTTGAGCGTATTAAAACCAAGCAGAAAGAAGAGAAACGCCGTGGTTTGATCCCGGCAGAAGTTCGTGGTCAGATCTTCGACTACTGCGAAGAAAACATGCCGAACTACATTCTCGTCTGCATGCTCATTTACTACTCGCTCATCCGACCGAAAGAGATTGCGCTTATTCAGCTACGTGACATCCATCTGGACGAAGGTTACATCCTTATTCCGGTAGAGAAAGCGAAGACGCATATTGAGCGTGCTGCGCCCCTATCACCTGAACTGATTGAACGTCTCAAAGCTATGCATTTGGAGAAGTATCCGCAGGATTATTACCTGTTAGGCACCGAGTATGTTCCGTCTGAGGCTCCGGCTTATCACGGCAAGTATAAGAAAGACTGGATGAAGATACGTGAAGCACTCCACCTGCCGCAAGAAATGCAACTCTATTCGTTCAAGGATGACGGTATAACCGAGATGATTGATGACCATAATATGAACATCCATCTGGTACAACAGGCAGCTGGTCACCAAGATGTCACAACGACCATGAAATATGCTCGTAAAATTGACCCGAACATGATAGAGAAAATACGTTCGTGCGGCACCAGTTTCCGTCCGGTAAAATAAGAGCTTTTTTCCGGTCGAAAAGAAGCAGCGTTCAAGGACATGAATACTGCTTCTTTTTTTGTATATTCGTATTAAGTTAGGAACGCGCGCGTAGGGAGAAAATTCGTGCGCCCCTGTAAATACACGAACACTCGTTGAAAAAATTGGCGTGTTCGTGCTAAAAGATTTTTATTTTATTCCGTTTTTCCGGTCTGTAAAATCATAAATCGCTGTAAATAAGCCAGATAGCGACGAAAGATAGCAAAATCTTTCGTCTTTTCCCTCTGGAGAGCCCCAACCGCCCTGCTTAATTTGCCCAAAATCGGCTCTTTTTGAGCGGAATATGCAGTCAACACTTTCAACTTATTGCCGAAGTC
>CACXPH010000023.1 GCA_902769535.1 uncultured Bacteroidales bacterium
TATCGTAGAAGGCGTCAACATGGTATCGAAGAGTACCAAGCCCAACGCAAAGAATCCGCAAGGCGGAATCGTTAAACAGGAAGCTCCTATCCATATCTCCAACCTCAACCCCGTTGAGAACGGCAAGCCGGTTCGCGTTGGCCGTGTGAAGAAGGATGGCAAGCTCGTTCGTGTATCTAAAAAAACCGGTAAGGAGATCTAAGTATGAATACAGCAAGTTTGAAGCAAGACTATCAGGAGCGCATCGTGCCTATCCTGATGAAGGAGTTCAACTACACTACAGTAATGCAGTGCCCGAAGCTCCAGAAGATCGTCCTCAACCAAGGTTTAGGTGAGGCCGTAGCCGACAAGAAGATCATCGAGGTCGCTCTCCAGGAGATGACCGCCATCGCTGGTCAGAAAGCTGTCGCTACCGTTTCGAAGAAAGATATCGCTAACTTCAAGGTTCGTAAGCAAATGCCTATCGGCGTACGCGTTACCCTCCGCGGTCAGCAGATGTATGAGTTCCTCGAGCGTCTCGTTCGCGTAGCTCTGCCGCGTATCCGCGACTTCAAAGGTATCGCAAACAAGATGGACGGCCGCGGTAACTACACCTTGGGTATCACCGAGCAGATCATCTTCCCTGAAATTAACATTGATAACATCACCAAACTGCTGGGTATGAACATTACGTTCGTTACCACGGCTAAGACCGACGAGGAGGGCTTCGCACTCCTGCGCGAGTTTGGTTTACCGTTTAAAAAGTAATTCAGACTATGGCAAAAGAATCAATGAAAGCCCGCGAGGTGAAGCGTGCCAAACTCGTTGCGAAATACGCTGCGAAACGTGCACAACTCCTCAAGGATGGTGACTATGTAGGGCTCCAGGCCCTCCCGAAGAACGCATCTCCGGTTCGTCTGCACAACCGTTGCAAGGTAACCGGCCGTCCGAAAGGATACATGCGCGCATTCGGTCTCAGCCGTATTCAGTTCCGTGAGATGGCCTCCAAGGGCCTCATCCCGGGCGTAAAGAAAGCGAGCTGGTAATAAAGTTTAAAGTTTAATGTTTAAGGTTTAGGGGTTAACGGTTAGCGGTTAGCGGTGAGCGGTTAGCGGAATCGAAAATCTCAAATCTGAAATCTCAAATCTTAAATATTAAACGCAAGTTTAATTAAATATTGTCCCGACAGGCGGGATTAATTTAACAACAAAAAAACAATGACAGATCCTATTGCAGATTACCTCACTCGATTGAGGAATGCTTTGTTCGAGAAGGGTTATATCCTCTCCTACAAGTTCGTAGAGGACGGTCCCCAGGGCACTATCAAGATTGCCCTCAAGTATGATCCGATGAACAAAGTCAACGCGATCAAGTGTTTGAAACGTGTATCCACTCCGGGTTTGCGTAAGTATGTAGGCTATCGTGAGATGCCGCGCGTACTGAACGGTCTCGGTATCGCTATCCTTTCGACCTCGAAAGGTGTGATGACCAACAAAGAGGCGCTCGCTCAGCAACTCGGTGGTGAGGTTTTGTGTTACGTTTATTAATAAGGAGGAACAACTATGTCAAGAATTGGAAAACTTCCTATTGCTATTCCCGCAGGCGTTACCGTAACGGTTAGCCCGGAGAATGTAGTGACCGTAAAGGGTCCGAAGGGTGAGCTGTGCCAAGCTGTTGATCCCCTGATTACCGTAACCGTAGAAGACGGCGTATGCCACGTAACCCGTCCGAACGACGAGAAAGAGGCACGCGCTAAGCACGGTCTGTATCGCGCCTTGATTCATAACATGGTCGTAGGCTGCAGCGAGGGCTATAAGAAGACTCTTGAGCTCGTCGGTGTAGGTTACCGTGTTGAGCTCGCTCAGCCGCAAGTGCTGAACTTCTCGCTCGGTTATACGCACCCCATCTACCTCGGCTTGCCGAAGGAGGTGAAGGTAGAGACCAAATCGGAGCGTAACCAGAACCCGCTCGTAATCTTGGAGAGCGCTGACAAGCAACTGCTCGGTCAGGTATGCGCTAAGATTCGCTCGTTCCGCAAACCGGAGCCGTATAAGGGCAAGGGTGTTAAGTTCCAAGGTGAAATCGTTCGTCGTAAGGCTGGTAAGTCGGCTGGTAAATAATAGAAAGGAATAAGATTATGATTAAGAAAATTGCACGTCGCCTTAAGATTAAGGCATCGATTCGTACCAAGGTGAATGGTACTGCAGAGCGTCCGCGTCTGACCGTGTTCCGTTCTAACAGCCAGATTTACGCTCAGGTGATCAATGACCTGGAGGGTAAGACCCTCGCAAGCGCTTCGTCGCTCGCTATCAAGGACAAAATGACCAAGACCGAGAAGGCTGCCGAGGTAGGCAAACTCGTTGCCGCTGCAGCAATCAAGGCTGGTGTAAATGAAGTAGTGTTTGACCGTAACGGATACCTCTATCACGGTCGCGTAAAAGCTCTGGCTGACGCAGCTCGTGAAGCAGGTCTCAAATTCTAATAAGTACGATTATGCAAAGAGTAAAAACAACACAAGACCTTGAGCTCAAGGAGCGTCTGGTCGCTGTCAACCGCGTAACGAAAGTTACCAAGGGTGGACGTACCTTCACTTTCGCAGCTATCGTAGTTGTTGGAAATGAAGATGGTATCGTAGGTTATGGCCTCGGTAAGGCCGGTGAAGTAGCTGCTGCTATGCAGAAGGCTACGGAGGCTGCAAAGAAGAACCTCATCCAAGTGCCTGTTCTCAAGGGAACTATCCCTCACGAGCAGTTCGCCAAGTTCGGCGGTTCGAAGGTGTATATTCAACCCGCTACGCACGGTACCGGAGTGAAAGCCGGTGGCGCTATGCGTGCCGTATTGGAGAGTGCCGGCGTTCACGACGTGTTGGCTAAGTCCAAAGGTTCGTCTAACCCCCACAACCTCGTTAAGGCTACTATTCAAGCGCTCGCTGAGCTCCGCGATGCTCGCACCGTGGCTGCTAACCGTGGCGTAAGTCTCTCTACAGTGTTTAATGGTTAATAAATTCTTCTACAACTATGGCAAAGATTAAAATTCAGCAAGTACGCAGTACTATTAAGTGTCCGAAGGTGCAGAAGGAGACCATGATCGCGCTCGGTCTGCGCAAGATGAACGCAGTCGTTGAGCACGAGGCTACCCCGGCTATCCTGGGAATGGTAGAGAAGGTAAAGCACCTTGTTAAAGTTATTGACTAATCCTAAAAACGAATTTGAATCATGGAATTGAATAATCTTACCCCTGCTGCCGGTTCCGTTAAGACCGCTAAGCGTGTCGGACGTGGCGCAGGTTCGGGCCTGGGTGGAACCTCTACCCGTGGTCACAAGGGTGCTAAATCGCGCTCCGGTTACAGCAAGAAAATCGGTTTCGAGGGTGGTCAGATGCCTATGCAGCGTCGTCTGCCGAAGTTCGGTTTCAAGAACATCAACCGTGTGGAGTACAAAGCTATCAACCTCTCTACTCTTCAGGCTCTCGCTGAGGCGAAGAAACTGGAGAAGATCGGCTTGATCGAGCTCCACGAGGCTGGTTTTATCAACAAGACCCAACTCGTTAAGATCCTGGGTAACGGTGAACTGAAAGCCAAACTGACCGTTGAGGCTAACGCTTTCTCGAAGAAAGCTGAAGAGGCTATCACCGCTGCCGGTGGCACCGTAGTAAAACTCTAAAATTAATAAGAATCATAAATAAACATTGTTTATTATGAAGTTCGTAGAAACTATTAAAAATATCTGGAAGATCGAGGACCTCCGCGGACGTCTGCTGACCACGTTGCTTTTCGTGCTCATCTATCGTTTCGGTTCGTTCGTCGTTCTGCCGGGTATTGACCCTACAGCCTTGTCTGCTCTGCACAGCCAGACAGCTGGCGGTCTGATGGCGCTCTTGGATATGTTCTCCGGTGGAGCCTTCTCCAATGCGTCTATCTTCGCGCTGGGTATCATGCCTTACATCTCTGCATCTATCGTGATTCAGCTGCTGTCTATCGCAGTGCCGTATTTCCAAAAGATGCAGAAAGAAGGTGAGTCCGGCCGTCAGAAGATGAACCAGATCACCCGTTATCTGACCGTTGCCATCCTGCTCTTCCAGGGACCGAGTTATCTCGTGAACCTGTCTGTTCAGATGGCTCAGGCAGGTCAGCCGCTGGCTATCGGTTTCAACTGGTTCACCATCTCGTCCACCATCCTGCTCTGCGCAGGCTCCATGTTCGTGATGTGGCTGGGTGAGCGTATCACCGACCGTGGTGTTGGAAACGGTATTTCCTTCATCATCTTGATCGGTATCATCGCGCGTCTCCCGGGTGCTATCGTACAGGAGTTCGGTAGTCGTTTGAACGACGCCGGTGGCGGTCTGATCGTGTTCCTGTTGGAGATCGTGATCCTGCTCCTCGTGTTTGCATTTGCAATCATGCTGGTACAAGGTACACGTCGTATTCCGGTGCAGTACGCAAAACGTATCCAGGGTAACAAGCAATATGGCGGTGTTCGTCAGTACATTCCTTTGAAGGTCAATGCTGCTAACGTGATGCCGATCATCTTTGCGCAAGCTATCATGTTCATCCCTATCGCTATCGTAGGCTTCCGCGCAAGCGAGTCCAATGCCTTCGTACAAGCGTTCCTGGATAACAACGGCTTCTGGTACAATTTCGTATTCGCACTGCTCATCATCGCCTTCACCTATTTCTACACCGCTATCATCATCAATCCTGTCCAGATGGCAGAGAACCTGAAGTTGAATAACGGATTTATTCCGGGTGTTAAACCGGGTAAGAAGACGGCTGAGTATATCGACACTATCATGAGCCGCATCACGTTGCCGGGTTCTATCCTGCTCGCTATCATCGCTATCCTGCCGGCGTTCGCGCGCCTGTTCGGTGTGTCGATGGGCTTTGCACAGTTCTTCGGCGGTACGTCCCTGCTCATCATGGTAGGTGTTATTTTGGATACTTTGCAGCAGATCGAGAGCCACCTGCTCATGCGTCACTATGACGGATTCTTCGAGTCCGGCATGCGTATCAAAGGCCGCTCCGGTGCTATGGCCTACTAATTTGTCGGTTAGATGATTTTTCTCAAGACAGACGAAGAGGTAGAGCTCATGCGGGCAAGCAACATCCTGCTTGGTAAGACCTATGCCGAAGTGGCAAAGGCTATCAAGCCGGGTGTTACTACCGCCCAACTGGATAAGAGGATTATCCTGCAACCCTCTGCACTTCGGTCAACGAAGTGGTGGTACACGGCATCCCCTCGGACAAGGTAGTGCTCAAGGAAGGTGATATCATCACCATCGACTCGTCCATCGAACTCAACGGCTGGCACTCGGACAGCGCCTATACCTTCCCGGTGGGGGAGGTGAGCCCGGAAGTGATGCAACTCCTTCGCACGACGAAAGAGGCGCTCTACAAGGGTATCGAGCAGGCCGTCACGGGTCACCGCCTCGGAGACGTCTCCTTCGCGATACAGAACCACTGCGAGAAAGCCGGTTACGGCGTTGTACGCGAGTTTGTGGGACATGGTATCGGACGGGAGATGCACGAGGAGCCGGAGGTATGCAACTACGGTCGCCGAGGCAACGGCCTCGTCCTTAAGTCGGGTATGACGATGGCTATCGAGCCGATGATCACGCTCGGACGCCGCAACGTCCTCATCGACGACGACGGATGGACCGCCCGCACGATCGACCGCAAACCCGCCGCACATTATGAACACAGCGTGTGCGTGCGTAACGGCAAGGCAGATATCTTATCCACCTTTGACTACATCCAGGAAGTATTGGGAGACCGGTTTATCTAAAATCATCTAAATAACAATAAAGTATGGCAAAACAAGACAGCATTGAAGTGGACGGAACGGTAGTTGAGGCATTGTCCAACGCTATGTTCCGTGTGCAACTCGAAAACGGGCCGCTCATCATCGCCCACATCTCCGGCAAGATGCGTATGCACTACATCAAGATCCTCGCCGGTGACCGCGTGAAAGTAGAAATGAGTCCGTACGACTTGACTAAAGGAAGAATCTCCTTCCGCTACAAGTAATTTTAACTAACTAAACAATGAAGGCTTGTGCTAGCCGAGCGAAAGCTTGCTTTCGCAGCTCGGCGACGCCAAGGCTCCATAAGAAAAACCCGAGTTTTTATTATGAAGGTTCGTGCATCAATCAAGAAGCGCAATGCAGACTGCAAAATCGTACGTCGCAAAGGGCACTTGTATGTAATCAACAAGAAGGATCCGAAAATGAAAATGCGTCAAGGATAAGCGTAATTTTTAAATCGAATCAAAATCTTCTTTAATCAATTTATTTTTAACAAAATTATCCTTAGTTTTAAATTATGGCTATAAGAATTGTCGGTGTAGATATTCCGCAAAACAAATGTGGCGAAGTCAGTTTGACTTATATCTACGGAATAGGTCGTTCAAGCGCAAAGAAAATTCTCGCTGAGGCCGGTGTAGACCCTACCCTCAAAGTAGAGAATTGGACGGATGACCAAGCAGCTAAAGTCCGTGAGATCATCGGTGCTAAATACAAAGTAGAAGGTGATCTTCGTTCGGAAACACAATTGAACATCAAACGTTTGATGGATATCGGTTGTTACCGTGGTGTTCGTCACCGTATCGGTCTTCCTGTTCGTGGACAGAGCACAAAGAATAACGCTCGTACCCGCAAGGGACGTAAGAAAACTGTTGCAAATAAGAAGAAGGCAACGAAGTAATCGCTGAATGATTTATCATTCGAGAAAACTTCTTAAAATAAGAAGGTTTCCCGGAAGTATTAACAACCAAAATTATCATCAAACATTATGGCAAAGAAAGCTATTGCAGCTAAGAAGCGCGTAGTGAAGATCGATGGCGTTGGCCAACTTCACGTGATGTCTTCTTTCAACAATGTTATCGTTACTGTTGCTAACGGTGATGGCCAAGTAATCAGCTGGTCTTCGGCTGGTAAGCAGGGCTTCCGTGGCAGCAAGAAAAATACTCCGTACGCAGCACAAATGGCAGCAGCTGACTGCTGCAAGGTCGCTTATGACCTCGGTCTGCGTAAAGTAAAAGCATACGTTAAGGGTCCTGGACAAGGACGTGAATCGGCTATCCGCGCCTGCGTTGCAGCAGGTATTGATGTAACGGAGATCGTAGATGTAACTCCGATGCCGCACAACGGTTGCCGTCCTCCGAAACGTCGTCGTGTATAATTGTTTAACCCTTTAACGTTTAGAAAATTATGGCAAGATATATTGGCCCAAAATCTCGCATCGCACGCCGTTTCGGCGAGGCTATCTTCGGCGAGGATAAGGTGCTTGCAAAACGTCCGTACGCACCCGGACAACACGGCGTTAACCGTCGTAAGAAAAACTCTGAGTATTACTCGAGCGTCAGTTCCGTCTTCTCTTCGCTAAGGCTGCTCGTACCAAAGGTATTACCGGTGAGATCCTGATTCAGCTTCTCGAGTGCCGTCTCGACAACATCGTGTATCGTCTCGGTATGGCTCCGACCCGTGCTGCTGCACGTCAGCTCGTTAGCCACCGTCACATCACCGTGGACGGCAAGGTTGTCAACATCCCTTCCTTCGAGGTTAAACCCGGTATGGTAGTGGCTGTTCGCGAGAAAGCTAAATCGCTCGAGGTAATCAATGAGTCGCTCCAGGGCTTCAACCACGCTAAGTACGGTTGGCTCCAGTGGAACGAGGCTGACAAAGCCGGTAAGCTGCTCAATGTTCCTGCTCGCGCAGAGATTCCGGAGAACATTAAGGAGCAATTAATCGTTGAGTTGTACTCTAAATAATAATTAAATTCATGGCAATATTAAATTTCATCAAACCTGACAAGGTGATAATGTTGGATTCGAGTGCGAACAAAGGTATCTTTGAGTTTCGCCCACTCGAGCCGGGGTAGATCATGAATTTGCTACCATCCCCGGTGTAATCACTGACGTTACCAACCTTATCCTCAACCTCAAGCAAGTACGCCTCATCCGCAAGGAGGGTATCGAAGAGGAAGGAGAGACCGTTAAGCTCCATGTGAAGAAGCAGAAAACCTTCATCGCAGGTGAGTTCAACACCGTCCTCCAGAACTTCGAAGTGCTCAACCCGGATCTGCGTCTGGCAGAGATGGACGACAGCGCTGACTTCGAGATTGAGATCACCATCAACAAGGGACGCGGATACGTTCCGGGTGATGAGAATCGTAAGA
Organism: uncultured Bacteroidales bacterium; assembly: GCA_902769535.1. Lineage (GTDB taxonomy): Bacteria > Bacteroidota > Bacteroidia > Bacteroidales > Paludibacteraceae > Colicola. The sequence continues at coordinate 8,149 of CACXPH010000023.1, forward strand.
AGAACGATCCGATCGGAACGCTCGCTATCGATTCTATCTATACCCCGATCCGCAACGTCATGATCTCTGTTGACCAGTACCGTGTCGAGCAACGTACCGACTACGAGAAACTGACCCTCGAGATCACTACGGATGGTTCGATTGCCCCGCAACAGGCGCTCACTGAAGCTGCTAAGATCCTCATCTACCACTTCATGCTCTTCTCCGACGAGCGTATCGTACTCGAAGAGGAGACCAAGAAGAACAGCAACGCACTCGACGAGGAAATCCTCCGTATGCGTCAGCTCCTCAACCAGAAACTGCAGGATATGGACCTCTCCGTTCGTGCACTCAACTGCTTGAAGCAGGCTGAGGTAGAGACCCTTGGCGAACTCGTTAAGTACCACCGCGCTGACCTCCTCAAGTTCCGTAACTTCGGTAAGAAGTCTCTCACGGAGCTCGACGAGCTGCTCGAGCGCAACGGCTTGGCTTTCGGTATGGACATCTCGCGCTACCGTGCGCTGGATTAATGTTTAATTATTAAAAAGTACAATTTATTATGAGACATAATAAGAAATTCAATCACCTTAGCCGTAAAGCTAACCACCGCGCTGCTATGCTCAGCAACATGGCTTGCTCGCTGATCATGCACAAGCGTATCAGCACGACCCTCGCTAAGGCTTGCGAAAGAAGACAACATGAACAACCGCCGTCTGGCTTTCAGCCTGCTCAAGCAGAAAGAGGTCGTTACCGAACTCTTCCAGAACGTAGGCGAGAAGATCGCTAATCGTCCGGGTGGTTACACACGTATCCTCCGCACCGGCTTCCGTCTGGGCGACGCTGCTGAGATGTGTATCATCGAGCTCGTTGACTACAACGAGAACATGCTCAAGGAGACCAAGAAGGCTACCAAGAAAGCTACTCGCCGCGCCGGCAAAAAAGCCGTTAAGGAAGAAGTAGCTGAGGCTCAGGCTGAGGTTGCTGAGGCTCCCGCAGCAGAGGAAGCAAAAGCAGAGTAATTATGTTTTTGGATGCAACTAAACATAACGAAAACGTGACAGATCTCGCCAACTGCAAGGTTGGCGAATCTGTTTCCGTTTCCGGTATGATCCACAACGTCCGCGTCACCAAGTGGGGCGGCTTCATCGTTCTCCGTAAGTCCCGCGGTCTGCTCCAGGCTGTCGTCTCCAACGACACCTCGAAGTTCTTAGACGAGCAGGGCAACGCGATCGCGATGAACGATCTCTGCCGTGAGATGGCCATCACCCTCACCGGTACCGTCAACGAGGCGAAGATCAAGGACCCTGCGGCCTTCTACAACACCATCGAGATTGCAGTGGCCGAAGTACGCGTTCTCTCGCGTCCGACGACCGCCGAAGTGGTGGATATGAACGCCCTTAAGTTCGGTGACGAAGAGACACTCCTGCGCTATAAGTTCGACAACCGTCAGGTCACCCTCCGCAACCCGCGTGACATGGCTATCCTGAAGGTACAATCGACCATCGCACGCGCGTTCGGTGAGTTCCTCGCGGCTAACGGCTTCACCCAGATCTTCACCCCGAAGATCGTCAGCGAAGGAGCCGAAGGAGGCGCTAACGTCTTCCGCATGGATTATTTCGGCAAGCAGGTCTATCTCGCGCAGAGCCCGCAGTTCTACAAACAGATCGGCGTCGGCGTCTATGAGCGCGTCTTTGAGATCGCACCGGCCTACCGCGCAGAGAAACATGCCACCAGCCGTCACTTGAACGAGTATATCTCCCTCGATGTGGAGATGGGCTTCATCAAAGGCCAGGAGGATGTCATGACCCTCGAAGCAGCGCTGCTCCGTCATATCATCGCGACCGTCGAGAAAGACTGCGCGCATGAGCTCAACCTCCTCAACGCTACTAACCCCGTCCTGCCCGAGCAGGTTCCTGCTTGGAAACTCAGCGAGGTGCATGAGATCCTTTGGGAGAACCACCTCTGCGAGGCGGACCACCGCGGCGAAGATGACCTCGCGCCGGAAGAGGAACGCGCTATCTGCAAGTACGCTTTCGAGAAATTCGGTTCGGACTTCGTGTTCGTTACCCATTTCCCGAGCGAGCACCGTGCTTTCTATGCGATGGACGACCCCGAGGACCCGAGTCTGACACTCAGCTTCGACCTCCTCATGAGAGGTCTCGAGATCACCTCCGGCGGACAGCGTATCCATAAGGAAGCCGACTACCGCGAGAAGATGCTCCGTCGTGGCATGAACCCCGATGCGTTCCATTTCTACCTCGATACCTTCAAGAACGGCATGCCCCCTCACGGCGGCTTCGCCATCGGCCTCGAGCGTATCACGGCTTGCTTCCTCGGCATCGCCAACGTCAAGGAATGCTCTATGTTCCCACGCGACATCAACCGCGTAGCACCATAAGGAGCTTTGCTTATTAATAAAAAAAACGGCCTATGGGTCGTTTTTTTATTCCAGATTGTTGATGTCAACGAGGTGGTTGACAATGGCATAGACCGTTAGGCCGGCGGTGGAGTGGATGTTGAGTTTAGCGGTGATGTGCTTGCGGTGCGAGACGACCGTGTGCATGGAGATACACAGCACATCCGCGATTTCTTTGTTGCTCAGGCCGTGCACAACTTGAATGAGGACGTCCTTTTCCCGGTCAGATAGTTCTTCTGTCTCCGGCTGTAAGTGACGGCGGTGGCTGTGCGGCTGAGTCTTCGTCAGCGCCGGACGAAGGATGTCATCTTCGATAGCGCAGTGGTCCGCAAAATCATGTTCCGTGTGCCACAAATCACTCATCACACTGATGAGTTGATAGGTGATAGGTGATGGGTTATCGGTTACCGGGGATGGATAGTACTTGATAATTAAATTCTTGATCTCCGTCAGTTTGTCGGTGATACGCTGGTCGTCGTGTTCGTGTTCGTCAAACAGGCCGGCGTTCTCGTGCTCGATATGCGTCCGAATCTCGTCCACAAACTCATCGTAACAACGTAGTATCAGTCCGGGTATCTTAGTGGTCGGGTCAGCAGGAATAATAGCTTCAATCAATGCCCGACGGAGGCGTGGCAAACGGAACTCCAGAAAATACGTGTGGGCATTGTGCAGATAGCGTTGCAGTGTCGGGATGTCGATGTCGGCAGGTACCACTCGTTGATGGAAAACCTTGTAATTGACAATTGCCAAGAACGTCGGCGTGTGTACGTCGTGCGCCTCGCACACTTCTGCAATCGTCTGTTCGCCTACACCCATCTCCAAGCCGAAACGGCTGATGATCTGAATCGCATCTTCTTCACGCGACATCAACTCACATATCTTGTCCGAACCCTTGTACATAAAGCGTTTTTAATCAAAAACGCTGCAAAATTACAAAAAAAATCCCACTCTCGCAAGAGTGGGAAGCAAAATCACCAAAAATAGGGATGCTACAGTGCCTTGCACCAACTGACCAAGTAACGGCAGCCTGCAATCGATAGGGCGAGACCCAAGCTGGGATAGAAACCGGCGAAGAACTCTACTGGAATGAATGGAATGAATTTCAGGCTGATGCCCAAGCCCATCATACAGAAGACGAGAATGTAGCCGTGTGCATCAAAGAATGCGAAAAGCGATTTCTTACGTTCCGGGAAATCAAGAATACGGCTGTGTAGCGTCTGACAAAGTTATTGAACATCAGCGAAAAGAGGACTGCAACCAAAACTGCAATCAAGCATAGCCACCATATCCGTTGGGGAGTGGTGGCATGCACCTGCAGCAAGGCTTGTACGCCTGTAATGAGGATTTTGATGCCAGGTCCAAGCCAGCACAATACCTGCATGAGCAGCAGATGCTCTTTGTTTACCAGAAGTATCTGATTAGCGTTCATAATCACCCTCCCGTTTTGGGTTCTTTGGAAACCAGCCCTTGCGGACGCGCTCTCTTTGCTTGAACACTTCACCGATGCCCCAGAAAGAAGAGAAGGCAAAGATACCCAGGAAGATAGAGACGTACATGTTGCTTGCCAGCAGCGAACCGACCGTAGCTGCCAGCCCAACAACCAGAAACGCCCACCACGAGCGCACACCGAAATAGTACTCCGCCTTAATCACCAGCGGATGGAAGATGCCGATACATAGGAACGCACCGGCTCCGAGAAGAATTCCTTCGTAATTCATAAAATCATTTACCATTTTGTCATTTACCATTTACTATTTAGTGGCAGAACATAAAACCGAAATAAAGCCGTGGGCCGGTGGGCAGAACGAACTCGTGCTTGTGGATGGCTAACATCCAGTCGAGGCGGAAAGTGATGTGCACTTTGCGCGTCAGGCAGTAGTCGCAGCCCACGTACGGCGTGACATAAAAGAAACTCTGTTTATGGAAGGTACTGTTGGCGTCCTGCACCCAGCTGTTCTGGTCGCCTTCGAGAATATACAGCCCTTTCATCGAACCGCCTCCTATCGCGCCGCCTATGTACGGCCAGGCTTTCTCTAACCGCCAGCAGCAATCAGCCAAAATACCACCACAGCCCACGCGTACATAACTACCTGGTTTGAGGATGTTACGACAGTCGGTCGTCGTGCTGGGCATGGTTGAAACGAAGCCCTCAAAGCCCGTACGCAGGTGTTTCCATAGATGCACGCGCAGCGCACCTCCGATACCGAACGTAGCGCCTTGCGGACTGCATGAACGACCGCCTATCGTCGGTGCGTTCTTGTCCTGCCCGAACTGATAGCCGGTGTGTAACATCATACCACCGGAGAAACCCTGATAGACCTTGTTCTTCGCAATACTGTCACGCACTTGTGCAGATAGCGTCATGGTCATCAATAGACATAAAAATAATACCTTTGCTCGCATAGTTTTTTCAAATGCGACGACAAAGGTAGTATAATTTTCTTAAACAAAGATTAAGATTTTCTTAAGAAACCTCAAAATCACCATAAATAGGGATGCGCAGCTCGCTGACAGTGCCGTTAAGGTCCATAGAAAGAGTAAACGAGTGCATCGTCAGTTTGGTGGTGAGGCGGAGAATACCGGGCTGTGCACAGGGCAGAAGCGCTACCAGAATACCGTCTAACATGCGCCGCAGAGCTTCCGGCCCGATGGTCAGTTCGTTAACGAAAGGCGTCAGGTGTAGTTGTGCTACTAATCTCGCGGAGGAAATCTCCACTTCGTGGCTGCGGAGCCACTCGTTCAGGAAGGTGTGCAGGTCTATCGTATAGCGCGTCACGGTTCGCTCGATGCGGAAGATGAGTCCTGCGCCGCGGATGGTCTCGATCGGTCGGTTCTTGCTCCAACCTAACTTCCGTCGCAACGCATTGAGGTGCACATCTATCGTGCCAGGGTCGTACTGAAAACGCGGTCCCCACACATGGTCGAGCAGTTCCTGCCGCGAACAGATGCGATTAGCGTGCGCCGTCAGATAATCCAACAGCCCGTACTCTAATCCTGTCAGATGTACTTCCTGTCCATCCTTGCGCACACACCGCTGCTCGCGGTCAATCTCAATATGGTCGGTAATAACGCTATACATAAATCGGCCGCAAAGGTACTGCTTTTTTTTCAAATACGCAAATAGTGCTGCAAATTCACGATAATTTGGTATTGTGTGGATGTGAAAAAATAAGTAATTTTGTATTACGAAAAAATAGGAGATTTTGGCAACTATGTATAGACAAACAATCGTTTCTATTCTATTGATTTTATGTGTGTTAGGTGCACGCGCAGAGGATAGCATCAAGGTGAGTGCTGCGGACTTGCAGGCGCTCATGAAACGCGTGGAGCGTTTGGAGGGCTTAGCAGCACATCCCAATAAATTGGGATATGTAGATGGCGTCACAGGAGCGACCAGACAAGTGCCGAAGGACACCATAAAACCCGATACTACCAAAACGGAAAAGCCTAAAAGGCGCGGACGTTTTTGGATAGGCGGCTACGGAGAGGTGACGGCGAAACATTGTTTTTACTCCAACAACTACTTGCGGTATGGCAAGAACCCGGAGAAGTACGCCAATGACCATTTCGGTGAGTTCGACCTGCCGCACGTGGTCATTTATCTGGGCTACGATTTCGGCAAGGGCTGGAGCGTCGGCACAGAGATTGAGTTCGAGCACGGCGGCACGGAAAGCGCCATCGAGATCGAAGAGGAAGAAGGTGGTGAGTACGAATCCGAGATTGAGCGCGGCGGCGAAGTGGCGCTGGAGCAGTTCTGGTTGCAAAAGGAGTTTAACCGCTATGCCATCCTCCGTGCCGGCATGCAGGTCATCCCTGTCGGCGCACTCAACGCACACCACGAATCGACCGAGTATTTCGGCGTGTACCGCAACGAAGGTGAGTTCACTATTATGCCGAGCACATGGCACGAGGTGGCGCTGACGTTCATGGGCAGCACGAAGAACGGTTGGCACTATCAGGCGATGTTCCTACCGGGACTCGACAGCGACCGTTTCAACCGCAAGAACTGGATCAAACCGGGCACAGGTAGTCCGTACGAGTTCAAGTTGGCGAACGTGTTTGCAGGTGCGGCGCGGGTTGATTATACGGGCGTGGAAGGGCTGCGACTTTCGCTATCAGGTTACTGCGGCAACTCGTTTCGCAACACGCTCAGCAAGACCAATGCCGAACTGGACGCGAGTGCGTACAAGGACGTGAAAGGCACAGTCTCGATAGGCTCGTTTGACTTCGCGTACAAGGGCTACGGCGTCATCGTACGCGGCAGTGCGACGTACGGCCATCTGAGCGACGCAGCCGCTATCACGCAGTATAACATCTCCATGCGCAAAGGTTCGGTGTCGAGCAAACAGTGGGTGGCAAGTGACGCCGTGGCAGCAGGCATTGAGGCAGGCTACGATTTCTTTAGTCTGAATAAGAAACTGGTGGAGAAAAAGCAGCAGTTCTATGTGTTCGGTCGCTACGATTATTACGACTCGATGTTGCGCTACGACAACAAGCCCACCGACATGTATGCGTGGTGTGGTCGGCATCGCATAGCCGCCGGAATCAATTATTTTCCGATCAAGCAGATCGGCGTGAAGGCAGAGTTCTCGTATGGTATTTTGAAACAAGGTACGCGCGCGGATGGTACGCGCGGAAAACTCTATAACGACGAACCGCAAATCGCCGTTGGAATCGTCTATACTGGATTTTATGAACTAAATCACTAATAGTTATGAACAAGAAATTTATTTTATTTGCCGCATGTGCACTGAGTTTGGTGGCATGTGAGAACAACGGAGGCGAAGTGACCTCCGACAAGGAAGCGGCGTTGCAGCAGGCAGTTACGCCGTACGTAAACAACACAGTTATTGCGACTTACAGCGCCATGGCAGATGCCGGTTTGACGTTGTTGGACCAATGCGAGCAGATCCTCGCCAAAGTGGAAACGGGTCAGGACTACAGCAAACTGATGGCCGATGCCGGCACGTCTTGGCGTGCGATGCGCAAGCATTGGGAGCAGAGCGAGGCCTTCCTCTACGGACCTGCTTCGGCACACAACATCGACCCGCACATCGACTCATGGCCGCTGGATTTCAACGCGATGAACGCCTTGCTGCATGATGCCGAGCGAATGGCGGCGATTGAGGAAGAAGGCGGTGCGTACGTGGGGGACAAACTCGGCTATGCGCTGAAGGGTTTCCATGCTGCAGAATACCTGCTCTTTGAATCGGTAGAGCAAGACGGTCGTGCGGTCGGAACAGGTCGTCCGCATGCCGCTAACCTGACGCACGCCGAGGCGGTTTATCTGCTCGGTATCGTCGAAGACCTGACGCAGCAGGCAATCTTGCTGGAGTACGCGTGGGCAGGCAAAGTGAGTGACGCCAAGCAGGCGCTGTTGGAAGAAGGCGAAGTGGAGCCGTACGAAGACCGTTACGGATGGCAGATGATGAACGCCGGCAAAGCCGGTTCGATCTACGTCACCTACCAAGAGGCGGCGGAAGAGATCGTTGCCGGTTGTATCGACATCGCCGGTGAGGTGGCGGACCTGAAGATGGGCAACCCGTACATCAGCAGCACCGCCGAGGAGCGCGATTATATCGAGAGCCCGTACAGCTGCACATCGACGATTGATTTTGCGGACAATATCCGTTCCATCCAGCACGCGTACTGCGGTTCGCAGGCCGGTGACCATTCTATCTCCAATTACGTCTATCGTCAGGATGCGGAACTCGACGCGCGTGTCCGCAAGGCTATCGAGGACGCTATCAAGGCCATCAATGAAATCGGAGATTTTGAGAACACAGCCCAAAACAACCCGCTTGTCAAAGCCGCAATTGACCAAGTCTCCGCCCTCGAAGAAGTACTCGATAAAGAAGTCCTTCCTCTCCTTTCAAAATAACGATATAACGTTATAACGATATAACGAAAAAAAATATATACGATTATGAAAAACGTAGTTAATCGTGCCCTCTGGGCTAAGAAAAAAGAATTCTTATTTCTGGCTCTTGCTACCGTTGCGCTCGTCGCTTGTAAGCCCGGCGGAGGTGGTGGCGAGGAGCCTCAGACCGACCTGCCCGAATGGTACTACACCGGCGGTAAACTCGGTACGACCACCAACCTCACGTCAATGACTTTCCGTCAGCCGACGCCCGCCACGGAGAACGCAGGTCTTGGAACAATGTTCGCACAAGGTGACCAGATCGCCGAGAAACCCTTCGTGACCAATGAGAGCGGTCGTCAGCACGGCTTGGGACCGGTCTATGTGCGCTCGTCGTGCCAGCACTGTCACCCGAATTATTCGCATGGTACGTCCGTTCCCGAAGGTACCTATAACGCTTCGGAGGTAGGTAACGGTACGCTGCTCGTCGTTATCAACCCTGCCACGCAGGCTTACGTGCCTTGGCTCGCCGGCATGCCGCAACTCTTCGGCGCTGCGCCCTTCAAAGCACCGCTCGACCCTGCCCAGATCACCGTCACGTGGAAGACCGCGACCGATGAGCACGGCAACAAGTTCGCCGACGGCGAGAGCTACGAACTGCGCTACCCCGAAGTGACGATGCCCAACACCGCCGTCTATGTTTATAACCAAGGCTACCGCGACCCCGACGGCCTGCTCGAATCGCAAGGCTACGAGGTCAAACTGGAGAACACCATCGGCGTCTATGGATCGGGTCTGCTCGACGCCATCACCGACGCGGACATCATCGCACAGTACGAGAAAGAGGCGACGGACGGCAAGTTGAAAAACGGCCTGAACCCTGCTTTCTGGAACGGCGGATTCCAGACTTCTGGCTACTATAAGAATGACCCGCAATGGGGACCGAAACGTTTCACGTATGCCCTTACACGCGGTCCTATCATGGATGCAGCCGGAGCCAATGCCATCTGGAACATCACCAACGTCACGCGCTCTGATCGCAAGTACCACTACCTCGACCTCAATGGCACGATTTACGCCGAGTACGCATCCAAAGATCCGGAAGTGCAGGCGGCTTTCGGTACGCAGGAAGAGATTTATAACTACCTGACCAGCAAGACCTTGCCTGCGGAAATGACCGATGACGAGTTCACGCAAGTCATGATCTGGCATCGTGGCTTGGCGGTTCCTGCTGCGCGTAACGTGACCGACGAGAAAGTGCTGCGCGGCAAAGAACTCTTCTCGCAAATTGGCTGTGACTACTGCCACCGTCCGACTTGGACCACCGGCTCGGATGAGGTGCGTGACCCGAACCAGTTCAAGGGCTTTACGGCTTCCATGCCGCGTTACCCGAACCAGAAGATCTGGCCGTACACCGACATGATTCAGCATAAGCTGTGCATGGAGAACGACATCCGCACAGGCTGGTGCCGTACGACGCCGTTATGGGGTCGCGGACTGCACCGAAAAGCCACCGGAGATGCTTACGAGGCCCGTATGCACGACACCCGTGCACGTAACGTCATCGAGGCTATCATGTGGCATGGTTACAGCACCGAATCCGACGCTTACTGGCCCACACAGCAGTTCTACAAACTGAACAAGGAAGACAGAGATGCGGTGGTTGCTTTCATCAATGCTATCTAAGCCGGCTATATGGTTGTTGCACATTGCCCTGACGACCATCCTCGTCGGGGCATGTGTGACGCATTTCTTCGGCGAACAAGGAGAAATCCATCTGCGTGCAGATCAAGCGCAGACCTTGGCTAATGATTATTCAAACATTAGTCTCTTCCTCTGGGACTTTCAGGTGGTTAATGATGCCGATAATAATCCTGTGGATTTCATTAGTGAATTGCGCCTACTCGATAGAAGCAAGCAACCTTTGGTTGTTGAAGAGGGAATAATTCGGATGAATAAACCTTTGAAGTACCACAACTGGCGGTTTTGCCAATCGGACTACGATAGCGACCAACAAGGTGTTGTACTAGCTTACAACTATGATCCGTGGGGCATCGGAATCACGTACACCGGCTATGCCTTGCTGCTCATCGCAATGATTGCGTTCTTCTTCCAACGCCGCACCTATTTCCGCGCCATGCTTCGCCAACAGCACAAATGGCTGATGGTCTGTTTGGGTGTAGTGGCCATTATCTTGGCTTTTGTGATGACAAAAGTGGTCACTCCGAAGCCGCCCTTGCAACCGGTTTTGCAAACACCCTTACTCGGTATTCATGTGTCCGTCATTATGTTGGCGTACACGCTATTTGCAGGTATGATGGTGATTGGCATCCTTGGACTTTGTATGCCTAAACGCAGAGAACAACTGATGCATCTCTCGCAGATACTTCTTTACCCTGCTGAGTTCTGCCTTATGGCAGGTATCTTCATCGGTGCCATATGGGCAAACATGAGTTGGGGACGTTATTGGGGCTGGGACCCGAAGGAGACCTGGGCACTGATTACCATGCTCGTTTATGCATTGCTGCTTCACTTACCATGGTTGAAAAGAAAATTTCAGATATCAAATATCAAATTTCAACTATACCACCACGTCGGTAGTATCATCGCCTTCTTCTTTGTGTTATTCACCTATTTCGGCGTATCGTATCTTTTAGGCGGTTTACATTCATATGCTTAACGAGGAGACAAAAAAAATATCCGGCCTATTGGTCGGATATCTTTTTTTGTATGCAGTGCGTGAATCTTAACGAACGCGCTCGCAGTACGAACCGTCGCGGGTATCGATACGGATGGTCTCGCCTTCGTTGATGAAGAGCGGAACGCGTACCTCTGCACCTGTCTCTACCGTTGCCGGCTTGAGGGTGTTGGTAGCGGTATCGCCTTTCAGACCCGGTTCGGTATAGGTAACAACCAGCTCAACCTTCGTCGGCAGTTCAGCGAAGAGCACGGTGTCGCTCGATGCGTCCGATACCACCTCAACTACCATACCTTCCTTAAGGAAGTCCACACCTGTGATCAGGTCGTGTGCGATAGGCACTTGCTCGAAGGTCTCGTTGTTCATGAAGATGTAGTCCTCACCTTCCTTGTAAAGGAACTGATACGGACGACGCTCTACGCGAACATCCTCCAGTTTCTCACCGATGTTGAAGCGGCGCTCGAGAACGCGACCATCCACTACATCTTTGAATTTAACACGCATGATGGTGTTGCCTTTACCCGGCTTGACGTGAAGGAACTCGATAACGAAATACAGACGGCCATCCATACGGATGCATACGCCGTTTTTGATGTCTTGAGAGTTAATCATACAATAAAATTTATGATTTATGATTTACAATTTATGATTTATTTTTTGCCTTTTACCCGAAAATCGCCGCAAAATTACAAAAATTCTTGCACATATGCAAATTTTTTAGTACTTTTGCAGTCCGAAAAGGTAAAATACTATGGAATCAATACAAAATTTCTTTGGTACAATAAATTTTTGGGAGGTCATCTCCTCGTTCATCTTCCTGATCGCTATCATCGACCCGTTCGGTAATATCCCTGTGACGATAGCCATGGAGGATCGTGGTATTAAGATCAGTGCGTGGCGTGTATGTCTGGCGAGTTTGATCATCCTTATGGCTTTCCTTTTTGCCGGTGAATGGATCCTCAAACTCTTCGGTGTACAGATCGAGTATTTCGCTATCGCCGGTGGATTTGTGATCTTCTTGATGGCCCTGGAAATGATTTTGGATGTATCTATCTTCAAGACCTCATTGGAGGGCGAAGGTTCAATCGTTCCGTTGGCTTTCCCTATGTACGCCGGTCCGGGTGCGTTCACAGCCTTGCTCGCCATCACGGCGGAGTATAGCATTGCCAGCCTGTGTATATCGCTGTTGCTATGCATCTTAGTGCTGTATGTGGTTCTTGTCGGAACGCACTGGTTGACCAAATACATGGGGCAGACCACCCTTTATATCATTCGTAAGTTCTTTGGCATCATTGTGCTGGCGATTGCATGTAAGTTGATGTTCGGAAACATGGCTGCGATATTCTAAACACACATTGATATGAAAAGTTTTAACGAAATGACGATTGCGTTGGCGTCGGACCACGCAGGTTTTGCACTCAAACAGCAAGTGCAGTTATTCCTTGAGGATAACGGTGCTAAAGTGAAGGATTTCGGTTGCTATAGCACCGAGAGTTGCGATTATCCCGACTACGCTCACCCGTTGGCTGAAGCAGTAGAGAAAGGTGAGTTCGAGTATGGTATTATCATCTGCTCGACCGGAAACGGTATTACTATGACGGCGAACAAGCATCAGGGTATCCGTGCGGCGCTTTGCTGGGAGACCAAGTTAGCTGAACTCGCACGCCAACATAACAACGCGAACGTCTTGGCTCTGCCGGCTAACTTCATCTCGGCTCCGAAAGCGCTGGACATCGTTCGTACGTTCTTCCAAACGGATTTTGAAGGCGGTCGTCATGAGCGTCGCGTTAACAAGATCCCGCTTCACTAATGCACTAAGGTGCTATAGTAATTACGCACTGAGTCGTTTCGGCTTGGTGCGTATTACGCATATGCCTACGTTCGTCAGCGTCGAACCGGCGAACGTGTGTCAGTTGCGATGCCCGGAGTGCCCGGTGGGTAAAGGTGAGAGGTTAGAGGAGAGAGGTGAGAGGCTCATGTCTCGCGAGGTGTGGGAGCGGGTGTTGGAGCAGATTCGCGAGACGGCGCATACGATACAGTTCTATTTCCAAGGCGAACCCTTGTTACATCCCGATCTACCTCAGATGATCCGTGAGGCGCATGAGGCGGGTCTCTATACGATCGTCAGCACGAACGCGCAGGCGCTCACACAGGAGCGAGCAGAGGCGCTTGTCGCTTCCGGTCTGAACCGCATCATCATCTCCATGGACGGTCTGACGGATGAGACGTATAACGCCTATCGGGTAGGTGGTAGTCTTGAGAAGACCAAGGCGGCGCTGCAGTATTTGCGGGAGGCAAATGAAAAGTTGAAAGGGCACACGGTTATCGAGTTGCAATGCCTCCGTTTGCGCACGAACGAGCATGAGTGGTCTCAGTTCAAGCGCGTCTATAAACAACTCGGAGCGGATCGGTTAGTGTTCAAGACCGCACAACTGTACGACTACTCCAACGGGCATCCGTTGATGCCGTCTGACGAGCGTTTTAGCCGCTATGAAAAAGGAGCGGATGGCTTGTATCACAGAAAGTCCTTACGCCGTGGATGTCTGCGTGTGTGGAGTGGAGTGGTGGTAACTACCAACGGCGAGGTGTTGCCTTGCTGTTATGACAAGTCACACACCTATGCGTACGGTAATATTATGACGGCTTCACTCAAAGAACTGTTTGCGAACGACAAAGCTCGTGCTTTTCGGAAGGATGCATTATCCGAGAACCCCAAAATCTGTCAAGAATGCTGGAGATAAAATCCTTTTGTTTTGGTCCGTTTGAGACAAACTGCTATGTAGTTCGTGACGGAAGTACCGTCCTGCTCATTGACCCTGCCTGCAGCAACGAATACGAGCAGCAGGAATTATTGGAATACTTCAATTCATTCAACTTTCAACCTTCAACCTTCCACATTATTGCCACGCACGGGCATTTGGATCATTTATGGGGTGCTAAATGGGCCACGGAACAATGGAACATACCGGTGTTGATGCACGAAGCGGATATACCGTTGGCGCAGGCTATGCAACAGCAGTATAACCTCTTCGGGATCCGTCGTACTCCGGAACCTTTCCCAATAAAACCGTACACTATACACCATACACCATACACCATTATTCACACGCCGGGACATACGCCCGGAAGTATCTGTCTCTACTGGCCGGAAAAGAATGTCCTTTTCTCGGGTGACACGCTCTTCCGTATGGGATACGGTCGCACGGATTTGCCCGGAGGAAACATGGGGCAATTAATTGATTCGTTGGAAAAACTCTTCGCGCTTCCGGGCGATGTACATGTCTATCCCGGGCACGGCGAGGAAACCACTATTGCGGCAGAGCGTAGATGAAGTAGCCGGCAAGGCCAGCAAGGCTGATTAATAGAATTGGGTGACTGATGATCTCGGTCACTTTATTTTTATAGAAGTTCGGCAGGACCGTAAAGAAGGCCACAAGGCCAAAAATGATCCAACTGATCGGATCGATGAAGGTGGTGGGTTTCATGAGCATGAGTGCTGCAGACGCGATCAGACCGATGACGGTGAAGCGTAGCATGCGGAGTGTCTGCTCGAAATAGGGGTTGCCTTGGAAGCGTTTGTTGAGCCAGAAATAGGCTTTGCACACACTGAGCATGATGATCAAACTCGGTAAGACCAGTGCGAACGTGGTCAGCACGCTGCCCCAAAAGCCACCGATCGTATAGCCGACATATGTCGCGCAGTTGATACCTATTGGTCCGGGTGTGACTTGGCTGATCGCCATGATGTCCACGATCTCTTCCGGAGTCAACCAACCGTGTTGAACTACCTCCATTTGGATCAGCGAGAAGATCGCCATACCGCCTCCGAAGCCGAAGAGACCTATTTTGAAGAAGGTATAGAAGAGTTGCCAGTAAATCATCTGCGCCTCCTTTCTACAATATCCACTACGATAAGTGTGATCACGATCGTGGCGAAAATAACCCAAACGGGATTCACATGAAGTAGCCAAATGAGCATGGCGGCAGCCACAGGGATGAGCAAGGTGCTCCAACCAATTTTAGCGGATTTAGAGAGCTTATACAAGGGGGCTGCGATGAGTGCCACTACAGCAGGACGAATCCCTTTGAACGCAGCTTCCACAGCCGGTAGTTCTTTCCAATCCGCAAAGACCATCGCAACAGCGAGGATGATAAAGAACGACGGAAGGACGGCGCCTAATACGGCTCCGCACACACCTCTCCAACCGCCTACGCGCCAACCGATGAAGATGGCGGAGTTGACAGCTATCAGACCGGGGGCTGCTTGTGCCAAGGCGATCATGTTGAGAAACTCCTTCTCGTCAATCCATCCTTGTCGATCCACCACTTCGCGTTGGATAAGCGGCAACATAGCATAGCCTCCACCAAGGGTGAAGGTGCCAATCTTTAGATATGTCCAGAAAAGATTAAAGAACACGCAAAAAGAATATTAAATACGCGATTTTCTAAAATCACGGAATAATATACATAGTATATTATAGGTATGGGTGGGATACGTGATAGGTAGGATGTATCTAGGTGTTTCCTACCTTTCAGCCAGCTGTTGCTTCACAAACTTAGCGAGCATGTTGATAGCGGCATTGTTATGTCCGCCTTGCGGAACGATCACATCGGCAAAGCGTTTACAAGGCTCGATGAACTGCTCGTGCATCGGTTTGAGCACACGTTGGTAACGCTCGATAACCGCTTCGGCCGTACGTCCGCGCTCGATGACGTCACGTTTCATAACACGAATCAGACGGTCATCCGCATCGGCATCCACGAAGATCTTAAGGTCCATCTGGTCGCGCATTTTGGGTTCACGAAGCGCCATAATACCTTCTACTACGATCACCTCACGCGGCTCGATATGAATCGTTTCTTCGGAGCGAGTACAAGTGATATACGAATAGATCGGCTGTTCGATGGCTTTGCCCTCTTTGAGCATAGCGATGTGCTTGGAGAGTAAGGGCCAATCGAAGGCATCAGGATGGTCGAAGTTAATATTCTGACGCTCCTCAACGGGCACGTTACTGCTGTCTTTGTAATACGAGTCTTGGGGGATAACTACCACTTCGCCCTTCGGAAGGCGCTCAATGAGTTTTTTTACTACCGTTGTTTTACCCGAGCCGGTACCGCCCGCAATGCCGATGATAAACATAAAAGAATAATTGTTTGTCGTTCGGGCTGCAAAATTAGTAAAAAATTTGCATATGTGCAAGAAATTTTGTAATTTTGCACGCAATTTATGAGTTTTATGAAAAAATCAGGAATAGTAATCGCGTTATTGGCATCGTTTTTGCTGGTTGGATGTGCGGCTTATGAGAAGAAGAACCAATCGGGCGCAGCGGTCGAGGTGAACGGTCATTACCTCTATCAGGCTACCTTGGATTCGTTGACGCTCGGTCTGGAACCGGAGGATAGTATCCGTGTGGTGCAACAGTATATCAGCCAGTGGGCTAAAGATATTCTGGTTTATGAGAACGCCAAGTCCCGTTCGAACAAGGAAATAGAGCGCTTGGTGGAGGACTACCGTCGCGCGCTGTACGTGCATATGTACGAGCAGTATCTGGTGGAGCGAAAGATGCCTAAGACCGTGGCAGACTCAACCGTAGTGCAGATCTACGCACAGATGCCCGACCGGTTTGTTTTAGATGAGAGTATCGTGCGTGGTATGTTAGTGGTCATCCCCGCCGATGCGCCTAAGGCAGATAAACTGCGCGGATGGATGGCTAAGCAGGAGTTGGACGCCATTGAGAAATACGCGTACCAGAATGCGAGCGGGTATGAGTTGTTCCTCGATAAATGGCTCACGACTACGGAGTTGTTGGCGCAGATACCGATTGAGCGGGCTGAACTGGAGTCCAAGCTCAAGGCGCAAGACCAGATCATCGTGTCCGACTCCATCAAGACCTATATGTTGCAAACGACGCAGAAACATCTTCGCGGCGAACAGATGCCGATAGATTATGCCCGTCCGCAGATAGAGAAAATCGTGTTGAATACGCGTCAGGTGGAGTTCCTTAACAAAGAGCGTGAGCGCTTGTATAACGAGGCGATCCAAAGTAAAAAAATTAAATTCTATGAGTAAGATAAAGGTTATGGGTTATAAGTTATGGGTTGTAGGGTTACTGACCTTGTGCAGCGTTGTGTCACGTGCACAGGCTGTGATCGATGAGGTGATCTGGGTAGTAGGCGACGAAGCTATCCTTCGTAGTGAGGTCGAGGAAGAACGTTTGCGTGCGCAGTATGAAGGTCAGCAGATCAAGGGTGACCCGTATTGTGTGATACCAGAGCAGATAGCGGTACAGAAACTGTTCCTGCATCAGGCGGTTCTTGACTCGGTTGAGGCGAATGAATCGACGGTGAGCCACCAGGTAGATATGCGTCTTAATTACTACATCAACCAGATCGGCTCGAAAGAGAAGATGGAGGAGTATTTCCGTAAGACGAGCAGTGAGATCCGTGAAGAGATGATGACCTCGGTGCGCAACCAGATGATCATCCAGCAGATGCAGGCCAAGCTGACGGCTGACATCAAACCGACGCCGGCAGATATCCGTCGTTACTATAACTCCTTGCCGCTGGATTCGCTGCCGATGATGCCTGCGCAGGTGGAGGTGCAGATCCTTAGTTTTGAACCTCCTGTTCCGGCCGAAGAGATCGAGCGCGTCAAGCAGCGTCTGCGTGAGTTCACGGAGCGTGTGCAGTCAGGCAGCGCGGACTTCAGCATGCTGGCCCGCCTTTATTCAGAAGATACGGAGAGTGCCAAGCGTGGAGGTGAATTAGGATTTGTCGGCCGTGGTCAGTTAGTGAGCGAGTTCGCGGAAGTGGCGTTTAACCTCAACGATCCGAAGCGTGTGAGTCGCATCGTGCAGACCGAGTACGGTTATCATATTATCCAACTCATTGAGAAGAAAGGCGAGCGTATCAACTGCCGTCACATCCTCCTTCGTCCGCGTATCAGCGCGACGGACAAAGTTAGAGCTATCGAGCGGCTCGACAGTATTCGCAACCTGATCCTGGCAGATAGTATCCAGTTCGAGCAGGCCGTTATTCGTTTCTCGCAGGATAAGAACACCGTGATGAATGCCGGTCTGATGATCAACCCGAACACAGGCAGCAGTCGCTTTGAGTACCAGGATCTGGCACCTGAAATCGCCAAGCAGATATACAGCCTCAACGAAGGCGACGTGTCGCAGCCGTTCGTGATGATGGATCAGACCAAGAACCGCGAGGTGTGCGCTATCGTGCGGGTGGCCAAGAAAACGGATATCCACCGTGCGAACCTGACCGATGATTTTCAGGCGATCAAAGCGATGCTCGAGCAGAAACTCAAAGAAGAGTTTATCCACGATTGGATCCTCAAGAAACAAAAATCAACCTACGTTCAGATCAGCCCTGAATGGCAGAACTGCGAGTTTGAGTATCCGGGATGGATTCACTAACCAGATGACTAGAGGGCTAGATGACTAGACGACTAGTTTACATAGTACTAATGCTCGTTGTGGCTCTTGTGAGCCGCGCTCAGACCATGGTTTATCTGGAGCGGGCAGCGAATCTGAGTTTTGATCAGGAACGTATAGCCGATGCGCAGATCCTTCGCGGGAACGTAGTCTTTCGTCATGAAGAGGCGCTGATGTATTGCGACTCGGCGTATTTCTACGAGGGTACTAACTCACTCGACGCTTTCGGTCATGTGCGTTTCGTGCAAGGCGACACGCTCAAAGGGTACGGCGACAAACTGTTTTACGATGGAAACACGAAGCTGGCACGTCTGCGCAGGCATGTGCGACTGGTGCACGGTCGTGCTGACGAGAACCCCACCATTCTGACGACTGACAGTCTCAACTACGACCGCGCGGCAGGCATCGCCTATTATTTCAACGGTGGAACGGTGCGCGATTCGCTTAACACCCTGGTCTCTGTCAGCGGTAACTACCGGCCGAACACCAAACAAGCTGTGTTTAGTAAAGAGGTGGTGCTGACCAATCCTAAATTCGTGCTGACCAGCGACACGCTCCTCTATAATACCGACACCAAGATAGCGGACATCATCAGTCCGACCGAGATCATCTACGAAGAGGAGACGGACATTCACTCCTCTCGCGGATGGTATAACACCCAGACAGAGCGCTCGATGTTACTCGACCGGTCTGTCGTCCACCATGTGGAAGGTAAGATGATGACCGGGGATACGATCTATTACGACAAGCAAATAGGCTTTGGAGAGGTGTTGGGGACGATGCAGATGAGTGACTCGACCCAGAAAATTACGCTCACCGGTGAGTACGGTCAGATGTGGGAAGAGCATAGCCGCGGCTACGCGACGGATAGTGCCCTCATGATCGATTGGTCCGACACCGAGCACATCGCATACATCCATGCCGACACGCTCTTCACAGAGGAACTCCATTATACGGACAGTGCCTTGATGGACAGTACCTACCGTCGTGCGCGTGCGCATCACGGCGTGCGGGTCTATCGGGACGACATGCAGATGGTCTGCGACTCGATGGTCTATATCGGTGCGGACTCCACCATGCACCTCTACACCGACCCGATCTGCTGGAGCGAGAACCAACAACTGTCGGCGGATAGTATAACGGTCTTCATCGTCAACGGCGCGGTCGATCATGCGTTAGGCGAAGGCAGCGCATTGTGTATCATGCACGACACCCTCGACTACTTCAACCAGATGAGCGGCAAGCAGGTGACAGTCTTTCTGATAGAAGGCGAAGTGAAGACGGTGGATACGGACGGAAACGCCCTCACTATCTACTACGCCAAAGAGGATAACGGCGATTACGTGGGCATGAACACCACTGAGAGCAGTTTTATTCGGATGTATGTCGAGAACAGGGAGATGCACCATATGCGATTTACCAAGGAGACCACAGGAGTCCTCTATCCCATGGATCAGATTCCCGCAGGTAGTGACCGTCTCACGCTCTTCTTCTGGGAAGAAAACGCACGACCGGACAGCCCGAATGATGTATTCCGTAAAGCAACCATTAGCAAGCAATGATACCAAGAGAAACGATAGATAAGATTCATGCAGCGGCGAAGATAGAAGAGGTCGTAAGCGATTATGTTACGCTCAGGAAACGCGGAGCGAACTTGATTGGTTTGTGCCCTTTCCATAACGAGAAGACCGGTTCGTTCACCGTCAGTCCGTCCAAAGGTATTTATAAATGCTTCGGATGCGGTGCCAGCGGTCACGCGCTTAAGTTCATCATGGAGATCGAGCAGTGCTCGTTCGTCGATGCCGTCAAGCAGTTAGGAAAGAAATACCACATCGAGGTGGAGGATCGTGAACTGACGGCCGAAGAGCAGCAGCGGCAGGATGACCGCGAGTCGATGTTCGTTGTCAATGAGTTTGCTAATAAATGGTTCCAGCAACAACTCTGGGAGACGCAGGAAGGCCAAGCTATCGGTCTGAGTTATTTCCGCGAGCGTGGTCTGCGCGACGACATCATCCGTAAGTACCAGTTAGGTTACTCGCCGGAGAAAGGAAACCCGCTGGCCAAGGCCCTCCAGACACAAGGCTTCAAGGAGCAGTTCATTACGAATAATGTCGATACGAAGATTGGTGTCGGCGTGGTGGGTAAGAGTGAAGACGGACGCCTGTACGACCGTTTCCGTGACCGCGTCATCTTCCCTATCTTCACCGTCAGCGGTAAACCCGTGGCCTTCGCCGGACGTATTCTTAAGAAGAAAGATAATGTCGGTAAGTACGTCAACTCGCCTGACTCGATCATCTACTCCAAGACGAATGAACTATACGGTCTGTTCCAGGCCAAGCAGGCTATCTCCCGTGCGGATATGTGCTATCTGGTCGAGGGCCAAATGGACGTGATATCGATGCACCAATCGGGAATCGAGAATGTCGTGGCGAGTGGTGGCACAGCCTTGACCAAACCCCAAATCTGGCTCATCAAACGTTTCACGTCGAACATCACCGTCCTCTACGACGGCGATGCGGCGGGTATCCATGCGGCGCTACGAGGTATAGACATGTTCCTCGAAGCCGGTTTCAATGTGAAGGTGGTCTTACTGCCGGACGGCGAAGACCCGGACAGCTATGCACAGAGTCATGACTCGACAGAGTTTATTCAGTATATAGAGCAGCATCAGACGGATTTCATTCGTTTCAAGTCCGCCTTGCTTAGCAAGGAAGCAGGCGACGATCCGTTCAAACGTGCTGAACTCATCAAGGATATAACTGCTTCTATCGCTATTATTCCGGACATGATCACCCGCCAGGTGTATATCAAGGACTGTGCGGAGCGACTGCATATGTCTGAGAAAGTGCTGACGACTGAAGTGGTTAAGATACGCCGTGCTAAAGCGGAGGAGCGTGAGAAGAATAAAGAACGAGAGGCGGCGACGGCACCCGAACAGATCGTTGATAAGCCCGTTCGCGCAGTACTGACTCCTATCAAACCCACCTCGCCGCTCGAGCAGAACTACTACAACCTCATGCAACTCATCGTGCGTTATGGCGAACGACCGATAGAGGTGGAAGGAACGGTTTATTCCATCGGCGAGGTTATCATCCTGACGTTACAGAACGATGGGATCCAACCACCGGTGGCTATCTATCGGACGATGCAGGATGAGTTCATGCAGCATCATCAGGAAGATGGCTTCAAGGCTGAGACGTTCTTCACTTTCCATGCCGATCCTGCTGTCAGTTCAGTGGCGATAGAGATGATTGCAGACCGGTACCAGTTCGTCAAACCCGAGAATGATATCAAGTTAGGTGAGTTGGTGACACAACTGCTCTTCGAGATTAAACTGACGGTCGTTAATATGCAGATTGACGATCTGGAGAACCGTATTAAGCAGGCTCAGGCCTCCGGTGATATAAGTGCGCAACTGCTGTTGTTAAAGCACCAACCCGAACTGCTTAAGGCGCGTAATGACCTATGCAAAATCCTCGGCAACAGAGTGCTTAGTGTGTAATGTTATTCAACAACATCGTATATGGTCCGATACACAGCCGTCGCTTAGGACTAAGCCTCGGTATGGAACTGATGCCGCTTGAGCATAAGCTCTGTACCTTCAACTGCGTCTATTGCGAGTGTGGTTGGAACGAACCCGTTTTACATCCGATCCTGCCTACGCGCGAAGAAGTGAAGGCCGCTTTGGAGACCAAACTGCAAGAAGGTATTCAACCCGATGTGATCACGTTCAGCGGGAATGGCGAACCAACGCTGCACCCGGATTTCTTGGGGATCATACAAGATACCTGTGCGCTACGCGACCGGTATTGCCCGAAGGCCAAAGTGTCGGTCTTGTCCAACTCCACGCAGTTAGGTCGTGCTGAGGTTGTGCAAGCGCTGAGGTTGTGCGACAACCGAATTCTTAAACTCGATGCCGGTACGGACGAGATGATGCGGCGTATTGACCTGCCGGTGAATGAACACCTGACGGTACAAACAATCATCGGATGGTTACAACAGTTCAACGGAGACTTCACGTTGCAGACCTGCTTCTTAAGAGGGACGAACAACGGACGTATCCTAGACAATACAAGTACCCCAGAGCTAACTGCATGGTATAAGGCCGTGGAGCGCTTGCGACCGAAACAGATCATGATCTACGTCATCGACCGCAAGACACCCGAAGAGAACCTTGTTAAGATTCCTCGCGAAGAGATGGAGCGCATCGCTGCACCACTTATTGCCAAAGGTTTCAACGTCTCTATCTCCGCATGAAAATTCTTATAGCACCTTTGAACTGGGGACTCGGACACGCGAGCCGCTGTGTGCCTCTCGTTCAGCGTCTGCTGGGTGAGGGACATGAGGTCATCCTTGGAGGCGACGGTGAGAGTCTGACGCTCCTGCGTAAACATTTTCCTAAACTGCGTTATGTCTATTTGGCACCACTCAACCTGCGTTACAGTGCAGGCAAACGGCAAGTATGGGCGATGGTTAAAGCGCTGCCGCGTATTATCGCTTGGGCACTCAAAGATCATGCGATGATCAAAGCCATCCTTCGCGAAGAACCTCTCGACCAAGTCATCTCCGACAACCGCTTTGGCCTTTATTCTGAGGCCACGGAGTGTATCTATATGACGCACCAACTGCACATTATGTTACCGCGTGGTTGGAAATGGGCCGAGAATATCGCCTCGCGTGTGCATGCGCGCATATATAGGCGCTATAATAAGGTGTGGGTGCCCGACTACGAAGATAAGGATAAGTGCCTTGCCGGTGAATTGAGTCATACCGGAGCATCGGTCGAGTATATCGGTCCATTAAGTAGATTCGAGATCACGAGATCACGAGATCATGAGAGCACAATAATTTATGACGTAGTCGCCGTATTAAGCGGATTAGAACCGCATCGCACGATGCTTGAGAAAGAGATCCTCGCGCGGTATAGCGGTGGAACGGAGAAAGTACTCATTGTACAAGGACTTATGCATCGTCCGAATACACGTATCACACGTGGGGTAGTCACAATCATGCCATATATGTCTGATACGGAATTGGTTGAGGCACTGTGTGGCGCCAAGCACATCATAGCCCGTTCCGGCTATTCGACCATCATGGATCTAGAGGCTCTCGGTTTATTGGAAAAAGCAGAATTGATTCCTACTCCAGGGCAACCTGAACAGGAATATTTAGCATTTTGGGTACAAAAACATAATTTAAAGTAAAAAAAATGCGCAAAAATTTGCACAATTCAAAAAAAAGAAGTACTTTTGCACCCGCTTTTGACGCGAGGCATAGTGATGCCCCTTCCGGCGGAAGCCGGTTTCCCCGATTGACGGGGACACCTCCGGGTGCCATCGTATAACGGTTAGTACTCAAGATTTTCATTCTTGCAATAGGGGTTCGATTCCCCTTGGCACTACAACGTTCCAAAGCTAATCCTCTCAAGGCTGAGGGACAGTATTAAAACCGTCCGCGAGTCGGACAAAAAATCAAACAAAGATGGCAAATCATAAAAGCTCTTTGAAGCGTATCCGCCAAACGGCAGCGCGCAAAGCACACAACCACTACTACGCTAAAACCGCACGTAACGCAGTGCGTGACTTGCGCAAGACTACTGACAAAGCTGCAGCAGCTGCTGCGCTTCCGAAAGTAAGCTCTATGCTTGATAAACTGGCTAAGCGTCACATCATTCACGTGAACAAAGCTTCCAACCTCAAGTCGAAGCTCGCTCGCATGATTAACAAAATGGCGTAATTTGGTACGTTAGGGTAAAAAAAGTGACTGAAAAGTCACTTTTTTTTGTATATATGAAAAAAATATTGTACTTTTGCACCGAAATTTGATACAATCATTAAGATGAAAGAAAATAATATCCCTATTGTGGACTGCCCGTACGGCGATTACATGATTGGTGACGCCAGTGGTAAGTTGATGAACGAATACGGTCGTTATCCGTGTAAAATCACATGCGGTGTGTACGCGCTGCTCGTTCGCGGAACGGCTCATGCGACGATTAACGTGACCGAATATGACTTTAAGGCCAACGACGTGTTGCTGCTCGAGCCGGGCAGTTTCCTGCTTATCCGTGAGTTCTCCGAGGACGCTCTTGTGTACTGGATCGTGTTCGGAAGTAAGTTCTTGGAGAAATATACGGTGAACAACCGCATGTCCCTCTCTGCTCTCCAACTCCATTCGCCGAAAGTGAGCGTCAGTGACAATCACGCTAAGGTGCTCTGCATGATGTACGACACGATCGTGGCGGCTCTCAATGCCGAACCGACGATGCTTAGCACTGAGAAGATGGTACATATCTTCAACCTGCTGCAGACCAGTTATGCCAAGTATGCGCATGAGCAGGACGAGTATTTGGTCAAGCCGCTGGATCGTAAGACGGAGATCTATCAGGACTACTGCCAACTCGTGCTTCAACATTACCAGGAGTGGCACCATGTGAGTCAGTATGCCGAGGCGATGCGCCTGACGCTGCCGCACCTCTGCTCGACCATCAAGTCGGTAGGTGACAGAACAGCCGGAGACATTATTATTGAGGCAATCATCACAGACGCCAAGTCGCAACTGAAGATCACGAACCTGCAGGTTAAGGAGATCGCGCTTAGCTTAGGCTTTGACAACGTCGCTTTCTTCAACCGCTTCTTCAAGGCCCGTGTTGGCATGACTCCCAAGGCATTTAGAAATGCCTAAATCACAAATTACAAATCACAAATATAAAGGACGCTGTTTAGCGTCCTTTATACATTTCTTCGTAGTACTTCTCGTACTCTCCTGAAGTGATGTTATCGAGCCATTCTTGGTTCTCTAGATACCACTTAACGGTCTTCTCGATGCCTTCCTCGAACTGCAGGCTGGGTTCCCAACCTAACTCGCGTTGCAACTTCGTGCTGTCGATCGCGTAGCGCATGTCGTGTCCGGCGCGGTCGGTGACGTACGTGATGAGGTCGAGGTCTGCACCTTCCTCACGACCGAGCAGACGATCCACGGTCTTGATGATGGTCTTGATGATGTCGATATTCTTCCACTCGTTGAAACCACCGATGTTATATGTCTCGGCAATCTTACCCTTATGGAAAATGATATCTATCGCCCGCGCGTGGTCCACTACATATAACCAGTCGCGCACGTTTTCGCCCTTGCCATACACCGGCAGCGGTTTGCGGTGGCGGATGTTATTGATGAACAGCGGAATCAGCTTCTCCGGGAACTGGTACGGACCGTAGTTGTTTGAGCAGTTGGTGACAATCGTCGGCATGCCGTAGGTGTCATGGAACGCACGCACGAAATGGTCACTCGAGGCCTTCGAAGCGGAGTAGGGTGAATGCGGGTTGTACTTGGTCGTCTCATAGAAGAAATCTTCTCCGTACGCCAAGTGGTGCTCTGCCGATGAAGCGGTCGTTGTGAACGGCGGTTGGATTCCTTCCGGATGGGTCATCTCTAATGCACCGTACACCTCATCGGTCGAGATGTGATAGAAGCGCTTGCCTTCCCATTTCTCCGGCAGACTCTCCCAATAGAGTTTAGCCGCCTGCAGCATGGACAAGGTGCCCATCACATTCGTGCGGGCAAAGGTGAACGGATCTTTTATCGAGCGGTCCACATGACTCTCTGCCGCCAAGTGAATCACACCCGTCACGTGCTCCTCCTGCATGAGGGCATAGATCGTATCGAAATCGCATATGTCTGCGCGTACGAAGCGATAGTTCGGTTTGTCCTCGATATCTTTGAGATTCGCCAGGTTACCGGCGTACGTCAACTTATCCACGTTGATGATCCGGTAGTCCGGGTACTTGTTCACGAAAAGGCGAACTACATGACTTCCGATAAATCCGGCACCGCCGGTGATGATGATACTCTTACTCATACTATGTATCGTATTTGTTTGAAATGATATTTTCGTTGTTTTCCTTGTTTGTCTTCTAACACGATCTCTCCGGTCGGCAGCACATCCATGATGCGGGCCATAAAAGCACCCGGTGTTTGTGTGGGGGCATTCATCGTGGGGGTGGTATCTACTTCTCGCTCTACAAACGGCCAGAACCCTTCGCGTCGATACAAGTGCGCTTTGTAATCATCCCACACATCTTCCTGCAGCACCTTGCGTACCTTATCCAGCAGTTGTTGCATCAGCGTCTCGATGTTGTACTCTTTGCCCGTTATCTGCTTGAGTGAGATCGGGTTCGGTGCGTTCGAGTGCCATTCGGTCTGGTTGACGTTCAAGCCTATGCCAGCAATCGAGTATGTGGCTTCATTGCCAACTATCGCATTCTCAATCAGGATACCTGCCACTTTCTTGTCCTGCCAGTAGATGTCGTTCGGCCATTTGATCGTAAAACTATCTCCCAAAAGGCGTTGTACGGATACAGCCGTGATGACATTCAACTCAAACAAGTTCGTCCGAGGCGGCAGCAGAATGGAGCACAATAGGTTCTTGTTTTCTTCGCTCTCCCAACTGTTACCCGTCTGTCCGCGACCTGCAGTCTGGTAACCCGCGTAGATGAACTCCGGCGGGTTGCCTGAAACTATCAACTCCTTCAACAAGGTGTTCGTGCTATTTGTTTGCGCCACAAACATCGAGTAGGTATTGTTGAATAACCGTTTGTATGTTCTTGGCCTTTCCCGGAGCGGAGTTGATCAGGATGGCGAATACCCACGTGTCTCCGTTCGGCATGTCGATATATCCTGCGAAATTCTTCGTGCCGGCAATTGTGCCACTCTTGGCATGGATACGTCCTTCTAACTCCGTCTTCGGACACAAGGTCTTGAGTGTGCCGGTCTGTCCGCTCACGGGCAACGAAGCCATCCAGGCATCGCGGTTCTTACTACGTGCCATGTACGTCAGCACTTGTACGAACGCTTTGGCACTCACCGCATCTTGCGGCGCTAGGCCGCACCCGTCTTTGATGATGGCATTCTGTACGGCGACGCCTCTGCGGCGCCAGAAATCCCGCACTATATCCTGACTGTTATGGATTGTGCCTGGCAGCGTGTAGCGCGTACCTAAATAGCGGAACAATGCCTCGGCATAAAGGTTGTTACTGTTGATATTCGTCTCCTGCAGTATCTCTGACAGCGGCGCAGAGTAGTGCGTATAGACCTCCGTCCGCGGTGGCGTCAGCGGGTTATAATCGGCGATGTAGTTCGCATCGCGGTAAACCGTCACACCCGCCTCTCGCAGCTTATTCGTCAGATGCCGCGCGAGCAACAGACCCGGGTTAGGCAGGTCGCCTCGCACGCCGAACGTACCTACGTTAGACGGTACCGCTCCGGTCAGATACCGCTCGCGGCTGTACGGCAGGCCACTCACGAACGCACCGTCGTAACTGATCTTGTCGCACCGTACGTGGTTGATGAAATATACATCTTCCACCACCGGTTCGGTCTTCACCACCGTCGCCATACTACCCGGTTCACCACTCTTGAGCACGATATTCATCGTGTTGCCGTAGTAGTTGAGTGCGAAAATACCCGGCGCATAATAGTTTCCTGCGTCTTCACAGAGCCATGACGGGTTCTGTGCTTCGCCGTCGAGCATCGTCATATCGGCCACCACCGCTCCGTCTATTCGCTGGATACCTGCTGCTTTGATGGCCTTTACCCACTTGTCCAAGAAAGCCGTGTTGCCTTTGAAACCCAAAGACGGATCACATGTCCCGCGAATGTACAGGTCGCCTTGTAGCACACCTTTCTCGATCGTACCCGTGTGTTCCAATATCGTCGGAAAACGATAACCCGGACCGAGTATCTCAAGCGCCGCACCAGTAGTGAGTAACTTCATCACGCTGGCCGGTGGTACCACTTTGTCGGCGCGGTACTCGTCAATCACTTCCCCTGTGCTTAGGTTCTGCACCAGCACGGACATATTCGCCTGTCCCGTAATAGGATGAGACGTTAGAAAGTTAACGGATAATATAAGTGCAAAAAGAACTTTCAACTAGACGACTTCTTTCAACTTTCAACTTTCAACTTTAAATACTCGTGCATTGCTTTCGCAGCCTTGCGTCCGTCACTCATTGCGAGGATGACGGTGGCACCGCCGCGTACGATATCACCTCCGGCGAAGATGGTCGGGATGGCTGACTGCATCGCCTCGTTGACCACGATCGTACCTTTCTTGCTGATCTCCAGACCTTCGACACTCGACGGAATCAGCGGGTTCGGACTGACGCCTACTGCAACGATCACCAGATCCACCGGTATTGTCACCGTCTTACCTTCCACTGGCACCGGACTGCGACGACCGGACTCGTCCGGTTCACCGAGTTCCATCACCTGCAGCACGGCTTCGCACACACGTCCGTTCTCGTCCGCATGGTACTCGATGGGATTGTGCAAGGTCATGAACTCAATTCCTTCCGCTTTAGCGTGATGCACCTCCTCGATACGTGCCGGCATCTCTTCTTCCGAGCGACGGTAGATGATCATCGCGTGCTCTGCACCCAGACGTTTGGCGGTACGAACGGCATCCATCGCCGTGTTACCACCACCTATCACCGCTACGTTCTTACCCGTCAGCAGCGGTGTGTCGGTGTTCGGATTGGAAGCGTCCATGAGGTTGACACGTGTCAGGTACTCGTTGCAACTGAGCACACCGTTCAGGTTCTCTCCAGGGATGTTCATGAAACGCGGCAGACCGGCACCGGAACCGACAAAGATGCCCTTGAAGCCTTGCTCCTCGAGTTCTTTGACGCTGATCGTCTTACCGATGATCGTATCCGTATGGAACTGCACGCCCAAGGCACGCAGACCGTCTATCTCGATGTCCACGATGCGGTTCGGGAGACGGAACTCCGGAATACCGTATTTGAGCACACCGCCGATCTCGTGCAGGGCCTCAAAGACATGTACCTCATAGCCGTACTTGGCAGCGTCACCGGCAAAGGTCAGACCTGCAGGGCCGGAACCGACAACAGCGATTTTAGACCGCTGCGCTGTTAGACCGTTATCACTGTTAGACCGCTTTGCTGTTAGACCGCCTTCGGCTGTTAGACTGTTTGCATAATCAGCGCAGAAACGTTCGAGGTAGCCGATTGCGACGGCAGGATGACCCATCTTGAGGTGGATACATTGCGATTCGCATTGCTTCTCCTGCGGGCAGACACGACCGCAGACAGCGGGCAGAGAGGAAGACTCTTTAATGACCGCTGCAGCGCCAAGGATATCGCCCGTCTCCAGGGTCTTGATGAAACCCGGGATGTTGATATTGACCGGACAACCTTGTACACAAGTCGGATTCTTGCAGTTCAGACAACGGTGCGCCTCGGTGATGGCCTGCTCGAAAGTCAGACCTTGGTTCACCTCCTCATGCAGACTCTTCACCCGCACTTCCGGACGCAGTTCCGGCATCTGTACACGCGGTATCGCTACGCGGTCTTTCGGCAGCCCATCAAACGGTGCTACCGGAGAAACCGTTACATCATTGAGCGGCTTAGCCGCGCTCATTTCATCATTGAGCTCGCATTGCGAGCGCTCATTATATTTCTCCATCGCCTCCGTCTCTTCCGCCTTGTAGGATTTCATGCGGCTCAGCATCTCGTTCCAGTCCACACCATGCGCATCGAACTCCGGACCATCCACGCAGACGAACTTGGTCTTGCCGTCCACCGTCACACGACATGCACCGCACATTCCTGTGCCATCGACCATGATGGTGTTGAGCGAAGCTTCGGTCGGGATATTGTATTTGGCGGTCGTGAGTGCGACGAACTTCATCATGATCGCCGGGCCGATGGTGATACACTTATCGACCTGTTCGCGATTGATAACTTGCTCGACACCTACGGTGACTACACCTTGTTGGCCGGCAGAACCGTCGTCGGTCATGATGATCACTTCGTCCGACCATTGTGCCAATTCATCGCGGAGGATGAGCAGGTCTTTGTTGCGGGCTGCGAGAACGGTAATGACCTTATTGCCGGCTTTCTTGAGGGCTTCGGCGATAGGCAACATAGGCGCAGCGCCTACACCACCGCACGCACAAACGACCGTACCGTATTTCTCAATACGTGTAGCGCGACCGAGCGGTCCGACTACGTCGTGGATCGAATCGCCGGCGTTGAGAGCCAGCAGTTTATGGGTGGAAGCACCTACTTGTTGAACGACAAGGGTGATAGTCCCTTTTTCGATGTCTGCGCCGGCGATGGTCAAGGGCACACGCTCCGAGTTGGCATCCACGCGGATGATGACAAAATGGCCGGCTCTACGGCTACGCGCAATGAGCGGAGCTTCCACTACGAGCTCCGCTACATTGTCCGAAAAGAATCTTTTGGAAATGATTTTATTCATTAATTTCTTTTTAGAAATGTTTTGTTTCTTTGCCTACGATAGAGGAAAGGAGGTTGTTGGCCAGACGGGAAGCACCGAAACGGAACCACTCGTTGTTGAGCCATTCTTCGCCAAGGATCTCCTTGACGAGCGTGAAGTGCTGTACAGCCTCGTCGGTTGTCGAAACACCACCGGCGGGTTTGTAACCCATCTTGATACCTGCTTTCTCTTTCCAAGCCTTGATGGCATGGCACATGATGAAGGTAGCCTCCGGCGTAGCGTTCACGCTGATCTTACCGGTCGAGGTCTTGATAAAATCGCAGCCTGCAGCCATCGAGAGGATGGAAGCTTTCCAGATGTTCTCTGCGGTCTTGAGGAGTCCGGTCTCGAGGATCACTTTGAGATGATGCTCTTTACAAACGTCCTTGATCTCGCGGATCTCGTCGAAGCACTCCTGGTAACGGCCTTCGAGGAACTTACCAACAGAAAGCACGATATCTACCTCGGTAGCACCCATCTTGAGGGCCATTGCGGTCTCGGCTACTTTGATCTCCGGGAAAGTCTGTGCAGCGGGGAAACCGGCACAGCAGCAAGCGATATTGAACTTCGGGTCCTTGAGGGCTTTGCGTACGTACTCTGCCATAGCAGGATAAACGCAGATAGCGGCTACGTTGGGCACACCCGGGAATTTCTCTTCGAAGGTATTGACAGCGTTGGCCATGCTTTCTACTTTAGCAATCGTGTCGTCTGCACTGAGGGTGGTGTAGTCGATTTGGTGGAGGCACTCTTTCCAAACCTCTACGTTGTTATTCTCCGCAAAATGTTTTGCTTCAATCTCAGCTACTTGAGCCTTTACTTGCTCATCGGTAAACGGGCAGGGATACTGCGCAAATAATTCTTCAAAATTCATGGTGATATAAGTTTGAAATTAAATATCTTAAATCATAAATCCATCAATCCTCATTGGTATTGATGGTCGGATCGTCTTGCAGACGACCGATAACGGTCTCGTTGCCGCGAACGGACTCACCTACGGCCACGAACATCTCCGTGTTCAGCGGCAGATACATATCTACACGCGAACCGAGTTTGATGAATCCGAGGTGGGTGTTGCGGTGTGCTTGGTGTCCCGGCTTGGCGTACGTCACGATACGACGCGCCATGGCACCTGCTATCTGACGAACCGCTATCTGCACTTTGTCCGGAGTCTCGATAACAACCAGACTCCGCTCGTTCTCCGTACTAGACTTAGGCAACCATGCACCTTTGTGACGACCTTTCTGGTGCTCGCTCACGAGGATGTTACCCTCTATCGGATACCAGTTGGCATGCACGTTGAACGGCGACATGAAGATCGACACCTGCAACTTCTTCTCGTGGAAATACTCATTCTCTTCCGTCGGTTCCACTACCACCACACGACCGTCAGCCGGCGCGATGATAAAGTTCGGATCATCAATCTCGAGGATACGAACCGGGTTGCGGAAGAAATAGGTTACAAACACCAACAGCATCGCCGTGAGCATCAGTGTGATCGCAAATACCCAATGTGGCTGTACGAACAGATAGATCGGCACGTTAATGAGGAACAATAGCAGCACTGTGCCGACAATCAGGCCGCGTCCTTCTCTGTGTATTCTTGGCTTTTTCATAATTCAAATCTTAAATCATAAATTTTAAATCATAAATCCCAATTTCCTATGACCATGAGGCGTACGGAAATTGAGCTAACATCTCTGCCGCT
This sequence comes from uncultured Bacteroidales bacterium, assembly GCA_902769535.1. Lineage (GTDB taxonomy): Bacteria > Bacteroidota > Bacteroidia > Bacteroidales > Paludibacteraceae > Colicola. The sequence goes on from CACXPH010000023.1 coordinate 40,549, forward strand.
TGGTCCAATCCCTGTTGCAGTTTCTTATCTACCATCATCTTGAACATAAACGGAATCTCGGCCTTGACGGTCAATTTCAGACGCGTGTCCACAGGACTCACCTCTTTCATTTGAATCCAAAAATTAGCGTCCATCGGGATTCCTTCCGCTCCGAATTTCACCGTGTCGTTCTCTATCCGATCGACGATAGCTATCGTGATTTTCTGCGCCAATCCGTCCACTTTCAACCGAACACGATCCGGCTCGATCTCCATCTCCTGAATCTTGTCCTTCGGAATTAAATCACGCACCCGCTCGAGGTTCTGCAAGTTACTCAGCACACGATAGACCTGCTGCGCGGAGCATGGCGCCGAAGTGATTTTACTTTCGTATTTACTTTCGCTCATAAATCCATTTGTGAATATCGGCTACAAAAGTACAAAAAAGTTTGCATATATGCAAATCTTTTAGTGTTTTTGCAGTCTTTTTTGGTATTTTTGTATTTCTAATGACGTGCGCGCCATCCGTTTTTCCAACTCCTTTATGTCCGAAATGGTCACTTGCAACTCATCCGCACGGGCGACGGCTTTGTTTCCTTCATTCCTTAATTCGTTCACTCGTTCAGTCGTTAACCGTTTCCCTTCCTTATAAACCAGCATCTCCTTCCCGTCGTCACGAACTAAAATACGTTCTCCGTTCTTCCCTTTAATTACGTAGTTGCCGCGATCTTGGTATTTCTCGTTTTTCTCATACGTGAAATACTGCATTAGACTGTCTGCCTTTGGCAGCAACAGCTCCAACTGGCTCTCGTAGTACGCCAAACTCCGCTCCTGTTCCTCCAGCCGCACGCTGTCCCGCACGTGCTTTTCTGCCTTGTACTGTTCCACGCGCGACGGTTTACTGCAACCCAATGCACAGAGCGTCATGATTGCTATAATCCATCCTTTTTTCATATCGCTTGCAAAGGTACTGCTTTTTTTCGACATGTGCAAATATAAAATTGTGTACCCATAAAAAAGTGCACTTTTATGCAATAAATTTGCATATGTCAATTTTTTGTAGTAATTTTGCAGCCGCAAAATATGTGCATAGAAAACGAACAATATAATGAAGCATTTTAACGAGTACAAGAAATTGGATTTGCCTGAGCTCAGCAAAGAGGTGCTGGAGCAGTGGGAACAAGAGAATCTATTTGAAAAAAGTGTATCTACACGCGAAGGTCATCCGCAGTTTTTGTTTTTTGAAGGACCTCCTTCGGCGAACGGTATGCCGGGTATTCACCATGTGATGGCGCGTACGATCAAGGATACTTTCTGCCGTTTTAAGACGATGCAGGGTTATCAGGTTCGCCGTAAGGCCGGATGGGATACCCACGGTCTGCCGGTAGAACTCGGCGTGGAAAAGATGCTCGGTATCACCAAAGAGGATATCGGCAAGAAGATCAGCGTCGATGAGTACAATGCCGCCTGCCGTCGCGAGGTGATGAAATACACCAAGGAATGGACCAACCTCACCAAACAGATGGGGTACTGGGTGGACCTTGACGACCCGTATATCACGTACGACAACAAGTATATCGAGACGCTGTGGTATCTACTTAAGGAGCTCTATAAGAAAGGCTATTTGTATAAGGGTTATACGATCCAACCGTATTCGCCTGCAGCCGGAACGGGTCTGAGTTCGCACGAGCTCAACCAACCGGGCTGTTATCGCGACGTGAAGGATCTGACCTGCACGGCGAAGTTCCATCTCAAGGACGGCCGATATATCATCGCGTGGACAACGACGCCGTGGACGCTGCCTTCGAATACCGCACTCTGCGTAGGTCCGAAGATCGATTATATGGAGGTGGAGACGCCATCCGGAGAACATATTATCCTTGCTGAGGCGCGTCTGGAAGCCTACCGCAAAGATCTGTGTGCGGAGGATCAAGAGCCGAAGATCGTAGCCCGTTACAAAGGTGCAGACCTTGTCGGGCTGGAGTACGAACCGCTCTTCCCGTGGGTCAACCCGGGTGAGGGTGCGTATCGCGTGATTCCGGGTGACTACGTGACGACCGAAGACGGTACGGGTATCGTGCATATCGCGCCTACCTTCGGTGCGGACGATAAGAAAGTGGGTGACGCTGCCGGTGTGCCGGGTCTCTATATGCAGACTAAGAACTACGGTCCGCGTCCGATGGTCGACTTCACCGGTAAATACTGGAAGATCGAGGACCTCGACGAAGCGTGGGTAAAGGCGAATGTCAATATCGAACTGTACGGTAAGTATGCCGGTCGTTGGGTGAAGAATGCCTACGACCCGCAGTTCACGGTGGACGGTAAGTACGACGAAGCGGCGGCAACCAAAGCCGAGTCGCTCGACCTGCACTTGTGCCTGGAGATGAAAGCGGACGGTCGTCTGCTGCGCACCGAGAAGCATGTGCACTCCTATCCGCACTGCTGGCGAACCGACAAACCGGTGTTGTACTATCCGCTCGACAGCTGGTTCATCAAATCAACCATGGCGCGGGACGAGATGATAGCGCTCAACCAGACCATCAACTGGCAGCCGGAATCCACCGGTACCGGTCGTTTCGGACAGTGGCTTAATAACCTCAACGACTGGAACCTCTCCCGTTCGCGTTACTGGGGAACTCCGCTGCCTATCTGGCGCACCGAGGACGGAAGCGAAGAGATCTGCATCGGTTCGATCGCGGAATTGTTCGAGCAGATCGAGAAATCTATCAAGGCCGGCTTCATGAGCGCCAACCCGTGGCCGAAGCATAAGGTGGGTGATTACAGCAAGGCTAACTACGACCCGTCTGTCATCGATCTGCACCGTCCGTATGTGGATAACATCGTGCTCGTTTCCCCGAGCGGCAAACCGATGAAGCGTGAGTTGGATCTTATCGATGTATGGTTCGACTCCGGCGCTATGCCCTATGCACAGAACCACTATCCGTTCGAGAACGCTGACCTGCCGCGTACTGCGGACTTCATCTCGGAGGGTGTGGATCAGACCCGTGGTTGGTTCTTCACGCTCCATGCGATCCACACGATGATCGAAGGCACGGTGGCATACAAGAACGTCATCTCCAACGGCCTCGTGCTCGATAAGAACGGCAATAAGATGTCCAAACGTCTGGGTAATGCCGTGGATCCGTTCGGTGCACTTAATACCTACGGAGCCGATCCGGTACGTTGGTACATGCTCACCAACTCCAGCCCGTGGGAGAACCTCAAGTTCGATCCCGAAGGCGTGGATGAGGTACGTCGTAAGTTCTTCGGTACCCTCTATAACACCTATGGCTTCTTTGCGCTCTATGCTAACGTAGATGGCTGGACTCCTAGTGCAACTAGTTCGACTAGTCAGACTAGTGAAATCGATAAGTGGATTCTCTCGAAACTCAACTCGCTCGTCAAAGAGGTGACGGAGGCGTACGAGGCCTACGAACCCACCAAAGCCGGACGCGCCATCTCGGACTTCGTACAGGATGACCTGTCGAACTGGTACGTGCGTCTGAACCGCAAACGTTTTTGGGGTGGCGAGATGGATGCCGACAAGCAAGCAGCCTATGAGACCCTCTACACCTGCCTCAAGACTGTTGCCCAACTCATGGCACCGAACGCGCCGTTCTACGCCGACCGTCTGTATCGCGATCTCTGCGGTGAGACCGTGCATTTGAGCGAGTGGCCGAAAGTGAACGAAGCACTCATCGATACGAACCTGGAACGTCAGATGTACCTGGCACAACAGGCGACCTCGATGATCCTCAGTCTGCGTAAACGTGCCGAGAAGAACGTACGTCAACCGCTGCAGAAAGCCGTTATCCCGACGCCGGACAAAGAGACGACGGAGGCACTGCTCCATGTAGCGGAACTGATCAAGAGCGAGGTGAACGTGAAAGAACTCGTCATCGTGCCGGCTGAGCAGTCCGAGATTCGACTCGTCAAGAAGATCAAACCGAACTTCAAAGTGCTCGGTAAGAAAGTCGGCGCTGGCATGAAAGAGCTGGCAGCAGCTATTAATGCGATGAGTCAGGATGATATCGCTAAGATGGAATCCGAAGCTTCTTTCAACTTTCAACTTTCAACTTTCAACTGCACGATAGTGCCCGAGGACGTCGAGATCGTAACCGAAGATATGCCGGGTTGGCTCGTGGCGAATAACGGTATATTGACCATTGCACTCGATATCGAACTGACGGACGAACTGATAGAAGAAGGTATTGCGCGTGAACTCATCAACCGCATCCAAAACCTCCGTAAGTCGTCCGGTCTGGAGATCACCGACCGCATCAAGGTGACTATCGAAGATCGTGAGGAAGTGCATAACGCCGTGCTCCATTGCAACGATTACATCGCAGGACAAGTGCTGGCAACAGAGTTGAGCCTAACGTCTAACTTCCAACAGCAAAGCGATCTAACGTCTATAGAGATGGACGGCTATAACGTGAATATCAAAATAGAAAAAGCATAATATGAAAGTATTCAGCAGTCAGAATTCAGTGTTCAGAATTCTTAGTATCGTTGTGCTGGGCATAGCGATGACAAGTTGTGGTCTTTTTAATAACAACAACCCCGAGTACAAACTGAGTGACCTGCAAGGTTTGTGGCTTGAGAATGGAGACGAAACGTTTGGACACTATGTGCGTTTTACGGCAGATTTGTCCGATGAAACGGGTTATTACTGGGGATGCGAGTGGACAGAATCGGACGATGTTCATGAAGCAGATTTGGTATACCATGGTAACGGTTGGTTTAAGTATTCGTTCGTGTCTGCTGAGTTAATCGAGATCCATAAAATGGATCAAGGTTGGGCTGATATTCCGAAGGTATATACCGTTTCCGCATTAACGGATAGCGAGTTAAAATACTACGAAAAAGATAGAACAAGCAATAAGTTTAGTTTCTCTAAAGTGGTAGAGGCCAAATGATTAAAGCGCTTAAAATTTTCGGTTGGACGCTGTTCGGCATTGTGATGACGGTAGTGGTGGTGGCATGCGTGGCCATCTATCTCGTCTTCACCCCCGAGCGCCTCACACCCATCGCCCGCCAAGTGGCGGACAAGTATGTCACCTGCGAACATGAGATAGGTGAAGTGGACCTGACCTTCTTCTCTACCTTCCCCCGTTTTGGTCTTCGTGCTGACGGATTGCTGCTGATTAATCCCAAAGCCGGAGCGCAGAACGACACCGTGGTGGAAGCCAAACATCTGATCGCGACGGTGGATGTAATGGAGTTTTTGAATCACAACAACCTTCATGTGCATGAGGCAATTTTGGAGGATGCAGCGGTTCATTTCTTCATTGCGGAAGATGGTACGACCAACCTCACCGGCGCTTTTGTTACAACGCCGGATACGACGGAAGAGGACACGACGGCTTTCTCGTTGCCGTTCGATGAACTGCGTGTGGATGGCTTGCGTCTGAAGGCCAAAACCATCGATTTTGTAGATATCAAAGACACCATCGAGGCTTCGTTGGGAGAGACCGAACTGAGTGCAAAAGCCGACAGTTGGGACGACATACTCGTCACGCTGGAAGCCCATGACGTCTGTGCGTCGCTCAAGGGTGAGCAGTACGCCGACAGTCTGCACGTAGAGTTGTTGTTGCCGATGGCGATGAACCTCGACTCAATGCATTTTGCCTTGGACGGTGCGCGACTGGCAGTTAATGGTTTTCAGGTGCGTGTCGAAGGAGAAGTGACATTGGGTGATGCCATCGATATAGATGCGCAAGTCTCTACCGACAAATGGCAAATCAAACCGCTCTTAGCCCTCGTGCCGGCTACGTTCACTACTTCGCTCAACGACCTGGATATAGACGGTAAAGTGCAGTTAGACGCAACTGTCAAGGGTACGTACACAGACTCCGTCATGCCGCTCATCACAGCTCATGTGACCTTGGAGGACGGCGAAGGTTCCTATAAACCGCTGCCGTATCAACTTCGTGACTTGGTATTGGACGCTGAGGCTACGTTAGATCTGAATAAACAGCAACCTTCGACGGTCACGATCAATCAACTGGCTGCGAAGACCAAGAACTCCAAGGTGGGTGCGAAGGGTAAGGTCAATGACTTGTTAGGCAATATGCTGCTGGATCTTCAACTGAACCTCGATGCTCATCTGCCGGATTTCGCTTATTTCCTTCCTGACTCGATGACGGTGACGGGTGATGCCAAAGGAACAGCCGCTGCCAAGATCCGCCTTTCGGACCTTACCAACAAACGTCTGCACAAAGGACGTATCACAGCCGATCTGGACTTGACGGATATCCGGTATGAACAAGACTCGATGAAGGCGGTGCTCCCGCGTACGCATGCCAAGGTGCAAATCCCGAACGCTCAGCCTTCCCGCAAGACGGTGAACTGGGCACGGGTGGATCTGGAGACGGATAAGATAGATTTCGTCATGGGTGCAAACACGGCTGCATTGATTGATGCAGCAGTCATCCGCGCGGAGGTGGCAAACGTTTTGGCCAATGAACAAGACTATTTCGCGTCTATTGCGTTCGATGCACTCGATGCACAGTACGAAGATATTACAGCTGACCTGAAAGCCTCGGAGATAGAAGCATTCGTGAGTGGTGGTCAGAAAGTGAGTGCCAAACTCAAAACGGCTGCTCTTAACGGTCGTATGGGTGAGGAACTGAAAGCACAGACCGGTAAGTTGGCTCTCGAAGCGGCTGCACGCTATAACAAAGACGGCGAGAACGCGTTGCTCAAGTGGAATCCGCGACTGAAGATCGACCTTAAGAACGGTATACTCAACATGCCGGAGCACTTACCCGAACCCGTTGTCATTCCCTCCATCGAGTTCAAGTACTCCAACCGCGAGATGACTATCGACAACAGTCGTGTCGAGTTGGGCAATTCCGATCTGGAACTCAAAGGAAACGTACGCCATATAGGCAAATGGTTCAAGCACGAGGATATACTGCAAGGTGAACTGGAGATCGTCTCCAACCATTGCGATGCCAACCAACTCATGGCATGGTTCAGTGCCGATGAAGGAAGCGAAGAAGAGGAAATCACCAATCAAAAATCACAAATCACAAATGACTCCGATCCGTCGGAGTCTGATCCTTTCCTCGTTCCGACGGATGTCGATCTGGCGCTCAATACGCACATGAAGGAAGTGGTTATCTTCAATCAGGTGGCCAAAGATCTGAAGGGTGGTATCTATGTCAAAGACGGTACGCTGATTCTCGATGAAGTGGGATTTGTATGCCGTGCAGCCAAGCTGCAGTTGACGGGAATGTACCGCACACCGCGGCGTAACCACCTCTATGTCGGTTTTGACTACCACATGATCGACGTCGATATAGACGAACTGCTGACGATGATACCGAACCTCGAGCAGATGGTTCCGATGCTCAGTTCGTTCAAGGGAGCAGCGGAGTTCCACCTGGCGGCTGAGACCTATCTCAACAGTCAGTATCAACCGAAGATGAGTACGCTCCGTGGAGCCGCTTCGCTGACCGCCAAAGACTTAGTTGTGCTGGACGGCGAGACCTTCTCGAAGATAAGCAAACTGCTCCTCTTCAACAAGAAGACGGAGAACAAGATCGACTCTATCAATGCCGAGATAACCGTCTATAAGAACGAGATTGACGTCTATCCGCTCTGCGTCCAGATGGATAACTACATGGTGGCCCTCGGCGGACGGCATAACACCAACATGACCTTCGATTATGATATCAACGTCCTCAGCCCTATTTACTTAGGTGTGAACGTGAGCGGAAACATAGACAACCTGCAAATCAAGTTAGCGAAATGTAAGTTCGCGCAGGATTTCAAACCACACTGGTATCAGAAAGTGGATAACCAATCGCGCGAACTGCGTGAACGCATCAAGCAGTCAATGGAGAAAAATGTGCGCATCCAATAAATCATAAATCATAAATTTGAAATCTAAAATGAAAAAATGTTTAATTTTTTCCATCATTGCTATGAGTTTGTTAGCATGTAACAAAAATCCCTTGTTGGATCAACCGAACACACCATACGGTGTACCGGCTTTTGATCAAGTGAAGTTATCGCATTATATGCCGGCTTTTGAGGCTGCTATTGAGGAGCAGAAAGCAGAGATAGACGCGATCGTCAATAATGAAGCCGAACCGACGTTCGAGAATACCATCGTGGCACTCGACCGTACAGGTATGACGCTGGAGCGTGTAGAAGGTGTGTTCTTTAATGTGCTCGAGGCGGACGGCAACGACGAGATGAACGAGATCGCAGAGAAGGTGAGTCCGATGCTCAGCGAACTGAGTGACGGAATCATTCTCAACGAGGCGCTGTTCAAACGCGTGAAGTTCGTCTATGACCAGCGTGAGCAACTGGGTTTGAACCCCGAACAGATGCGTCTGGTAACGGAGACCTACAAGCGCTTTGCTGACAACGGAGCCAACCTGCCGGAGGATAAGAAAGAGCGTCTGAAAGCCATCAATCAGGAACTGGCACTGCTCTCCCTTAAGTTCGGTAATAACGTCGTAGCAGAGACTAACAGCGACGATATGAAGCGTTTTATCACCGATGAGGCGCTGCTCAAAGGTCTTCCGGAGAGTGCCAAGGCTGCTGCGGCTGAAGAGGCTGAGGCTGCCGGTCATCCGGGTGAGTGGCTCTTCACGCCGAAGCGTACGTCCTTCACGCCGGTACTGCAGTACTGCGAGAATCGCGACCTGCGTAAGGAACTGCTCATGGATTACACCACGCGTGGTAACCGCAATAACGACAACGACAACAAAGCCGTCATCATTCGTGAGATGGAGTTGCGTATCGAGAAAGCCCAACTCTTCGGTTATGACAACCCGGCCGATTATATTCTGGCTGACTGCATGGCGAAGAACCATCAGACGGTAGACGCTTTCCTGCAATCCGTTTGGGCTCCGTCGCTCGCTGCAGCGAAACGTGAAGCAGCCGCGCTGCAGGAACTGCTCGACCAAGACCTGCCGGGTGAGAAACTGCAGCCATGGGATTGGTGGTATTATGCGGAGAAACTGCGTAAGGCCAAATATGCGCTGGACGAGGAAGAAATCAAGCCGTATTTCGAACTGGATAACGTGCGCAAGGGTGCCTTCGGTGTAGCTACCAAACTGTACGGCGTGCAGTTCGAGAAACTGGAGAACATGCCGGTGTATAATCCGGAGGTAGAGGTCTTCAAGGTGACCGAAGCCGACGGTTCGCTCGTAGGTATCCTCTATACCGATTATTTCCCGCGTGCAGGCAAACGTCCGGGTGCGTGGATGAACCAGATCCTGCCGCAGTATATCGATGAGAACGGAGACCATCGTCCGGTGATTATCAACGTGGGTAACTTCAACAAACCGACTGCAGGTAACCCGTCGCTGCTCTCGATGGACGACGTAGAGACGCTGTTCCATGAGTTCGGTCACGCGCTGCACGGTCTGCTCTCTAAGGCGCATTACAAGAGTCTGAGCGGAACGAATACCCCGCGTGATTTCGTCGAACTGCCCTCGCAGTTCATGGAGAACTATGCGTACGAGCCGGAGGTGCTCAAGACCTATGCGTTCCACTATCAGACCGGCGAAGTCATCCCTGATGAACTGATCGCGAAGATCAATGCAGCCGGTAAGTTCAACCAAGGTTTTGTGACCACCGAGTTGCTCTCCGCTTCTATCCTCGATATGGATTTCCATGAGTTGACGACGGCGGAAGGACTGGATGTCAATGCGTTCGAGGCACAGAGTCTGGCCAAGATGGGTATGATTGATGAGATCATCGTGCGTTATCGTCCGACTTTCTACAATCATATTTTCACCACGGGTTACGAGGCAGGTTACTACAGCTACACTTGGGCTGCAGTGCTCGACGCCGATGCCTTCGCGGCTTTCAAAGAGACCGGTGATCTGTTTGACGCAGAGACGGCCAAACGTTTCCGTCACCTGCTCGAGCAAGGCGGTACACGCGACGCACAAGAACTCTATATCGAGTTCCGCGGCAAAGAGGCCGATCCTGCTAACTTACTCCGTCGTAAAGGATTCATTGAATGAAAAGACACACGCAAGTAATATTATACCACCTGTTGCCGGCGCTCTTCTGGGCGTTGGCAATAGGGGGTAGTCTTACTACCTATTTCATCCTCCCTTCCCTTCAGGGAGGGGACGGGGGTAGGCTCTTCCTGTTCGGTTACTTGGTAACCGCGCTGGTACTGTTCGTCATCCTCATCATCGGTCGTATCAAACGCCACAGTTCGTCTATTGAGCAGTGTTTTCAGATGGCGATTTTGCTTGGCGTTGCGTCCTATTGGTTACCGACGGTCCTCTTCCTGACAGTGGCCTTTTGGGCGTACCTCATCTACAAAAACCTTTTCTCCTTCCGCTCGTTGGTGGCTACGCTGATCGGCTTTGTCTTAGTGGCCATCTGGGCAGCTATCTTTGTCTATGTCGGTTGGATAGCCAATCCTTGGGCTGACTTTTTCGCAATAGAAAACGCCTGGGGATGGATTCCCACAGGCGCTATCTTACTGGCTTGGCTGGCTTCTACCATTGCACGACAAAACCTGCGTGTACGTTGATGCCCGCTTGAGGCATGAAATAGGCGATGTCGCTGTCGGACCATGCGTCGTGATACACATAGCCGTTACTCTCGTATAGGGTGTTGAATAGATTATTAATCTGGCATTTGAGAGTGATGTCCGGGCATCTCTTGTATTTCTGCAAAGGCAACTGGTAATGCAGGTTCAGGTTGGTTACGGTATAGGCCTTCAGCATTGCGTTGGGGTCTTCGTTGTTAGCCAAAAACTGCTTGCTGATGACCGTAGTCTGCACTTCGGCAAGGAATCCCGCTACATGGAATGAGAAGATGTTCCCCGCTATCCAGTCCGGCGAGAAAGAGATAGTACGCCATGTGTTTCCGTCCAACCACTTGTTGCGGCTCCAGGTCAGCGTACCGCTCCAACTGAACCATTTGGTCCAATCGACACCGAACTGCAACTCCGCTCCGGTCCGGTACGATTTATCCACGTTCTTGGTCAGGAAAATAGCAATACTGTTGATCTCGCCCGTGAGTACCAACTGGTCTTTGTAATCCATGAAATAGAGGTTCAGACCGATGTGCCAAGGAATAGCATAGCCGCTCTTGGTGACCCCTGCTGAAGTGTAGTTATATCCTAACTCGTAGTCGAATAGCTTCTCCGGTTTCGGCTCGGCCTCACCCTTCTGATGGTTGATGAAATTGGAGCGGGCGGGCTCACGGTTGGCTAACGAGAAAGTGGCGGACAGACGGTGACCGCCGTTGTCGTAGGTCAGACCCGCTTTGGGGTTGAAAAAATGCCAGGTGTGTTGCTCTTCGATGCTCACACGGTTGTCCGGAGTCGTACTGTTGTCATTGTCCCCGTATATGTGGTGGTGAACCAACCGGTATTGCAAATCACCGTACAGACTCAGCTTCTCTCCTCCGCGATGAAGCACTCTCCAGTTGGCCTTGGCATATATGTTGCCGTCCAGCTTGTCCCCGAAACCGCGGTAGTATTCGGTGAAGTTACTGCCGTATTTCTGGTCTATGTTGCCATACGAGATGCCGTTGTAGTTATTGAGCGCGATACCCGCCTGAACATCTACTTTCTCGTGGATATATTTCGTACTGAGTATCCCGCCGTAGAAATGGTTTCTCAAACCCTTCTGGGCGATGCCGAGCAGGTTCCAGGTGTCGAAGGTCTCCCAGTAACCCGTTCCGAAGGTATAATGACCTGTCGCATTGAGGCTCCAATGCATATTGAACCGGTGTGCCACGTTCAGATGAACATGGTGTTGCTGGTAGTTGTCGGTCTCGTTGCGGTAGTACTGGGTGTTGCCGTTTGCGTCGGTAAAAGCACCCGCGGTGTTTTGCCTTCTGTTCACCTCTATATCCTCGCGCGTCAGACCGTTCCATGCTAAATATGTCTTCTCCTTGCCGCCGAAAGAGAGCAGATTAACAGCGGTTTGGCTGTTTTGCCATCCTAACTGGGCTTGGTAACTGAATAAATCCGAGAATGCGCGTTCAATATATCCGTCGGAGTTCACTTTGCTGAACCTGCCGCCCAAATGCCATGCGCCTTTTGCACTGTTTTTATCTCCCCAGTAGGCGTCTATTTTTGCCATCTCGCGGAAGGTGTTGTACATACCGCCGTTGAAACTCAACTCACCTTTTACCGGCCCCTTTGTACTTGGTACATTGTCCCTTTGTACATCAATGGTGCTAATATTGATGCTTGCGCCGAAACTGCTGCCGCCATTAGCGCTGGTACCGACTCCCCGCTGCACATCGAGTTTAGTGATGGACGAACTGATATCCGTCATGTTCACCCAGAAAACCGTCTGGCTCTCTGCATCATTGAGAGGCACCTCGTTGATGGTCATGTTGATACGCGTGTGATCACTACCGCGCACGCGGAAATAGGTGTAACCCACACCCAGACCGTCATCGCTTGTCGTCACCAGAGAAGGTGTCTTGCTCAGCAGCACAGGCAAGTTCTGACCCGTGTTGTCACGGTTCAATTCCTCGTACCGGATCTCCTGACGGCTTACGGTCGCTTGCTTCACCGGAGCACTTACGACTACCTCTTGAATCTGAAAATCACTCGTGGACAGAGTGTCCACTTTCTCCTGCGCACTCGTTTGCGCAGACATCATGAGCGCACTCGCGCTACATAGCATCAACCATGCATGGTTGATTAAGAATGCCTTTTTTTTCATTTTCTTTAACAGCATTACCTGTTCAAGTTCCATGGGTCTTATCTCAGCCTCTCGGCACCCCAAATGAAGATAACAGAATGTAATTCGCCTGCAAAGATACTGCTTTTTTTCGAATTGTGCAAATAATATTTGCTTTTTTTGTTTCGTGCTCGTAACTTTAGTTGCGAGTTTTGGAGTGTTTTCTATGTCAATTACGCCGGATGTCATCCGGCATGTGGTTTCTTGTTTGGTTGTTTAGGTGTTTTCCCTCCCCATTATCCCTCTCTTTGGCAAGTACCTCCGGTGGTGTTTCATGGTTTTGTTGTTTAGGGGGGGTGTGCCCCCTGCCGCGCGCGCCGCCGCCGTGTGCCTTTGTTCTGTGCTCGTAACTTTAGTTGCGAGATTTTCGCGATTTTTCTTGCATATGTCGGAAAAAAGTTGTAATTTTGCAGCGCAAAATCAAATCAACACAGTTATGCCAAGCGCAGACATTCAAAAAATGATACCGCAGATACAAGCGTATTTTGCGACTCAACCGGTCAAACGAGCTTACTTGTTTGGCTCGTGCTCGCGTGGCGAGGAAAAGGCGAATAGTGATGTAGATATACTCGTTCAACTGGATTATTCGCAACCTATCGGTCTTCGCTATTTTGGCATGATATGTGATCTGGAGAAACAATTAGGTAGAAAGGTTGATTTGGTCGAGGAGAAAGGCTTGGCGTCTTATGCCCGCCCGTATGTAGATAACGATAAAATTAAAATCTATGAGAGAGCCCATTAGAGATAAAGGACGTCTTGAACATATCTTGGAGCATATTGATAAGGCTCAACAATTTGCACAAGGTAGAACTTTAGAGGATCTGGAAAAAGATGCTATGTTCCGTTATGCAGTCGTTAAATGTCTGGAGATAGTGGGCGAAGCGGCATACATGCTAACTCTCGATTTTAAAGATCGTCATCCTCAGACCCCGTGGCAAATTATCATTAAGATGCGCCACGTAATGGTACATGGCTATTATTCGATACAAATGCCGATTGTGTGGGATATTATTCAAAATGATTTCCCTCCTCTCCGTACTCAAATCGTACAATACATCTCTGAACTGGAGAACCAATAACCCTCCGCGAGTTAAAAGCGGTCGTCGCTTACCGACGTAAAACAGTAAGGACACGCGCAAAGCGTTGCGCGATAACATATTAAATAAATAGCATTACTATTTTTCGCGTTCAAAAGAAAAAAGCCTAGGAAACTGATTTCTTTACGAAACGGATAATGCTTCACGGAAGTCCTATTATTGGAACTTTCAACCCACATCATTTAGTCACACTTTGGGTGTGGCCTCTAGGGTGTGGGGCGGAGGTTTTTCCTAGGCTCCTCCGTGAACGCGAATAGAGGTCCACGCCTTTTTTATGTCCGTCGATGAAGGATAGTATGCGCAATACTATCCCTTGATGGCAAAGAATAGCAATCTCGGGCAGGCGAAAGCTGCCAAAAATGATGAGTTCTACACCCAGTACGCAGACATTCAAAAAGAAGTGAATGCCTATATAGAATATAACCCCGACGTCTTTCGGGGCAAAACGATTTTGCTGCCTTGCGATGATCCCGAATGGAGCAATTTTACCAAGTTCTTTGCGCAAAACTTTGAGTTCTTCGGACTGAAGAAACTCATTTCTACATCTTACGCCATCGAAAGCAAGAAATATAAGACCGACTGGCAGCCAACACTCTTTGAGACCGAAAATCCCCTTTATAATGTAGATAAGAGCCGCATAAAAGGCAAAATCTTTACGCTTGATCATGATACAAACGCGAATGGGCGCATAGATATTGATGATTTGCAGTGGAATTATTTGGAGGGTGATGGTGATTTCCGTTCTGCGGAAGTAACTGCCCTGCGTGACGAGGCAGACATTATTATCACAAATCCGCCCTTCTCGTTGTTCCGTGAATTCCTGGCATGGATAGTAGAAGGAAGGAAGCAATGCCTTATAATAGGGAATATGAATGCCATTACTTACAAAGAAGTATTCCCATTAATCAAAGATAATAAATTATGGTTAGGTACTACGGATGTTCGTTGGTTCTACCAAGAAAGCACAAATAGCCCACTTTATGAAGCAGCGCATTCTCGTTGGTTTACAAATATAGACCACGGAGCACGTCACAAACCACTACAACTCATGAGCATGTCTGACAATTTAAAATTTAATAAAAAGTTAAAGGGATATACTGAGTATCAGCGTTATGATAATTACGATGCAATAGAAGTGCCTTTTACCGAAGTTATTCCTGGCGATTACGAGGGAATAATGGGAGTCCCTATTTCATTTATGGACAAATATTGTCCTGAACAATTTGAAATATTAGGTTCTACTCAAAGAGGTTGCCATGATTTAGTTCCTGACATAAAGAAATATGATGAATATTGGGAATGTAAACCAAATGGAGAAAGGACAGGTTCATCTGGTGGGAAGACAAACGAGAATGGTAATCTATTAAAAAACGATGGTGTTCATAACTATTTTGAAAATGTAGAGGGAAGACAAATTCAATCCACTTATGGTAGAATATTTATCCGCAAAAAACAATAAGCCATGAAAGCAATACGAAAGATTTACACCGTTGAGGAAATCTGCAAAGGATTTACCTATAACGAAGCCGAAGGCAAAGGCCTGTTCGGTTTGTCCGGACGCCTGACTATTCAGCCGGAATATCAGCGCAACTATTTATATGCCGAGCAGAACGGCGCACGTGAGATAGCTGTGATTGAGTCCGTGCTAAAGGGATACCCGATAGGCTTGTTGTATTTCAATAAGGTGGATGATGCGCATCTGGAAGTATTGGACGGACAACAACGTATTACTTCACTCGGTCGCTTCCTTACGCGAAAGTTTGCCGTAGTGATAAACGGCATGGAGCAGTATTTCGACTATATGGCGGAAGACCTCAAAAAGAAGATCTTGGAGACCGAACTATTGGTGTATGAGTGTGAGGGAACAGAAAGCGAAATCAAAGAATGGTTCAAGACTATCAATATCGTCGGTCTTCCTCTGGAAGAACAAGAGATTTTGAATGCCGTTTATTGTGGATCGTTCGTCAATAAAGCCAAAGAGGTGTTCTCTAATTCCCAGAACGCGAACGTAAATAAATGGGCTGCCTTCTTACGCGGAAACGTAAAGCGTCAAGCCTATTTGCATACCGCGCTGGAATGGGTAAGCAAAGGCAATGTAAGCGGATATATGTCGCTTCATCGTTATGACGATAATATCCGCGAAATGCAAACCTATTTCGATAGCGTCATCGACTGGGCAAGCTGTGTGTTCCAAAACATCGAAAAGGAGATGTGCGGCCTGCCATGGGGTGAACTCTATGAGAAATACCATAAACAGCCTTACGACCCGGCACAAGTAGCCACCAAACAGCGCGAACTATACGAAGATTATTACGTCAAGAACAAACGCGGCATTTACGAATATATCCTCGGTGGTTGCAAGGATTCCAAACTTCTCGAGGTGCGTTGTTTTGACGAGCCGACAAAGAAAAGCGTCTATGCCCGTCAAACCGCTGCAGCAGAAAAGAAAGGCATTTCCAACTGTCCGCATTGTGTGTTGGAGAACGGAGCGAACAAATCAAAAATCTGGAAACTCTCGGAAATGGACGCCGACCATGTAACGGCTTGGTCCAAAGGCGGAGCCACCGACATCTCCAACTGTCAAATGCTCTGTCAGACCCACAATAGAGCAAAGGGGAATAAGTAGTTCTCCCCCCCCCAAAAAAAATAATTATTTTATAATTATCGCAGACATCTTTGATGCCTGCGATTTTTTTATGCTCTTTCGCGATCAATAGATTCTTCGTACCTTTGTGGATTTTTTCAAATTCACAAAGCCATGAGCAAATACACACAACAGACTTATGACGTCACACAGGACGCCGTTAACTACATTCTCACACAAATGGATAACTTCTATCTTGCTCACCCGATGCCCGAAAAAGAGGGAGATCCGGAAGATAGCGTTGCCATCTATTTTAACGTGCTATTTAAAGGTGTCATTAAAGGATGGAAAGATCTCGAATGCGCAAGACATCCGTACGACTACAACCGCAAAATGGCAGAGCATACAGACAAAAGTCCGGCCACTTTGCGCAGTTTTTATAACAAAAAATAACTATTTTGCACGCTCGCTAAAATTTAGCGGGGTTTGCCATTATGAATTACGACCTTTGCACCGCATTTCGGAGACTAACCATCCCTCCGAACTGGCAGTGTTATGCAACAATTATTATCACGCGTCTGGTTTCTTAACCAAGGCTGCAAACAAGTACCGCTTGAGTACACCAAAAACATCGTCCGCTGGGCACACCCGGACGGCTATTTTCTCAATGCGCATGGACAGAAAATCGCGCACGATTTCAGTCCCGCAAGAAAAAATCACGAGAAAAACAACAATTTTAAAATGGGAAAGGGGTATCCTTCTGACCGCCAAACAGGCAGTAAAAACTGCCATCTCCTCATGGCGCTCGCTTTCTATGGCCCGCGACCCACGTTTGAAAACACATCCTTGCCCCTTCAGGGGAAAGGTCTGGAAAGGGGCTCTTACGTCGGCATTTGTCATCATCTCATCCCTGATCCGCTGGATTACAAACCCGCCAACCTCCTCTGTTGGCTCACGCGTGCCGAGCACTCCGAAGCGGATAGGCGTCAGCGTGCCCTCAAAAAAGTCGTACCGGACGGTAATCTCCGTCTCTTTACCTACGAGCGTCTACGTGAGCTCCAAGACCCGCGAACCATGTCCCGTGAGCAGTTCGAGACCGAACTTGCGACCCTCGCTGACCAGCACTTCACCCGCGACACCTTCGCCACCAACCCGCCTCCCGGCCTCACACCCTTCGATGCCCGCATGGAGTATGAGATGACCCACCACATGGAAATCTAACTTGTGTCTTTTTCTTTTTTACCCAATCCCAGTTATGGCTTGTGTCTTTTTCCTGCCAGCTTGTTCCTTTTTTAAGCAAAAAAAGACACAACCATAAAAAAGATTCTTTGTTAATTACGTCGGATAGTATCCGACACCAAAAATTTTATCATTATGCAAACTACTAATCTTAAAGAGTTGCGCTCCCTGCGCACCCAAGAAAAAGCCATCAAGGCTCGTATCGACGAAATCAGCACCGAGGCAACCAACGAAGCCGTTGCCATCCTTGCCGCCAAAGGCCTTGAAAAAGGCGAGTTTGAAATAGAAGGAGTAGGAACCTTCCAACTCCAGCGCACCGAAGTCTTTGACTTTGCCGACTACAACAAGTACAAGCAAGAACAAGCCGTCAAATGGCGTGAGAATGCCAAAGAAAAGGTCAAAGAGCAGAACCTCGTCAAGGCCCGCACCGCCATCATGAACGGCTATGTCAAGACCTTCGTCGAACTCTATCCCGACAAACAACCCGACGAGATCAAACTCACCGTCAAAGTCATTGACTAG
>CACXPH010000024.1 GCA_902769535.1 uncultured Bacteroidales bacterium
AGTTAAAATTGAAAATGAGTCCTGTACAATACCGAACCCACTTTCAATCTCAAATAAAATAGATTTAATAATCCGTCCAACTTTTTGGGGTCACATCACTCAGGGTAGCAGGTCGAAGGTACAACAAATATTTCATATATGCAAATTTTTCTGAAATTTATAGAAACAAAAACAATAAAAACCATTTTTATCAATTGACGACACGATAAACATACGATAAACATAGGATATACATAGGACAAACATACGATTAGGTGGCAGAAATTAGCCGCCACATAAAAAACACCAAAGGCAGCCCGAAAGCTGCCTTTGATTGTTTTGTCACTTAACGCGTACGCGACAATAATGTTCGCGCACACGTGAGGGAAATTAGTCGCCGATGGTTTCTCCTGTACCAGATCCGCCACCACCACCTAAACCTGCTGTACCACCTGTGCCTTCTGTTACACTAGCACAGATAATAGTCGTCGGCATGACTGCCATTACGTCCATTAACGGTTGATTATATATCTTTTTCATAATTCTCTCATTCTTAAATCGGCTGCAAAGTTACGGCAAATTTTTGATATATGCAAATTTTTGCCGTACTTTGCGCCAAATTCATGTTATTTTACCAGACGACCCGTTGTGTCATACATCTTTTCTCCACGGAGAATGAACATCTGACCGTTGATCATCACCTTAACCGGAGCCTCAGCAGCATTCAGTTCATCAACGCCTGTTACCACTTGCTCATTCAAGACGCCCATCGCTACGCGACGACGACCCGGAGCCGGAGCAACAGCATTCGTTGGAACACCGCCTTCAACACCAATCTTGATGTATGCACGGTTCTCGCCAACATATACATCGTCGCTGTTAACCAACAGGTACTGGTTGTTGTAGAGAATGTAGTTGCCTGCATTCTGCTCCAATTCCGTCTTCGTGTACGAACCAAAGAGACCGTTCGCGTTGCCTGCGGCAGCATTTGCAGCATCGGTGTAGTATACCTTCAGTTGCGTTACGTTTTCTTCCGGCAAGAAGATATACGGAGTACCTGCTACCATTGCACCATTGAGCACCTCGTCGAAGAAGATCTTCTTCTGGCTTGCATCGAAGTATGCAACCTCATAGAGCGCTGCACCTACCATAACACCGCCATTCGGCAAGCAGATAGTTCCGTAGCGGCCTTCGGTTACGTCACGAGTGTAGTCTGCCTCTGCAGCGGTAAATACAACCTGCTGTACACGGGTTGTTCCGCCACCTTCTTTATCATTCTCCATTTCAATGACTACATCGCCATTAACAAACACTTCATTAGACCAACCAAACGAATTACCGCGAGTACCAGCTACAACGGTTCTACCACCATTCTTAACAGTAATCGTACAATTCTCGCCACTGGACGGAGCACGGAAGTAGAACTTAACGCGTCCGGGAACTGTAGTATTGAAGTGCAGATACGTTCCTTGATATACACCGCCGTTTTGGTTACGACGTGCACGCTCATTCTCTTTACCTTCGATCATCTCGAAGTTAGCACCATCAATATAGTTAGCAATGATGAGACCCTTGTTAGCCACATCGTTGATTACAGCTTCTTCGCTACCGCTCCAGTTCCAGGTAGTACTCTCTGTTACATCTTCCATAACAGCGTAGATGTGCTGAACAACGAATGTAACCGTATAGGTTTGAGTAGTCGTACCATCCTCTGCCGTTACGAGCACTGTAGAAACAGCCTTGTAGTCTGTAAACGCTGTTGCATCAGTCGGAACTGCCGTTGCTCCGTAAGCAGCCTGCGTAGCCGTAGCAGCCAGAGCAGGAACATCGGTTGTACCTTCATCAAGAGTAACACGGTAGTTATATTTGTCTGCCTCAAGCACGATTGCCGTAGCCGGAGTGCCATAAGTCAGTGCACTCAACGTAGCTATTGTATTGTCACGATAACCGAGCGTAGCATTAGCAGACTGTACGGAACGGTTCTCATAACCAGCCTTCGAAGCCGTAATGATTACATAGTACGTACCTTCGGTCGTGGTAGTCAGCGTAGCCTCTGTAGCACCGGCAACCTCGTTGTCATCAGCATCGTACCACTGGTAAGCCAGCGTTGCACCATCGGTTGCATGAGCAACAACAGTAGCGGTCAAGTTGCCTTGACCAAAGTTCGTATTCGATTCCGGATTATTATCAATAACCGGCTCTGCGCACTTCGGAGCAGCGAAAGCAATATTGGTAACGCCCAGGTTAGAACCGGCTACGCGGAGATACCATGTACCAGCGGTCAGGTCGAACGAAGTAGCCGCAGCCACTGCTGTCTCATTATCCTCACCGTCTTCCGTTTGCGTGATATAGTACTTCGAGTTGTTCGCAGCAGTAACCGTCATGGTTGCATCAGCCGGAACGTTGAAACGATACGCTTTGTTCTTGGTCAGCGAAAGACCAGTTGAACTCAGCGGTGCAAAGTTGGAAGCTGCATTATAGGTTAATCCGTCATATGCACCATCCGTACCGGAATTGAGGAACAGACGACCTTGATTGAAGTTAATCGAGTAGCCCACTTCACCAAATTGCTTCAAAGCAGTACCATTATCAATAACTTTGACTTGCAGCACCTTGATACCGGTGTTCTGCACAAATGCATACATCGTACGGTTAGCAGAACCATTGAATGTGTAGAAGTCAGTAGTGAATTCTTCCTTCGAAGGAACATTAATTACTTCTTCCACCATCTCAGTACCACCTTCTACCAACTTCTGCAATTTCATAGTTACTGCACCGTTTTGCGTGTTGTAAAGCACGAACTTGATCTTCGTCTGATCGGTCTTTGCATTGTAGATGATGAACTTGTTCAATCCCGATGCACCAACCGCTGTGCTTGCTGTGCTTCCGAATGTTGCGCAGTTGTGATCTGCACCACCATAGTTAACCGTATTCTTCGAAACAGCGGTAATAAAGTCGGTTGTATTGACATTGCCTTCGCCGTCCAATAACTTAATAGCTGCCGGATCTTCTGCAATAGTGATCGTTGCATTGCTAGATACCAACGAGGTAGCCGGATGACCTGCCTCTGTGTTGGTTACAACGCAGTGATATACATACGTACCGATTGCGCTTACTGTCGGAGTATAGGTAGCAGCCGTTGCTCCGTCAATAGCGTTCTCGCCGAGGTACCACTGATAGCTCAGTTCACCCGAACCGGTAGCAACTACTTCCAATGCAGCTATTGTAGCACCTTCCAGATATTCTGCGCCTTGCGGCTGTGAGGTAATTTCCGGAGCAGCAGAAGGTGTAGCAGCCTCAGTCAGCGTAATCGTATAATCGGTATAATCACCGTCCTTATCCGTTACACGGTAGGTGTTGTCACCCCAAGCCCAAGCGGCTGTCGGAGCAGCAGAACCGCCTTCGCCGTTCTTAACAATAGTCGGAACAACGGTCATCGAAGCGAGGTTCGTTCCATTCGGCAAGGTAGCCGAGAACGCATCTCCTGTACCCTTATCAGCAGTAACGCCTGCAAGCGTAATTGCTGTCAGAACAGGATTCATCGCACGGGTTACTTCGATATAATCTACATAACCGTTCCATTTATGCGGATTATCCGCATCCGAACGATATACATAAGCTGTCGTTGCGCCTACCATAGCGGCATTGATGGTAAAGATATTATCGCCTGTACCACCGATTTCTTCTGTATCGTACAACTCGTTCTTGTCGGTCATGTTATCGTAGAAGATAATATGCGAACCTCCGGTATTTGCAGCCTGAGTTGTATGTACATTGATGCGGTCACCTGCTTGGAGGGTTGTTCCATCAAGTGTAAAGCCGATGTATTTGCCTCCATCCATTTTCTTGCTACTGGACAGATTGACATCTCCGTCACCTGCATAGAGACCGGTAACAGTTTTGTTTGTACCACCGGTAGTAGCGACCTTAATGATGCTTACACCATCTTTCGGAGCAATCTTCATGGTGATGTTGTATGCTTTAGTGTCGTCAGATTGAGCTACACCACGAATGATAGCGGTCTCATCCCAAGCGGAAGCCTGTTGAACGATAACCGGTTCTTTTGCATTCGGATTAACTGCCGTTGCTCCAGTAATCTGTGGAATAGCAGCATTCGGAGCATACAGGATTGTATAAGTATAGTCCACCAACTCCGGATTAAATGCCGGTTCAAGTGTACCTGCAGCCGAGAAGGTAATCGAAGCCAGACGAGCATCGGTCGAGATAGCCTCCCATTGTGCGAACAACTCAACGTTGCCTGCCGGGATATATTCGTCACCTGCATCACCGATCTTGTTACCACCGGTTGCAGCATCGAACCAACCCTTGAAGCTATCCGTACCCTTCGTTGCATTCGGCAAAGGCAGAGCTGTACCATAGAACGTCACAGCAGCAACATCGTCACCACCATTTGCATTGAAAGTTACTACATATGGATCAGTAATCGTGATTGCTTTCAGTACACAAGTACCGTTAGCATCCTTGGAATTAACTGCCAGCGAGTAGTTTGCAACATCGGCGTTGTACCAATAATACAACTTATGGGTTTCAACACTCTCATTAGCCGATTCAATAGTGGTCTCTGTATCAACAACACCATTTACAGACATCACGGCAGCACCACTGGCCTTCATATAACCGGTTTTCAGAACAATCAGTTTACCAGCTTCTGCTGTAAATGAAATAGAACCATTATTGGAGTTGCTCCACTTCAAACCATCATAAATATAGTTGTGTGAGTGGCCTCTATCAATACCGGAAAGGTTGCTATATGCATAACCCTTAGCAGTTAATTGATTTTTCACATCATCCAAATCAACCGTATTATCACCTACAACATAAGCCTCAATATCGAAGGTTACTGCCAGCGGCTTCACACCATAAGTGCCATCGCCGTTATCCTTCGGAACGTAGTTCTGGGCACACAAAGCAGCCGGAACTTCGCTGTTAAACGTACCACCGGTTACGCCTCCAACTGCGGGATTGCCCTGCGGATGATAATAAGCCAAAGCAGAACCATGCTCGGAATTATACGTACCGCTCACGATATTGATTGTCGGAGCTGCACCAGGATAACCGCAAGCATCAACTACGATAGCGTCACCTGTCGGGTTAGAACCATTCTGATAGAACGTGTAATCGGTATATGCGCCTGTACCGTTAACCGTACAAGCCGTCAAGGTCAGAACACCAGCCTTCAGATAAATACCCGTCTTACCGGTGAAGGTCGAATTGCTGATATTGAATACACCTGCACCGTTCAACTGAATAGCATTGTCGTTCGGGCTAACAAATGTTGCATTAGTGATTGTTACGTTCGAAGCCAAGCAAGTACCATTCACGTGTAGCACGGTCTGACCGTTATCTACACGATAGTAACCGCCATTGATAACCAAGTTACCATTGCTGTTGGTTGCTCTACCAAGGTTGATACGACCAACGAACTCAGAGTTCTCTGCAGTACCTGTAATAGTCAGAGTGGCATCACCATAAACCTCGATCAACTTAGCACTTGCATCGTCACGAGACAACGTATTACCATTCAGGTCAATAGCCAAGTCATAGTTAACAGACAACATTGCGTCTAATTCTACATTCTGAAGCAGAACGATTGTTCCATCAGCATGGTCTGCCAAAGCTTCAGCGAATGTAGCATATTCTGTCTCGCCAATACGAGCAACAGACGCTGCACTTACCCATTGTGCAGTCAGTGTCAGGTTGCTTGCCGGCATCTCGAAATGCGTCTCATCAATCGATGTTACAGCCGCACTGTATGTCCAACCATCGAAGTTCTTTGTTCCATTGCTGAATCCTTCAGGTTTTGCAGGAACTGCTACACTCGATCCTGCCTGATGTTGCGATGTAATATCAGAACCCGTAGCGCCTTCGCCAGCCTTCAAAGTCAAAGTAGGCCATACATTCCAGGTAGCCTTTAACTCAATGTCACCTGTTACTGCAGCATCCCAATCATAAGCAGCACTCGTGGATTTAACAACCCAACCTGCGAAGTCTGCATAATCCTTCGTCGGATCTGCCGGTTTCGTTGCAGGAACACCATCCAGTACTTGAATGCTTGTTGCACCGGTGCCACCATCCAAATCAAGAGTGATAGTATGGAATGTTGCATCACATACCTTTAGAGCAAACATTTGAATTTGTACGTTTTGGTCAGGGCTCAAAGTATAAGTTCCCGGAGTGATTGCATCAATTGTGATAAGTGTCCAATTACCATCAACAATTTCCGTATTGGTTTTAACAACATCCTCGCCTTTCTTCAGAGAAAGTGTACGAGCAGCACTACCGCTCGACTTCATGTAACCATACAAAGTACCTGCTTTGTTTGCAGGAATAGTAAATCCTAATATAGTACCACCTCCACCAGTAGAGCCGGTTCGCTTCGTCAAGGTATAGTTTGATCCATCAATAGTAACCGAGTTACTTTGACCATTTGAACCCGTAGGCGCATTCGTAAATCCATCCCAGTTAGTCTTGCCATTTGCTGTAGCATCAGCAGTTGCAACGAAGTGGAAATATGTAGTACACGGATCCGGAGCTGCAACGGTTACATCAATATCTTGCGATTTTGCATTATAACCGGTAGAAGCCTCCTGCGATACAGTAACCTTTGCAGTACCAGCTGTTGTAGCAGTAAAGTTCTTGCTGTTTGCGATGCTTGCGCCAGTACCTGCAGCATCCTTAATTGCAAAAGTGATAGCACCTGTCGTATTCGTTGAAGACAGTTTTGTACTTAAATCCAACGCAGGATCACCGATGACATAGGTTGCTGGAGTATATGTGAATTCCGGATCAACCGGATCACCTCCGCCACCAGAAGAACGCGTTACAGAAACGGTGCCGAACTTAATATTTGAGTCATTACGTTTGATATAGAACGAGCTTTGTCCTGCAACACCATCACTTGCGACTACAGTATAGGAAATTGTATTAGTTGTATTCTTGGGGAAATCTCCAGTAACAGCAATCGAGTTATTGATCTTCACTCCCTTCCCTGATTTATCACTTCCTGATTCACAACAACATGTAAAAGTAATCACATCACCTGCTGCAAATTTACCGGAAGATAAGGTGAATGTCCATTGGGACGATGAATTGAATTTATAGAACGTCTGCGTTCCGATAGTTAATTCATTAGTACCTCCGGTGCTCATTGCACTTCCCGAAAGGGTTGCAGTTCCACCGGTAGCAGTATAACCGCCACTGCTTACTGCAGTTGTGGAGGATGTACATGTAAATCCAAAAATTTCCGCTCCCCACATCTGGCCGATGCCGAGGAGGAGGGCAAATAGCAGGGATGTTAGATACTTGCCCTGCAAGTTAATAAACTTTGAAAATTTGTCTTTCATAAGCATTAAATTTAAATTTGTTAGTAAAAAAATTGGTTTATTTATGTTATTTTGCAAAGTCCACTTTTCAAAATCGCGGCAAAGGTACGAATTATTTTTTATTTACGCAAGCGCGAGCGCGAAAAGTCAACACAAAACGTCAATTTTTACACAAAACACCCGAAGATGGTGTATGGTGTATGGTGTAAAAGAAAAAGGAGCCCGAAAGCTCCTTTTCCTATAACCGATCACCGATAACCGGTAACCGTTACATATTTACTCTTCGTCACCGTTCAAAGCAGCCTCGGCAGCTTCGCGGGCAGCCTGGATAGCGGCGTACTCTTCGGCGTTGTGTACCGTGATCTTCGAGAAGTCACGCATACCCGTTCCGGCAGGAATGAGGTTACCGCAGATAACGTTCTCCTTCATTCCCTCGAGGTAGTCCACCTTACCGCGGATAGCAGCCTCGTTGAGAACCTTCGTGGTCTCCTGGAAGGATGCAGCGGACATAAAGGACTTCGTACCCAGCGCAGCGCGTGTGATACCTTGCAGGATCTGCTTAGCCGTAGCGCATTCAGCGTCACGAGCAACCACCAGCTTCTTATCACGACGACGGAGGCTCGAGTTCTCATCGTGCAGACGACGAGCGGTAACGATCTGACCTTCGCGGAGTACCTCGGAGTCACCGGCATTGGTAACTACCTTACGACCCCAGATACGATCGTTCTCCTCGAGGAAGTCGAGCTTGTCGACAATATCACCCTCCAAGAAACGTGTATCACCCGGTTCGAGAATCTCTACCTTACGCATCATCTGACGAACGATGATCTCGAAGTGCTTATCGTTGATCTCCACACCTTGCAGACGGTAAACAGCCTGTGCCTCGTTAACGATGTAGTTCTGTACCGCTGTCGGACCTTGGATAGCCAAGATATCATCCGGCGTGATTGCACCGTCAGAGAGCGGAGCTCCGGCACGTACGAAGTCACCTTCCTGAACCAAGATCTGCTTGGTCAACGGGATCAGATAAGCCTTCTGCTCACCGAGTTTCGAAGTAATGAACAGCTCACGGTTACCACGCTTGATCTTACCGTAGGTAATCTCACCGTCGATCTCAGCCACGATAGCCGGGTTAGACGGGTTACGAGCCTCGAAGAGCTCCGTGATACGCGGAAGACCGGAGGTGATATCACCACCGCTGTTCTTCGCACGAGCGGTCGAGAAGAGGGAGTCACCGATCTTCACGGTGTCACCATCCTTAACGTCGAGGTTTGCCTTAACAGGCAAGTTGTACGAACGGAGGATGTTACCCGCCTTGTCAATCACGTGTGCTTGCGGCAGTTTGGTCTTGTCTTTCGACTCGGTGATATATACCTCTTTCTTACCGGTCTGCTCATCGATCTCGGTCTTGCAGGTCACACCTTCGATTACATCCTCGAAGCGGATCTTACCGTCTTGCTCGATCAGCAAAGGAATCTTATAGGAATCCCACTCGCAGACGCGGGTACCCTTCGGGTATTTCTCGCCCGGAGTAACGAACAGTTTCGCCGAATACGGGATATCGAAGGTAGCCAGTACAACACCTGTCTTCTCGTCCTTCAACGAGAGGGTGTTCTTACGGCTGACTGCGATAACGTCACCGGCAGCGGTAGTGATCGTACGGAGATCTTCGATCTCGACAATACCGTCACGGGACAGGTCGTAGGTGCTCTGAGCAGCCGAACCACCGGCCAAACCACCGGAGTGGAAGGTACGGAGGGTCAACTGAGTACCCGGCTCACCGATAGCCTGTGCAGCGATGACACCGACAGCCTCACCCTTCTGAACCATCTTACGGGAAGCGAGGTTACGTCCGTAACACTTCGCGCAGACACCGTGCTTGGATTCGCAGGTGAGTACCGAGCGGATAACTACCTCTTCGATACCTGCAGCCTCGATAGCCTCGCATTGTGCCTCGCGGATCTCTTCGCCGGCAGCCACAATGAGGTTACCGTCGTTATCCAGTACATCGTGTACAGAGACACGACCGAGGATACGCTGGCTCAACGAAGCTACTACACGGTCGCCATCCTTAACGGCGCGTGTAGCCAAACCACGGAGCGTACCGCAGTCTTCCTCGTTGATGATCACGTCGTGCGATACATCGACCAGACGGCGGGTCAGATAACCGGCATCGGCTGTCTTCAAAGCGGTATCGGCAAGACCCTTACGGGCACCGTGGGTCGAGATGAAGTACTCGAGCACCGACATACCTTCTTTGAAGTTCGCAAGAATCGGGTTCTCAATATCCGTACGGGTATCGGTCGAACCGGCTTTCAACGGCTTACCCATGATACCACGGATACCTGCCAACTGCTTGATCTGGTCTGCATTACCACGGGCACCGGAGTCCATCATCATGTACACGGAGTTGAAGCCTTCGTCAGCCTCCTCCATGTGCTTCATGACGATCTTCTTCAGTTTCTCATCGATCTCTTTCCAGGTATCGACGGTCTTACGATAACGCTCGTCGTCCGTGATAAGACCCATCGTATAGTTCATATAGAGGTCATCCACGATGGCGTTACCTTGTGCGATCTGGTCTTTGCGCTCCTCAGGAATGAGGATATCATTCAAGTTGAAGGACAAACCACCCTTGAAAGCACGGTAGTAACCGAGGTCCTTGATATCATCGAGGAACTTCGCAGCACGAGCCACACCGCAGGTCTTGATGACCTTGGTGATGATGGCCTTGACTGCTCCTTTCTTCATCAGCACATTCTGGTAACCGATCTCTTCCGGCACATACTGGTTGACGATGACACGACCCGGAGTGGTCTGATAGATCTGACCGTTGACACGTACGTTCACTTTCGAGTGTACGTCCACGCGACCTTCGTTGAGTGCGATGATAGCCTCTTCCTCCGAGTAGAAGGTAAGACCTTCACCCTTCGCACCCGCACGCTCCTTAGTAATATAATACAGACCAAGGATCATATCTTGCGAAGGTACGGTAATCGGGTTACCGTTCGCCGGGTCGAGGATATTATGGGATCCGAGCATGAGGAGCTGTGCCTCGACGATAGCCTCGTTGCTCAACGGCAAGTGAACCGCCATCTGGTCACCATCGAAGTCGGCGTTGAAGCCGGCACAGGACAGCGGGTGCAGCTGGATAGCCTTACCCTCGATCATCTTCGGCTGGAAAGCCAAGATACCGTGGCGGTGCAGTGTCGGAGCACGGTTCAGCAGAACCGGGTGTCCTTCCATCACATGCTCCAGAATCTCATAGATAACCGGTTCGCGGCGATCGATGATCTTCTTAGCCGATTTAACCGTCTTCACCGTTCCGCGCTCGATGAGCTTACGGATGATGAACGGCTTATAGAGTTCAGCCGCCATCTCTTTGGGCAGACCGCACTCGTGCATCTTCAGTTCCGGACCTACGACGATAACCGAACGCGCGGAGTAGTCCACACGTTTACCGAGCAGGTTCTGACGGAAACGTCCTTGTTTACCCTTGAGGGAGTCAGAGAGCGATTTCAACGGACGGTTAGCCTCGGACTTCATTGCCGTCGTCTTACGGCTGTTATCGAAGAGCGAGTCAACGGCCTCCTGAAGCATACGCTTCTCGTTACGCAGGATGACATCCGGCGCCTTGATCTCCATCAATCGTTTGAGACGGTTGTTACGGATGATCACACGGCGGTAGAGGTCGTTGAGGTCAGACGTAGCAAAACGTCCACCATCCAGCGGAACCAACGGACGCAACTCCGGCGGGGTTACAGGCACAGCCTGCAGAATCATCCACTCCGGACGGTTCTTGCCCTTGGAAGCGCGGAAAGCCTCTACTACCTGCAGACGCTTGAGAGCCTCTTGACGGCGTTGCGCCGAAGTAGCCTTGTCTGCCGTAGCACGCAGTTCGTAACTCAGTTCATCGAGGTCGATAGCGCAGAGCAGGTCGTAAACGGCCTCAGCACCCATCTTCACGATGACTTTGTTCGGATCGGTATCCTCGAGCAGATCGTTGTCCTCCGGGAGGATAGCCATTACCTGCTGGTACTGATCCTCATCAAGCAACATCTTGTCCTCGATAGGAAGACGGTTCTTATCGTTCTCGTGCTTCTCGCCGATCTCCTGACCGAGGAGTGCGCCGGCACGTACGACGAGGTATTTCTCGTAATAGATGACGGTCTCCAGTTTCTTGGTCGGGATACCGAGCAGCGCTGCCATCTTGGACGGCAACGAACGGAGATACCAGATATGCGCTACCGGAACGACGAGTTTGATGTGACCCATACGCTCACGACGCACTTTCTTCTCGGTTACCTCTACGCCGCAACGCTCGCAGACGATACCTTTATAACGAATACGTTTGTATTTACCGCAGTGGCACTCATAATCCTTGGTCGGACCAAAAATGCGCTCACAGAACAAACCGTCACGTTCAGGTTTGTAGGTACGATAGTTAATCGTTTCCGGTTTGAGCACCTCACCCGAGGAGATCTGCATGATCTCGTCCGGGGAAGCCAGACCAATAGAGATCTTGGTGAAACCGGTTTTCTTATTTTCTTGTTTAAAAGCCATATTCTAGTCCTCCATTATTCCATGTTAATACTGAGTGCCAGACCTTGTAACTCGTGCAGGAGCACGTTGAGCGACTCGGGCAGACCCGGCGTCGGGAACGGCTCACCTTTGACGATAGCCTCGTAGGTACGTGCACGACCGGTGACGTCATCGGACTTGATGGTAAGGATCTCCTGGAGCACGTGCGCAGCACCGTGTGCCTCGAGTGCCCAAACCTCCATCTCACCGAAACGCTGACCACCGAACTGTGCCTTACCACCCAACGGCTGCTGGGTAATCAAGCTGTACGGACCAATCGAACGTGCGTGCATCTTATCATCGACCATGTGACCGAGTTTCATGAAGTAGGTCACACCGACCGTTGCCATCTGGTCAAACGGTTCACCCGTCTCACCGTCGTACAACTGGGTCTTACCGCCACGCGGCAGGCCGGCCTTGTCGGTCCACTCGTCGAGTTGCTCCATCGTACATCCGTCGAAGATAGGCGTCGAGAATTTAACACCTAACTCCTGACCAGCCCATCCGAGGACAGCCTCGAAGATCTGACCGATGTTCATACGGGAAGGCACACCCATCGGGTTTAGCACGATATCAACCGGCGTACCGTCTGCGAGGAACGGCATATCCTCTACGCGGACGATCTTGGATACGATACCCTTGTTACCGTGACGACCGGCCATCTTATCACCCACGCGGATCTTACGACGCTTAGCCACGTAAACCTTCGCCATCTGGATGATACCGTTCGGCAGTTCATCGCCGATAGTCAAGTTAAATTTCTCACGCTTGAGCAGCGCGTCCATCTCTTTGAACTTAACGATATAGTTCATGATACACTGAGCTACCAACTCGTTCTTGTGCTCGTCAGCGGTCCAACCCTCGAGGAGAACCGAGAAGTAATCGATCTCATTGAGGCGCTCCTTGGTGAAGTGCTGGCCTTTACTGATGAGTTCGGTACCGAGGATATCCTTGACGGATACCGCCTGACGACCGTTGAGCAGGTTGTAGAGCTTGTCGATGAGCAGGTCGCGCAATGCTTCTGCTTGCTCGCGGAACTTGAGATCCATCTTCTGCATGGTCTCTTTGTCCTCCATCTTCTGCTTGCGGTCTTTGGTAGCACGCGTATAGAGTTTCTTATCGATGATGACACCGTCGAGCGACGGGCTGCACTTCAACGAAGCGTCCTTCACGTCACCGGCTTTGTCACCGAAGATAGCCTTGAGCAGTTTCTCCTCCGGACTCGGATCGGTCTCGCCTTTCGGCGTGATCTTACCGATGAGGATATCACCCGGTTGTACATACGCACCGATGCGAATGATACCGTTCTCGTCGAGGTCTTTGGTTGCCTCTTCGGACACATTCGGGATATCGGCGGTGAACTCCTCCATACCGCGCTTGGTGTCACGTACCTCGAGCAACTGTTCAACAACGTGAACAGAGGTGTACATATCGTCACGAACGATGCGCTCGCTGAGCACGATAGCATCCTCGTAGTTATAACCTTTCCAAGGAATATACGCTACCTTGAGGTTCTTACCGAGTGCCAGTTCGCCGCCTTGGGTTGCATAACCCTCGGTGAGCATCTGACCTTTCTCTACCTTGTCGCCCTTGCGAACGAGCGGATGGAGGTCGATGGTCGTGTTCTGGTTCGTTTTCTCGAACTTCGGCAGTTTATACTCTTTCTCGGCCGGCTCGAAGGAGATGAACTCCTCCTCTTCCGAGCGCTCGTACTTGATACGGATCGTATCGGCATCCACATAAGTCACCAGACCGTCTGCCTCCGCCACTATCTGCGTACGGCTGTCGGTAACGAGTTGCTCCTCAATACCGGTACCTACGATAGGTGCTTCGGATGTAATCAAAGGCACGGCCTGGCGCATCATGTTCGATCCCATGAGGGCACGGTGAGCATCATCGTGCTCGAGGAACGGAATGAGCGCTGCAGCTACGGAAGCGATCTGACACGGAGCCACGTCCATGAGGTTCACCTCACTCGGCGCTACGACAGGGAAGTCGGCACCCAGACGAGTCTTAACCTTCGTGCGGATGAAGCTACCGTCCTCGCGGAGCGGTGCGTTACCCTGCGCAACGACTTGCTTCTCCTCGTCTTCTGCAGAGAGGTAGATCACGTGATCGTTGTCCAGATCGACCATGCTGTTCTCTACCTTGCGGTACGGCGTCTCAATGAAGCCGAGGTCGTTGATCTTCGCGTAGATACACATCGAAGAGATAAGACCGATGTTCGGACCTTCCGGCGTCTCGATAGGACAGAGACGACCGTAGTGCGTATAGTGTACGTCACGTACCTCGAATCCGGCACGGTCACGACTCAGACCACCAGGACCGAGGGCTGACATACGACGCTTGTGCGTGATCTCAGCCAGCGGGTTCTGCTGATCCATGAACTGGCTCAGTGCGTTGGTTCCGAAATAGGAGTTGATGATAGACGAGATCGACTTCGCGTTGATCAGGTCGGTCGGCGTGAAGACCTCGTTGTCGCGAACGTTCATACGCTCACGAACGGTGCGGGCCATACGAGCCAGACCGATACCGAACTGGTTGAAGAGTTGCTCACCTACGGTACGTACACGACGGTTGGAGAGGTGGTCGATATCATCCACCTCGGCGTTGCTGTTGATGAGCATGACGAGGTACTTGATGATCTCGATGATATCCTCTTTGGTCAGGACACGTACATCCTCCGGAATGGAGGTGTTGAGCTTACGGTTGATACGATAACGTCCTACCTCACCCAGGTCATAACGCTTCTGGGAGAAGAACAGGTTCTGGATCATCTCACGTGCCGTAGCGTCATCAGCCGGCTCAGCGTTACGTAACTGACGGTAGATATAGAGGACAGCCTCTTTCTCCGTCTTAGCCGGGTCTTTCTGCAAGGTGTTGAAGATGATGGAGAAATCGTTCTCGCGCTCTTGGTCCTTGTGGAGCAGTACGGACTTGGAACCGGACTCCATGATGATGTCGATGATCTCCGGGGTCAGTTCGGTCTCACGCTCTACGACGATCTGGTTACGCTCGATGGACGATACCTCACCGGTATCCTCATCGACAAAGTCCTCAATCGTCGGCTTCATTACATAACCGGCCAGACGGCGACCGATGCAAGCCTCGAGAGCCTCACGGTTCACCTTTACCTCCTCTGCGAGGTCAAAGCAGTTCAGGATGTCCTTGTCGGACTCAAAACCGATGGCACGTAGCAGGGTGGTTACCGGTAATTTCTTCTTACGGTCGATGTAAGCATACATGACCTTGTTGATATCCGTCGAGAACTCAATCCACGATCCGCGGAACGGGATGATACGCGCCGAATAGAGTTTGGTTCCGTTCGAGTGCATCGAAGTGCCGAAGAACACGCCCGGCGAACGGTGCAACTGACTTACAATGACACGCTCGGCACCGTTGATAACGAACGTGCCTTTCGGAGTCATGTACGGAATGGTTCCGAGATAAACATCGGAAACGACGGTATCGAAGTCCTCGTGATCCGGATCCTCACAGCTCAGACGCAGTTTCGCTTTCAAAGGTACCGAATAGGTCAGGCCGCGCTTGATGCACTCCTCGATGGAGTAACGGGGACGGTCAACCGAATAGTCCAAGAAAGCCAGCGTGAAACTGTTACGGGTATCCTGGATCGGGAAGTTCTCCTGGAATACCTTAAAGAGTCCCTCTTTACGACGCTGCTCCGGAGTGGAATCCATCTGGAGAAAATCGGCGAAGGACTTCAGCTGAATTTCAAGAAAGTCAGGATACGGCATATGCTTTTGCATACGACTGAAATTGACTCTCTGCTGTTTTTTTGTTGTAGCCATTATTTTATATGGTTGAAATTGGTTTGACAGAATTAAACTGCTGATAATAAATAATTTAGCTCTAAATCGATGGGTTTGTATTTTATATTATTTTAACTTTCACCCGCGCGCTATTATCAGATTTTTCAGTTATTTAATCATTCTGTTCTATTGAGCAGAAAAGGTTTAGACTCCCATTTTGATCTGGGAATCTAAACCTATTCCACTCGATAAGAGTGGTTCTTGGTAAGGGTATTACTTGAGTTCTACCTCAGCACCTACCTCTTCGAGAGCTTTCTTCAAAGCCTCAGCAGTTGCTTTGTCAACGCCCTCTTTTACGTTAGCCGGAGCTGCGTCAACGATGTCCTTAGCCTCTTTCAGACCAAGACCGGTTTGCTCCTTAACGGCCTTAACAACCTGGAGCTTGTTTGCACCTGCGCTCTTGAGAACTACGTCGAACGAAGTCTTCTCCTCTGCAGCCTCAGCAGCAGCGCCGCCAGCAGCAGGAGCAGCAACTGCAACAGCTGCAGCAGCCGGCTCAATTCCGTACTCCTCTTTGAGGATAGTAGCGAGTTCATTAACTTCCTTAACAGTAAGGTTTACCAATGTTTCAGCAATAACTTTAAGATCTGCCATGATCGTATAAATTTTAAATGTTTTTTAATTCGTTAATTTTGATTGGCGGCCATTAGCTTTTCGCCTCTAGCCATTCGCCTTCTCACGCGCGCTCCTCCAAAGTCTGAAGTACGCCGTGGATTGTATTTTGTCCGCTCTGGAGAGCCGATACGACGTTCTTCGCCGGCGATTGCAGCAATGCAACCAATTCTGCGATGAGTTCGTTCTTCGACTTGATAGCGCACAGGAACTCGAGATTCTGCTTGCCTACGTAAATAGTCTCTTCTACGTAAGCAGCTTTGAGTTGCGGCTTAGCCTCACCCGTCTTGTCACCCTTTGTGAACTCTTTGATGAGTTTAGCAGGAGCGTTACCGGTGTTGCTGAGCATGAGAGCGGTGTTGCCCTTGAGAGCGCCGAAGATCTCTGCCTCTACACCCTTCTTCTCGAGGGCTTTCTGGAGCAGGGTATTCTTAGCTACAAGGAGCTTGATGTCCTGTTTGAAGCATGCACGACGCAGGTCACTGGTCTTCTCTGCATTCAGACCCTCGATATTAACGAGGTAGAAATGCGAGTACTCACCGAGTTGAGCGCCAAGAGCTTCAATGACGAGATTTTTATCTTCCTTTTTCATACTTGTCTTTGATTTTTAGAGATTAAAGCGATTTGGTATCGATCTTAATACCCTGACTCATAGTGCTGGAAAGATAAACGCTCTTGATGTATTCACCTTTCGACACAGCCGGCTTGAGGTGCTTGATCGTCTCGATGAACGCAGCTGCGTTCTCTGCGATCTTGTCAGCGCTGAAGCTTACTTTACCGATAGAAGTGTGAACAATACCGAACTTATCAACTTTGAAGTCAATCTTACCGCCCTTTACCTCTTTAACAGCTTTCGCTATATCCATGGTAACGGTACCGCTCTTGGGGTTCGGCATGAGGCCACGCGGACCCAGTACACGACCGAGAGCACCGATCTTACCCATGATCTGAGGTTGGGTGATGATGACGTCAATGTCCGTCCATCCACCTTTGATCTTTTCAATATACTCATCCAGACCAACATAGTCAGCACCAGCCTCTTTAGCTGCTGCCTCTTGATCCGGCATACAGAGTGCGAGAACGCGAACAACTTTACCTGTTCCGTTAGGGAGAGCAACGACGCCACGAACCATTTGGTTAGCCTTACGCGGGTCAACACCCAGACGTACGTCGATATCTACAGATGCATCGAACTTAGTGGTAGTGATCTCTTTTACGAGCGCAGCTGCCTCTTCGATAGTGTAGAGCTTGCCAGCTTCAATCTTCTCAGCAGCAAGCTTCTGTTTTTTTGTCAGTTTTGCCATAATTGTTGATGTGATTGAAGTTGATTACTTAACTACGATACCCATACTGCGTGCAGTACCTTTGACCATCTTGAGAGCGGACTCTACGGTGAAGCAGTTGAGGTCCACCATCTTGTCCTGAGCGATCTGCGTAGCCTGCTCCTCGGTGATTGTAGCCACCTTGTTACGGTTCGGCTGGTCGCTACCGCTCTTCACCTTAGCTGCCTCGAGGAGCTGGATAGCTACAGGAGGAGTCTTAACGATGAAGTCAAACGACTTATCCGCATAAACGGTAATTACTACAGGTAATACCTTACCTGCCTTGTCTTGCGTTCTGGCATTGAACTGTTTGCAAAACTCCATAATGTTCACACCCTTCGAACCGAGAGCCGGTCCTACCGGAGGTGCCGGGTTGGCTGCGCCACCCTTGATTTGGAGTTTAATAAAACCAGCAATTTCTTTAGCCATAGTTTTACGTTGTTAATAGTTTTTGACTTGCAAACGGACTTAACGTCCTCAGTCGGTTAATAATTTGAAACTACCGAGTAGTAACTAACGACCTGTAACGGAGTCTCCTACTCTTTTTCTACCTGGTTGTAGCCCAGCTCCAACGGAGTCTGGCGATCAAAGATCGTAACAACCACTTTGAGTTTATGCTTCTCTGCGCTTACCTCCTGTACGGTTCCCTTGAAGCCGTTGAACGGACCGTCGCAAACCTTAACACTCTCACCCACGAGGAAGGTGATCTCACTTGCTGCACGCGTTTCACTTTCACTGGCGATACCAACAAGTTTGTTTACTTCCTCTTGAGATACGGGTTCGGGTTTAACCGTAGTCTTTCCACCGCTCAAGAAACCCAATACATTCGGGATGTTACGCAACAGAGGGAAGCTCTCGTCGCACAAATAGCACTCTACCAGCAGATAGCCCGGGAGCAGATTACGCTCTTTCTCCGTGCGCTTGCCGTTTTTAAGAGTGACTACTTTTTCCCGCGGGATGAGCACCTGTGACACATACTCACGGAACAGAGAAGAGGAGACGAGTGCATTGTTGATGTACTCCTCTACCTTATTCTCCTTACCGGAGATAGCGCGCAACACATACCATTGTTTTTTGTTCTCAGCCATCTTAATCTAAAATCTTAAATCTTAAATTTGAAATCTTAAATGCTGATGGTTTAGAACAAACCATAAACGAATGTCATGATACTCTCAAAGCACCAGTCCATAAGCCACACGATCAGTGCCAGTATTATGGAAGCAATCAATACGATCACTGCGCTCTGTGCCAACTCCTTGCGGGTCGGCCAGCTCGTCTTGTGGACCAGTTCGTTGTACGATTCTTTTACGTTTTCTACAAAAGCCATATCAGTAGATTTATTTATATTATCGTTTTTTATGTTAGTTTACTTATTCCCGCGCAACAATCCGGCTCCAGCCAGCGCTAAAGTCGAATTGGAAGCTATGTCTCATATGTATCCCGAGTCGTAACTCTCGGGTGAGCACGGAAGGCAGGAATCGAACCCACATTGACGGTTTTGGAGACCGCTCTCCTACCATTGGAGGACTTCCGTAAGACGCCCGGGCTCGAGGCCCGAGCGGATTACCAACTAATGGAATTAGTCGATGAGTTTGGTAATCTGACCGGAACCTACGGTACGGCCACCCTCACGGATAGCGAAACGCAGACCCTCAGAGCAAGCTACCGGGTAGATCAGCTTAACGGTGATCTCCAGGTTGTC
This sequence comes from uncultured Bacteroidales bacterium, assembly GCA_902769535.1. Taxonomy (GTDB): domain Bacteria; phylum Bacteroidota; class Bacteroidia; order Bacteroidales; family Paludibacteraceae; genus Colicola. The sequence goes on from CACXPH010000024.1 coordinate 19,370, forward strand.
GCCCGGCATTACCATCTCAGTTCCTTCCGGCAGAGTGATCTCACCGGTAACATCCATGGTACGGATGTAGAACTGCGGACGATAGTGGTTGTGGAACGGAGTGTGACGGCCACCTTCCTCTTTCTTGAGGATATAAACGGAAGCCTTGAACTCGCTGTACGGTTTAACGCAACCCGGGTGAGTCAATACCATACCACGCTTAACCTCATCTTTGTCGATACCACGGAGGAGCAGACCTACGTTATCACCAGCTTCACCTTCGTCCAGCAATTTGCGGAACATCTCAACGCCGGTTACAACGCTCTTCTTACCCTCAGCACCCAGACCGATCAACTGAACCTCGTCACCAACTTTGATGACACCAGTCTCGATACGACCAGTTGCTACAGTACCACGACCGGTGATGGAGAATACATCCTCAACCGGCATCAAGAACGGTTTGTCAACGGCGCGAACCGGCAGCTGGATCCAGTTGTCGCAAGCATCCATCAACTCAAGAACCTTCTCTTCCCACTCAGGAACACCGTTCAGTGCACCAAGAGCAGAACCGCGGATAACCGGAGTGTTGTCGCCGTCGAACTCATAGAAGCTCAGCAGCTCACGCATCTCCATCTCAACGAGGTCGAGCATCTCAGGATCGTCAACCATATCGCACTTGTTCATGAATACAACCAGGCGCGGTACGTTTACTTGGCGAGCGAGCAGGATGTGCTCACGAGTCTGAGGCATCGGACCATCAGTAGCAGCAACAACGATGATAGCGCCATCCATCTGAGCAGCACCAGTTACCATGTTCTTTACATAGTCGGCGTGGCCCGGGCAGTCAACGTGAGCGTAGTGACGGTTAGCCGTCTGATACTCAACGTGAGCGGTGTTAATGGTAATACCACGCTCCTTCTCTTCCGGAGCATTGTCAATAGAGTCGAACGAACGGAGCTCAGACAGACCTTTCTTTGCCAATACGGTAGTAATAGCAGCGGTCAGAGTCGTTTTTCCGTGGTCAACGTGACCGATGGTACCGATGTTAACGTGCGGTTTCGAACGGTCAAATTTTTCTTTTGCCATAGTAATTCTTTTTGTTTGTTTTCTTTTCTCAAAAAAAGGCCGGTCAGCATTGACTCTAACCAGCCTATTCATGGAGCTGCTTCCGAGAGTTGAACTCGGGACCTCATCCTTACCAAGGATGCGCTCTACCACTGAGCTAAAGCAGCGGAGAGAGCGAAAGACGGGACTCAAACCCGCGACCCCCAGCTTGGAAGGCTAGTGCTCTATCGACTGAGCTACTTTCGCATGAGCCCCGCTTGGGGATTCGCTTTTTGTGGGTGCGGATGGATTCGAACCACCGAAGTCGAAGACAGCAGATTTACAGTCTGCCCCATTTGGCCACTCTGGAACACACCCATTTTTCAAAGAACTCTGAGCCTCTAGTCGGACTCGAACCAACGACCGCTGGATTACAAATCTAGTGCTCTACCAACTGAGCTATAGAGGCGTCGTCGATACTCTTCCGACGAAAAAGCGTGCAAAATTACTGCTTTTTTTTGAATTGACCAAATATTTTTGCAAAAAAATGCATTTTTTAGTCGTTTTTCTTGTTTTTACCCTCTCCACTTGCCTTTGCTCGGGGGTGTGTCGCCATATATACGCGCTTGATCTGCTCGAAGGTGGTATGCGTGTAAACCTGCGTTGTACTGAGAGACGCATGACCGAGTAGTTCCTGAATCGTTCGGATATCAGCCCCGTTGTCCAGCATCGCCGTCGCGAAGGTATGCCTTAGTACGTGCGGCGAGTGTTTCTTAAGCGTGCTGACTTCTCCCATACGCGTGCGCACGATTTTATATAAGGTGCTCTTGGTCAATCCCGGAAACAATCGACCGTCTGTTTCCTCGCGGATCTCCATATAGTCTTTGATCTGCTGCACCAGTCCCTCGCCTATCGGAACAACACGTTCTTTACGCCGCTTACCGAAAATACGTACCTGTCCTTGCACAAGGTCTATGTCTTTATCTTGCAGTCCAAGCAATTCCGCTTGACGCATTCCCGTCTGATACAGCATCGCTATGATCAAGGCCTCGCGCGGGTCGGAGATATCGCATCGCTGCATCTCCTCCTGACGGAAGAAGACAGGCAGCGGTTTATCGGCCTTCGGAGGAATGACACGGGCCGTGACGTCCTTGGTCACAAGCTTCTGACGCAGCAGGAATTTATAGAAACTACGGAGAGCCGACAGTTTGCGCTTGACCGAACGCGGAGCCTGGTGCTGCTCTTCGAGCATATCGAGCATCCATGTCTTCACATCCGTCTCGTCCACCCGGTTTGGATCAAAGGCCTCTATCTCCCAGCCCATAAAACGACAGAAATCTCGCAGATCATCGTGGTAAGCCTCCACGGTGCGCTGCGAGTATTTCCGCTCAATTGCTATGTAATCCAAGAAATGTTGAATCATCAAATCTCTTTGCCCATTGTAGCATCGGACTCGAAGGGGAAGAGACCGAAGAGTTCGGCATCGATACGGTCGGTTACCCAGCGGAAATCCTCCGGGTTCTCGCCGAACTTGATCTTATCGCCTTCGACGATGAGCAGTTTGCCTTTGTAGTCCTTGATCCAATTCTCGTACTTATCGTTGAGTCCCTGCAGGTAGTCCAGTTTGATAGACTGCTCGTAGCCGCGCGCACGTTTCTGGATCTGAGCAACGAGTGTCGGCAGCGACGCACGCACATAGATGAGCAGGTCAGGCATCTTAACGAGTGACATCATGAGATCGAACAGATCCTGATAGTTATCAAAATCGCGGTCGGACATAAAACCCTGATCGTGCAGGTTAGGCGCAAAGATACGGGCGTCCTCATAGATAGTACGATCCTGAATGATATACTTATCCGACTTGCCGATCTCCACTACGTCTTTGAAACGCTTGTTGAGGAAATAGATCTGCAGGTTGAATGACCAACGCGCCATATCTCCGTAGAAATCGGACAGATACGGATTATACTCCACGCTCTCAAAACGCGGTTCCCAGCCATAATGTTTGGCTAACATGTTTGTCAGGGTCGTCTTTCCGCACCCGATATTACCAGCGACTGCAATGTGCATAGTGCTATTTATGATTTATGATTTCAAATTTATGATTTACTCCAATTGTTTTCCGAGAAGAGGCCGAACAACTCGGCATCGACCTTGTTGACAACGGCGCGAAAGTCAGCGGGGTTATTCTCAAAATCCATACCGTCGGACTCGATAACCAGCACACGACCTTCGTACTTGTTGAAGATAAAATCTTCGTATTTCTCGTTGAGGCCTTTGAGGTAATCGATCTGCATAGCCTGCTCATAGTCCCGTCCGCGCTTCTGGATCTGGGCGATGAGTGCCGGCACAGACTTACGAAGATAGATCATCATATCCGGCATCTTCATCTGTGATTTCATGAGATCAAACAGTTCCATGAAGGTCTCGTAGTCACGCTGACTGAGGTCTCCGCGTTCGTAGTTGTTCTTGACAAAGACATAGACGCCTTCGAAGATCGAACGGTCTTGCACGATGGTATGCGATGATTTCTGGACCGCCAGCATATCTTTGAAACGCTCCTTAAGGAAATAGGTCTCGAGGCAGAAGGCCCAGCGATTGATGTCACTGTAGTAGTCCTCCAGGTACGGATTGAAGCTCACGCTCTCAAAGCGCGGCTCCCAACCGTAATACTTCGCTAACATCTTCGTTAGCGTCGTCTTTCCGGCTCCGATATTTCCCGCTATCGCGATGTACATTATTTTACCAATTGGCCGGTAAGGGTATAAACCTTGTTATCGCGGAGGATATAGATCTGTCCGTTGCGAAGGATCTTAACTGCCTGTTCTCCGTCGAGCTGAATATTCTCGATCGGCAGCAAACTCTCAAGGTTGGTATTGATGGTCGGAAGGGTAACCTGCGTACCGGTGAAGATCTTCACCTCACCCGGCTGGAGGCTAACCGAACCTGAGCACGAACCACCGTTATAGTAATCATACCACGTGCCGGAAGGCAAAGTATAACTCAGCGCATTCGACGGGTCGAAGTTCGCTACCGCAATCACATTGTTGCCCCACTGTACGTAACGAACTCTCGTGCCGGAACCGAGTGCTTGTGCTGTCGGATCGCCGGCGAACCACTCCGGATGTAACTTGGTACGCAACTGGATAGCTTGCGCACATTTCGCATAAGCCGCTACACGATTGGCGTCTTTGAAATATCCCTCTGCCTCCGGACGAGCCTTGATGTTACAACGATAATCCTCTTTCTCCTGACCAACAAAGCGGTGATCGACATCGCTGTTGATCGAGTAGTCATAACCAATCTCCTCGAATTGCCACAACATATGCGGGCCGTTGAGCAGTACGTTCATCACCACGTTCTCTGCGATACGATCAAGACGAGTTGCCTTATTGGTCGTCATATCGCCTGCACCCCAACGCTTTGCCTTGTACTGCATACGCTCTTCGTCGTGGCTCTCGCAGTAGGATACATAACCGTCCTTATTGGCATCATTGAACGCATCGCCATCCTTGAGCCATCCCATAGTCGTTTGCATATACGCGTTGGCGGTGTTATTCCAGCAGAGCATTCCCTGCTCTACCAGTCTCGGACGCTGCGTGCCCATGTTCGGTCCCCAGTGCTCGAGGATGAAATACGGTTCACCATTCGGGAAACTGTTGCCTTGTTTAGCCGCAGCCAACACACCATTGTTGTAGTAATGAGCGATATTGTTCATCAATTTCTCGTAGTCGTACGTAGATTTGGTTCCGCAACCACATAGACCGTGACTCAGGTCCATACGATAACCGTCCACTTTGTACTCCTTAATCCAGTACTGCAGTGCGCGGGTGAACATATCGCGTGCAGGTGCGAAGTCGTGATTCCATTTCTCATACACGTTATCATCGTGCGGAACCTGGGTGCAGAACCACGGGTTGTTTGACAGGTCCGTTCCGTACGGATAGAGCTTGTTCATCGGGTTGAGGCCGGTAGCGTGATTGAACACCATATCCATGATCACCGCCATACCGCGTTTGTGACACTCGTCGATGAACTCCTTAATCTGCGTTTCCGAACCGTACGCACGGTCAGGTGCGAAGTAGTGGTTAGGCGAATATCCCCAGTTATAGTTTCCATCAAACTCGCAGATAGGCATCAGCTCAATCGCGTTCACACCCAACTGCTGGATGTAATCCAGACGCTCCATAAGACCTTGTATATTACGCTTAGCGGTATAGTCATACACCCAAAGTTCGTAGATAACGAGGTTGTTCTTGTCCGGACGTTGGAAATTGAGCGTAGCACTACTCCATTGGAACTCCGGTTTCTGCGTTTGGATAACCGTCACATAGCCACCGTCAGCACCTACCATCGGGTAATCGATCAGCGTCGGATCGGCTTGCTTAGGTTCCCACTGGTCATCCTTGTGAATAACCTTAGTAGAGAAGAGATCCGAGATCTGCTTACGGACGCCATCCGCACGCTCGATCGCATACTGGAAGCGGTACTCTTTACCCGGAGTCAGACCGGTGAGAGTAATCCAGAAATAATTATCGTCACGCTTGAGTTGGTATTCGGACTTCAGAGTCCAATCCGTCATATCACCTAATAGAAAGACACGCTTCGCCGGTTGGGTCTTGCTGGCTGCATACGTACAGAGCGTAACAGACGTACCGTCCGAACCGTAATAGATACCTTGGTCAATACCCGAAGGACGCGTACCGGTAATAGGCGCAACGCCATCAACCGCATCCCAGATATCCGCCACCGATTCCTGACCCAGCACCACGAAGATATCCTGACCTCCTGCTGTCTTTCCCTCTTTCGACCCGCCAGGGCCGTCATTGAATACAAAGCACAGCGCATACACATCCGTTCCCGAAGGAATATTATAGTACGTGTACATGTTATCGATTTCCAACTGCCACTTGTCACCCACTTTGGTCAACTCGGGGGCACTCGACGAACGCCAACCCGCCTTCACACCCTGCCAGTTAGCCGTAGGCGTACAATAACCGGTATGTGCATAGCATTTGGTTGCTGTTGCCATACCGCCGTTGCCTGCCTTCGGGTCAAAAGTAATAGTGATTTTACCGGTGTAACCTTTCGGTACAGGATTCGGAGAGGTTGTTACCTGAGCAGCAACGAAAAGTGAGCAAAGACTCAATACGAATAAAAACGCAAACTTCTTCATATGATTAGATTTATTAATTATTTCGAGGTACCATATAATTTGCGGTGCAAATTTACTGCTTTTTTTTGACATATGCAAGGTTTTTGGCTTTTTTCATAAAAAAAAGCGAGCAGTATTGCTACTGCCCGCCTTTTTCAGAAGGAACTTTTGACTATTTGATCATCTGTCCCATGAGGGTATAGCTGTGCTCACCACGGATGATCACAACTTGACCCTCGCGAAGAACTTTAACAGCCTTCGTATCTGTTGCAACATTCTGAACATCTACCGTGCCGGTCGGAGCAATAAAGATGCAACCAGCGAACCAGCCTTCATTGCCGTCGTAGTTCGGACGGAAGTACATGGTAGTCGTACCTACGTGGTTAGCATCTACAACATAGTTGTTACCACCGGGATACCAAGTTTTGATAGCGTCATTCTCTACGTAAACCACCTTGATGGAATCACCTTGAGTCAGATTTACGCTGAGCATGTACTCACCTGCAGTCTCTGTATTCTCTGCGAAGAGATATTGAGCAGCAGGAGTCCAATCGTTAACTACCTTACCTACGAGGTAGTAACCATTCTCCAGAACGTTAGCCGGCTTCTCCGGGAAGATGATTCCCAGCGAGTCGTTTGCAAACGTCCATGTGAAGGTGTACTGACCATCCGCATCAAGTTGGAGAACCATGTTTGCATCGTTGTTACCGGTGATGCCGGCAGCACCTGCAAAGTCACGATGATACGTGTAACCGTTCGAACGCCACTCGCCATTGATGATCATCTTAAACTCATACGTACCCTTCTTGATGTTCTCTACTGTCAGAGATGCACTCAGCTTGTCTTGAGCCAGAACGAACGGAATGGAATCACCCCATGCATTCATCGAGCCCTTAACTGCTACCGTCGGATCCGGAACTACCGGTGCTACATACTTACCCGTTACCGTTGCTGCTATAGTGCTGTCGGCCGGATTGAACGTAAAGTATGCCGTATCCTTGGCTGCTACACCTGCAATCTCTGCATAGTATCTCGCGCCTTCATCTGTTGCTGCACTATGGATATTCATACCACCACCGTAGTATACGATCGTGTCTGTCAACCACTTGCCTTCTACCTCTTTCAGTGCGTGCCAGTTCCAATCACCATTCTCTGCTGCATACTTAGCATAGTAGTTAACCACTACAGGCTCTACATAGAAGTTACCTTCCAGTTTGAAGAGTTCATTCGTGTAGATCACTTTAACGGTACCCGCTTCAGCGAGGGTGAAGTGGATGTTATTATCCTTATCGGTGCTCAGGCCATCCGCTTTAACGGTCAGGTCGCTGTAACCCTTCGCGGTGTTCCATGTACCATCAACCGTTACTTTGAGTGTGTAGCTACCTGCGGCGAGCTTCAGAACGAGGGTGTCGCTTTCAGACTTAATTGCATTCGATTGCCATGCAAGCGAGTCAACGAGTGCGCTGTCACCGGTTACGTAGAACTTAGCAGGTACTACAGGAGTAATAGGCTCTTCACCGTAAACCGACCACTCACCTGCTACTCCGGGATCACCCCAGACAGCGGCTTCGCTAGTGATCGTGTACAGGTTCTTGCCATCTGTCGGAAGTGTCAGGTCTGCGGTTTTTGCACCCCAGTCAGCAACTGCACCGCTAGCATTTACGCGAACGAAGATAAGTCCGGTAATATCAGCAGGAACGTCATACGACCAAGTGTCAGCTTCACCTTCTACCGGAGCCATACGGATACCCGGCCAATTGATAGCAGCCGAAGCACCTCCCCAATAATAAACAGCGACAGCAGCACCGTCTGCTTTCCACCATGATTTGTCAACTTTGCAATAAATTGTAGTAGCGCTCATAGAACCTACCATCAACATCATTGCAAACAATAAAGAAAGAAATTTTCTCATGATTTTTGTGTTTTGGTTAATGAATAAAGTTAGTTAATTATACTATACTATATGGTATATATCGTGTTAGAGTTGGCGACCCGTAGCGTCGAACATCTTCTCGCCGCGGATGATCACCAACTGACCGTTAATAATGGTCTTGTACGCCTTATTGTTTACGCGTGTGTTCTCAACACCTTCCGTACCACCTACCAGCGTCTTACCCGGCAGCGGCTCCGTCGATAGTTCGAGCGATCCATCACCGTTGTCATAGAGGTAGAAAGTCACGGTTCCTTGCGGTACGGCCATTTTCTGATTATGAGTGCCATCTTCCTTTACCAATGTGCAGTGGCTTGCCGTGGTATATTCGGCAGTCATATAGCAGTCACCTACCACCTGACCCTGCTCGCATACCAAGATAAAGAAATAACCCAGACCGCTGGCGTCACCCGTGAAGGTATATTCCAAAATACCACCTTCAAACTGCTCGTCCGCTGTAGGGGTATCAATATCCTTGCCATTGAAATAGCCTTTCAGGAAATAGTCCTTTGCGCCACCCGGTTGCGGAGTCGGAGGAGTTACCGTACCGCCTCCTTCACCATAAACAGACCAAGAACCATTAGTCCAGTCCGTCATCGTGTACAGGTTCTCCGTTGCCGGCACTTCCAAATCAGCAGTTTGATCCCATTTTGACCCCCAACTGATGTTACCTGCCGGGTTGAGACGAACAAAAATAACATGCGCATACGTATCAGGTATCTCACCTTGATATACGGTTGCGTCTGCCGGAGTCATATAAGCACTCCAACCGTTGTCAGTTTCGCTGTTGAAATAATACATTGCAAACTTTGCATCAGCATCTCCCCAATTCGGACCGGGGTTTAGATACAAAGTCTTTGCATTCAGTGCCAATCCGCACAAAATAGCAGCAAATAAAGTAAAAATTTTCTTCATAGTATATATCAATTTAACAATTTATTGCTTCACCATTCTTCCCATGATGTCATACACCTTGTCGCCGCGACGGATGAACAACCGGCCATCCTTTAGGAATTTCTCTCCGTGTTTTTCCGCCTCCACGTTCTCGACACCTTCTCCGTAACTTACATAATACATCGCATAATCGGAACCTTTCACCGCTTGCGTGTATCCTTGCGGAGCGGCATCACCGGCAGCGGTACCCAACATCAGTTTGATACTACCGTGCTTTCCTTGCACAGTAGCCCGGTAATAGCCCGTGCCAGCCTCTTCTGTCATCGTACTCTCCGAATGAACACCGGCAGCTTTACGGGCTTTAATCATCGCCTGAATCTCGGATTTATACTTCACCCAATGCGGATAGAACACGCAGGGCACACCCGGCATAGAGAGCAGATAGGCATTGCAACGCATCATCAGACTCTTGTCATTGATACTCGATCCGTTTCCGGCACCATTCGGCTCATTAGCGTTGCCACGATTGAACGTATCATGGTTATCAATGAACGTCACGGCATACTTACTGTATCCCTTACCCAACAAACCCGCACCTTTACACTTGGTATAGTTCTTCTGGTATATTCCATCGCGGTACACCGTGTACTTGGCCGCGAAGTCAAACGCCAGCGTGTTCTTGTTGGCTTGGTCAATACGTGTCTTCAGTTCCGCAGCATCACCTACCCAGTACTCAATCACCGAGAAATAAGGTTTGGAAGCCGTGTTATAATCATTGATGTGACTTACATGATAACCGCCTACATAGTCATAGCGGAAACCGTCATACAGCATCACGTTCTTCATCCACTGCAAGTACGCCTTGCACATATTTTGTACATTGACGTTCTTGTGATCCCAGTCGCGTGCCGGACCGTAGTTAGCCTCGTGCTGGCCGTCATCCGCATTCGCGCCGCCCGAACAACCATAACTGGTCACTCCCTCGTCGTTCGACGTCATCCAGTTGCTCTGAGGTGAGAACTGACCGTATGTTCCGAAATCCAACGAACGGAAGTTGCAGGCACTGTTGTCATTGCCGCAGTGGTTAATCACGATGTCGGCTATGACGCGCACACCGTTGTTATGCAAACCGGATATCAGACTCTGCAAGGCTGCTTTCTTACCCAACGCAGTAGAGGACTGCGTACTGTAGCACTTGGGTATATAGCCCAGACCGCCTTGCGACTCGTGGCTAGGCGGCAACCATACGAGATCGAAATAGGAACCTATCTCGCTCACCTGACCACTCAACGTCTGCCACTTGGTATCGCCGAACCCTTTGTCCTGATAACTATCCCAATAGAACGCCTGTAACATCACGTCCTCGCATTGCGACGGAACGGCCGTAGCATAATCACTCGGAGTCACCGGCGTGTCCGGATCGGATGGCGTCGAACTGCAGTCCGAACCGGCTCCGATATAGAGCTGGTCGTTCTGGTACTTGAGCTTGATATAGAAATCATAACATCCGTCCGTAGAACAAGTGTACCGGTCGTTATTCAGCGCAAACGCATTGATAGAGGACTCGTTCAACTTCACCGCCCACGCTGCCTGATTATCTGCATCGTATAGTTGGCAGTAGTCTCCGGCATGCACATAGACATGCGCCAGATACTGTTCAAAACCTTCACCGTACGGATCTTCACCTACATACGTAGCCGCATAGAAATCCGAACCGTTGACGCGAATTCCGTAAGCGGCGTACGCCTTACAACTTACGGCCGAAAATATCGTACATAACGCCGTTATGCACAATAACGAGGCGACCGTCGATGATAAATTTGTATGTCTCATTATGCTTATTGTCGATTACTTGTTCTACGCTCTCTTCCCAGATACCGTTGCAATCATGATCCACTACGGCACGACCGCAATCGGCATTCCAGAGGTAGCACGTGTTCTCATCTACGAAGATATCCTGGCTCTGCGGCTTCTTGTCACCTTCGGTGAAGATGATATAGATCTCCTTGATATCATCCGGCATGGTATGTACGTACCACTTACCTTCTGCATCCATCGTGGTCCACTTCATACCCGGCCACTTAGCGCTCTTGCCGTCCAGCGAGTATGGCGTATCTTTGTACTTGGTGCCCACTTTCACACGCGTGAACGCGTATAGATATAGGGTCTCCCACTCTTCCGGCTTGATGAACTTAACCGTGATGGCTCCTTGTTGCGGAGCCTTATAGGTGTACGTCTCGCTATAGGTCTGCGTGCGCTCTTTATCCAGCGCCGCATAGGCCTTAACGGTCGTGGTCTTATTCACCGTGAAGGTTACTTCGCCTTGCGCTGTCTGCGATGCCGTCGTCGGTTCCGTTCCGTCCGTCGTGTAGTAGATCATCGCATTCTCCGCGCCTATTGTACGGATCGTCACTTGTTGACCTTCCGTCTGGTCATAGAAGAAACCGCTCTCCGGAGTCACTGCCAGATCGAAGGCAGGATTCAACTCGGTCTCGCAATCCAGCAACAATTCCTCCGAACTGTCCGTCTCTTTGCCTTCGCGCCAACCGTAACATACATCGTAGTCAGCCACCAGGTCGTTCGAACGAACATTCACACCACCACAGTCATCACCGGAGTTGAGGCAGAAATGTACGCTATCCATCGAAGCGTCAAACTCATAGCTAAACCAACCTTCGACATCCTGATAGATACGCTGTCCCGGGTAAGCTCCCATGATATTCTCCGAAGTCGGTTTGCCTTGCTCGTCCACACCGGGTTGCCAAGCATAGACATAGACCTTGCTCCATTCAGCCGGTTTGTTGAAGCGCACACGAATACCACGTGCCAGCGGCTCACGATAGGTGTACGTATATTCCTGCACTTTCGAAGATGCTGTACCGCATACCGCCATCACCTTCAACGTAGTCGTTTGCGTGAAAGTGAGCGTATCGGTATAGACAGCCGACTCGGTCGTCGGATCTGTTCCGTCCGTCGTGTAGTAGATCACAGCCGTTCCGCTTCCGCCTACTGCCTGCATTCCCACCTTAATACCTGCAATCGAGTCCTCAAACGTAGTACTCGGTGTCACAATCAGACCCGGCGCTACATAAGCCGACGCATTCGTCCAGATAGCATAGCCGTTGCCGCTTGCCACTTTGCGATAACCCGCGAACGTGCCGTTCGCCTTATTACCCAGACACAGAATCAAGTTACCGTTCTTACCGTGGATAGTAGCCTTGTAACCACCCTGCTCTGCCTCTTCATCCGATACCGCACTCTCCGAGTGAACACCTGCCAAGTGACGGGCATTGATCATCGGCTTGATATCTTCTTTGTATTTCTGCCAGTGGGGATAGAACACGCATGGTACACCCGGCATACTCAGCAGGAACGCATTCGCCTGCATCAAACGGTCTTTCAATGCCGGTTTCATCGAGTTACCGTTACCGCCGAACTCCTGACCGTTATCGCGCAAGAACCAGTCGTGGCTGTCCACAAACGTGATCGCATATTTCGCATAGCCGCGTCCTAACAGACCGCTACCCTTGCACTTGCTATAATCATAACCGGCAATACCGTCAAACGCACTGTATTTCGTCTGGAAATCCAACGCCATCACGTTACGGTTCGCCTGCTCGATACCGTGGATGATCTCATCATTACCGCTCCAGTACTCCATAAACGCGATATACGGCTGCGAGTTCTTATTGTAGTTATCCATGTGCCAGTTATTGAAACCGTCACCCTTGTCGTAACGCCAACCGTCGTACTTCATCACGTCTTTCATCCATTTCAGGTAAGCGATCATCATCTCTTGCACATAGACCTTGTCATGACTCCAGTCACGCGCTGCGTCCCAGTTAGCACCGTCATCCGGTGAACCTGTCGCGGTGCCGAAACACTCACCTGCCTCTTTCTTATTGGCGGGATCGTTCATCTCGTCCGTCGAGCATATATACGAACCATCCGGTTCAAACCGACCGTACTCACCGAAGTCCTGTACAGCGAAGTCGCACCAGCTGGCCATCGCCTCTACGTGATTGATCACGATGTCAGCTACCACTTTCGTACCGCTGTTATGGAACGCCGATATCAGCGCCTCCAACTCAGCACGGCTACCCCAATCACTGTTCTGGTTGCTGTATTGTTTGGGGTGATAACCCGTTCCGCTCGCGTAGGCACTAGGCGGCAACCAGATCAGGTCGAAGTATGCACCGATCTCGCCGGCTTGACCCAACAAGGTCTTCCAACGCGTATCGCCGTAGATCTCCGTTCCTGCATGATCTGTATCCACCGAGTAGGAATCGAAATAGAAACCCTGCATCAGCACGTCACCGCACTCACTCGGCACTGCGCTGTGAGGAGGTTCTATCGTACAACCCTTACACGAGATATACACCTCATCATTATCCATGATGAACTTGATATAGAAATCATACGTACCATCCTCGGCTACTTTGTACTTGCCGTCCGCTATCGGGAACTCATAACTCGTGTTCGCATACTTGGTAATCACCCAAGCGGCATTGTTACAACTGTCGTAGACCTGGAGCAACTGACCTTTCTGCAACTGCAGACCGGTGATCATATACTCCAACCACTCCGTCTGCGCAGTGTTCTTCACTCCCGGTACGTACACGCCATCTACCAACAAACCGAATGACTCACACGGCTCAGTCGGCGTATAAGGCTCACCCGAACCGCAGTCATTGTTACCGTTGCCAATGTACAACTGATCCTGAGCGTACTTCAGCTTGATGTAGAAGTGGAAACAACCGGTATTAGTCGTCGTGTAATAACCGGCTGCCTCATTGCGCGAGAAGCCTGCAACCGAGTACTGATCCAGAGCTACCGTCCAAGTATCACCGGTCGACTTGTTGCACAACGCAAAATGATCGCCGCTGTTCAACTGCACCTTCGCCAAGTACTGGGTGAAACCATCGTTCTCATCCACTTTCGTTCCAGCGAAATACACACTGTCATTCACCAAAATTCCATAACTCTGGGCGAACATTCCCACTGCCCAGAATACCGTCAAAAGAAGCGTTAAAGACTTTTTCATTGTATTAGTGTTTGTGATTTTTTTCAAAATTGGCCACAAAATTACTGCTTTTTTATTACTTATGCAAGCGCGCGTGGATTTTTTTTTACATTTTTTGTATCTTTTTAATGATTACCACGCCTTTTTCGACACCAAATGCAACATTCCAACCTGCATAATCCAACTTATACTCCCGATCCGGATCGTCCTGATAACCCGGCCGCGGATCCTGCGATAAAATATATTCTATATCTCGCCTAATTTCATCATTAAGCGAAGCGTCACCATTGAGCAACGCTGTTGCGCTCATTTCAACATTCAGTTTATACCCCTTCGTCTCTTCCGCAAACCCGTTCCGCGCATCCTCGTGACTGTCACTGAAACTCAGGTACGGCTTAATGTCGTATATCGGTGTTCCATCGAGCACATCCGCACCACTCACAATCAGGTCGCCGTCCTCCACACGCACCAACCGTACACTGCTCAATCCCAATGGATTAGGCCGAAACGGACTACGTGTTGCAAACACTCCCATCCGCTTGTTACCTCCCAACCGCGGAGGCCTAACCGTCGGACTCCAAGAGTCCACTTCGCTAAAGCCCCAGATGAGCCACAGATGGCTATACCCTTCTATCCCGCGAAGCGCTTCTGCTACCTTGTATTCCGGTTCAAAAACAATCCGCGTTTCTATCGGACTCTCTTCCCGACTCTGGCGAGGTATCCCGAACTTATCCGTGTGCCCGTTACGAGCATATGCAATCACTTTTAACTCCATAAATAGTCAAAATTTGAGTGCAAAGATAACAAAAAATCACGGAAAATGCAAGTTTTTGCAAAAAAAACACGAAAAAATTTGGTCAATTCAAAAAAAAGCAGTACTTTTGCACCCGCTTTCGTCAGGAGCGTCATTTTTTTGCCCTCTTAGGCGGAAGCACAGGTGTTACAAGGTAAGCAATTTTATTTGCCCCTTCCGGCGGAAGCCGGTTTCCCCGATTAACGGGGACACCTCCGGGTGCCATAGCTCAGTTGGTAGAGCAAAGGACTGAAAATCCTTGTGTCCCTAGTTCGATTCTCGGTGGCACCACGAAAAAGTCTCTCATTCGAGGGACTTTTTTGTGCCAATAACGGAATCTCACTAGAGTTCTCCGCCGCTACGCTCTGTCGATTATTGCTATGCAATCTTCGATTCTCGGTGGCACCACGAAAAACGACCTGATGAGGGTCGTTTTTTGTTTTATTTGGCTTTATCAAACATCGCCTTCATGGTCGGGTTGCCGTAGGTAAGGCGTTTCACGGTGACATCCTGCAGTTTCTTGTCGGCTTGATTGAGGTTATCGCCTGATTTGACGAGGTTCTCACGCACTTTCGTGAGGTGCGCTATCGTCTTGTCTATCTCATCGATAGCGTCCGCAAAACGCTCGTTAGCAAGGCGTACATTACGCGCGAAAGCATCCTTGAAGGTCGTCAGTTTCTCTTCGAAATTGGTCACATCCACCTGTTGCGCCTTCACCAACGCCAACTCGCGTTTGGCATCCAGACTCTTCTTGCTCGTCTGGCATAGTAAGGTGATGAGCGGAATGAAGAACTGCGGACGGATGACGTACATCTTCTCATAGCGGTGACTCATATCGACGATACCGCCGTTGTATAGTTCGCTCTCCGGCTCGAGCATCGACACCAGCACCGCGTACTCGCAGTTTTTCTTGCGGCGGTCGCTGTCGAGTTTCGCCAGAAAGTCCTCGTTCTTATGCTTGGTAGCCGTCTCGTCGTTCTCGTTCTTCATCTCGAACATGATGCTCACGTACTCCACGCCGTCCTCGCTTTTGTCCCTAAACACGAAATCACCTTTCGTACCTTCTACCACCTCGTTGTCCTTCTCGAAATAGGCGTTCGGCATCAGCGGTCGCAACAACTGGTTGAAGAGCGTCGAGCAGTGGATCTCTAAGGTCTCACCCACCATCTTCGTGCTCATGCGCAGCTTCATCTCTTTGTAGTACGCCACCTGCTCCTGCGCCGCTTTGAGCTGCTCTTCCCATTTGGTCTTTTCCTGCGCCAACTCCTGCTGCACTTTCATATACGACTCCGTCGCCTTCTGTCTCACCTCCGCTACGGCCAGCTGCTTTGCTTGCTCAGCCTGCTGGATCTGCGCCTGCAAGGACTGAATCTGACTCTGCAACTGCGATTCCTTCGCCTGCGACTGGCTTCTGACTTCTGAAAGCTGAACGCTGACAGCCATCTTTTGATTCTGTTCCAACTCATGGATACGACGACTCAACTCCTGCTCAAACTCAGCATTCTTCACTTGGTTAAGTAACAAAGCGTAATCCGCCTCGTCCACCGTGAACGTACTCCCGCATTTCGGACATTTTAACTCTTTCATTCTCAAAAACTTTTGCGGCTGCAAAAGTACAAAAAAAATTGCAAACACACAAATTTATTTGCAATTTTCTAACCATATTCCTACTGCTGCCGCTATTTGCATGAGTAATATCAACGGCAAACCGTATTTGAACTTCTTGTGCTGCGTCTTGTGGTGCCAGGCTTTCATGCCCAGCCACGCACCGACACTTCCACCCAGAACCGCCATCCAGATAAGCGCAGCTTCCGACACACGCCACTTGGAACGCTTCGCTTTCCATTTATCCACGCCATACATAAAGAACGTTATTCCATTGATGGCGGCAAGATAGATGAGGACAATATGTATCCAGTTTATTTGTGGCATATTTTCGTTATTCCCACGTACGCCAGCAGAATAAGATTCATCATCAAAGCATAGATGATGGCCGGAATAGCGATAATCTCGTTGTTGAAAATCAACGGACTGCACGCTATTGTGATGGCTTGAGCGGCATTCTGCATACCAATCTCAATGACCAGTGTACGACGCTCTTTGGTCGTTAAGCGAAATAACCATGCCATCAATGCACCGCACGAAGTAGTAGCGAGGATAAGTATGGACATCGTCAGTCCGAGGCTACCGAACTCTTCCACGATAGTCTGTTTGTGTTGAACGAAGAAAACAGTCACTAACAGCACTAATGCCGGCATCGCGATACGTTTGAGGACGTTATGAATTTTCTCTGCCACGAGGGGTTTGAAGAAGTTGACGATAAAACCGATAGATATTGGCACGACCATCAGCACAATGTTCTGTACAAGCAATTTGCCAATAGGCAACTGTATACTGACATCTGAAAACTGGACACTTTTTGTCACCCACACCATGATAAGCGGCAAGGTAAAGAGCGTGATGATACTGCTGCACGCCGTCAGTGTAACAGACAGCGCTATGTCACCCTTCGCCAGCATGGAGAACACATTGCTGGAACTACCACCCGGACTGCAGGCCACAAGCATGATGCCGATGATAAATAAAGGTGAAAGGTGAGAGGTGAAAGGTGAAAGGATAATCCCCCACGCTATCAACGGCAGCAGAATGATTTGTCCCACTAAACCGATAAGAACCGGCTTTGGACGCTCTGCTATCAGTTTGAAGTCCGCCGGCTTGAGCGCCAAGCCCAAGTCGAACATCAGTAGCGTCAGTATAGGCAGTACGATAAAAATGGTATTCATTCCTTTAGAATCTATGATCGTTTATCTGATAGTCTTCTAACATATTCGGGTGCAAAGGTACAATAAAAAAATGACATATGCAAGCATATGCCATTCCTTTTTGCAGATTTACTGCTTTTTCGGTCTTAGACCGAGACGCGGTCCACGACCGAGGTGGATAAGCCATGCGGCTTAGCCGTTTTGCTGGTCGTACGCCTGACCGCAAACCTTCCACAGGTACTTGGTCATCGTCTTGCAGCCAGTCGGCGAGTCTTTCTGCGCGTTGAACGCTTGCAGATCTTGTGCCATGTGGCTCAGGTCTTTGCGACGAGCCTTCACCGCTGCCGATACTGCTGCGAAGCGAGTACGTGCG
>CACXPH010000025.1 GCA_902769535.1 uncultured Bacteroidales bacterium
CACGCGCCTGGAGTAACTTACCCAAGGATGCCGAGATGATACCCTTACCCAACGACGAAGCTACACCTCCGGTAATAAAGATATACTTCGTTTCCATTAATGGATGAACATCAGTTCGCGGTACTTGGGCAGTGTCCACATCTCGTCATCAACGATGAGCTCGAGGGCGTCGGCGTGGTCGCGGATCTCGGCCATAAGCGGCAGGACGGTGTCGTGGTAAGCAATCGCTTTGGCACGCTCGTCGGGTTGACGGTTCGCTTTATGGCGCGCTTCGGTCATGCGCTCTACCCCTTCGAGGATCGCACCCGAGTGGTGCTCGATCTGCTTGATGATGCTATAGTCCATCGCATTGAGCGAAGCGGTCTCGTCGGCGGAGAAGACCTGCTTGACCGCTAGCACGTTCTGCAGCAGCATCGTCTGATAGCGCTTGGCGGCAGGGAGGACGTGGTTGATGACGAGGTCACCCATCACACGGCTCTCAATCTGCAGTTTCTTGACGTAGGTCTCCCATTTGACCTCACTGCGGCTGTGCAGTTCGGCTTCGGTGAGCACGCCGGTGGTCTCGAACATCTGAATGGACGAGGGTGCCAGATAGCGGTCGATGACAAGGGGTACGGAGGTCTCGCAGTCCAAGCCGCGTTTCGCTGCCTCCTCTTTCCACTCGTCGGAATAGCCGTTGCCGTCGAAACGGATAGCTTTGCATGCGACGATATATTTCTTGATCACATCAAAGAGCACGCGCTCTTTGGCTTCGCCTTTCTCGATGCGTGCATCGACCTCCTCTTTGAAGAGCATCAGCTGCTCGGCTACCGCGGCATTGAGCGCCAGCATGGACGCACCGCAGTTAGCGGACGAACCGACGGCACGGAACTCAAAGCGGTTGCCGGTGAAGGCAAAAGGCGAAGTACGGTTACGATCGGTGTTATCGAGTAAGATCTCCGGTATATTGGCCACACCGAGCTTCATCTCTTTCTTGGCGTTGATGATGATGGCCTCTTCGGCTTTGGCGTGCTCCAGTTTGTCGAGCACGGCGCTTATCTGCTTGCCGAGGAAAACGGAGATGATGGCAGGCGGTGCCTCGTTGGCTCCCAGACGGTGCTCGTTGGTAGCACTGACGATGGAGGCTTTGAGCAGTCCGTTATGGCGTTGCACGGCCATGAGAACGTTGACGAGGAAGGTGATGAACTGCAGGTTCTGGTAGGGGTTCTTACCCGGCGCGAGGAGGTTGATGCCCGTGTTGGTGGACATGGACCAGTTGCAGTGCTTGCCGCTTCCGTTCACGCCGGCATAGGGTTTCTCGTGCAGCAATACACGAAAATGATGCTTCTCCGCTACGCGCTCCATGATGGACATGACGAGCAGGTTATGATCGTTGGCGAGGTTGACATCCTCGAAGATAGGCGCCATCTCGAACTGGTTGGGCGCTACCTCGTTATGCCGCGTCCGAACAGGGATACCGGCCTTGAGGGCCTCGTACTCGAGTTCGCGCATGAACGCTAACACACGTGCCGGGATAGCACCGAAATAATGGTCCTCGAGCTGCTGGCTCTTTGCGCTGTTATGTCCCATGAGCGTACGGCCCGTGAGCAGCAGATCCGGTCTCGCCGTAAAGAGCGATTCGTCCACCAGGAAGTACTCCTGCTCCCAGCCGAGGTTGGCATGCACATGCTTGACCTGTTTGTCGAAATAGGCGCAGACCTCGCGTGCGGCATGACAGAGGGCTGCCGTGGAGCGGATGAGCGGCGTTTTGTAATCGAGCGCCTCACCGGTATAGGCCACAAAGACCGTCGGGATACAGAGCGTGTCGCCGATCAGGAAGACCGGGCTCGAAGGATCCCAAGCCGAGTAACCACGTGCCTCGAAGGTGTTTCGGATACCTCCCGAGGGGAAGGAAGAAGCGTCCGGCTCCTGCTGGTACAGACTCTCGCCGCTGAACTCCTCCAGCAACTCGCCCCCTTTGCCGAGCGTGAAGAACGCATCGTGCTTCTCCGCCGTACCGCCTGTCAGCGGCTGAAACCAGTGCGTGAAGTGGGTGGCACCGTGGTCCATGGCCCACTTGCGGATACCGATCGCTACGACACCGGCGATATCGCGGTGGATGGTACGACCATTATCCACATCGTCAAACAACTGGTCCAATACATCCTGGGCGATGTACTCCTTCATCTTCTCCCGCGTGAAGACATCCTGTGCGAAATAGTCCTTCACTTTGCCTTCCGGCACTTCCACTTCCGCAGGTTTATGCAAAAACGCAGCCTTTAACGCTTCAAATCGAATATTTCCCATACTTTTGACGTTGATTTTCGTTTTTAATCCGATTAAATTTCATTTTCGACCGCAAAAATACAACAATTTTTCGAATTGTGCAAGTCTTTTTTTCATTTTTTGCATAAAAAAAAGCCCCGAAGGGCTCTTTTTAGTGAACGAGGATCTTTTGGGTGAACCACTGTCCGTTGTAGAAGGTCTTGATGAAATAGATACCGATAGGCAGTTGGTCGGTCTTGACTTCGCCCTCGATGACACCTAACAGCTTACCGCTGACGTCGAGCAGGTAGTGCACGCCTTCACCATGCGGGATGGTCGGATCGGCTTCCAGTTCCTGCGCATCGAACGGGTTCGGTATGAACTGCTCGCTGATATCTGAATACTGATCACTGACTTCTGACGGCTTACACGCCGGCATCGCCGAAAACTCCACGATGGTGCGCACCAGCATGTCGTTGAGGTGCTCTACCTGCAGACTGTCGGTGGTCGGTTGAATATGCGTATGACCGATTCCCGAGTCGTCCGTCAGGAAGAACGACGTACCGTTGGTCAGCAAGGCGATCGAACGCATCAACATCTCGCCGGCTTTGTCCAGACCGCTGCACACGACGGGCACGATACGCACTCCCATCGCCGCGGCGTTACGAACCTGCTCCTGCATCAAGGCAACCGTCGCGGAGTCTTGGTGGCAAGGCGCATCCAAGATAAGGAACGCGATACGTGCACGTGCGTCTTCGTTCCAACCGGCACTGTTCAGCGCCGCCATCAACGCCTCCGGAACGGCCTCCGGGAAGTCACCTCCGCCACTAGCCACCTGCTTGTCAATAAATCGCTGCGTCGTGCTTATGTCGTCCGTCAGACGCGAGAGACGCGTGATATACTCATCGCCATGATCGCGATAGACGACCGCTCCAGTGCGGATTTTCGACCCACCTGTTGCCGCGGACGCACGGGCTATCACGTCGTTCATCTCCGCCTGCAGGTAGCGCAACTCATCGCCCATCGATCCCGTCGCGTCGAACACGAATAGCACGTCCACACCGTCCGGCACCTCGCAGGGCTCATCTATGACCATCGTCTGCTGCGGAACAACAACCTCTAATCGCTCACCACTAATCGCTAATCGCCAAAGCTCTGCTTTGCCGGTGTTGTCCGTGACGGCCTGAAAGACGGTGTTGCCGTGCTTGTCTGTGAGGTTCACGGGGTAGTTGACGATCGGATAGCCATCCCTATTCATGACCTGCACCGTATAGCGTTCCTGCGGGGTCATGCGCCATGGTTCAAACCAACGCGCATTCTCTGTGTCCTCAACGATCTTCTGCCACTGGCGCCATTTGGTGAAGTCATTCACCTCGCCTGCCGTCAACTGACCGGCAGAGACCGCATGGTTAGAGGCACTCGGAGCGGCCGCCTCATAGACAGCACCGTCATAGGCGGCTTCATGAACAACCGCTTCTTCCGCCATCATTACAACCGCACGATCCGCACGCACTGCCCCTTTGGAACTGCCGTACGAATAATAGATCTCCTTCTCTTTCCGCGCCTTTTGCGACTTGGGAACGAGCCGCACAATGCAGGTACGCAGGTCTGCTACCGTCACTTTCTGTGCTTCGTACCCCTCGCAAGAGACAGCGAGCGATTTGGCATTACCCACCTGCTCAGGCGTCAGCACCACCCGACCGTCGTATGAGGTCTTAAACGTTACCTTACCTACCCTTACCTCCGCGCCGTTAAGCAGAGCCTGCGTTGTGTCCATGACAATAACGGTGAGCGGTGAGAGGTTAGAGGTGAGAGTTTGCTTCTTAACACACGCACTCGCTGCACCCACGCACAGCACCGCCATAACAATAAATAGCATCTTTTTCATACGCATACTGATTTGATCCTACCCTCTTCCTACAAACTCTATGCCAAAGCCTCCCTTTCCGATTAATTCCGAAAAAGTCAGATAAAATCCGATCTATTCCGATCAACATCCTACCTATCACCCACCAATTACCTACCAATCACCTATGCGTCCCCAAGGATCACCCAAGGATCACCCAAGGATCGCCCAAGGATGGATGCCGATTTTTGACAAAAACATGCTTTATATGTATATATACATAGTATATATACAGTTTTTGTGCATAATTTTATGCTTGCATATGTCATTTTTTTGTTGTATCTTTGCAGCGGAATTACAAACCTACTTAAATTAGATTGTTATGAAAAAGTTCTTTACTTACGCGATTGCGATTGTAGCAAGTGCATTGTCATTCACAGGTTGCCAACCGACTATTGACCATCCGCTCGTAGGTAGTTGGCGTCACTCAGGAGCTATCCTCGTCGTAGATAATCAGGAGTACTACGTTTCGAATTCGCTCAATTTCTTTGACAACGGACAATACCAGCGTAACATCTACATCGACGGTACGTTCGACGGTTGGTCCGATCGCGGAGAATGGTCCGTTAAAGGGGACAAGCTCACGATCTACACACAGAAAGCCGGTACGATCAAGAACAACAACTTCTCGTATAGCAGTACAAACATAGAAGAGGTTGTGACCTGGCGTATCGAGGGTCACTACTTGTACCTCACCTATGAGAATGGTGACGAAGAGCGCTTCTACGACGGTTCGGGACAGTTCTAATCGCATAAAAATGCAAAAAAGAATGGCATATGCTTGCATATGTCATTTTTTTGTTGTAACTTTGCAGCCAAATTGCGTTATTATGCAGAAAAGTGCGTTTACACCGGAAGAGGATTTGATGATCCAGCGCGAGTTTGAAGCGTTGTTGGACGACTATGCGCATACTCCGCACCGTCAGAAAGTGGAGCTCATCACGCATGCGTTTAATTTCGCGTACAAGGCGCATTACGGTGTACGTCGCCTGAGTGGCGAACCGTATATTATGCACCCCCTTGCTGTCGCGCGCATATGCGTGCAACAGATCGGTTTGGGTAGCACGAGTATCTGTTCGGCGTTGCTGCATGACGTGGTGGAAGACACGGACTACACGGTGGAGGACATCCAGGGTCTGTTCGGCGAGAAGATCGCGCAGATAGTGAGCGGTCTGACGAAGATCAGCGGTGGTGTGTTCGGAGACCAGGCGAGCGAGCAGGCGGAGAACTTCCGCAAGCTGCTGCTGACTATCAGCGAGGACATCCGCGTGGTGCTCATCAAGATAGCCGACCGGCTTCATAACATGCGCACCTTAGGTTCGCAGCCCAAAGAGAAGCAGTACAAGATAGCAGGAGAGACACAGTATATCTACGCGCCGTTGGCGCACCGTTTGGGCTTGTTCCCCATCAAGACGGAGCTGGAGGATCTGAGTTTCAAGTACGAGCACCCGGAGACCTGGCAGGAGATACACGACAAGCTCGAGGCCATCAAGGCCGGTAAGTTGGAGAGCTTCGAAGTATTCTGCAAGCCTATCCGTGAGCGGCTGGAGAGTATGGGTTATACGTACACGCTCAAGGCGCGTATCAAGACCGCATACTCCATCTGGAAGAAGATGATGCAGCAGCAGTGCTCGTTCGAGGACGTGTATGACATCATGGCGGTGCGTATCATCTTCACGCCGAACGAGTCGATGAGCGAGAAAGACCAGTGTTGGATGATCTACTCGGCTATCACGGAGATCTACCGTCCGCACCCGGAACGTATCCGGGACTGGATATCCACGCCGAAAGCCAATGGCTACGAGGCGCTGCACGTGACGGTGATGGGTAAGAACGGCGAGTGGATAGAGGTGCAGATCCGTACCGACCGTATGCACGAGATAGCCGACCACGGTTATGCGGCACACTGGAAATACAAGACGGGGGAGTCGGACGACAGCGAGCTCGACAAGTGGCTGCAGGAGATCAAGGACATCCTCGCGCACCCGGACAAGGACGCGATGGAGTTCCTGGGCACGTTCAAGCTCAACCTGTTCGCGCAGGAGGTGTTCGTGTTCACGCCGAAAGGGGAAGTGAAGACCATGCCGATGGGTGCCACCGCGTTGGACTTCGCATTCCTACTCCACTCGGAGATCGGCGAGCATTGTATAGGCGCCAAGGTGAACCATGCGCTCGTGCCGCTCCATTACCAGTTGAAAGGCGGCGACCAGATAGAGATCCTGACGTCTAACAGTCAGCACCCGCAGAAAGAATGGCTCAAGATCGTGACGACCGCCAAGGCGAAGAAAGGTCTGAACCAGTATTTCCTGCGCGAGGAACGCAAGTACATCAAGCACGGCGAGCGTCTGGTGAACGACGCGATCCAGATGGACAAGCACCTGGCGGAGAACCACGACATGGCTTTGGCACGCCTTTTGTCGTACTACGGTATGACGCAACCGACGGAACTGTATGCCGCGGTCGGGCAAGGCGAGGTACGGCTGGACACGATCCACGAGATCGTCTTCCCGAAGAAGCCGTGGTGGAAGAGGATGCCTTTTATGGGGAGCGGGAATGTTGAAATGAGCGTGGCAGAGCCGCTCAATGATACGCCTGCGGCGTCTAATGATACAAAAGAAGAAAAAACCAAGAAGAAAGAACCGAAGGCGATTGTGCTGACGGATGAGAACCTGGGCAAGGAATATATACTGAGCGACTGTTGCCATCCGATACCCGGAGACGAAGTGCTGGGTTACAAAGACCCGAAGGGCACGATGTATATCCACAAAGTGGATTGTCCGCAGGCGGCGCTGCTCAAGACCAGTTACGGTAAACGCCTCTACTCGGCGACCTGGAACACGCACCGTGTGCAGTCCTTCGTAGAGACGATCGAGCTGAAGGGTATAGACCGGTTCGGTGTGTTCATCCAAGTGCTGCAAGCCATCACGAAGGATTTTCACATCAACATGCGCGCCATCAATGTATCGAGCGACGACGGCATCTTCCAAGGCACGATGGAGATCTACGTGTATGACCGCACTGAGTTGGAAGCCCTGCTCAAAGCGATCCGCAAGATAGAAAACATCAAAGAAGTGAAACGAGTTACTGCTGAGCAGTAATGTGTAATGTGTAATGTTTAATGTTTAAAGGACAAAATAGATGAAAAAGATTTTGAGTACTCTCTGCATGGCTCTCACAGCAGTAGCTATGTTTGCACAAGACCCTGTCATCACCTTCGTGAAGACAGAGCATGATTTCGGTAAGATTAACGAAGCCGACGGACGTGTGTCGGTAGTGTTTGAGTTTAAGAACGAAGGCATGGCGCCGCTTGTACTGAGTAATGTGCGCGCCAGTTGCGGTTGCACCACACCTACGTGGACCAAAGAACCGGTAGAGCCGGGTAAGACCGGTAGCATTACGGTTACCTATAACCCGAACGGTCGTCCGGGTCGTTTCCAGAAGACCGTGACCATCACGTCGAACGCTACCGAGCCGACGAAGAAAGTGTATATCAAGGGTGAGGTGATCCCGAAGAGCGCCAAGCCGGCGAATAAATTCACGGTAGCCGTAGGTGATATCAACATGAAGAGCAAGACGCTCGACCTCGGTACGATCATGCACGGCGAGCAGAAGAGCGGTGAGCTCGAGTACGCGAACCTCAAACAAGAGAGCCACAAGGTGGAATTGGCCACCAGTTCGGCAGACGCTTATCTGGCTACCCAAGTGACTTTGGCTGAACCCAAGAAGGACGAGACCGGTAAGTTCCTCTTCGCGCTGGACACCAAGAACACCAAGCTCTACGGTCCGTACGAGTTCTACGCATACGTAGTAGTGGACGGCAAGAAGCTGATCAACGACACCTACAAGCTGACTGTTAAGGTGAACGTAGAGGAGGACTTCAGCAACATGACCGTGGAGGATAAACAGCAGGCTCCGATCCTGGAGGTAGCGGCTGATTTCAATGCAGGTAAAGTGGCTGCCGGTAAAACAGTCAAGTATGTTATTCCGTTCCTCAATATCGGCGTGAACCCGCTGGAGGTACGTCGTGCTTATTGCACGGACAGTCATCTCAAGGTGAAAGCAGGCAAGGCCGTTAAGTCCGGTAAGAAAGGTACGCTCGCCGTGGATATCAACACCAAGGGCTTGCAGCCTGGTGCATACAGCCGCGAGATCGTGCTGATCACCAACGACTACAAGAAATCGGTACAGCGCATTAAACTCAACTTCACCGTTGAATGATTGACCATCCGGAAAATAGCGCCGAATACAAAGGACTGACGGTGAACGCAGGCGTAGAGAACCTGCCGTCGGTCAATCCCTATGCGACGTTCCGCCGCAAGAAGACCGTACTGACACCCGAAGCCTATTTCGAGGGCATTCGTCGTGGCGACATGACGATTCTCAGTCAGGCAGTGACGCTCGTAGAGAGTAACCTGCTGGCCGACCAAGCGATTGCGCAGAAAGTGATCGAGCTTTGCCTACCCTATGCCGGTAACTCCATCCGCGTGGGTATCACCGGTGTGCCGGGTGCAGGTAAATCGACCTTCATCGAGGCGCTCGGAAGTGAGCTATGCGATGCCGGTAAGAAACTGGCGGTGCTGGCTATCGACCCGTCCAGTGAACGCAGCAAGGGTTCGATACTCGGCGACAAGACCCGTATGAACGAACTCTCCGTCAAGTCCAACGCCTTCATCCGTCCGAGTCCGTCCGCGGGTTCGTTAGGCGGCGTGGCGCGTAAGACCCGCGAGACGATCGTGCTATGCGAGGCAGCGGGCTTCGATACGATCCTACTGGAGACCGTAGGTGTCGGTCAGTCCGAGACGGCGGCGCACTCAATGGTCGATTATTTCCTGTTGCTGCAAGTGACCGGAACAGGCGACGAACTGCAGGGTATCAAACGCGGTATCATGGAGATGGCGGATGGTATCGCCATCAACAAATGCGACGGAAATAATATAGAACGCGCACACGCCGCGCGCGTGAGCTTCAAGAACGCGCTCATGCTCTTCCCGCCTTCCGAGTCGGGATGGAAACCAGATGCTATCTGCTGCTCCTCCGTCGATCACACCGGCGTGATGGACGTATGGAAGAATATCGAAGACTATATCGCCTTCACCAAGAACAACGGTTTCTTCGACGCCCACCGTACCGAGCAAGCCAAGTACTGGATGTACGAGACGATCAACCAGGCACTGTTAGACGGATTTTATAAGAACGAACAAATGGAGCACCAGATAGAAGTAGCCGAACGACAGGTGCTCAATAACGAGATCAGCAGCTTCATTGCTGCCCATAATTTATTAACTGCTTATGGCAGGAACAAGTAAGACAAACAAACGCGGTCAGCAGACGACCATTATCAAGGTCGGAGCGAACGAGGCGGGTAAGTTACCCCCGCAGGCGCAGGAGTTGGAAGACTCGGTGCTGGGTGCGTTAATGATAGAGAAAGATGCGTATAGCACGGTCGCAGACTTACTGCGTCCGGAGGTTTTCTATAAGGATCAGAACCGCGTGGTGTTCGAGGCGATACGTGAGTTGGCGGCAAAAGACCAGCCGATCGACATGATGACCGTAGCCGAGAAACTCAAGACGCAGGGCACGCTCGAGAAAGCCGGTGGTGCCGTTTATCTGGCTGATCTGACACGTCGTGTGGCTTCGACCGCCCACCTGCGTTACCACGCAGAGGTGATCGCCAAGAAAGCCACGGCGCGTGACGTGATTGCCCTCGCGGCGCAGATCGAAGAGATGGGTTTTGACGAGACGCAAGACGTCGATGAATTGATGCAGACCGCCGAGGCGGGTATCTTCGAGATCTCGCAGCGCAGTCAGAAACGTGATGTGACGCAGATTGACCCGGTCATTGAGGAAGCTTTCCGTCGTATGGAGAAAGCGGCGATGAACACCGGCTCTATTTCCGGTATCCCGTCCGGTTTCCATGCGCTCGATAAGATAACCTCCGGTTGGCAGACACCTGACCTGGTAATCATCGCTGCGCGTCCGGCGATGGGTAAGACCGCTTTCGTGCTCTCAATGGCGAAACATATGGCGATTGACCGCGAGATCCCGACGGCTGTCTTCTCGCTCGAGATGAGTAATGTCCAGCTCGTCAACCGTCTGATCATGAACGTGTGCGAACTGGAAGGCGATAAGATCAAGACCGGTAAACTCAACAAGGCCGACAGTCTCAAACTCAACACGAAGATCAACATCATGAAGGGTAAACCGCTCTATTTGGACGATACCCCTTCCCTCTCGATCTTCGAGTTGCGCTCCAAAGCGCGTAAGCTCGTGCGGGAACACGGCGTGAAGATCATCATCATCGACTACCTGCAGCTCATGAACGCACAGGGTACGTCCTTCGGTAGCCGCGAACAAGAGGTGAGTATCATCTCCCGCGGTCTGAAGGGACTGGCCAAGGAGTTGGATATACCGATTATCGCCCTCTCGCAGCTCAACCGTGGTGTAGAAGCGCGTCAGGGTGTGGAAGGTAAGACGCCGCAATTGGCCGACCTGCGTGAGTCGGGTGCTATCGAGCAAGACGCCGACCTCGTATGCTTCATCCACCGTCCGGAGTATTACCACCTCTATAACGACGACAAGACCGGTAAAGACCTGCGCGGTTTGGCACAGATCATCGTGGCTAAGCACCGTAACGGTGCCACCGACAGTATATGGCTCCGCTTCCGCGGCAAGTACGCCAAGTTCCAGAACGAGGAGGACGCTATCGATCCGGATGAGCAGAACAGCGTCATGCCGATGGCTGACGAGAGTAACAGCGTCTCGATCAAGTCGAGCATGAATTCACTAGGAGAAGATTTAAGTCAATATCAATTATAATGAAAAGAACAGTAATCATAGATGCCTTGAAGCGCACGGATTTCGGTGCGCAGATTAACGTACGAGGATGGGTGCGCAGCCGTCGTGGCAACAAGAACGTGCAGTTCATCGCCCTCAACGACGGCTCGACCATCAAGAACATCCAGATTGTGGTGGATCTGGAGAAGTTTGACGAAGAGAAACTCAAACCCGTCACCACCGGTTCGTGTATCTCCGCTACCGGTATTCTGGTAGAGAGCCAAGGAGCAGGTCAAGCCGTGGAGATCCAGATGACCGAGTTAGAGGTCTATGGCACTGCCGATCCGGAGAAATATCCGCTGCAGAAGAAAGGACTCAGCATGGAGTTCCTGCGCACCATCGCGCACCTCCGTCCGCGTACGAACACCTTCGGTGCCGTCTTCCGTATCCGTCATAACATGGCCATGGCCATTCATACCTATTTCCACGAGCACGGTTATTTCTATTTCCATACGCCGCTCATCACGGCTTCGGACTGTGAAGGTGCCGGTCAGATGTTCCAAGTAACAACCAAGAACCTGTATAACCTCAAGAAAGACGAAAACGGACAGATTGACTACTCCGATGATTTCTTCGGCAAGCAGGCAGCCTTGACCGTCAGCGGTCAGCTCGAAGGAGAGCTCGGCGCCATGGCGCTCGGTAAGATCTATACCTTCGGTCCGACTTTCCGTGCAGAGAACAGTAACACACCGCGTCACTTGGCGGAGTTCTGGATGATCGAACCGGAAGTGGCATTCATCCAAAAAGACGAGTTGATGGATCTCGAGGAGGACTTCATCAAGTTCTGCGTACGTTGGGCACTCGAGCATTGTATGGACGATCTGGAGTTCCTCAACCAGTTTGTGGACAAAGGTCTGATCGAACGCTTAAAGTCCGTAGTGGATACCGAATTCATCCGTTTACCGTACACAGAGGGTGTTCGCATCCTGCAAGAGGCGATTAAGAACGGCAAGAAGTTCGAGTTTCCGTGCAACTGGGGAGACGATTTGGCGAGCGAGCACGAGCGTTATTTGGTAGAGGAGCACTTCGGTAAGCCGGTCATCATGACGGATTATCCGAAGGATATCAAGGCCTTCTATATGAAGATCAACGAGGACGGCAAGACCGTGCAAGGTACGGATGTACTCTTCCCGCAGATCGGTGAGATCATCGGCGGTAGCGTACGTGAGGAGAGCCTCGACCTGCTCAACCAAGAGATCGAGCGTCGGCACATCCCGATGAAGGATATGTGGTGGTACCTCGACACCCGTCGTTTCGGTAGTGCACCGCACGCAGGTTTCGGTCTGGGCTTCGAGCGATTGATGCTCTTCGTGACCGGCATGCAGAACATCCGCGACGTGATCCCGTTCCCGAGAACTCCGAAAACAGCAGAATTTTAATTATCCATAAAAAACACTAACAAACAATCGTATGAGAAACAAACTCTTTTCAATGATGTGTGTGCTTTGTATCGGGTTAACAGCCTTTGCACAGACATCACTCAAGGGTCGCGTGATCGACGACGCTACGCAAACTCCTATCGTAGGAGCGCGTATCACACTCGCGAACCAGAACATCTCTACTACGACCAACGCATCCGGTGACTTCCTGTTGCTCTATTTGGACGCGATGGACGAGGAGGTGTTAATCGAGGCAGAAGGCTACATGGCTACGCTCGAACTGATTAACCTCAAGGAAAATCAAGCGAACGAATTAGTCACGGTTCAACTGCAACAAGATGTGGTGACGCAGACGCAAGACGAGATCCTGCTGAACCTGACGGAGGAAGAGATGACCGACGATGAAGGCCGTTCACAGGCTCAAGCTTCGTCTTCATCCGCTTCGACCGACGTGTTCAACTCGACGACCTCTTTCGCTTGGTCCACCGCTCGTTACCGCAACCGTGGTTACAATTCGACCGCTGAGACCTATTACATCGAGGGTCTGCCGTTCAACTCGGCGGAGCGCGGTCAGTTCAACTACTCCGCCATGGGTGGTCTGAACGACGCGAGTCGCTACAAAGAGGTGCTCAACCCGATGGAAGCCAGCGATTTCTCCTTCGGTGGTCTCGGTCAATCGACCAACTACATGATGGGTGCCAGTCGTTATGCACAGGGTTGGAAAGTCGGTGCTGCCGGTACGAACCGAAACTACAAGGCTCGTCTGAACGCTACCTACTCCAGCGGTGTGATGTCCAACGGATGGGCTATCACGGCACAGATCGCTTACCGCTTCTCGCCGTATGTTGACAACAAGGGTATCATCGGCGAAGGTATCAAGTATTACTCGCTGGGTTATTTCTTCACCGCAGAGCGCGTATGGGATAACGCACGCCTCAAACTGATCACCTTCGGTGCTCCAACAGAGCGCGGCCAGAACGCAGCGGTAACGCAAGAAGTGTATGACCTGACGGGAAGTAACAACTACAACCCCTACTGGGGCTACCAGAACGGTAAGGTTCGTAACAGCCGCATCGTGAAGTCCTATGACCCGACGGTGATTGCAGCATACGAGTGGAAGATCGACGAGCAGCAGAAACTCAAAGCTGCCGTAGGTTACCACTACTCGATGTACTCGAACTCGGCGCTGAACTACTTCAACGCGCCGGATCCGCGTCCGGATTACTACCGCAACCTGCCTTCCGCTATGTGGGACGGTCAGATAGCTAACCCGTGGTACGAGACCTCTGCTGACCAGCTCTATCGCGCTGACGGTACGCCGTACGGCTACGGTCTGTTCATCGGCGAAGACATGATGGGTAACTACCTGGGCTCTGCTTGGATAGCAGACGACGGTAACCTCGTGGGTCCGAGTGTGAACAAAGAGCAGTACAACACGCTGGTTAACCTCTGGAAGACGCGCGACAACAAGACTACCCAGATCGACTGGAATAATATCTATGCCGCTAACTACGCGAACAACGCCAATGATCCGACCGCTTCGGCGCGTTACTTCATTGAGCGCCGTCATAATGACATCCAAGAGGCAACCGCTGCGATCAACTACCAGAACACGCAGTTTGAACACCTGAAGATGACCGCCGGTCTGGAAGGTCGCTTCTCGCAAGGTATTCACTATAAGACGGTAGATGACCTGCTCGGTGGTAACCAGTGGATCGATATTGACGCCTTCGCGGATCGTGATATCAAGGAATTGGCTTCTAACAGCGGTTTCACGCAGGAAGACATCAAGCTCATTCGTCAGAACGAGACCCGTGAGGGCTACGAACTCAACAAGAAAGACGGCGACCGCTTCGGCTACGATTACCGCATTAACATGGGAAACCTGAAGGCATGGTTCCAGAACGAGTGGACCTTCCACGAGATCGATCTGTACTACGCACTGCAACTCAACTTCAACTCCATGCAACGTACGACCAACATGATCAACGGTCGTGCATGGTACCTGACCAAACTGGCAGTCGAGCAAGGCGACGCTGAGAACTACTGGAAATACTACGGAAAGAGCGCTTTTGAGCGCATTGACGCCGGTGATGCTACCATCCAGAACGTGGGTAATACCATCGTAGGTGATGCACACTACTTCTTGGATCCGGCATTCAAACTCGGTTTGGTTTACAAGATCAACGGACGTAACCGCTTGAAACTGAACGCCCTTGCAGAGACGACGGCGCCCTACGCACGCGATGCGTATATCTCGCAGCGTGTACACGACCGCGTAGTGGATAACATCTACACGCACGATAACGCTAAGAGCCTGGCTGATTTCTATGCATCCAGTGAGAAAGTGGCTTCGGCTGACCTGACGTATGAGTTCAATTACCCGATCGTTCGCGGTCGTGTAACGGGCTTCTTCACGCAGAGCTGGAACGGCACCGAGCTCAACGGTTACTATGACGACGAGGCACGTACGTTCGTTAACCAGGCGCTGACCGGCATCGACAAGCGTTACTTGGGTATTGAGGCAGCCTTGGCTGTTAAGCTCGGTACCTACTTCACCTTGACCGGCGCAGCGAGCGTAGGCGACTACCGCTATACGAGCGATGCTAACTCCGTTACTTCCGCTGAGAACGGTATGCCTATGACGCAAGACCAGGGTACGATGGATCTCGTCTTCGAGACTCGTGATAAAGTGCTGTTAAAGGGTCTTAAACTGTCGAGCGGTCCGCAAGTGAACGCCAGCTTGAAGCTCTCGTTCTTCCACTCGAAGATGTGGTTTGCTGACGTAACGGTTAACTACCATGACTGGAACTACCTGTCGGTAGCGCCGAGTCGTCGTATGCAAGGCCTCTACACCGGTCGTCGTACCGACGGAACCGCAGTGAACGGCTGGTTTGGAGATACCTATACTAACGCTATTGAGACGACAGACGGTCTGGATCTTCGCGTCGATGTAGATGCAAACGGTAATGCGGTTTATGAGAATGCCGTATTGGATGCAAACGGTGTACCGGTTCTCAAGTATCCG
Source organism: uncultured Bacteroidales bacterium (assembly GCA_902769535.1). Lineage (GTDB taxonomy): Bacteria > Bacteroidota > Bacteroidia > Bacteroidales > Paludibacteraceae > Colicola. The sequence goes on from CACXPH010000025.1 coordinate 15,392, forward strand.
TTTAACCTCATGACCATGCAAGAGTCCTTGGCAGCAACGAACCCGCTGAATCGCTTCACGGTGGACGCTTCGGTAGGTAAACTGATTTACCTCAAGAACCGTCAATCGGTTTCGATCAACCTGTCGGTAACGAACCTCACGAACAACACGCATTTCAAGACCGGCGGTTATCAGCAAGCCCGTCTGCCGCGTGCCGTTCGTCAAGGTCAGTTGGATTACAAGAACTCGACCATTACGTCCAATGCTTGGAAGTACCCGTCTAAGTACTACTACGCTTGGGGTATTAACTTCTTCTTGACAGTAACTTATAAATTCTAAGCACTATGAAGACAAGTAAATATATATTGTACACTGTACTTAGTGCATTTGTACTTTTCGCGATGAGTTCATGCGAACCGGCAGCGTTGACCGAAGACGATGTATTCGTTCAGGAAACAGATCTGGACGCCATGCTGCAGGCAGAGAGTCCGGAGGGCTACAAGATCTTCGAATTGGAGCAGTTCTTGGATACCTTCATGACCGAGAAAGGTAATTTCTGGAGCGACACGAGTCAGTATCGTGAGCGTTCATGGGACTCCAAACATGACTTATACCTCTACTCGGTAGATACGATTCCGACTAACGGTCGCGGTATTTATATCCGCGGTCGCATCACAACGGACGACTATGCCGGTAACTTCTACAAAGCTATGGTTATCCAACAAATCATTGGCGGTAAGCAGCAGAACCTCCGTATATCGGTGGATCTGGGTTCCAGCGCAGGTATGTACCAGATGGGACAAGAGATCGTTATCCGCTGCAACGGACTGGCTGTAGGTCGTTATGCGAACCAGCCGCAACTCTGCGTTCCGTCCTATAACAACAACATCTATGCGATGAATGCTTCGCAGAAGGTAGGTTGGTGCCCGGGACGTATCGAGGGTAGCGTCTTCCGTCGTAACACGAAGATGATCGGCGCGCCGGATCGTTCGGCCATCAAGTATGATACGCTGACGCTCGCTACGCTCTACTCAGAGATCAAGAAGAAACCGTCGGCTAATACGACCGACATGAGTGCGGTTCGTAAAATGGACGGTCGTCTGGTAGTGCTCAAAGACGTACATTTCAACGGTCAATACGACGATAACGGAACCGTTAAGGATTGTGTAGTGGGTCACCCTGACACAGTTGGTGGCGCAAACGTGTTTGCTCCTTCGACCCAGAATATCGGTTATCCGCAGAGCCGTATTGTCCAAGACCAAGGCACGAACACCCTTATGTGCTCCAGCTCGGAGTACGCTAAGTTCGCGTACTACTACCTGCCGGGTGCTGACAAGACCGGTGTTGGCGGATGCGCTAACTTCGAAGGCACCGTAACAGGTATCCTCGGTTGGTATCTGGACAAGGCGTCTGACTTAGCGGACGACAAACTCGACGGCTTTGAGTGGTCCGTTACTCCGCGTGGTATTCCTGGATTCGGTATTCCGGATATCCAGATGTACTACCAGGGTGACACAGAAAGTCCTTGGGTTCCGAAAGAGTACGATCCGAACGATAAATGACCATTAACTGGCTGGACGTCATATTAGTCTTGCCGCTGGTCGTAGGCCTCGTACGAGGCTTGATGCGCGGGCTTATCTCCGAGATCATCGCCATCGTGGTGGTGATTCTCGGAGTGCTCGGCGCACGTTTCGGAGCACCACCCTTCTCGGCTTGGCTGCTCACGCAGTTCGCATGGCCGCAAGGCGTGTGTGACGTAGTGGCCTATACGATGCTCTTTCTGGGTATCGCTATCCTGCTGTCTATACTCGCCAGACTGCTCACGAAATTCATGAGGAAGATCCACCTTGGTTGGGCGAACCGTCTGGCAGGTGGTCTGTTCGGAATAGCCAAATACGGTCTGATCGTGCTGATAGTCGTGTTCGTCATGGACCGCACCAACGATGCCTTCCATTGGTTGGATGGTGCTCAGGTAGTGAGTGATTCCGTTATTTACCCATTAATGGTGAAAGCCACGCATGCGTTATTATCTTTCGCTGGGCAGTAACTTAGGCGAGCGTGAGCAGACACTCCGCGAGGCCGTCAGACAGATAGAGCAGCAGATCGGAAAAGTTACGCGCTGCTCTTCTTTTTACTACTCCGAACCCTGGGGTTTTGAGTCCGAACACGGTTTCTGCAACCTCTGCTGCATCGTGGAGACGAGTTTGCAACCCTTGGAGGTACTCACCGCCACACAAGCCATCGAGCGCGCTTTAGGCCGCACCCATAAGTCCGAAAACCAACACTATGCTGACCGTACTATTGATATTGACCTTATACAGGTATTTGACGAAGAAGAAAAAGAAATAGTGAGCTGCACAGAGCAACTCACTATACCTCATCCGCTTTGGAAACAACGCGACTTCGTGAAGGTTCCCTTGCGTGAAATAAGCGGAGAGTGAGGGATTCGAACCCCCGGTACTTTCAAACGCCTTTTGGGTATAATTTCCACGCCTGTTCAGCGGGTTAATATTTCAAAAAAATTGTTTTCGTTCACACGGGCTTTACCCGTTTTTTACACGATTTTCCTCTCTTGGAAAAACTATGCAAAGGTACTAAAAATTATTGATATATGCAAGTTTTTGGGCAACTTTTTTCCAAAAAAATGATATATAGTTTTTCCAACAATTTTCCAAGTATCGAACTCATAGAGATTTTCTGCGAATAAAATTGCACTATAGAATTTGTATTATAATATTATAGTATCCATTGGCATATTTTTTGCAAGTTTTTAGTGAACGATTTGCGTTTATCGGTGTATGCAGTAGTGAGAGCGCACTCAGAAAACAGAATATTAACCGATAAAATTTCAACCAAAATGGATAAAAAGTATTTGATTATTGCAGTAGCAGTATTAGCACTGGGCTGCATCGGGACTCTCCAAGCGTTTACACATTTGGAGACGCAAGAACCCCAAGAAATCCGTGGTATTGTTGTGGATGAGTACGATGCCGCATGGTACGAACAACAGCAAACATTGTGGTTAAAGCATGGGAACAGTGCTTCAGCGCGGCACGTTATGCCGATATGCTCCAAGAGCAGTATGGAATGACCGACCGCAAAAAAGTTGTACTTGACGAGATGGCGAAACATATCCCTAACTCGTTTACGTATAACCTCGCCATGTACCAAACAAAACGTGATATGTACGGCGAGGACGCAAGTCCGTGGGCAGAAAAGGCATTGCAACAGATTCCGGAAAACATCGGTCGTCAAGATGCATCCATGCTTATCGCTTATCTGTGGGCAGAAAAGGCATTGCAACAGATTCCGGAAAACATCGGTCGTCAAGATGCATCCATGCTTATCGCTTATCTGGAGATGAGCGGCAAATGCTTCAGCGATAAAAAGACACAAGAGACCAGCCATGAACTCATCGAGTTGCTGTACAAAAACAACGCTTACCCAAGTTATTTGCTCCGTTATGCCGACAATTGTATGCGCGGCATGGAGGGAAACGCACTATACTTCATTAACGGCGATGTGCCTTGGTATGGATCGCGTATTCTGCAAGAAGCCTTGGATTTGCACAAAGACAAGAAAGTAAAGACAAGAAAGTAATTCCTATTTCGTTCCTTGCTATACCAGCCTATCGTGACGCTCTCTGTCAATCGCTTGGCATTAGGCCATTTGAAGCCAAAGAGAATTACGATTCCATAGATAATTTGTACCATGAGGTGTTAGAATATATCATCAATAAGAGCAAGCGTCCGGCATACTTCTCGCCGCACTTCAATTCTTCACAAGCCGATGATTTCCCTTTGAAATTATATAACGAGGGGTTGGTATTCCGTTACTCGGCAAAGCGCTATGACAATATGGCTGTAGCTCAGCGGAATGTAGAAGAGAAATATCACTTGGAGTACCTTTTGGAGCCGCAGTATGTCAACGAGGAGCAATGGCAAGGCAGTGAACGCATCCAACTCAACTATATGGTCATGCTTGCACCGGTAGTAAAAAACTACAAGCAAGCAGGTGACACATTGCACGCCAACCGACTGGCACGCTATCTAAGTGCAGCCGTTACGAGAACGTCGCTTCCGCAAGAAGAAAAACAAAAGTATTTCAACCTACTGAGCGACAAGAAATGATAGCACTATTTGTAAACTATAAATCTCTTTCCGACGGGCAACTCATGGAGCGTGTTCGTCGGAAAGACGATGAACACGCATTTGCGGAAATCTATCGCCGTTATGCCCGATTGCTACAAGGTTTCTTCTTCCGCAGGTTAGGCGGTGACGAGGAGCAATCCTCGGATCACATGCAAGACACGTTCTTGAAAGTGTGGTCTTCACGGTGGAATTATTCAGACGGACAACCGTTCCGCACATGGATATTCACCATTGCCTACAATCTTTGCAAGAACACATATCGGCAAAATCAGCACGAGCAGGAGTATCTTGATTCGCTTCCGACGGACGAGCCGATTGCAGAAGACAGCACCCCGCTGAAATTGGATGCAGCGACATTTGATAGTGCTTTACAACAAGAACTTGCCCGTCTCAATGAGGCGCAACAAATGTTGTTTGAACTTCGCTTTACGCAGGAGTTAACCGTACCGGAAATAGCCGCGATTATTGACATTCCGGAAGGCACTGTCAAATCGCGTCTCAATACATTAACTAATTATCTACGACTAAAATTGAAAGATTATGAGTAATACATTTGAATCCCAACTATCTGCTTCTGCGCGTCGTATACGCAAGCAATCGGAAAGCAATCTCTCTGTTCCCGAGACGATTGTTATTCCACACAAACACACCCGTTATTGGGGATGGATAGCGACACCTGCTGCCGCTGCTGTTGGTCTGCTGATAGGGCTTTTTATTCATCGCCCGGCAGAGCCTTCTAATAACTATACTGTACCTGTTGTAGTTGCTGCTGACAATTCCGGTCACAGCATTGTAGATGATGGAGCGGATTATAGCTTGTTAATATCACTCTAAAGTTGAGGATTCGAACCCAAAATATAAAGATTCTTTTAGGAGTTCGAAGTAATGATTTTACAAAACACTGTATTTCAGTAATTTATAAAAAAAGAAAACGGGTAAATGAATTTCAATTTTACCCGTTTTTTACCCGATTCTTACCCGATTTTATAAAATAAACGCCGTAAACCATTGATTTACAGCGTTTGTACGACGTAATGCGTACACCGCATTTCGAGTGCGGCACTTTCGACCACTCAGTCAACTCTCCTCGCTATTTCCATCGAAAAAGCGTGCAAAGGTACTGCTTTTTTTTTAATTACGCAAGCCTTTGCGTATTTTTTTTACTATTTTGCCTTAATTTTGTCAAATCCCGAACCGAAGACGCCACTCACGTCAGCAAAAGAAACTAACGCTTCCGGGTCGATCTCATGAACAATCCGGAAGATCTGCGAACTCTCGGGTTTACGTACCAGCACCGAGATGACCTTGACTGGATGTTTGGAATACCAGCCGGTACCGTCTAAGATCGTCACACCGCGGTTAACCTTCGTATTAATAGCGGAGGCTATCTCCTCGTATTTGGACGAATAGATGAGGAACTGCACCGAGCGGTGCAGACGCGACATAATCCAGTCCACCGCCATGGTATACGAGATGGTCATCGCCACACCGTACAGCACCCGCTTGATATGCAGATAGGTCGGATTGGCACCCTCTTCCTGCATTGAAGCCGGAAGCGGCAAGAAGAACGCCGAAGCGATGATGAGCACATCGCACGCGAGCATGATGTTTCCCAGCGATATATTGTGATAATAGTTCACTATCATCGCCACTATATCCGTACCTCCGGACGAGCCGTTAGCAGCCAGCACACAACCTAAACTAAGGCCGAACACCACGCCGCCTACAATGGCTCCTACCCACGGATCCTCGATGATCGGTTCCTGAAGGATCGGGATTATTCGATACCAGACGGTGATAGCGGCCACGCCCACCATCGTGCGGATACAGAACCGCCAACCTACCGTGAGGCTCGCAATGAGAAGCAGCGTAGCATTGATCACGAACGACGTTAACCATACAGGAATAGCTCCGCCGTACTCTGCGAACAGGTCGGGGAACAAACCACCGGTGATATAATAGATCGCCGAGCAGATACCCGTCAGTCCGCCTCCGACAAAGGCGTGCGGCAGGAAGACCCAGTTGACCATCAAGGCCATCGGTGCGATACCGATAATGATGGTCAGGTACTCAAACGCCGTGCGGATACGCGACTCACGTGGCGAGAGATGCGGGTTGACAAATCGACTGTAGCGAGACATAAAAGACGTCAGTGTTCAGTAGTCAGTATTTAGAATCTTGCTACCAGATTACGGTCACCGAAGCCGTTGTCCACACGTCCAACCGGGCACCAGAACTTAGTCTGCGCCACCCACTCCGTCGGATAAGCCGCCTGCTGACGGGTGTACGGATGAGTCCATTCGTCGGCCACTACCTCGTACTCCGGGTGCGGGGCATTGAGCAGGACGTTATCGGTCTTGTCGGCTTTGCCGGACTCGACATCCGCTATCTCCTGACGGATCTGCAGCAGTACGTCGCAGAAACGATCAATCTCAACGAGTGACTCGGACTCGGTCGGCTCAACCATGAGTGTACCGTGAACCGGGAAGGAGAGCGTCGGCGCATGATAGCCGTAGTCCATTAGACGCTTTGCGATATCCGCCTCAGTGATACCGATCGCATGGAACTGACGGCAGTCGAGGATCAACTCATGACCTACTCTACCCGTGGCGCCGGTATACACAATGCCGTAGGCATCCTTAAGACGCTTCGCCATGTAGTTAGCACTCAGGATAGCGGCTGCAGTCGCGTGACGCAGACCTTCGGCACCCATCATCGCGATGTAACCCCATGAGATAAGGGCTATATTCGCATTTCCGTACAGCGCAGCCGATACACGGTTCGCGTCTTCGGTCGGCAGGCAGTCTGCCAAAGCCTCGGTACAACAAACGGCACCTGCTCCCGGTCCACCACCGCCGTGAGGCGCAGCAAACGACTTATGCAGGTTGAGGTGGCATACATCCGCGCCAATGAAAGCCGGGTTCGTCCAACCGATCTGTGCGTTCATGTTTGCACCGTCCATATATACAAAGCCGCCATTAGCGTGTACAGCATTGATCATCTCGCGGATAGCCTGCTCGAAGATTCCGTGCGTGGACGGATACGTGATCATACAACCGGCCAGTACCTCTTTGTTCTCTTCGCACTTGAGTTTCCAGTCCTCGAGGTCGGTGTTACCCTTCTCGTCGCATTTGACGACGCACGGTGTGAAGCCGGCCTGTACGCACGAAGCGGGGTTGGTGCCGTGTGCCGAAGCAGGGATGAGCAGCACGTTTCGTTGGCTCTGACCAAGGCGACGCAGGTGCTCACGGATGACAACGAGACCCGTATATTCGCCTGCTGCGCCGGAAGTAGGCTGCAGCGTGCAGGCATCAAAGCCGGTGATAGCACAGAGCTGCTCCTGGAGTTGCTCCATGATCGTCTGGTAGCCGATGACTTGCTCTGCAGGAGCGAGCGGGTGCACACTCATGGCCTTGCCGAAGGTGATAGGAATCATCGCAGCGGCCGGGTTGAGTTTCATCGTACATGAACCGAGCGGGATCATCGAGGTTGCCAAGCTAATGTCTTTGCGATCCAGACGTTTGAAATAACGCATGAGTTCGGTTTCCGTATGATAGAGGTTGAAGACAGGTGCTTGCAAGTAATCGAGTTCACGCACACGGCTCTCGTCGATAGCCCAGAGGTTTTCGAAGGCCTCGTCGCTATCCTCGAGTTGCGCCATGTTATCGGACGCAGCGGCAAAGACGCCGATCAGTTCGTTCATGTCGTAGAGATCTACCGTCTCGTCGATAGCCAAGCCAATCCAACCTTGCGGGTCGTAGTAGAGGTTGATACCTACTTCTTCTGCGGCCTCGCGTACGCGATCCTGCCAACCTTCGTCCTCGTCACGCGTGATCTTGAGGGTATCGAAGAACTCGGCATTTTCTTGGTTATAACCGTACGCTTGGAGCATCTCACTCAGGTACACAGCCTTGCCGTGAATACCTTCGGCAATCTGACGGATACCTGCTGCACCGTGATACACACCGTACATACCCGCCATCATGGCAGAGAGCGCCTCCGCCGTACAGATATTCGAGGTTGCACGCTCGCGTTTGATGTGCTGCTCGCGGGTCTGGAGTGCCAGACGGTAGGCAGGACGCTCGTATTTGTCTTTACTCAGACCGATGATACGTCCCGGCATCTCACGCTTGAACTCATCGCGGGTTGCCATGTATCCGGCTGTCGGGCCACCAAAGCCAATCGGCAGGCCGAAACGCTGCGCGGTACCGCACATGATATCTGCATTGAGCGGTTTGAGCAACGCAAGCGCCATGAGGTCAGCCACTACCGTCACTTTCAGTCCGGCTGCATGGCAGTCGTCGATGAAAGTCTCATACTCTTCGATCGAACCGTCGCTGTTCGGCCACTGAACGAGTGCACCGAAATACTCAGCCGTCGGCTCGAAGTCCGCATAACTGCCGGTGACGATCTCAATGTCCTGACCGGCTGCGCGCGTGCGGAGAACAGATAAGGTGTTCGGCCATACTTTCTCGTCCACAAAGACCTTGCGTACGTTGTTCTTGATTTGGTCGCGCGAGCGTAAGTTACGCATCATCGTGACAGACTCCGCGGCAGAGGTAGCCTCGTCGAGCAACGAGCAGTTAGCGAGCGGCAGACCGGTGAGGTCACTGATCATGGTCTGGAACACAAAAAGCGCCTCGAGACGACCCTGACTCACCTCCGCTTGGTACGGCGTGTACGAGGTGTACCAAACCGGGTTCTCGAGGATGTTACGACGGATGACAGCAGGTGTGATGGTACCGTACCATCCGCGACCGATATACGAACGTGCGGGTTCGTTGTTGTTCAGCAGCGACTCCGCCATCTCTAACTGCGTCGCCTCCGTGTACGGTTCTTCCAGTTCAATCGGTTCCGGCAAGAGAATATCCGCCGGCATGGTCTCACGAACCAAGGCCTCCATTGACTCGGCACCCACGGCCTCCAACATACGTTTCTCATCTTCCGGCGTCAAGCCGATGTGACGCGACTCCAAGTAGTTTACTTTCATAGATTTTATAATAACAATTTTGCGCCGCAAAATTACAAAAAAAAAATCACATGTGCAAATAATTTGTATACTTTTTTTTAGAGTCTAATAGCATTTACATACGTCTTACATAGGACATACATAGGACAAACATACGATTAGGTATGCAAAAATGGCAAAAATGTGTTAAAAAACATATTTTATTTGCATATGTTAAAAAAATGTCGTATATTTGCAGTGATTTTTGGAGAAGAACAAAGCATGAACCAAAAGTTTGAGCATTTTGAGCCGATGTGGGAGTTGAGTCCTATCTGGGCAACGTTGACGCAAGAAGAGCGTGAACGCGCGGCGCAAGAGGTGAAGATCGTTCATTATGAGAAGAACGAGGTCATCCACAACGACGGCGACGAGTCGGCATTCGTATGGATGCTCCTGCGCGGAAAAGTGCGCATCTACAAGGAAGGCATCGGTCAGCGTCAACAGATCATTCGTTTGCTCAAGCCTTATGACATTTTCGGCTACCGCGCCTGTACGGTGAACGAGCCCTATAACTCCAGCGCGAGTGCGTTCGAGGACTGCACGGTGTATCGCATGGACAGAGCGTTCTTCAATGCGTTGATCCAAGAGAACGGTGCACTCTGTTACCAAGTGATGCTGATGATGGCCAAGGACTTGGCTTTCTCCGAGATCCAGACCGTCAACCTGACGCAGAAACACATCCGCGGTCGTCTGGCCGAGAGCCTGCTGACGCTCGTGAAGAACTACGGTTACGAAGAAGATGGCAACACCTTAGCGATGTTACTGCCGCGTGAAGACCTGGCGAACATGAGTAACATGACGACGAGTAATGCCATCCGCACGCTCAGTCAGTTCGCTCAAGAGGGGCTGCTTTCCATCGACGGAAGGCACATCAAGATACTCGATGAACCTGCATTAGAAAAAATATCGCGCCTCGGTTGAGACGCGATTTTTTTTAGTCCATCATGTTACCCATGTTCGAGGAGAGTTGAACCATGCGGTCGTATTCTTCCGGACTGAGGTCGTAGAAATAATAGTTGCGCGGGTCAATCGGCCGATCCTGGTAATGCACCTCGTAATGCAAGTGCGGGCCGGTGGACTTACCGGTGTTTCCGACCTTAGCAATCACATCGCCTCTTTTCACTTTCTGCCCTACTCGCACAAGCCGTTTGGAGCAGTGTGCATAACGCGTCTTGTAACCAAAACCATGGTCAATCTCCACCGTTTCACCGTAACCTTGCCGCCAAGCCGAATAGACAACCGTACCGTTTCCGGTAGCGAAAATATCCGTTCCGACGGGCGCCGTGAAGTCCATTCCTTCGTGGAAACGACGGATGTGATAAACAGGGTCTATACGCCAACCGTAACCGGACGCCATGCGTTTGAGGTTCTTGTTGAGCACAGGCTGGATAGCCGGTATATTCTCCATACGCACCTCTTGGTTCTTGGCCAGTTCTACTATCTCGTCGTACGAGCGGGCCTGTACGTACAGTTCTTTTTCCAATATATCCACCTTACGCTGCAGGTCAGCGGCCAGTTGGGTGTTGGTCATGCGGGCCAAAGAGTCGTAGTACGAGATCTGCTGGGTCGCACCGAGACGAGCGGCCTGCGGAATCGGTTCGGCACCTAACATCGCGCGGTACAGGTTATCGTCACGCTGTGAGAGGTCGGACATAACGATCTGCATCTGATCCACCTGCGCCTCGAGCACCTCCATCTGCGCCGTCAAGTTACGGTTGTACTGCATAAGCGAGGCTTCCCGCGGCGATGGGAAGAAATAGAGGAAGGTATAAAAGAAGATCACACCTAAGCATATACCTCCGATGATATAACCTCCTGAGCGACGAAGCCAATAACGAAGGCCGTGCTCAATGCGCTCGAGTTGCAGCGTTTCCGGATTAATACGATATTTCTTATTTGCCATTTGTTATTTGTGATTTTTGATTTTCGATTTATTTTCGGGCTTGTACCAGAAGAAGTACTGGTTCTGTTGTTTTTTCTCTTCGGGTGTACGCGCGACGTATATAGGTTCGCGCGTGTAAGGGTTAATGCCGGTGTAGAACATAGTTGTGGACAGCGTCATAGGTGTCGGCGTGAAGTCCTGAACCTGTTCCGGCCGGTAATGCATTTTCTTCGTTTCCTCGGCCAGATGCTGCATGTCCTTTCGCGTGCAGCCCGGGTGCGAGGAGATGAAGTACGGGATGAGTTGTTGGTTGAGTCCCGCCTCCTTGTTGATACGCAGGAAGAGCTCGCGGAACTCGAGGTAGTTCTTCCAGTTCGGTTTGCGCATGATGTGCAGTACGTTATCCGAACTGTGCTCGGGTGCTACCTTAAGTCGTCCTGACACGTGACGTGTGATCAGTTGCCGCGCATAGGCCTCGCTCATGAGGTCGTAACGGATACCCGAACCGACAAAGGCATGCTTGACGTACGGCAACTTATCGACCGTGCGGTAGAGGTCGAGCAGCGGTTCGAAATCCCGGTTGAGGTTCTTGCAGATAGCCGGTTGCAGACAGGAAGGCCGTGCACATTTCTCGCATAGGCTCATGTCCTTGCCGTGCATACCGTACATGTTCGCCGACGGTCCACCGAGGTCGGAGATAATACCGTGCCAGTCCGGTAATTGGCTTAGTTTATCTATCTGCCGGAGGATGGACTGCTTGGATCGCGATACGATCTGCTTGCCTTGATGGGCACTGATCGTGCAGAACGAGCACCCGCCGAAACAACCACGGTGCATGCACACCGACCACTTGATCATCTCATAAGCCGGTATATGTTTGCCCTTGTATTTGGGATGCGGCGCGTACTGATACGGCAGGTCGTAGATAGCGTCCAGTTGCTCCGTCGTGATCGGCAGATAGGACGGATTAACCACCACCCACTTGTTGCCAACCGGCTGTACAAGCGTCGTCTGGTGGATCTTATTGGATTCTACCTCAATCAGCCGGAAGTTCTCCGCGTGCACGCGCTTGTCACGCACTGCCTGTTCGTGCGAAGCAAGCATGATGGCGCCTTCCGGGATCTCCGATTTGTCGGAAGTCAGGAAGGCCGTTTGAGGCACATCGTGTAACGAAATCCTTTCACCTTTCACCTTTAACCTTTCAACTTTATTAGCTATCTCCGTCATCGCTTGTTCACCCATACCATAGACGAGCAAGTCTGCACCGCTGTCCACAAGGATGGACGGCATGAGCTTGTCCTGCCAGTAGTCATAGTGCGTCAAACGGCGCATGGACGCCTCGATACCACCGATAATAACCGGCACGTCCGGATAGAGCGACTTGAGGATCTTGCAGTAGGTGATCGTGCAGTAATCCGGTCGTGCACCTGCTCGTCCGTCGGGTGTATAGGCATCGTCTGAACGTTTACGCTTAGCAGCCGTATAGTGGTTGACCATACTATCCATCGAACCGGCAGACACCGCAAAATACAGACGAGGACGACCGAACTTCTTAAAGTCCCGGTAATCCCCGTGCCAGTCCGGTTGAGGCACGATAGCTACTTTGTAGCCAGCCGCCTCAAGTACACGACCTAACACCGCCGCGCCAAAAGAAGGATGGTCGATATACGCATCACCGGTGAAGAAGATGATATCCACTTCATCCCAACCGCGTAACTCCATCTCTTTGCGAGTTGTCGGCAAATATTTCTTCAGGTCATACTCCACTAATCGATCTGCAAATCCAATGTTTCTTTGAGTTCCACCAAAGCCGGGTTCTGTTCGGCCATGAGGGCGTATTTCTCTTCGGCGGTAAAAGCCATCTGTTCCTGGTTGAACTCCTCCTGCACGATGTTGATCTGCAGCAGGTTGTTATGCAAGGCTCGGTGTAACTGCTGTAGCAACACCGGCATGGCTTTTTTCATCTCCTGCAACTGCCATGGGTTCGGCATCATGATCTGCGCCGTGCTCTCGTCCGTGAGGTGCGGGATATAACTTTCGATCAACTGTTTGAGACGCAATTCCTCCTTATGGGTAGCAGCCAGACCAACCCACGCGTCTCTGAGTTGGTCAGCCGTAAAAGGGCGGTTAGACTCCTCCTGAGGAGGAGTATTTGTGATTGGTGATTGTTGATTTGTAATTTCCGGCTTCTCTTCTTTCTTGAGGCCAAGACCTAAACCGATCTTCGGCATCTTAGGGATAGAAGGGGCAGGCTGCGGAGCCTGGGCAGCAGGAGCCGCAGGAGCTGGATTGCCCTTCTCGGCGGAAGCCGCTCCTCCCGTTTGTCGGGAGGACGCTCCGGGCTGACTAGACGGTCTAGGCTGACTAAGCTGACTAGGTACAGTTTGCAGGACTCCTAATTGGCATAGTTTGACCAGAGCCAGTTCAACCGTCAGGCGTTTGTTACGCGCCGTGCGGTAGTTAATATCGCAAGTATTGAGCAAGTCGAGTGCCTGGAAGAGCCAAACCGGAGAGCAGTGCTGCGCCTGCAGGGCATAACGCTGACGGATGGCCTCCGAGGTCTCGAGCAGTTGGAGCGTCTGAGGATCTTTGCTAACCAGCACATCACGCAGGTGCTGGGCAAAACCCGTCACGAAATGACCGGCATCAAAACCGTGGTTCAGTACATCGTTGAAGAGCAGCAGCGCCTTCGTCACATCGTGCTGCAGCGCCGCGTCCACCAAGTTGAAATAGTAATCGGCATTGAGCACGTTCAGCACAGCGATCGTCTGCTCATACGTGATGTTATTGCCGCAGAACGCCACCAACTGATCGAAGATAGATAGTGCGTCACGCATACCACCGTCGGCTTTCTGCGCTACGACGTTCAGTGCCTCTTCGCTCACCGTGATACCTTCGTTCGCTGCCACTTTCTGCAAGTACGCGATGGTGTCGGGTACGGTAATACGGTTGAAATCATACACCTGGCAACGGCTCAAGATCGTCGGTATCACCTTGTGCTTCTCCGTCGTTGCAAGAATGAAGATGGCATATGAAGGCGGTTCTTCGAGGGTCTTCAGCAAGGCGTTAAACGCACCGGCCGAGAGCATATGTACCTCATCGATGATATACACGGAGTACTTACCGATCTGCGGCGGGATACGCACTTGGTCGATGAGCGAACGGATGTCCTCGACGGAGTTATTCGACGCCGCATCCAGTTCGTGAATATTAAACGACCGCTGCTCGTTGAAGGCCTTACAACTCTCGCACTCATTGCAGGCATCGTAACCGTTTTGCGGGTTAAGACAGTTAATGGTCTTTGCGAAGATACGTGCGCAGGTGGTCTTACCTACCCCTCGCGGTCCGCAGAACAAATACGCATGCGCCAGACGGTTCTGACGAATGGCGTTCTGCAAGGTCTGCGTGAGCGCTTGCTGACCCACTACCGACTCAAAAGTCTGCGGTCTGTACTTTCGCGCTGAAACAATGTAATCACTCATATGCTATACTGTATATATAATTTGCTTTTTCAAAAGTCTCCAATTTCCAATCTCCAATTTCCAATATCTTTTGGACTTGTTCAAAAGATTGTATCCCCGTTCCCTGCATCTTGACCACCGCCTCTTTCTGTGTCCAGAGACGGATAAACGCGCGGTCTCTCTCTAACGCACTCATTCCATCATTCACTAACTCTCTCTCCGCTTCATTCATCGTCCTTTTGATCAGTTCCTCGTCCGCATGGCGAATCGCTTCTATATCGATACCTATCGGCTTCTCGTCTACCGCGACCGCGATACCCTGCTTGCAATGACTGATAGAGAAGTGCGGTCCTCCTTCGATAAACGGCTTGCCGTGCTCGTTATATTTCCAATCCCGTAACCCGTAACCCATAACCTCTAATCCCTCTTTCAACATCAACCAACTCTTAAGGCAGCAGAACTGCCCGAGCGTGTGCTTGTACCGCAGTGCCTGTTCGCGCCGCTGCGCGGACACCAGCGGAAGCATCCGTTGCACTTCCTGCTCCGTGCACTGCTCCATCCTATCGAAGATCTCAACTCTCATCTCTAACCTCTAACCGCTCACCGCTCACCGCTCACCGCTAACCTCTAACCTTTACTCCCCTCTTCCATGTACTTTCCAATAAACAACCGGCAGGATCGTAACGGTCAGCGGCAGGGTAAAGAGTGTTCCAAAGCAGATCACAACACCCATCGGCATCCAAAGACTCGTCGCTGCAATGATCATCGGCAGCACACCGAGCGCTGTCGTGGCGCTTGTCAGGAACACCGGACGCATACGTCGTAAGCCTGCCTGGAACGCCGCCTCACGATAGTTAAGGTGCTTATATTTGCGGGCATCTTCCGCGTACTCGTACATCATGATCGCGTTACGCACGATGATACCTATCAGACTGACGATACCGAGTACCGCCGTGATAGAGATGTCGAGTCCGAAAATCCACAAGCCAAGCATCGAGCCGAAGATACACAGTATCGCACTCGACAGCGTCAGCAGGGCCAGACCTATCTTGCCGAAATGGTAAAGCAGCAGCACGAGCATGACCGCCAGGGCAGCCACTACCGACCAGAGTATCTGCGGCACCATCAGTCCATTGATCTCGGTCAGTCCGCCGTAGGTGATACGTACACCTTCCGGCAGGTTCGTCATATGCGTCTCAATCCACTGCTTCACTTTCTTCTCCGCCGACACCTGACTGGTGGAGCCTCTGAGGTCCGCACCGACGGTGATGGTTCGTACGGCATTACGGCGTTCCAGACAGGTATGATGCCAGCCCGGTTCGAGTGTCGCCACTTGGCGCAGCGGAGTCCACACACCCGGTATGGCCGTCGGCACCGGCAGTGCACTCAGTTCGTCTATCGTCATCGTCTCTGCGCCGGCCGTATAGAGCACCACCGGCACACCGTAACTGCCTTCGTAGAGCGTGGTGATCGTCGCTCCCCGGGTCACTTCGCGCAGGTACATGGAGAGCATCGTCTGGGTGATACCCAGACGCGTCGCCTCGTCGGCCTTAAGCACAATACGCGTCGAAGCGGCTACATTATTATAGTTGCAGTGGACCCACTGCATCTCGGGCTGCTTGACCATGAAATGGTATATGCTGTCCGCCAGCGGAGCCATCTCGTCCCAGTTCTCTCCTTGCACGCGTACCTCAAGCGGGTTCTTGACCGCCTGATAGTCCAGTTGTTTGAACCGCGCATAAGCATTCGGGAAATAGTTCTCGTATCGGCTGCTGTACTCCTTGAGGATCTGCGAGGTGGCTTTGCTGGACTTTGTATTGACGATCAGTTGGGCGAAGTTAGGCGCCGGTGTCTGCGGGCTATAGGTAGCATGGAAACGCGGGCTGGACTGCCCCATGAAGGCAGTCACGCTCACCACCCGACGGTCTGCACGGAGGATGCGCGCCAGGCTGTCCGCCACTACGGCACTCTCCTGCGTCGTAGTGCCGTCCGGCAGGTGGATCTCCACGGCGAAGAACTCCCGCTCCGCTTTCGGCAGCAGTTGCAGGTTCAGATTCGCCATGAGGATGAGACCGATCAGCGTCGTACCTCCTAACAGTGTCCAAACGATCCACGGACGGTTAAAGCAGCCTTGCAGACCGCGCTTGTATGCGTTCTGCAGCCATGTAAAGAACCTATTCTGAATACGCTCCACGAGGTTCAGTTCCTCGGGTTTGCGCACACGTATATAGCGGAAAGCGAGGTAGGGCGTCACCCAGGTCGCATAGAAGA
Organism: uncultured Bacteroidales bacterium; assembly: GCA_902769535.1. Classification (GTDB taxonomy): domain Bacteria; phylum Bacteroidota; class Bacteroidia; order Bacteroidales; family Paludibacteraceae; genus Colicola. Next base: position 32,144 of record CACXPH010000025.1, read on the forward strand.
TCGACGCCACCAAGGCAAAGAGCACAGCCCATGGGAACAGTTGTACGAACTCACCCAGCGGTCCGGTGATGATTCGCGTCATCGGGAAGAACATACCGCATACAGCCATCGTCGCCAAGCTCATCGGCACAAACAAGAGACTCGTGCTCACGTTCGCCGAGAACCAGCGGGAATGGCCTCGAGTGAGGTAGTTGGTGTAGCCGTCAATGACGATCACCGAGTCATCCACGATCATACCGAGCACGAAGATGAGTGCAGCTAAGGTGACCGTGTTCAATTCGATACCGGTCAGGTACATCAGACCGATGCAGATGGCCGTGCAGACCGGCAGACCGGTAGCCGCCACCAAGGCGGTACGCAGCGGGAAGAGCAACAGCATGACTGCTATCACCACCAATATCGAGATGAAGATATCGCGCAAGAAAGAGAGCACCGAGTCGTTGACCACCTTCGGTTGGTCAGTGATGCGATGAAAGCGGATATCCGGCGGTAAGAGGGCGGCAGCCTCTTCCAGTTGTCTATCCACCTCACGACCGAAAGCCACAATATTATTGCCCGGCACCATCTCCATGTTGATGATCAGGCAGGGTTTGTCATCATGCTCGACGAACTGCTTAGGCGTCTGATAGCGGCGCTCGACCGACGCTATATCGCGGAGTCGCACGACGGCACCGGTGACCGGGTCTGACCATACAATCTGCTCCTGCAGTTCATATTCAGACTGATACGGGATGACCACCTGCAACTGACCCTGCGTCTCGTTCTCGCCGCCTATCGTACGCAGTCCCTGCAGCGCCATCTGCGCCTGCAGAGCCGTCGGACTGATGCCGTATCGCGAGAGTCGCTCGATATCGACGGTGACGGCTATCTCTTCGGTCTGCTGCCCCAAGATACGTATCTTACCCATCTCAGGTATCGTGCGCAGATGCGAGCATACCTCCGTGACGTACTGCTCCAGTTCGCGCGGACTGCGTTGGTCACTCTCCACGGCGATAAGCAGGGAAGAGGTGTTCCCGAAGTCGTCCATGAGCACGGTCTGCAGCACACCGGCCGGCATCTTCGTCTTCTGCAGCAGCGGCAGACCGTCGCGGATCTTGAGCCAAGTCTGATGGTCGATATAATCCATGCGGAGCATGACGTACAGATATGCGATGCCGTCCTCACTGATACTGTAGGTCAGTTTCTTATCGACGGCCTCGAAGGAGTTGATATAGTCCTCTAAGGGTATGGTCACCTGCTGCTCCACTTCTTCGGCCGTAGCACCCGGATAGAGCGCTGCTACCAGTCCCTGACGCACGGTGAACTGCGGAAACTCATCCTTGTTCATCTGCGGCAACGACCAGATACCGAAGGCCATGAGCACTAAGAACAAAGCCATCACAAGGCCGTGACGCTTCATCGCTCCTTCAATATGTCCTTTCGTCTTTAGTGCCATGTGACATTACAGTCGTTGTACAGTTTCTGGTATCCTTCGATGATGAGCGTGTCGCCCGCCTGAAGACCGGACAGGACACGTACGCCGTCAGCCTGATAGCCGTCCACCGTGATATCCCGCCGCACGGCTCTGCCCTGCTCTACTACCCACACGGTGTGTCCCTGCGGTTTGAGTAACACACATTTCGCCGGGATAACAATTCGCTCACCGCTAATCGATAATCGTTCACCCCTAATTGTTACCTTCCCCACCATGCCGGGCACCAGTATGTCTGCGCCGCCTTGAATACGGGCCACCACTTCGCAAGTATGCGTCACTACATTCGAGGTCACACTCTTCTCCGTGATGACGATCGGCAGTACGGTATCCACCGCGGGACACTCGACCGATCCTTTCGCCTTGATCCACTCGCCGTTCGCCTCCGCCTCCGGTACGGCGAACCGCACGCTGTAGGCCGTCAGGTCGAATATCGAGCAAAGTCGTGTTCCGGGAATGATAGTCTGGCCTTTCTCTACGTTCAGGCCGTCCAGCACGCCGTCACAGGGCGCAGTGAGGGTGCACTCGTTCAATTGTTGCTTGGCAGCCTCGTACATAGAACGGGCTTGCGCCAACTTGCTCTCAATCTCCACCATCTTCTGATCACTCACTACCCCCTTGTCATGCACTTGACGCACGCGGTCATAACCGTCCTGTGCATGACGCAGAGCGGCTTCAGCAGTAGCCAAGGCATTACGGGCCTGCGTGTCGTCGATAGCAAGGATAGCCTGTCCGGCTTTGAGACGCTGACCGTTCTTGGCGTGGATAGCCACCACCCGACCTGCACTCTGCAGGCTGAGCGGCGTCTGTTTAGCCGGTTCTACCGTACCGAGATAGCGAGAAACGGCTGTGCCGTCCTGCGAGGTGACGACCATCGTCTTCACCGGCAGGGGTGCCTGCTCGCCTTTGCGCTGCTCATAATGGGAACAACTCACCATAGCCAACATAGTGGCTCCCATAACCCATAACCTATAACCCATAACCATTATAAACTTTTTTCCATTCAATTGTTAAATATACTGCCCGCGCAGCCAAATGCGCGAAATAACCTATGTATAGCGCCTGCGCACCGAGCCAACGGTACGTAAGCAAATAACCTGCCACAAAAGCACAGGCAGCCCAGATCATCGAGTTGCGTATCTGTTTGCCGGCTGTAGCACCCACAAAAACGCCGTCCCACATAAACGCCAACGTGCTGATAATCGGCATAGCAATAAGCCAACCCATATAGCTCATTGACGCGTCAATCACCTCCGCGTCACTGGTCATCAATGCAATACATCCTTTTCCCCAGACAGCGTAGATCACCGTGAATAGCAGCCCTACGCCTATAGCCCAGTTAAACAGCGCCCGGACAATACCGCTCACCCCTAACCGCTCACCCCTAACCGTTTGGCCGTAGGCCTTCCCCACCAGCGCTTCGCCCGCATAGGCAAAGCCGTCCACGAAGAAGGAGAAGAACATAAACAGTTTCATCAATATACTGCTCACCGCCAGTTCGGTATCGCCATACCTGCCTGCCAAGGACGTGAAACCCACGTACACCACCATGAAGCAGAGCGACCGCACAAACAGGTTTCCGTTCAGCGCCATCATACGCCGCAGTTCCGACCAGCGCATCGCAGTTTTTAAATCTGAAATCAAAAATTTCAAATCTAAAATATAGCGGAATACAAGGATTAATACGGCGAGTATTAAGCCGCTGTATTGCGCTATCAGCGTGCCCCACGCGACACCGACGACACCCAGCGGTGTGTGAACCGCCAGGTAGTAACTGGCACCCATGTTCACCACGTTCACGAGGATATCCACCGCCATCGGACTCTTGGTGTCCTGCATACCGATGAACCAGCCTTTGAAGGCCATCAACATGAGCGTTGCCGGCGCAGCCCAGATACGCACAAAGAAATAATCTCGTGCTACACTTGCCACCTCTGCCGAACACGGCACTACCGCCAACACAGCCGTCACGAAAAACCACTGGATGACCCAGATACCGAGTGCTGCTATCATCGCGATAGTCAGGCTCTGCGTCAGGATCTTCCGGCACTCATCGTTCACTCGTTCATTCGTTAACTCGTTCACTCGGCCGAAGGCCTGTGCCGTCAGACCACTCGTCCCGATACGCAGAAAACCGAAGTTCCAATATAGCAAATCAAAGAGCATTGTACCTATGGCGATGCCGCCGATAGCAGCGGCATCGCTTAGGTGTCCAACGATAGCGGTATCCACGATACCCACCAACGGAATCGTGATATTCGCTAAGATGCTTGGCAGCGCCAAGCGCAGAATATTAGAGTTGTGCTCCGAGAACATTAAACTCCTTACCGTCACGAATGATCACTACCTGACCATCGCGAAAGATCTTCTGAACTTTTACAGCCTCAGCAGCCGTGTTCTCGATACCTTCCGGTGTCTCGCCCGGCCATACTTTCGGACCGAAACCGCCACGACCGTTTGCGAAACGAACGTAGTAACCGCCGGTAACTTCTATATTATCGCCATACATCTCATGGAACTTCGCATATACCTCGTTCCAGTTAACGCCAGTGAGATCCAGCGAAGTCTCGGTAGTGATGAACGGTACATCGCTCAGACAAACCATATAGACACCTTCTTCGGTCGCGTTCCAAGAGAGCACTGTCTCTTCCTGGTTTATCATCACGTTCATACGTTTCTGCTCAGCCTCAGCCTTAGCGGTAGCAGCCCACTCGCCGAGTGTGTTCTCCATCGTACGGAGAGCAGCGCCTTCTGCACTGATGACGGTCTCGTAGGTGTTGGTTGCATTACCGCTCTTCGTATCGACGAAGGTCACCTCATTGCTTGCCGGCGTGAGAACCGTGCCGTCTGCAAGGTGCGTGTTATACTCTACGAACTGCGGCCAAGCGCCTGCATTCATGAGCTCTTTGGTCCAGCGTTGGATCTTATCGCCGTCCGAGAAACTGAACTGACCGGCGCTGTAGTCCACGAGCGTATTGAGGAAAGCCGTTTGCGGCGTGTTGTTCCATGCGCGACCGAGGCTCACTACCGGGCACTCACTCTTAATCGTACAGCCTTCGAACACATAACCGTGGTCGAGTGCATCGGCGTTACTTGCCGTCAGCGCGTCCGAACCACCACCGTCTTTCTTACGTTTCTCGGCGTACAGCAGGTTGTTCTTGAAATACACACTACCGTCACCGCAGATGAAGTCCACCGTTCCGTGGATCTCGCAGTCCTCGAAGTACTTAACCGCCTTCTGCAGGTTGCTGTAGTACGTATCTTGGTAACTCAACAACTTCACGTTCTTGCAAACGGTCTTCGTTCCCTGATCCCACAGCGCTACCGCACGACCGTTGTCGTTCTTATAATAATCGAGTGCGTTCTGGATCGTCAGGTCTTGGATATACGTACCGCTCACGTTCTTCGCGATACGCAGCGTAGCCGTCTTGTCAATACTCTCGGTCTTAGCGTCCGGCGCGTTCTTGATGATCACGCCGTCCATCGACTGACCGATGATCGAGAGGTTGTTCTTGCTGATCGTCGTCAGCACGGTCTCGCCAAGGTCATACAGTCCGTTCGGCAGGAAGATCTTGTCGCCCTCTTCTGCTTGCACGAGCGCCAGAATGAACGAAGCGGCATCGCCTGCCGGTACCATGTAATAACCGGTCGTCTCATCCTTCTCCGGGAAGTCCGCTACGTTATACACCGTCACTTTATGCAGATAGTTCTCGCCACCGGTGTTCTGAAGTGTAAACTGAATCGGATACGTATGCTTTCCTTCTGGGAACGTATACCTTAATGCTATTTGTTGTCCTTCGGCACCTATAGCCGGACAGGAATCCGGTGTGACAACAATAGGTTCCTGCATCGTATAAGATGCTTTCCATACAGCATCTGCTGTTCCATATTGACAAATCTCCAAAACGATGAGTGCTTTCTTACCGGCTACTTCCACAAAGAAGTGGTCTCCGTTCTTAAATGCCCATCCGTGTGTACCGTCATGGTAATAACCACCTTCCATTTCAATCGTCTCATGGTCTTCCGGATAGAAAGTCTCCTTCGTGAAATCATAAACCTGGACCGAACCTACTGTAGCGTGCTCGACCGGGGTCACTTTCGCTTGAATAGTCGTATTGCCGTTGATCGGGTCGCCAATCTTGGCCTTCTTGCCGTTCGTATAGAACCACCCGCGGAATCGCTCTAATGAAACATCGAACTCCGGCAGGTCTGCCTCTGTATAAGGAATTTCCTCAAGGGTAGCACCTTCGATGGTCTCCACTTTACCCAGCACACCGCCGTTCTGATCCTTAAACGTAATCGTGCACGGCGTTATCTCGCAAGCCTCTGCGAAGAAATACGGAATATACGTGTTACCTGCCAACTCAAAACTCAGCGTACCTGCCTCACCGGTGTAGGTATAGGTCACGTTCTGCGCATAGTTCGGTTTCTGCTCACCGCAAGCAGCGTTATTGCTGAAGTCCAGCAGCTTGACACCGTCTTTCTTGATCACAATCGGCGTGCCGCTGTACTGGCATGCACCAATCGTGAACTTCACCGGACCATCCACCGGCACCGTGATCTTACCGCCGTATATACCGTGCTGACCACCGTTATAACTGGTGCCCTCAACCGTCACACCTGCAGGCAGTTCTCCGCCTTCCGGGAGCAGCACCGTATAAGGATTATCGCGGAACTCGATCTTAAAGTCCACAAACGAACGGGCTACATTCTCTTTGAACTCGATCTTCTGCAGCACGGTCTCGACGCTGGCGTCACGAGTGATGTAGATATTCGTCTGCTCTGCCGTCAGTTCAACGATCTGCGTACCGCTCTCAGTCTGACTGCCCGTCGTAGCGATGAGGGTCTCCGCCGAAGGAGTCTCGCCTGCCCACGTGGACACTTTCAAAGAAGCGGCTTGTGCATTCTTACGCGGACCAAATGTCAGTTTGAGTTTACCGGCTACAGCGGCCTTAGTAAAATAGCAATAACCGCTACCATCTAATTTAACACCTTTCAGACCGTTGTTCGTACCTGCAGCGTCGTCCACCTTACTTTTATACGTCAGTCCGTTGTCCGGATTAGCAGTCGGAGCAGCCTCCGTGTAATCCCACAGCAGGTCATTCGTCCCTGCCATCATGGCTACGCTTACCAGAGCCGCAACCATCATCAAAAAGAGTTTTCTCATGTTCATACTATTGTTAGTTAAATGAATGTATGTTGCCTATGTTAAGTTGTGCACACATTTTGCGCTGCAAAATTACAATAAAAAAATGACATATGCAAGCATATGCCATTCTTTTTTGCGAATTTCTTCGCTTTTAGCCATGCGGCTTAGCCGTTAGCCCTGCGCTTGGTCGTACGCCTGACCGCAAACCTTCCACAGGTACTTGGTCATCGTCTTGCAGCCGTTCGGCTGATCCTTCTGCGCGTTGAACGCTTGCAGGTCAGTCGCCATGTGGGTCAGGTCTTTGCGACGAGCTTTCACCGCTGCCGATACTGCTGCGAAGCGAGTACGTGCGTTGATGGAGTCCTCGGTCTGCGAGATGTTGACGCCGTAGGTGTCACCCTTACGGACGTACAGACGCGTGCAGTCCGGGTTGGTGGTTGCTGCCGTACGGTGGGTACCGATCAGGTAGTCGCCACACTTGTGA
>CACXPH010000026.1 GCA_902769535.1 uncultured Bacteroidales bacterium
CGTGATAGGATAGATAGCAGCTACCTCGGTGAACATGTAAGCCACATGTGCCGCAGCTGCGTTACCATCCATGGTCATAAATTTTTTCTCTTTTGCCATTGTTGTTTAATTTTATTGTTGTTTTTAGTTGTTTTTCAAAATCACGGGATAATATATATAATATATTATAGGGTGGTGTAGGATACGTGATACCCACGTAATGACCAGGTAATGACCCTTATGTTAGTATAAAAATCCCAATAGCCAGAGCGGCATCTGGTTGCCGCGGCCAAGTTCGAGTTCGCCTACAGCGGTAGGACGGATGGTGTCTCGTACGGAGACGGATTCCTTGACATCGAAATAATACTTGTTATCCACGATGAACATCGCGCTACGCTCGGTAGCGTTGACCTTGTGGGCACCGTGAATCGTATTATAGAAGAAGGTCTCATACAGGTCCATCGGCGCTATCTGACGCGCAAAATCCATCTTGGCTACGTTCGTATTATGCATATAGACCTTGGTCGGCTTCATCGGGAAGTTCTTATGCTCGGGATAGAGCAGATTGATGAGTCGGGAGTCCTTGAGGTACTTGACATAGTTCATGGTCGTGGCACGACTCAGACCGATCTCTTCGGATATCGTACTGATATTGAGTGCACACGGCGCGTCGTGCATAAGGATATAGAGCAGTTTGCGCAGTTTATGCAAGCATGCCACGTCGATCTCCTTGATGATGAGCACATCCACCTCGAGCTGCGAGTTCATGGTCTTGAGCAGTTCGGCTTCGAAAGACGTGGACTCCAGATAGGACGGATAGTAGCCATGATCGAGATAGGCATGGAAATACTTGAGCGGCTGCACGCGTTCGCATATCTCACGGGAGATAGAGGCATGGCGTTGCATGATCTCCTCGAGACTGAACGACGGCAGTCTGAGGCCGGTCTGGATGTTCAAATATTCCCGGAAAGAGAATCCGCGCAAGTTATAGGTATGCACGATGCGCTCGAGCTCATGATTGTCCTCATCGATCGGCATGACCGGCGTAGCGCAGAAGATGATATGCAAGTGTTTGTACTTAGCATAGCATCTGCGCAACTCGTGCGACCAGTTCGGATATTTGAACAATTGATCCAGGAACAGATATTTACCTCCTGTGTGCGCAAAAGCGGCCGCCAGTTCCATGAGCGTGTGCTGGGTGAAGAAGAAATCATTCATGCTCACGAACAGACAAGGACGGATGTCACGTTGCGACTTACGCTTACTGGGTTTGCCTCGTTTGGTCAACGGGACAGGTAAGTTACGCCACTCCGTTTCGATCTCTCTCACGCGCGTGAGCAGAAAATCCGTCTTCCCTACTCCACGGCCACCCTTGATGGCGATTAAACGGTCGTTCCAATTGATCTCATCCATCAGTTGGCGACGGATAGGCATCGTAGCATGCGCGACGAGGTAGTCATGAATACGGAAAAAAGTGTTTAACATGGAAACCTGAGGATTGATTTGCTCCTCTTGGCTCACTTTTGCATCGATTACGGGCTCTTTTTTCTCCATTTTTAGTAAAAATATTGAAAATTTGCCGCAAAGTTACTACTTTTTTTGCAAATATGCAAGGTTTAGGTGTCATTTTTTACAAAAAATGAGGGACTACAAGCCGTAATCCCTCAAATTTACACATTTTTTGTCAAAAAATGCACTTTTTTTAAAGGCTGATTGCACCGGTCGGACAAACATCCGCACAGGTACCGCACTCTGCGCATACCTCAGGATCGATGGAATAGTGCTCAGCACCTTCATGGATTGCGCCCAGCGGGCACTCGTCAATACACGTACCGCATGCAATGCAGTCATTGGAAATTTTGTAAGCCATGATGATTTGTAATTTATTATTTATGATTTATGATTTTTGATTTGCGATGCAAAGGTAGTTCTTTTTTTTGAGACTACCAAATTTTTCTTTATTTTTTATTTTTTTTGACCGTAGCCAATACCGCCGCCAACTGTGCTGCAGGCCCGGTGAGTCCTTTGTCTGTCAGTCCTTTACGCTTTGCGTACGTTGTCCAGTCTTTTGCGCCTCCTTCAGAAACCGGCAGGCCGAGTTGGAGGAAATGGCAGTAGGCGATAGCAAGTGCGTCCGTGGCATCGAGTTTCTTAGGCATTTGTTCGTCGGGTATATGCATAAAGCGCTGCAGCATACCGGCTACTTGCTCTTTGGATGAATGTCCGTTTCCCGTGATGGCCATTTTGATCTTCATCGGCGAGTACTCATAGACAGGTACGTCTTTCGATAGCGCCGCGGCAATCGCCACACCTTGGGCATGGACGATCTTGATCATCGTTTGCGGGTTCTTGTCCACAAACTGCGTCTCGATCGCCAGGCACGACGGATGATACTTGTCAATCACCTCTTGCAGAAAGAAAAATTCTTTCTGAAGACGCGGATACTGGCCTTCGAGTTTATGCACATCGTACGCTCCGAACTCGAGTATCTCGACCTGTTGTCCGCAGGTCTTGAGGATGGCATATCCCATGTACAGCGTACCCGGATCGACACCTAAGATGATATGTTCGGATCGATTATGATCGATCATTGGTGATTGGTGATTGGTGATTTATCCCTCTTTTTCGTGATTGCGGATGAAGCCGCGGATGACGATGACGGCCGCTCCGGCGATGAGCACGTAGTCTGCCCATGGTTCGATTTTAGCTATGCTAAGTCCTGCGCCTACTGCGAGGATAATCATGCCGATGATTAAAATTATCGAGGATAATTTCATTTTAGATTTCAATTTTATGATTTTTGATTTTAGTCTTTCTCTTCGACGAGGTACACGTCCTCGTTCTCCATATGCATAAAATAGTGTTCGCGCGCGTACTGCTCCAAACTATCCGGGTGGTTGAGCGTTTGGATCTCCCGTTGGGCACTCTCGGTTCCCTCACGGTACATATCCCGTTGTTCTTCCAGATGACGAATCTCCCGTCCGCGACGAATGAAATGAATGAGGCTCTGGTCTCCAATAAACAGAAAAACAACCAAAAAGACCAAGATGGTAATGACATATTTACCCCACTTACCTATTTTTATTGTTGTCCAGAACTCCGAAAAAGTCATAATTTCTCAATTTCCGCTGCAAAAGTATAAAAAATTTTGCATATGTGCAAATAAAAAATGATTTTTATATAATTGTTGTATCTTCGAGGACACCGACACGGCTATGCCGTCCCACCTCGAAGATACGTTCGCTTCTTTGCGCGAACAACAAGTCTTTGCGCACCTAAAAATTCAAATAAATTTAATTTTTAAGCGCAAATCCTTGTATATTCTAAAAATTTGTAGTATCTTTGTGCCCGATTTAATAAAATAGAGACATGAAAAAACGCTTTGGACTGCTATTATGCACTCTGACGATGAGCCTTCTGCTCGTTGCTCAGGCGCATATTACGATAGACAACCCCGCTACATGGACCGGCGAAGCCCTTCGTCCGTATATCAACCAAACGGTCGTTTTTGACGTGCCTATGATCATATGCGGCAACGCCAACGGCAACTATACCGTCTCACCCTGGCGTAAGTTCCAGCCGGAGAGCCACGGCTATATTGGTACGGCGGACTACAATGCAACCGTGCGTGTTAACAACAACTGCATGTTCTCTATATCGGGTATCAGCGGCTACCATCGTTGTGGCGAAAAGATTATTGGGTTGAAGGCCAAAGTGAACAGTACGAGCAGTTTGACGATGAGTGGTGGTAGTTGGAGCGGCAACACACGTGCGGATTTAGAAGCCGGTATTCCGGACGTGGGAGATTATCGATTGTTGGTGTGCGGATTCAACCTGGAGAACTACTACATGACGTGGGGTTCGATGGGTGCAGACAGTTACGCGGAGCACCAAGACCAGCGTGCCAAGATCAGCAAGGCGCTCAAGAAGATCAACGCGGATATATACGGACTGGTGGAGTTGCAGCAAGGAAACGAGGCGATTGCAGAGATCGTGAGTGACCTGAACAAGAACCTGCCGGGACGTAACTACAAGTATTTCAACGACGCAGCGTCTGGTACGTACCAGAAAGTAGATTTCGTCTATGACGCCAATAAGGTAGAACCGGTGACCGACAGGCCTGCCGAGGACAATACGGAGGTGCAGAACCGCCATAAGATGATGTGCTTCCGCGAGATTGCCACGGGTGAGAAATTCAACTACTCCATCAATCACTTCAAAGCCATGAACACCGGCGACGAGGCTCGTCGTGTGAACGAAGCGGTAGCAGTAGTGGAATTATATAAGTCATACAGCGGTAGCAAGAGCATCAAGGAGAAAGATGTACTGTTCATGGGTGATCTCAACTGCTATGCGTTTACAGCGCCGATCAAGAAATTCACGGACAAGGGTATGATTGATCTGCATCGTGCGTTCCATGCCGACAGCAGTTACAGTTATATGTTCAGCGGTCTAGCCAGTTATATCGACCACGCGCTGTGCAACGAGACGATGTATCGGCAGGTGACCGGTATGGCAGCGTATCATATCAACTCGGACGAGGATGACAAGTACAACTACCAGAAATCGAGTGACCAGACGATGTTCCGTTGTTCGGACCACGATCCGGTGTTGGTAGGGCTGAAGTTAGACAGCACCTTAGTGTATGATCCGAGTCCGTCTATCAACAGCGAGGATGTGATTGAGCAAGGTCTGCACACGCTGACCATTCGAAATGCGTACAACGAGAACAACCCGAGTTATTACGCGATCTTCTCAATCCGTGGTGACAGACTGGAGTTGCAACCGATCACGAGCAGTTTTCAGGAAGTTCAACTGCCGCACACATCGGGCATGTATATCTTCTATATTTACTTTGACGGAGTCGTTTATCAGAAGAAATTCTTTGTGCCGTAAGAATTTCCATTTGTGATTTGTAATTTGTGATTTTGGATTTATTTTCAGAAATAGAAGAACCGGAGCGTGAGGAATTAAAGCGCCTGCGCAAGGAGTTGGAGGAGGCGAACTATAAGTACTATGTACTTAACCAGCCTACGATTTCCGACCGTGAGTTCGATGAAAAGATGCATCGTTTGCAGGCTTTAGAGGCGATGTATCCGGATATGTTCGATGCGTCCTCACCAACTCAACATGTTGGTTCGGACTTAGCGGTTACGGGTTACGGGTTACGGGTTACGGGAAATAAATTCGAGACCGTCAAACACAAGTATCCTATGCTGTCCTTGGCGAACAGTTATTCGCGCGAAGAGATTGAAGATTGGGTAAGGAAGTTGCCTTCGGGCGCAGAGATTGTTTGCGAACTCAAATTCGACGGACTAAGTATCAGTCTTTGGTACGAGCACGGTGTGCTGGTGAGAGCACTCACGCGAGGAGACGGACAGCAAGGCGATGACGTAATTGCGAACATCAAAACGATAAAGTCTATTCCATGGAAGATAGAGCGTACTGACGTGCCGGAGTTCTTTGAACTCAGAGGCGAAGTGCTGTTGCCTTGGACTAGGTTCGAGGCACTCAATAAAGAACGGGAAGAACAAGAAGAAGCCTTGTTTGCCAACCCGAGAAATGCAGCAAGTGGCACACTTAAACTGCAAGATCCGAAAGAGGTGGCACGTCGTGGACTGGAGGCCTATCTGTATTATATGCTTGGCGAGAATCTGCCGGGCAAAACGCATTTCGAACGACTCGAGACTGCTAAATCATGGGGATTCCACATATCAGATGCGATCAAGGTCTGCCACTCGGTGGATGAGGTGATGAATTATATCGCCTACTGGGATACGGAGCGTAAGAACCTGCCGGTAGCCACCGACGGCATCGTACTGAAAGTGAATGACTTGGCACAACAGGAAGAGTTAGGTTATACCGCCAAGACGCCACGTTGGGCAATTGCGTATAAGTTTCCTGCGGAGAAACAGTTAACGCTTCTCAAAGAGATCACGTATCAGGTGGGCCGAACAGGTGTTGTGACGCCGGTAGCGAACCTCGAACCGGTTCAGTTGAGCGGAACGATGGTTCAACGCGCGACGCTGCACAACGAAGACTTCATCAAGAGTCTGGACATCCGTCCGGGAGATAAGGTGTGGGTAGAGAAAGGCGGAGAGATTATACCAAAGATAACGGGAAAAGAGGTTACGGGTGACGGGTTACAGGTTACGGATTTCCAATTTATCACTCATTGTCCCGAATGCGGGGCGAAATTGGTACGAGAAGAAGGTGAAGCCGCTTGGCGATGCCCGAATGAAGCCGGTTGTCCGCCGCAGATAAAAGGCAAGATCGAGCACTTCGTGTCGCGCAAGGCGATGAACATCGACGGTATGGGTGAAGAGACGATTGATCTGTTCTACCAGAAAGGCCTGCTGAAGAACATCGCGGATATCTACGATCTTAAACTCGAAGACATCGCCGCACAGGAGCGGCTTGGCGAGAAGAGCGCGCAGAACATTCTGGACGGCATCGAGGCTTCGAAACAGGTGCCGTGGGCGAGAGTGCTTTTTGCGTTAGGGATACGCATGGTGGGCGAGACAACGGCGAAGAAGATTGCACGCAAGTACAACACGATCGACAGCCTGCAATGGGCGACCGTCGAACAACTATGCGCCATCGAAGATGTGGGACCGCAGATCGCAGAGAACATCGTCAAGTATTTTGAGGACATCCGCAATCTGGAGATCTTGGATCGGCTGCGCAAGGCCGATTTACAGATGGAAGGAGAGGCAGAAGCCTCGCCAACCAGCGATAAGTTAGCAGGCATGTCCATCGTCATCTCCGGTACGTTCGCTCACCACAGCCGCGATGAATACAAGGCGCTTATCGAAACGAACGGCGGTAAGAACGTAGGATCGGTCAGCAAGAAGACTTCGTTTATCTTAGCCGGAGAAAATATGGGTCCTGAGAAACGAAAGAAAGCCGAAGATTTAGGTGTAAAACTAATGAGCGAGGAAGAATTCCTCGAAATGATAGAATGAAACTGAAACAACGTATATTTGACTATTTGTGCGGTAAGCAACCGGAGCGCGATCCGCGTTTTCCGCATCTGGATCAACCGCTCAAGATCATGATCGTCTACGAGAGCGATTACTTAGAGCGCAACGACGCGATTAAGACCATTCGTCAAGACTTGTTACGCCGTCAGATGGACGTGACGATGTGGGGATACGTGGAAAAGAAAGAGATCACGACCTTGATCTTACCGCAAAGCCGTGTCTTGGGATTGAACGATTATAACTGGATGGGCAAACCGCGCGATTATGTAATCAACGATCTGCAGACCGAGCACTATGACTTGCTGATTGATCTGACGACACGGCCGTTGTTGCCGCTTCGCTATATTGCTATGTACACCTACGCGGACTTCAAAGTAGGCCTAAACCTCGGCGAAGGCATCCATGACATGCTCATCTCCCTACCCGATTTCACACCCGAACAAGGCGAAGAAGCGGCGATTGAGGCATCGTGGCTGTACCATCAGATTATGAGTTATATAACAACGATCAAGTCTAATGACTGAATGGATGAAAGGATGAAGGAGTTAAAAGGTTTAGGCACCGCGTTGATCACACCGTTCAAGGCAGACAAAAGCGTCGATTTCGAGGCATTGGCACGCTTGTTAGACACGCAGCTGAAGGGTAGCGTCGATTATATCGTTGTGTTGGGAACAACGGGCGAAGCGGCCACGATGACAGCTGAGGAGAAAAGCGAAGTAAGGCAGTTTATCGTCAACTACGTCAAGCATCACCCGCTTCCTAACGGTCAAATCATACCGCTTGTATTGGGCGTGGGCGGCAACAATACCGCGCAGGTCATCTCGGACTTACGTGCTATGCAAGACGAGTTAATCCTAGACTTTACTGCTATACTTTCCGTATGTCCGTACTACAATAAACCGAATCAGGAAGGATTGTACCAGCATTTCTGTGCAATCGCAGAAGCAAGTCCGGTGCCTGTTATTTTGTATAATGTACCCGGGCGCACAGGCGTGAACCTATTGCCGGAAACGGTGATGCGGATTTACGAAGCCCATCCTGACAAGATCCTCGGCATCAAAGAGGCCAGCGGCAATATCGAGCAGATCAAGCATCTGATTGGTTTGAGTCAAGAGAAATTACTCGTTATTTCCGGCGATGACGGTATCGCGTGCGAAGTGATGCAAGCCGGAGGCGCAGGACTGATTTCGGTAGCAAGTAATGCTTTCCCGGAAGATTTTTGGGATATCGTACATAAAAAGAACCAAGCCAAACAAGCTCAGTACGATCAGATGGTAAAACTTCTCTTTGCCGAAGGCAACCCGGTCGGCATCAAAGCCGTGCTGGCGCAGAAAGGCATCATCCAGAACCACCTGCGGTTGCCGCTCGTTCCGGCAAGCAAGGAACTGCAAACCAAGATTTCCGCCATTCTCTAAACCCGTACGAACATGGATCTTCAAACTCTCAAGCAACGCCTTTCGCTCAAAAACATCAGTCAATCCATTCAACGCGTACTGATGCGTTTTCCCCTTTCGGTCTGTTTTCTGTTTGCCTTAACGGTATTGACATCGTGTCTGATCATCGCAGAAAAAGAACCGGAGAAGGGTATCTTGTTTCTTTGGGCCTTTTTAGCAGGTGGAACCATCATCAGCCTTACCACGTCCCTGTGGGGCGAAGAACAAGCCGACAAACGGAAACGATGGATCGCAGAAGGAATTTCGCTGGCGCTCTATGCGGTCTATTGTGCCATTCTGTTCCTGACGGACCTCATCCCGAATCGCAACCTTCCGGCATTCTGGCTCGGTAATGTCGCATGGATGGCAGCGGTCGTCGTACTCATTCCGTTCAGTTCGTTCCTGCGCGAGAAAGATGACCTCAAAGCATGGCATTTCATTCTGTCGCTCTGTGGAGCACTCATCATTAGCGGCGTGGTGACGTGGGTCATGCTCGGAGGCTTGGAAGGGCTTGTTTACGGCACGGCGGCACTCTTCGAATTCAAGCCGAATGAGAAGATAGGTATCATCATTATGGTCGTTTGCTCGGTCTTGTTATGGGGACTCCTCTTCCTGGCGCTGATCCCTGCCGGCGAACGCAAGCATAACCATGCAACCGAAATGCCTTCCTTCCTGACCAAAACGGTCTCGTGGCTGCTGATACCGCTGTTAGGGTGCTACATCGTCGTGCTGTATGTGTACGGAATCACCATTCTCGTGCATTGGGAACTGCCCAAAGGCATGATCTCATGGCTCGTTTCGGCGGTTATGGGCGGTTATGTGCTTTGCTATCTCCTGCTCTACCCCAAGGTAACGGACCAACAAGCATGGCAGAGCAAAGTCCTGACGCGCTGGCTACCGATCGTCATTCTGCCGTTGCTGGTATTGATGACGGTAGGTGTCGTTCGCCGCTTCGTGGACTACGGCGTTACTCCGCCGCGTCTGTACTTGCTGACCTTGCTGCTGTGGTTCTACGCCGTCTGTATCGTGATGATAGTAGTGCCGCGCAAACGCTTCCGCTGGATCTTCCTCTCGTTGGTGGCGTTGTTCCTTCTCTCTTCCGGACATCCGCTCAACTACTACCGTCTCTGCCGACCTGTTTTGGCACAAAAGATAGACAAGATCATCGCGGACAACAACCTGCAACCGCCGTTTATATTGTACGCTTTGCCCGATTCGCTGGATGGTATCGACGTGCGGGACTTTGAAAGAGAATTGAACTATATGCAGACCAATTACGGCAAAGAATTTGCGAGCCGTTGGATCAGTCAGGAAGATTTCTCCTCTGCAGACAAAAGCCAAGAGCGTGAGGTGACATGGACGATAGAATACTATAAACCCGCAGGAGCGCACCTCTGCCCGCAAGGATACCATCGATTCAACTGGATAGACAGACAAACGGAATTTCTACCCGAGAAAATTAAAGAAGACAGTCTGCATGAGGGTATTCTTCATATCCCCTGCCAAAAGTCTATTTTGCTGTTTGATACCGCCGCTATCCGGAAAGCAAAGAGGGATTCGCAACAGCTGCTTATTCCCTCGCAAGACAAACAGAAAGTTTTATCTGTGCGAAACATCTACATTAAGGCCTATAGCGACAGCACGATCAACGTGTCGTATAGCGGATATTTATTTCACAATAAGCCATGAGAGTAGTTGTTCAACGTTGTTCGCGTGCCGAGGTGCGCATAGACGGCGAGACCGTCGGTCAGATAGGTACAGGTTTCCTGCTCTTGGTGGGTGTCACGGACGGAGACACGCAAGCCCAAGCGGATATCCTCGCCAAGAAAGTAGCCCAAATGCGGGTCTTCGAAGATTCCGAAGGCAAGATGAATCTCGCCCTCAAGGACGTGAACGGCGCTATTCTCTCGATCTCGCAGTTCACGCTCTATGCCGATTGTAAGAAAGGCAACCGTCCTTCGTTCATCCGTGCAGCACGTCCGGAGACTGCCTCGCCGTTATATGATTATTTCAATTCCCTTCTCCGCTCGCAATACGGTCTGCATGTTGAGACCGGCCGTTTCGGAGCAGACATGAAAGTCGATTTCATCAACGACGGTCCGGTAACCATCCTCTTGGATTCCAACGAGTTATAATCTCCTCATTTATACACAAAAAGAGACGACCTCACGGCCGTCTCTCGTTTCTTGTAAGAACATCTAGCTAGATGATCCGTCTTACATGGCTACTTACTTCGCAGCTTTCTTCTTAGCCTGATCAACTACTGCTTTGAAAGCAGCGGGTTGATTCATAGCGAGGTCAGCAAGTGCCTTGCGGTTGATCACGATACCTGCTTTCTTGAGGTAGCCCATCAGTTGGCTGTAGCTCAGGCCTTCGAGGCGAGCGGCAGCGTTGATACGCTGGATCCAGAGAGCACGGAACGTGCGTTTTTTGTTCTTACGATCGCGGTAAGCGTACTGCAAACCTTTCTCCCATGTGTTCTTTGCTACGGTCCATACATTAGCACGACCACCAAAGTTACCACGGGTGAGCGACATGATCTTCTTACGACGGCTACGATAGCAACATGAGTTAAGTTGCGTTTTTGCTTTTTAGTCTTCTTCGTCAGAATGTGACTTTTGTAAGCGTGTTTACGCTTGATCTTACCTGTTCCGGTAAGCGAGAAACGCTTTTTAGCACCGGAATTAGTCTTTACCTTTGGCATTTTGTATAAATTTTAATTGTTAGTAAATACACAGTCTCAGGCAGCCACCCCCAGTTCATGGGGGTTACAAGGTAAGCCCTACGACTTGTGCGTTATTTATCCTTTTTGGCTCTTCGGGCTAACGAACATGATCATTCGTTTACCCTCGAGGTTAGGTACGTTATCGGCTTTGCCGAACTCCTCCAAGTCAGCAGCAAAGCGCGCCAGAAGCAGTTCACCTTGCTCTTTGAACACGATGGAGCGTCCGCGGAAGAAGACATAAGCTTTCACTTTGTTGCCTTCTTTAAGGAACTCCTGCGCATGTTTGAGCTTGAAGTTGTAATCGTGATCGTCGGTTTGCGGACCGAAACGAATCTCTTTTACCTCCTGCTTTTTCTGGTTCGCTTTCGCTTCCTTTTGCTTTTTCTTCTGGGCATAGAGGAATTTCTGGTAGTCGATCACCCGGCAGACAGGCGGATTCGCAGTCGGAGCTATCTCGACCAGGTCGAGGTTCTGCTCGTCAGCTATGTGCATAGCCTGTTGGAAAGAGTAGATGCCTTGCTCTACGTTGTCGCCAATAAGACGAACCTGTGCGACGCCGCGGATCTTATCGTTGATACGATGCGGGTCTTCTTTGATAACGCGACCGCCACGCGGTCTCATCGGGGGTGTTGCTATAGTTTTTTCCTCCTATAAAAATTAATTATTACCATGCCCTCCGTGCGGGCACAATATACCCTACCATCGAAAAAGCGTGCAAAATTACAACAATTTTCTGATATACGCAAGATTTTCGACAAATATTTTGAAAAAAAATTATTTTTTTCTCAAAGTAGTTTGCATATTTCTATTTTTTTTTGTAACTTTGCGCCCGATTTTAGACTGCATAATTATGTACTTATGAAAAATATCGCATTTATCATCAACCCGGTATCGGGTTCGAAAGAGACGCAGAACGCCAAGCGTAAGTTGCCAAAGTTGATCATGCAGACGCTAGATAGCGAGCAATGGTTGCCGAATATCATGTACACGGAGTACGCCGGGCATGCGACTGAGATGGCGTATCAGTTTGCCCGCATGGGCTTTGACGCCGTTGTAGCTGTCGGCGGAGACGGTACGGTGAATGAAGTGGCACGCGGACTGAAAGACAGCAAGACGGCCTTGGGAATCATTCCGATGGGTAGTGGTAACGGTTTTGCACGTCATTTGAACATTCCTATCCGTCCGCAGAAGGCGCTGGAGATGATCAATCACAGCGAGCCGATTAGTGTTGACTACGGCTTAGCGAACGGTCGTTTGTTCGTGAGCACCTGTGGCACGGGTTTTGATGCGGTGATAGCAGATCATTTTGCAGGCAGCAACAAGCGTGGTTTTGCGACGTATTTTCAGAACATCATTCATGATGTATTCTCCTATACTCCACAGACGTATCACTTGGTGGGCGACGGTTTGGATGTGACGCATAAGGCCTTTTTGATTACGTTTGCCAACGCCAACCAGTGGGGTTACGAAGCCTTGATTGCACCGAAAGCGAGTCTGCAAGACGGTAAAATGGATATCATGCTCATGTCGAGCCACGCGTTGTTAGGTAGCGCCAGTTTGGCGCTGCGTCTGTTTGCAGGCAGTATTGACGACAGCCATTTCATGGACACGATTCGTGCAAAGGAAGTGACACTTGAGCGCGAGAGTGCAGCGCCTTTCCATATCGACGGAGACCCGGTGGAGATGGAGAAAGACATACATATCAAGATTGTACCGGACGGACTGAAAGTGCTGGTTGAGAAACGATTCTAAGGAAGGTTGCTTGGTATGCAACTCTTCAGGGTACCGGCCCCATGCCTACGACTCTCGCGTACCCATTCGCTCGAGAGGCCCCTTCAGAGTTCATACCTCGCGAGAAAAGAAAAGCAATATGATTTTAAAGATTATTAATAAGAGCAATAATCCACTGCCGAAATATGAGAGTGCACAGGCGGCGGGGATGGATATCCGCTGTAATATAACGGAAGCTATCACGTTGCAACCGATGGAGCGGAAGTTGATTCCGACGGGATTATATATCGAGTTGCCGGCAGGTTTTGAGGCACAGATTCGTCCGCGCAGCGGTTTGGCGCTCAAGCGCGGTCTGACGGTGCTGAACACACCGGGTACGATTGATGCCGATTATAGAGGCGAGGTAGGTGTGATATTGATCAATCTGAGTGGCGAACCGCAGACGATAGAACCAGGTGAGCGTATCTGCCAGATGGTGATTGCCAAGCACGAGCAGCCGGAATTGGTGGAAGTAAAAGAGTTGAGTGAGACCGAGCGTGGTGCCGGTGGTTTTGGTCACAGCGGCAGGCAATGATTATTAGAGTCTAATACGTTTTACCTACGTCTTACATAGGATATACATAGGACATACATAGGACTTACATAGGATAAACACACGTTCACACTTGGGTAGAAACAGAATACATATTATCTTGGGCATTTTGCTGACGATGGCTCTTCCGCTCTTTGCGAAGAAGCCTCAGCAACCAGTTCTGACGACTGAGCAGGAGCAGCAGTTCACGTACTACTGGTACGCGGCGCGGCAGGCTATCGAGCAAGAGCGGTATCCAGAGGCGTACTCTTTGTTGCAGTTCTGCCACGCGATCAAACCGAATGATGCACAGACGCTGTATTACTTAGGTGTGATGTATGGTGGTTTGGGTCGAAAGGATGAGGCCTTGGAAGTATGGGAGAAATCGTATCGTCTTGAACCTACGAATGAAGCGCTGTTAGATAAGTTATTGCGCCTGTATATAGTCAAAGAGAACTGGAAAAAAGCGTTGGAGATGCAAGACGCAATAGATAAGGTGAGCGGGTACGATGGGTACAGTGCCATCACGCGCTATCGTATCTACGCGATGAGCAATCAACCCAAGAAAGCCCTCAAGGTGCTGGACGAGTATTTAGAGACCGACCCGGAGAACCTGCGGTTTATGTTGTTCCGTCTGGATGTGTTAGACCATTTAGGAGCCAAGCCGAAAGTGCTGTACGCAGCTTTTGAGCAGATCTTGGCGATTGATCCTTATAACACCTCCGTGTTGAATAACTACGCCTGGACACTGGCCACCAACGGTGGTGACCTGAACAAGGCGGAACAGATGAGTGCGATCACTATTCGCGAGGAACCGAACAACCCAACCTGTCTGGATACCTACGGATGGATCTTGCACCTCAAGGGGCAAGACGAGTTGGCGCTCTTCTATTTGAACCGCGCGCTATGGAACGTGCCGGATGACAGTAAAACAAAAGAAGTAATTATTAAGCACATCAATGCGATTCGATAGATACATAGTAATCCTGTTGGCAGCGATACTGATGGTCGGGTGTGGCGTGAAGAAGAAAGCGGTCAGCGAACAGCCTTCTGCTACCGGCAAACCGGAAGTTCCGTCGTGGCACACGTGTCTTGTCCAGAACGCTCGTGTCACGGTGATCACCGATGAGGACCGATTGACAGCGAACGTGACGATGCAGACTGTACACGACTCGATGTTAGTCATCAGTATCATGCCGATGTTAGGGATGGAGATGCTACGCGTAGAAGCGACGCCGATGGAGTTGACAGCGATTGATAAGATCCATGGTCGATACGCTAAAACGACTTTCGCAGAACTGAACAAACGGTTGACACCGAGTCTAAACTGGGATGAGTTGCAGCAACTATGTACCGCGGAGTTGCCGACAGGCGAAGAGCGAGCACGCTGCGCGTACATCTTCGGTGAACAGACGATCGAACTGGTCATTGAGTACAACCCGCGCAAGACGGACGTGCCGGTTCGCGTGATGAACCAAAAATTAGACAAATACACTCAAGTCGATATATCGAAATGGCTATAAAGCACAACATACTAATCTTTGTTCTTTGTTCGTTGTTCGTGTTGCCCGCCTTTGGCGAGAGCGTGAAGGACCTGCAGAAGAAGCAGAAAAAACTGCAGCAGGAGATCGAGCAGACGAACAAGATGCTCAATCAGACGAAGAAAGACGAGAAAGCGACCTTGAACAAGTTGCAACTCCTAGGCGAGAACATCAAGAACCAGAAGATCTTGATTCGCACGCTGGACAGAGAGATCACGGCGCTTAACCAAGAGATGGATCAGTTGACGGCGACTCGTGATTCGCTGCAGACGGTCTTGGAGCATCATAAAGCGGACTACGCGCAGCTCGTTCGTCAGAGCCACTATGCCCGCATGCAACAAAGTCCGTTGTTGTTCCTGCTCAGTAGTGACAGTTTTCAGCAGTTAGCTCGTCGTGCACGGTATCTGCAGGAGTTTGCGCATTTCCGTCAGGAGCAGGTTCGTCGTATCGAACGCACACAAGCCGAGATAGACGTGCAGAACGAGTTGTTGCAAGCCAATAAGAAAGACAAGCAGTCGGCACTCTCTTCGCGTAAACGCGAGCAGGAAAACCTCAAACGCGACGAACGCAAGCAGCAGACCATGCTCACCCAACTCAAGAGCAAAGAGAAAGACCTGAGCAAGAAGATCCAGCAGAAGCAAAAGAAGGTGAACGAACTGAACAAGAAGATCGACGAGATGGTTCGTAAGCAAGCCGAAGCGGCCTCTAAGACCACGCTAACCAAGGAGCAGAAACTGATTGCTGGTGGGTTCGAAGCGAACAAAGGACGGTTGCCTTGGCCGGTGGAGAAAGGTATGATCAGCGGTCATTTCGGTAAGCAGCAACACCCTGTTTATGCGAACGTGACGATGGACAACAAAGGTATCTATCTGCAGACCGTAGCCGGCGCCAAAGCGCGTGCGGTGTATAAAGGTGAAGTGACCAGTTGCTTCATGGTAGGTGGTACGTACGCGGTCATCGTACAGCACGGTAACTACCGCACGGTCTATTCGAACCTGAGCAAACTGAGCGTCAAGCAAGGCGATATGGTGGAACCCAAACAAACCTTGGGAACGATCTTCACCGATGCAGAGCAAGACCAGAAGACAGAGTTGTATTTCCAAATATACAAAGATAGAAACATATTAAATCCCGAGCTCTGGATTGCTCGGTGATTGAGAGTTGAAAGTTGAAAGTTTAGAGAAGATGAAAAGTTTAAAGTTTATAGTTGTCGGACTGTTAGCCCTCCTGATCGTCGGTTGCAAGGAGAACAACTGGATAGAGTGGAAGGTGCAGAACGAACTGTGGTTGGAGCAGAACCTGCAAGATCCGGCAGTCAAGGTGACGGCCAGTGGGTTGCAGTATATCATTCTAGCGGATCCGACGCCAACGGACGCCAAACCGAACAAGACCAGTTACGTCACCTGCGACTACACGCTGACGCTCATCAACGGCAACAAGCTCGAAGGCGGACACGGTACATTCTTGCTTAGCAACGTGATTAGTGGTTTTGCGGAGGGTTGCTGTCTGGTTCACAACAACGGCGACATCCGTATCTTCGTGCCATATTACTTAGGTTACGACGAGGCCAAGGTGAGTGAAGACGACGAATACAACGCAGTAGGAAACGAAGGAACAGAAGGAACAACCGGATATATACCACCCTACTCGACATTAATTTACGACATTCATATATGCAGCGTTTCGGGCAGCAATTAAGATGGATGGTGTATGGTGTAGGGTGTATAATGATAGCCCTATTCACCTCTTGTGAAGGTACGACTTTACGCAGTTCGGTACCCACGTATCCCGTGCGGGTAAGTATCAACACGAACGTGGGACAGTTTGTGCATTTCGTGCCGGAAAACACGTACGATTATATCACGATCGACCGCCAAGGTTACCATTACCACGATTATACGCAAGCCTTAGCTGCCACCGACATGATCGGGTACGGAGGTGTGATCGTGTATATCGACGGAAGCGGACAATACAACGCGTTTGATATGTGTTGTCCGCATTGTTTAGATCCAAGCAAACCGATCGAAATGGACGGTTTCTTCGGTGTCTGTCCGATATGCGGCGAGGCGTACGATCTGAGTTGGGGGCTGGCTGTTCCAACCAAAAAGATCGCCACAGAAGCACTACGTCGCTACCCAATTGTGAACGCTTCGGGCAAACTAACTATTAACCAATGATTAGCAAAGAAGATCTACTGTCTATCGGCTTTCTCAAGCGAACACACAACAAAGACCTGCCGGAGTTTATCTTCGTGCAGCGTGACGGCTTGTTTGTTCCTTTTCGTTCAGAGCGTATCTCGGAACTCATGGGAGAAGAGATATGGGTTCAACGAAGCGATATTGTGAAAGAGGAAGACGGGGTGTTCTTATGGCAAGACCTCGTCGGGTTTGAGATAATAGATGAGAACGGTGCTATCGGACGAATCGCACAGGTGGACGAATCGACCATCAATACGCTCGCCATACTGGAAGACGGACGGATGATTCCGTTGCACGAAGATTTTATTGTTGTTATAGACCCTGACGCACAGGAGATTCATGTGCGGTTACCGTTTGCGTTATGAGTAAGAAACTGACCACAGCCGAGATGGGACGCATGAGCGTGGCGGAATACCACG
Organism: uncultured Bacteroidales bacterium; assembly: GCA_902769535.1. Classification (GTDB taxonomy): domain Bacteria; phylum Bacteroidota; class Bacteroidia; order Bacteroidales; family Paludibacteraceae; genus Colicola. Next base: position 17,581 of record CACXPH010000026.1, read on the forward strand.
AAGCGGACAAACTGCCGTTGGTGGTCGTACTGGATAACGTGCGCAGCCAACATAACGTGGGCGCTGTTTTTCGTACTGCCGATGCAATGCGTATCGAGCGCGTCATGCTCTGTGGTATCTGTTGTTGCCCGCCGAACCAAGAACTGCATAAGACAGCTTTGGGTGCGGAAGAGAGTGTGGCGTGGCAGTATTTTCAAAACACCTTAGATGCCGTCAAAGCCTTACAAGCCGAAGGCTATACGGTCTATGCCGTCGAGCAAGCACACGACTCGGTGACGCTGGAAGAAATCAGCGATCAGTTGTCAGTTGTCAGTATTCAGCCCAAAATCGCTGTGATTTTCGGACACGAGGTTTTCGGTGTGCAACAAGAAGTGATCGATAACTGTAGTCAATGCATAGAGATACCCCAATACGGAACGAAGCACTCGATGAACGTGAGTGTGACCGCTGGCATCGTGATGTACCGCTTAGCCTCCTCGCTCCGGCGCGCGACAAGCAAGTAGCCGTCGCGGCTATTCAGGCAGGTGCGGACGCTGTCTATATCGGAGCACCTGCTTTCGGAGCACGCCAGGCAGCAGGTAACAGTCTCGAGGACCTCGCGGAAGTCGTTCGCTATGCACACACCTTTGGTGTGCAGGTGCTCGTGACGCTCAATACCCTACTCCATGACGATGAGTATCCAAAGGCGGTAGAGATGGCGCACGCGCTGTATCAGATAGGTGTCGATGCGTTGATCATTCAGGATCTGCATCTGCTGTATTTTGATCTTCCGCCTATCCGTCTGCACGCTTCTACCCAATGCGACAACCGTACACCGGAACACGTGGCACATCTGCGAGACTTGGGTTTCAAGCGCGTGGTCTTGGCGCGGGAGTTGGGTATAGATGAGATTCGAGCGATACACGAGGCTGTGCCGGATATAGAATTGGAAGCCTTCGTACACGGTGCGTTGTGCGTCAGTTATTCGGGACGGTGTTATATATCCGAAGTGCTGGCAAACCGCAGTGCCAACAGAGGGGCTTGTGCGCAGTTCTGCCGCATGGCCTACGACCTGTTGGATTGCAGTATGAACGAGGTGCTCGACGAACAAGGCGAACCTATCCATCAACGTTATCTGCTGTCCTTGCAAGACCTCGACCGAAGTGCGAACCTGCAGGAACTCATTGAGGCAGGAGTGACGACCTTTAAGATTGAAGGCCGACTCAAAGATGCAGACTACGTGACGAATATTACGGCGTACTATAGGGAAAAGTTGTCAGCATTCAGGAATCAGCAATCAGTTTTCAGTAGAACTTTTGAGCCAAATCCCGAGAAGACGTTTCACAGAGGAGCAACGGATTATTTTCTGCATGGACGAACACGACCGTTGGCAAATTGGGCTACGCCCAAGTCCACAGGAGAGTATATCGGCGAAGTGTTGGAGGCACACGGGAATACCTTACGCGTGCGATTAGAAAAAGGAGTAGTGCTTCATAACGGCGACGGACTCACGATCGGTTCGGAAGGCTTTAACGTCAACGGTGTGGAAGGCGCGATCATCAAAATCAATAAGCCTTTAGACCTTCGTAATCACGTAATTCCGTTATATCGTAATAACGATGTAGAATTCAATCGCAATCTAAAAAGTGAGCGCCGTATTCCTGTAGATATTTGTTTTAGCGAGACGGAAGATGGTTTCTGCCTGCGCATAGGCGACAAGGAGCGGTCGTTTGTTTATCCGCATGAGCCTGCAAAAAATGCAGAGAAAGCCCTGGAGACGATTCGCACGCAACTGACCAAACTCGGTGATACGCCGTATATAGCGCGTGAGGTGCGCATAGAAAGTAAGCCGTATTTTATCCCTATTAGTATCTTGAACGAATGGAGACGCGAGACTACCCTTTGATGACTTGCAAATACTGCCTGCTGTTTGAACTCGGGCATTGCCGCAAGACGAACCCTTATCCAAAAGATAAGGAACCGCGCTATCTGCGTCTGCGTACAGGAATGGTGCTGACGCTTACGTTTGATTGCAAGAACTGCCAAATGCTCGTGGACGATGAATAGTGTATGGTGTATAGTGTATAGTGTATGGTGTCTCATCCTGCACGTAGGAATAGGTGAATCCATCAATACCGCCTTGGACTCAGCTCGCACGGTTTATGCCGAACGAGGAGAACAGACAACCGTGCTGATAGAACCGGGTGTGTACCAGGAAGAATTAACGATTGATATTCCCGGTCTGACGCTCAAGAACACCTCCGAGACCGAAGAGGTACGTATCACGTGGTACTACGGCCACGGATATCAGTATCGAAGCATGGGAGATGCCATCAATTACGGAGGCAGTCGTTCACGTCGGTGGAATGCGTCAGTACTGGTAACGGCACCGGATTTCTATGCAGAACGTATCACGTTTGAGAACTCGTTTAATCTCTATGTATCGTCCAAAGAAGCAGAAGACAGTCTGTATATCGTACCCGAATATACGGCACGTGAGATGCCGGTGCGACCGAAAGAAGTAGGTTCAACCGAAGTGCAAAAGAAACTATACCGCGAGCGGGCTGCCGCTATCTCTTTTACCGAAACTGCCACCAATGCCCATCTCAAGAACTGCACGGCCTTAGGCCGACAAGACGTGGTCTATGGCGATCAAGGTGCGTCGGTGTATTGGGAAGGCGGTGCGCTCAAGGGCGCAGTGGATTTTATTTTCGGTGCAATGAAGCTCGTAGTGGACCGCGCAACCATCGTAGCAAATATCAACGGCGAAGAGAATGACAAGTGTTATATCGCTGCCGGCCGAAGTGAAGGCACACGCGGTATGTTATTCTACCGTTGCCACATCCGCTTGGCTAATGAAAAAGAATTACAAATCATAAATCTAAAATCTGAAATCACAAATACCACAGCTATGGTGTGGTTATCCCGACCCTGGCGTTCATGGGGAGAGACCGTTTGGGCATATACGACTTGGGACGAAGGTATTCTCAATACCGAGGCCTGGAGTACCGGTTTGATACGCAAACGACCGGAATATGATCCTGAAAATCCCTGCCCGAACAGTTATGAGTATCAGTCGCAAGACAATTCGGTCGGCAGACCCAGTTGGGTGACCGTCCTAACCGAGCCTCAACTACCTGATGGTACGCAACTTGATCCGAAAAATTGGTAAAAACATAAACAATTGTTATTTTTTTCTTAAAAAATTACGCAAAATGTTGCGTATATGAAATTTTTGTTGTACCTTTGCACCGCAAAGGTTTTGCAAACACTAACAAACTAATACAATATGAACGCAAAAAGATTCTTTCTAGTCGCGACAATGATTGCAGGTGTCAGCCTGTGTGCACGCGCGAATCAAGATCCCCCTCTTCTTATGTTAGAAGAAGATGAAAACGGTGCAACCGAACAACTCGTTCAACCGCAACCGACAGTGACAGAACCAGCGCCGGCTCCGACGACTACGACCGTAACGCCGACCCAACCGGCATCGGATGGCTTCTCCTTAGTGGATGAAGAGGCAGAGGCAGCTCAGCAAGAAGCGGCTCGTAAAGCAGCAGCTGCAGAGGCAGCACGAATCGAGGCAGAGCGTCAGGCAGCAGCAGAAGCAGCACGTATCGAAGCTGAACGTCAGGCTGCTGCAGAGGCAGCGCGTCAAGCAGCTGCAGCAGAAGCGGCCCGTCAGGCAGCAGCGGCAGAAGCAGCACGTCAAGAGGAGGCTGCACGTCAGGCTGCAGCAATAGAAGCGGCTCGCCAAGAGGCGGCTGAACAGGCTCGTCAAGAAGCTGCGCGTCAAGCAGCAGCGGCAGAAGCAGCGCGTCAAGCGGCAGCAGCAGAAGAGGCGGCTCGTCAAGAGGCGGCTGCACGTCAGGCCGCAGCAATAGAACAGGCTCGCAAAGAGGCAGCTGAGCAGGCAGCAGCGGAAGAGACAGCTCGTATAGAGGCTGCACGTAAGGCTGCTGCAGAAGAAGCAGCACGTCAAGAGGCGGCTCGTCAAGAGGCGGCTCGTCAGGCAGCGGCAATAGAGCAGGCTCGTCAAGAGGCCGCAGAACAGGCTCGTCAAGAGGTTGCACGTAAGGCAGCAGCAGAAGAGGCAACTCGTCAAGAAGCGGCACGTAAGGCTGCAGCAGAAGAGGCGGCTCGTCAAGAGGCAGCACGTCAGGCAGCAGCTACAGATGCGGCATTGGAAGCACAAAGAGCAGCTATCAAAGCGGCTGAAGAAGCTCGTCAGGCAGCTGCACGCGCAGATTCGATCCTTCAGGTTCAACGCGAGCAGGAACAACGTCTGCGCATGCTAGAGGCTGAGCGCAGAGTACAAGCTGAGATGGAAGAGAAGGCAAGAGCCGCTGCAAGAGCGAAAGCAGAGCAACAGGCTCAGGAGGACGCTGAGTTGATGAGACGTGCGCAAGCCGAGGCAGAGGCACGCCAGAGAGCAAGAGCGGAAGCCGATCGTCGTGCAGCGGCGCAACAGGAGTACCAGCGTCAGCAGACTTATCCGGCAAGCACAGGAGCTGCTCCGGCAGGTGTTACGACCGAGACTACGCAACATGAAAACGTCTTCCAGCGTTTCTATAAGAGAAACGGTGTGAACCAATTCACACTTATCAGTGCGGGTTATACCACCTATTTCTACCTCCCGAACTCCGGAATCAAGGCTACCGCAGATTGTGGCAAGCGTCATTTGTTAGCCCTCGAGATCTTCGAGTGGCGTGCTAAATGCTTCGGCATGCAAATGTTCAACTTCGAGATCGGTCTGAACTCCACCACTAAGGGAGAAGTATGGGAACACGGAAATGCAGCGAAGAACGGTTTTGAGACCACCAATGTGGCAAAAGAGATGTGGTTTGCTTACAAACCGGCTATGAAGTTCTTCATCCCGTGCTGCAAGTGGATGGCTATCGAACTCTACGGTGGTGTAGAAGTGGATATGACGGCTGTATGGGGCAAGGTCAACAAGAAATACTACGAATCATGCCCGGATATACCTGAGCAGAACTTCTTCTTCGCTCCGTACGGAGGTATGGGATTAGTGCTCTACCCGGTACATGCAATACCTATCGAGTTGAAGGCTGAGTATCGCCACCCGATGCAGATCAAAGGCAGAGGTAACCTGAACATCATCCCGCAAGGTGTGTACGTAACCGCACAGCTCCATTTGGCTACGCGTACAAAGAAAAGATAATTTTTACTAACCATTTAATAAATACACGAAAACAATGAAAAAGAAATTGATTTTTGGCGTTGTCATCGCCACAGTGGCTCTCATGTTCTCCGCTTGCGGTAGTTCACGCATCCAAAAAGCTACATCGGAGCGCTTAGACCTCGAAAAAACCGTTCGTTGCATGCCGTCCCTCGCGCAACTGGATGTACGTCCGACACGCGTTACCGCAACCTCTTATGCCAACGAACTAACCGGCCTCAATAACGAGGAGCAGAAACAAGCGGTAGTGGCTAAAGCGCTGTCAACCGTTAACGGTGACGTGATGATTGCTCCGCAGTTCAACGTTGCTAAAGGTGCTGACGGTAAGATGACCTCGCTGACTGTAACCGGTTATGCGGCTACTATCAAGTCCTTCCGTCCGATGACTGAGGCTGATGTGACTTTCGATGAGACGCTGCTCGCTAAGACATACCAAGAGACCCAAGGTCGCAAGGTGGTTAACACTATGACCGTAGCCGATGTAGAGTTCTCCGGAAAGAAATCCGTATCGCTCACTCCGGTTGAGATGGTTAACAAGAACGAAGCACAAGCCCTCAAGCTAGCTAAGGAGAAACTGCTCCGCCAGGAGAAAGCAGATGTCTTCTATCACGCACAATACAACGTTACCCTTGATAACGGTAAAGTTTCTGCGTTCACGCTCACTGCATTCCCGGGAAAACTCGTCAACTATCGCAAACCGACCAAACGTCAGCAACTGGCTCTCAAGCCGTCGGTTACTCCGACCATCTTCTACCAGACAATCGCTGCAGACATTAAGACCGTTGCTCCGCGTTGCCAACTGAAATTCGGTACGGGTAACACACAGGCTAAGGAATCGGAGTTGAAAGAGACCGCACGCGCAGCTGCCCTCAAGAAATACAACGCTGACTTCCTGCTCAACGAGACCTTCTATTTCGATTATCAGGAGAAAGTGATTACCCACGTTACCATCTGCGGTACTCCGGCTGTTTATGCTAACTTCCGTCCGCTGGCTGATGATGAGGTAGTGGATGTAAAACTCGTTCCGTACTCAGGAGAAGGTGCTCCGCGTGAGGAGCAATCGGCTGCTGGTGGTATCTTTAGTCTCTTTGGCAGTCTGTTCAAGAGATAATAAGAACACGAACTCATAAAAATAGCGCCCCATTTGGAGCGCTATTTTTTATAAACCTATAACCCTTAACCTTTAACAGCTTTAAAACTCATATCGAGGCTTTTATAGCTGTGCGTCAGGGCACCAACCGAAACGAAGTCCACACCTTGGATCGCGTAGTCGCGGATGGTGTCAATCGTGATTCCGCCGGAACTCTCAATCTCCATATGTCTACCCGCCTTCTTCTCCCACGCGCGGATGAGATCCACCGCCTCTTTGGTCTTTGCCGGGCTGAAGTTATCCAGCATGATACGATCCGGGATATTCGTCGCGAGCGCCTCGTTGATCTCATCGAAATTACGTACCTCTATCTCGATCTTGAGGTTCTTGCCCTTCTCCTTACAATAATCGCGTGCACGCGTGAGCGCGTTGGTGATACCGCCAGCAAAGTCCACATGGTTGTCCTTGAGCAGAATCATGTCGAACAGACCGATACGGTGGTTCATACCGCCACCTAACGCCACGGCCTCTTTCTCCAGATAACGCAGTCCCGGCGTCGTCTTACGCGTATCGAGCACATGACAACCCGTGTCCTCAATCAGGCTCTGGTACTTATGCGCGGTCGTGGCTACACCCGACATCCGCTGCATGATATTGAGCATCGTGCGCTCGATCTGCAGCAGACTCAGTTCCTTACCATAGACCTTGAACGCCACGTCACCTGGCTTCACATGCGCTCCGTCCTCGAGGAACTGCTCTACCCTACACTCCGGGTCGAAATAGTTGATGATCTCTTTCGCTACCTCCACACCGGCGAGCACACCGGTATCCTTAATGATGAGTTGCTGGCAACCCATCTGCGTAGGCGGTATACAACTGAGCGAGGTGTGGTCACCGTCGCGGATATCTTCTTCAAACCAGATAGCAATCAGTTTGCGTAGTTCTTGCTTGTCCATATCTATGTCTTTTGAGATTTAACGTACTCGTATCTTCTGTCCGATCTGCAGGATCTTCGTCTCCTTGATGCCGTTCAGTTGGCAGAGTTTCTTCACCGTCGTGCCGTATTTCTTCGCGATACCCGACAAGGTGTCACCGCTACGCACCTTATGGTACTTACGAGCAGCCGCCTCGGCTTTCGCCTGTTTCATCGCCTTGATACTGATGACGTACTCGTCTGCGTTACGCAACTGTCCGGTCGTAAAATCAATCACCTTCGCCGGATCGATCGCTTCACCGAGATAACGGATCTCGAGGTGAAGGTGACTACCCGTTGAGCGACCTGTGTTACCTCCGAGACCCAGCACATAACCCGCCGGAACCATCTCGTACTCATCCACCAACGGACGACTCAAATGCCCATAGACCGTCTCCAGACCGTTGTCATGACGTACGACTACGAAATAACCGTACCCACGCGGGTCCCAGCCTACGATACGGATCTGTCCACCCCATGCCGAACGGATACTGTCGCCTACTTGCACCTTGATATCCGTACCCTTGTGCATTCGATTACGACGCCAACCATACGGACTCGTCACGTACCCCGGAGCCGGCAGACGGAAACCTGCCATCGGGATATGTACGTCGTCCTTGATACTGTCGAACATCGTGCCGTACGGGTTCACGCGCTCGTCCGTCCACAGGAAATGGTAGATACTGTCGGCAGGGTGATGATTGATAAGGTTCGTGTCTAGCATAAACTGCGGCGCGATCTTATACACCACGTCTCCGTCCTTGGTCTTCACCACAATCTTCTGCGGCAGCAGATCCAGGTCGCAACCTAAGATCAAGGTGTCGTGCGAGAATAGACCTGCCAAACATTCCGGCAACTGATTCGCACGTACATCAATCTCATCCAACTCCTCCAACTCATCGCCGCTATCAACCGAAGTGGTATCAATCGGCGGGTTCAAACCCAGATCTTCCGTGAAGATATTATCTGCTTTTAATGGAAGCACAGACAGTGCCAGCAGAAGCCACAGAGATGTAATACGAGACATGCTATTCCAATTATTGCGATGATTATACCTAATGCTAACAGCCATTTCTGCCAGCCTTTCATTGCTGTGGGAGCCTTGACGATCGGGAAGTTCACCTGCTCTGTCAGCGTGCGTCCGAACGGCACAGAGATGATAGCATCGGCGTTGACTGCCCATCCGTTGGCGTTGAGGACCGGAGCGAGGTTACGACGGCGCAGCTTGAGCCATGCCATGATCATACTCGGGCCGCTGATGACGAGCAATATACAAACGAAGACGATAATCAACTGCCACCATGCGAGCTTGCCCAAACCGGTTGCTACAGCAGCGAGCGCCGTACCGATCATACCCAACGCCATGCCGATGGCAGCAAAGATACCGGCGAACTTAGCAATATCGAAGGCCGGCTTCTTCTCTGCTGCGGGATCTGCTGCAGCGGCGTCTGCCTTGGCCGTCATGTCGTCGAACGCCTTCGCGTCCTTCTCGGCTGCGGACTTGTTTACCTTGTCCTCCACCCATTTGGCGAACTTGCGGTAAGGTGTCCAGAAGGCCTGGAGGATGGATATCGGGTTCTCGATGATCTTGAACACCGTAGCATCGTAGTCGAGGCCGTCGTTGTCATAGAACACCGCATTCTTGCCCACGCTCAGGTTCTTTATCTCACCTTGCGTCATGGCGGCTACTATCTGTGCGGTCTTGCCGGTCTTCTTGTTCTCGCAGTTGCAGTACAGCAGGTACATGCCGCTCAGCGGAGCCTGCGTGTCGTGCTTCGGCAGATCGTTCACGCGGATACAGAGATGACAAGCGCGCTGGTCGATGATGAGCGTACCCGCCTCGAACGAAGCAATCGTCTCGCTGTCACGATCATAGAAGTCCTCCAATGTGATGAAGTTACGCAACAAGCGATAAAAATCGCGATGGATCAACAGCAACTTACGCAGCGGCATAAACTCAGCCTTTGCTGCAGCGAGAGCATCGGCATTCGCCGTCTCAGCAGCGGTTTTTGCAGCTTCGTAGTCGGCGATGGTCTTGCCCATCTCGAGGAATTTCTTCTCCGTCATACCGGGCTTTACAGCGTCCTCGGCAATAACCGTCAAACCGAGTTTCTGCAGTTTCTCCTGCTCGAAATATGTGGCGTACTCTGCCTGTTTCTCCTTGTATGCAGCCATCACGTCTGCCTCTAACGGTGCAGCCGGAACCGGTTGCTCTTCAATCGTCACAGCGTCAATAGCTGCCTGCACGTCCGCAAGCGCGATCTCCTTGTTCTTGCCGGCCAGCTTCTTTGCCACTGCTTTGATGGCATCGTCGGCGATGTTGTCCAACGCTATTTGGTCACTCTGCTCGAAGAGGCTCTGCGGGTCCTTGAGCGCTGCGCAGAGGTAGTCTGCCGTAGCCACCACTTCTTTCAGACGCAACTTGCCGTCGCCATCTATGTCCATCAGGCTCAATGAGTCTGCGCTGATTTCCAGACCGCTAACAGGGCATGAGAGGACCGTCCACATTTTCTTGTCCAACTCGCCGAGATGACGGATATCCTCCGCCGATTGAATACGTACGCGGGTCACACCACCCACATTCGCAAAACTCCATTTGTACTTAGCCATATTATTTGTGTTTTTGTTCATTGCAAACCTTTGCGGGTGCAAAGGTACAAAATTTTTTCGAATTGTGCAAATAATTCGGCATTTTTTGTGTGTCTTTTGCCGTTCCGCCCTTTTGCAGTACCTTTGTGCGTTTTTAACCGAAATCGTCTGTACCTGCTAAAGGAATAAACCCATTTGTGGGTACGCACCGAGTGCTTACCATAAGATACCTACAACATACCTATAAGATACCTATAAGATACTTGCCGTTTTCTGCACTTTTCGCACTTTTTCTGTATATATACACTTTTTGTTACTTTTTTTTCTAAAAATATATTTGCGTATATCAAAATTAATTCGTACCTTTGCAGCCGAAACATTAAAACAAACATGTCAGGTATCGCTCTTTGTTTGTATATATCCCTAATAAATTATAATCTTTATGAAAACAAAACTCGCTTTTTTAGCATTGCTGATTGCAGCAATCGGAATGCTTACTTCATGTGAAGAGAACAGAGGCGGTAGCGCCAGCAGCATGACATTCAAGCGTATGGACATTGCCGGAGCGAAAGCTATCGCATTGGCAAGTGACGGCAGTAGCCGGAACAACGGGCCGAAGCGTATGCCGGCAGAAGGAGATAACCCGGATTACAACGTGTCGAATCCTGTATGGACTGTGTCCGAAGATGGCACACTCGTTGAAGTACACTATACCATCGAAGTCGTAGGTAATGGCGAAATAGTTGATTTGGTAAAAGCCAACATGCGCCTTGTGATGCAGTATATCTATCCTATCGGTGACGAATGGTTGTGGCTCGTAAACTGCGAATACGACTACCCCGGATTGGATGACTCTGACGGTGCGCTCTTCCAATGGACGCGCGAGCAAGGTTGTCCGCAGAAAGGTAGAGGTTACAAGCAACCGAGCGATATCTATGGTCAAGTCGAATCGGTAGGCAAAGACGTGTTCTCCTGTCCTTCTATGGGCGGCTTGGATGACTACTACGGACG
>CACXPH010000027.1 GCA_902769535.1 uncultured Bacteroidales bacterium
CACTTTTAACGAAAATCCGTCATAACTTGTTTAGTTACAACGGATTAAGATTTTTGTCTTAGCCTCCCCACGACACTCGGAACCACAATCCGATGCTCTGCCAACTGAGCTATGACCACCGTGCGCGAACTGTGTTCGCATTGCAAATTGGAGATTGGAAATTGGACAATTCTCCAAAAGCGGGTGCAAAAGTACTGCTTTTTTTTGATATACGCAAATTTTTGCACTATTTTTTTCTAAAAAAAAGCTTATTCAAACGTTTTTTTCCAAAAAGAAGCTGTAATATCCTCCCATACGTCCCCTACTCGCTTGTAGAGACGTTGATTGGTGGTCGGGGATTTGAGTCCGCCTAAGCTCTCAATATACGGGCCAAGTTTGATGTAATCAAACGGAATAGCCTCTCCCCGCCCCTCCCCTAAAGGGAAGGGAGCCTGCGGGCGGCCGGAGTACCAAGCCGTTTTTAGTCGTTTGTCGTTTGTCGTTTGTCGTTGGATATATTCCGCCAGACGGCAGACTTCGTCGGGGTTGGCATCGCCGCCCATGAATGCCACGCAGGTGATCAAGCCCTTGTAACGGGCAATCAGGCCGTCCAAGAGTTCCTCATCGAGCGGTTCGCCTATATCCTCCGCCAAATGCGGGCTATGGCAACCCGGGCAATGACAAGGACAATTAGAGAGATTCAAGGCGAGTGTTACCTCGCCCGGAATCTCTTGAAATACTACGTCATATGACGCTACTTTAACCATTAGCCTATAACCTTTAGCCTTTCGCCTTTATTAGCATTGCGGAGCTTTCGTTTTCTCTGCGTAGTAACGCTGAGCGGCTTCTTTCTGACGTGCCTCCGAGAAGTTCGATACACGCTTCATGTAACCGATGACACGCGTCAGGTAGTCCACGTTCTTGCTGTGGCAATGAGGACACTCCTTGAGGTAACGTTTGTCGATGTGACCGCAATCGTTACATACCGTATTCGGGATGTTGAAGGTGAAGTAGTTACAGCCCTCTACAGCGGCTACGCGCAGCAGTTGACGGTACTGCTCCTGGCTGAGGTGCTCCTCGAGGTTGCAGTGGAGTGCACTACCACCGGTGAGGTGCTCGATGTACTTCGCGCCGTGCAGACGGAAGCGGTCGAGTACGTTGAGCGAGGTGTCTTCTACTACATAGAAATAGCTGTTGTAGCAGTCACGCGGAACGACATAACCGTCCTCGCGATCCCACTTGGCGTGCTTCACACCTACGTTCTCTGCCGGGATCATCTCGCAGTTGAACATCACACCTTTCGAGCGGTACTCTTTGTTCTTCTTCTCAATGATGCCAAGCAGCTCCTGTACGAAGTGTGCGTACTCCGGCGTGTCCTTGATCTCATATCCGAGGAACTCAGCCGCCTCCACCAGACCGTTCACACCGATGGTGAGGTACTGACGGCCGATGTTGATATAACCGGCGTCGAACAGCGGCAGCATGCCCTTCTCCTGCAGGTTCTTGAGGTTCTCGTTGTACGCCAACTGTACCTTGTGCATGAGGTCCACTACATCTTCGATGTACGCCTGGTACGGGATGTTGTTGCGTACGGCATACTGAATAGCGCGGTTGAGGTTGATGGTGAGCACGGATTTGGAACCCGTCGAGATACCACCGGCACCGAGGGTATAGCTAAAGCTGTTGTCCGTGATGGCGTTACGCAGACGGCAGCAGCTCGAGAGGCTATCGGCGTTGTCGGAAACGTAGGTGAAGAAAGAGTGACCCTTTGCGTACATCTCCGCCGTGAAATCGCCGTACTCCTTGTCCTTGATATCACCGTTCTCAGCGAGCAGCGCCATGGTCTCTACCGGGAAAGTGAGCACGCAGCGTGTACGCTCTTCGTTGAACCAGTTCATGAAACGACGCTGCAACCAATCGAGGCTCTCCCAATGAGGTGCCTCACCGTTCGGGAAACGGAAGTTATCGAAGAGGCTCTGGAAATAATAACGGTCGTAGTAACTGATGTTCCAGAAAACGGACTGGAAGTTACGCGCACCAGACGGTTGGTTGAGGCTGTACACCACCTGCTGGAAGCAGTCCGTGATCACCTTGTCGATCGTGCGGCGTTTCTTACTGAGATCCACTACCTCGTCAGCACGTTTGTAGTAATCCTCGCCGTACTCCTGCTCGATGAAATAGTTCATATACATAAGGAACTCGGGCGTAGCGCACGCGCCTGAGAGCATGGACGAAACCATGAACACCATGTTAATGAACCCGCCGCAGAAGGACTTGAGGTTATGAGGAGGTGTCGCGTTACCGCCGATACTCTTCGTACCGCCGATCAACCACGGATACATCGTGATCGATGCACAGTAGTTAGCGAGGTTCGTCTCGTCGTTCTTGTAGATGAAGTGCTGGTTGAGCAGGTTCATGTAACGGTCGGAGAGTTCTTTGCCGTACATCTCTTTGATACGCTCGGTCAACAGACGGCGGTTCAGACGAATGAATCCTTGCTTGGGCAGCTCACCGATAAGCGTAGCGATATTCTTGTGTTCCACGTTCGCGTTGGCGTCGAACTTCGACCCCTCTGCTGCGTTGGATGCCTGCACATAGTTCATCATGAAGTCCAAACGACGTTGGGTGTCACGATCCTCGGTGTGCTGATGGCGATAGAGCATGTATGCCTTAGCCACCTGATAGTAACCCTCTGCCATGAGCGCAACCTCCACTTGGTTCTGGATCTCCTCAACGGTCTGCTCGTTTCGTACTCGTAAGTGCGAGAGGATAGAGGTCAATGCCTCTTCGGTTGCAAACGCACCTACTGCTAAGAATGCCTTCGAAATGGCATTTTTGATTTTGTCAATGGTAAAAAGTTCTTTTTTACCGTCACGTTTGATAATGTATGTTTCCATAATATATTGTATATTTTTCAAAAAGCGCGAAATCGTGTGCAAAAGTACTACAAATATTTGACATGTGCAAATTTTTCGGCAAGAAAATTTCAAATTTTTGACAACAAAAGTTATTAACAATTTTTAAAAGTTGTCCAAAACTTTTTGATAAATCATTTATTTTCAATATATTACGATTTTTGAAATGTTCAAAAGTTGTCCAAAATAAAAAGTTATCAACAATTTCGCGTTAACTTTTTGGAAAATTTAAGGTATTTTAATAAAACAAGAAAAACAGCCCGCCGAAGCGAGCTGTTCAAGTCAAGTAAGTATGTCCTGTTACGGTTTATTTAACTACCGTACCCACTGCGTTGTACTTCACGCCGTTCTTCTCGATCACGAGTTGACCGTTCACGATGCGCTTGGTAGCAACTACCTCTGCTTCGGTGTTCTCAACACCTTCCGGCCACTGACCGAGCTGACACTCAATCTGCGAACCCTTCGTATTGATCGCATTGACTGTAATCACACCGTTGTCATAAACAGTTACCGTACCGTTAAAGAGCAACCACAGAGGGATAGAAATCTGATCGTTGGAATTGATGAAGCCTGCGAACGAACCGTAGATATAGCCGTCGATATAGCCGTAGCTAACCGTACCGGTCGTATAGGTATCCGTAATCGAATATACACCTGCAGCCAACTCAGTTGCACCTGCCTCTACATTGAACTCGAGCGAAATGTAGCTATTATCCTCCTTCTGAGCCGATACAATCAGCACGTTGTACTTAGCCAGATATTGATCATCTACCTCGTAGCTCGGGAACATTTGTTTGAATGCCTCTTCCGAGTCGTACTCGCTACCGGTACCACCGGTCTCGTCAACAACAGCCAGCGTCAAGTTGAGTGTAAACTCTACCACGTCTGCAGAGTTATTCTCATTCTGAGCAAGGAAAGTACCGTTCAGCGTAGCGGTCTCACCTGTTACGGCAATCGTGAAGTTAGCATCAATCATGTTGTACCAGATGGTATCGCCATTCTCAAACTTACCTGCATAGCAGTACGATGCATAGAGGTCATCTGTTGCATAGCTTCCTGCGGGTGCATCAGCAAAAGCCAACAACGAGATATAACGCGTACCGTCTGCGTTCTTAGCCAGTGCCTCCCAGTAGTTATTACCATTGTATTCCTCCAGATAGAGGTAACCTGTTCCGTTCAGTGTCTCCTGGCTTGTAGCCGTAGGCTTCACATAGCTCAGGTTGAGCGTATACTGCGTGCTGTTCATACCCAGTACCGAACCGGTAACAGTGTACTCACCTGCGTTGTATGCCACCGTGAACGTACCGCTATAGAGCTCTATCTCGTTATCATCTGCATCCGTGATCGTACCGTTAGCGTCTACACCGATCGTGTAGGTTCCTACCAGACCGGAACCAGCAGCGGTTGCATTTAAGGTCAGCGAGATAGCATTATTGGCATCGCTGGCATCTACAAACACAGCACCAAACAAACTTGCATACGTATCGTTCACTTCAAGGTTGGTAGCTGTGATCGTTGCAAAATTCTGTGCGGTCGGCTCGATGAAGAACATCTTCACGTGGTAAACATTACCGTCCGAAGCCAGCAACCATGCCTCTACGTCCTTACGATTGTTTGCCTCGGTAGCAATCGCCTGAGCATCAATCACCTCTAAGTTATTAATAGAGGTGTAGTCATAATCGAAATCATCGCTTCCAAACGTACCTGCAATCGAACCTTCCGTTGCGTACGCATAGCACAGACAGATCTTATAGTCATCATTCTCCGAAACGAGCTCTACCGTACCGTCGTTGTAGAAAGCCGGAATATCCATCGGATTAGCGAAAAATACGTCAATCGTGTCTCCGGTAACGACGAACTCCTTCTCCTGATAAACCAAGTTGTACTCATTTCCGGCTGTGTCAGCTACAAAAGCCTCGATGCGAACCAAGTCGTTGGTGATAGTCTTTGTAAACGCTACAGAATCATAGACGATGTACTGATACGTGGTGTAATCAGCACCCTTGGAATACTGCGCAATCATGTCCGAAAGACCATAGGTCTTACCCAACACAACGGCCGAATCACCCTCCGGTACGAGGATGTCAAAATTGAAGATGTAATTCTCGTCATCGCTGGTTAGCTTGAAATACACATCATTGTCATCCGAATAGTACTTTTCAGAATACTCAGCGATGTTGATGTTCGTGGCCTCCTGCTTAGCCTGCGGAGCACGTTTCACAGCAGCGGCCTCACGCGTAGCTGCCTGAAGCGAAATAGCCTGCTTGTCCTGCTTTTGAACTTTCACAGCCTGCTTCTCAAACTTAGCCATCTCAATAGCGGCTTGTTTCTTCAGGGACTTCACCTGATACTGAGGTACTGCACTCGCGCTCAACACAATCGCTAAAGCGCATACTAAAGAGTAAAATTTCTTCATAATACCTTAAATGTTTTAGTTAATAATGTTATTTGTTATAAAATGTTGTATTTTGCTTTCGTTTTGTAATACTAATTTTATTTCGTCTTACATTTTGCAACAAAAACGGCGCAAAGGTAATACAAATGGTTTATATACACAAGAATTTCGCACCAAAAAGCGCGAAATTCTCAAAATTGCCAACTTGACTTTGCAAAAAGGCTTATTTCTGTAGCAATTGCTCCGCTCGCCTGAGCGCCACGTGGATGTTCGGACAAATATTGTCCGGATCCATCAGTTGCTCGATACCACCGGTCTGTAACTGGTGATGGACGTGCGTCTTGACGCCCGAGAGGATGATTGTGATTCCCTCTTTATGCGAGCGCTCGATGAGGCTCGACAGGTTATGCATTGCTGTCGAATCGACGAACGGCACCTTACGCATACGGATGATACGGATCGGATACTCCTTACCGGACACGTGCATCATGATCTCGTCGAAACGGTTCGCGATACCGAAGAAATACGGGCCGTCGATCTCATAGACTTCGACGCCTTCCGGAATAATCAGGTGCTCGAGGTTCGACTGCACGTCCGTATCCTCGTTCGGGTCTATCTCCTTATGTAAGGTACGTATATGCGTCTGCTCGTTCGTGCGCATAAGGAAGAGCACGAGTGCCAGGAGGATTCCCACCTCGATAGCTACCGTCAGGTCGAAGACGACCGTAAGGAAGAAGGTGATGAGCAGTACCCACAGGTCACGGTTCGGATGTTTGACAAGGCCACGGATAGTCTTCCAGCCGCTCATCGAGTACGCTACCATGATCAACACAGCGGCCAGGCAACTCATCGGAATCATGCCGACCAATTGGCCCATGAACAGCAGCACGAGCAGCAGCACGACGGCATGCACGATACCTGCCACCGGCGTGCGTCCGCCGTTATTGATGTTCGTCATCGTACGCGCGATAGCACCTGTGGCCGGAATACCGCCGAAGAAAGGCACTACGACGTTTGCCACGCCTTGCGCGATGAGTTCCGTATTCGAGTTATGGCGGTCACCTATCACACCGTCTGCCACCATCGCACTCAGCAAGCTCTCGATAGCGCCTAACATAGCGATCGTGAAGGCCGACGGGAACAGTTTCTGCACCGTAGTGAAGAACGTCTCTCCTTCCGCGAGACTCAGACTCGGCACACGCGGAGCCGGCACACCGTGCGGCAGTTCATATAGATCGCTGATCGTCTGCAGGCTCGCTAATCCCCACGACTCCGGCGCGTACATCTTGAGCAACCAAACGACGAAAGTCGCTAAGATGATCGCCACCAACGATCCGGGAATACGCTTTGTGATATACGGCATGCCGATACAGATCGCCAGCGAGAAGATACCGATAGCGAAAGCCCACCAGTTGACGCTGAAATGCTGTACATAGAAGATCCATTTGTCCACAAAATTCGCCGGAACACCGGTCAGACCGAGTCCGAAGAAATCATTCATCTGCGTACTGAAGATCGTCAACGCGATACCGGCCGTGAAGCCCACAATGACAGGGTACGGCACGAACTTAATCACACTTCCGAAGCGCGCCAAACCCATCAGGATCAGCAAGATACCTGCCATCACCGTCGCGATCATCAGACCGCTCAGACCGAACTGCTGGATGATGCCGTAGATGATGACGATGAACGCACCTGTCGGACCACCTATCTGCACCTTGCTGCCGCCGAACACGGAGATCAGCAAACCCGCGATGATAGCGGTCACCAAGCCTTCCGTCGGACCGACACCCGACGAGATACCGAACGCGATAGCCAAGGGGATCGCTACGATACCGACGATGATACCAGCCAAAGCGTCCTGACCGAACTGCGCACGGCTGTATTGACGCAAGGCGTCGAACAGCTTAGGCGAAAAAACTTCTTTAATAGAATATTGCATTTTTGTAATGTAAATTTTTCAAATTAACAAAAACGGCTGCAAAGGTACATTTTTTTTTGCACATGTCAAAATAAATTTGTAATTTTGCGCACTCATTTTGACAAAAAGGCCATTTAGGCCAAACGGCAGGCGTTTTTTGAACTTATTTTAAAACAAACAAAACATATGAAACCAATCAATGAATTGACCATCGCGCTGGCAAGTGACCACGCTGGTTTTGGACTCAAAGCGATGATCCAACTCTACCTCGAGCGTGAAGGCGCCAAGATCGTAGATTTCGGATGTCACTCGATGGAGAACTGTGACTTCCCTGATTTCGCACACCCTATGGCAACGGCTGTTGAGAAAGGCGAATGTGACCTAGGTATCGGCTTCTGCTTTACCGGCAACGGTATGAGCATGGCTACCAACACGCACCCGCACGTACGCGCCACCATTTGTTGGGAACCGCGTCAGGCAGAAAACGCACGTCGTTTCTTCGATGCCAACATCCTCTGTCTGCCTGCAGGTTATGTAGCTCCTGACAAGGCGCTGGAGATCATCCATAAGTTTGTCACGACCGCTTTCGACGGCGGCGAGCGTTATGAGCGTCGTATCCACCATCTGGCTAATCCGAACGAGTACAAGATCGAGAAAGGCGAGTGGATTTTGATTAAAGAACATTAATGATTTTAGATTTTAGATTTAAAAGATATGGGAAAGCTTAATGTAAAATTGCATATTTTAGCACCACTCACAGCGGCAGTCGTGCTGCTCATGTGGTTCTTGCCGAGCACAGCTTTTGGCATTGACGGCCTGACGGTTGTTCAGCAGCGCACGATTGCTATCTTCTGCTATGCGGCGCTCATGTGGATGTTCGAGATTATCCCGGCGTGGGCAACTTCCGTAACGACCATCGTTTTTCTTTTGATAGCGGTGTCCAACAAAGGTCTTACCAACCCCGATATGGGTGATTTGGTGAACTTCAAGGAACTGATGGCAGCCTTTGCAGACCCGATCATCATGCTCTTCTTAGGTGGTTTCGTATTGGCAATTGCTGCCAGCAAGGTGGGACTGGATGTTGTGCTCGCACGTGTGATGTTGAAGCCTTTCGGCACCAACCCTAAATGGGTGCTCCTCGGTTTCCTCACGCTTATTAGCGTGATGTCTATGTTTATGTCCAACACCGCTACGGCTGCGATGATGCTGGCCTTCCTGGCGCCGGTTCTTCGTACGCTGCCTGCAGACGGTGGTGGTCGTGTGAGCCTCGCGATGAGTATTCCTATTGCCGCTAATATCGGTGGTCTGGGTACGCCTATCGGTACGCCTCCGAACGCTATCGCCATCGGTCAGTTGGCTGCTATGGATATCAACATCGGTTTCGGCGCGTGGATGATCCGTATGGTGCCGGTTGTCATCATCATGATCTTGTTCTCCTGGTGGTTACTCCAGTTCCTCTTCCCCTTCAAGGCGAAAGATGTGAAGATCGTTATCGAGCCGGATGAGCATCATCAGATCGGTTGGGAGTTCTGGGTTGTAACCGTGACTTTCATCGCAACGATCCTCCTCTGGATGACCGGTGAGCTCACTCACCTCAACTCGAATGTCGTAGCCCTGATTCCGTTTGCTGTCTTCGCACTCCTGGGTATCTTCAAACGCGATGATTTCGCGAAGATCGACTGGCACGTGCTCTGGATGGTTGCCGGTGGTTTTGCTATCGGTACGGCGCTGAACAAGACGGGCTTGGCAGCTGCCCTCGTAGAGGCTATCCCGTTCGGCAGTTGGTCTGCTATCGCAGTACTCATCATCGCCGGTCTGCTCGGCTGGCTGCTGTCTAACTTCATCGCGAACTCGTCTGCTGCTAACCTGCTCGTGCCGATCCTGGCCGTCGTAGGTACCGCTATGAGTGAGCAGTTAGGCGCTTTCGGAGGCGTGACAACACTCCTCGTTTGCGTAGCTGCTTCGACTTCGTTCGCCATGCTGCTGCCGATCTCCACTCCGCCGAACGCTATCGCTTGCTCGACCGGTTTGATCAAGACCAACGACATGACGAAAGTAGGACTCATCGTCGGCCTCGTAGGTATCTCATTGGCTTACGCTGTTATACTTATCTTCCCTTTCTAAATGGACTGGTTGCATAACTTATTCTTTGGGACAGGTGTAGCACACTCGATTTGTGTGCTGGCGTTTGTCATCGCTTTAGGTATTTTCCTTGGAACTAAACTCAAGTTCCGAGGAATTACCTTAGGCATCACATGGATCCTCTTCTGCGCGATTGCATGCAGTCATTTCGGCATGACGCTGCACCCGCAGGTCGAGTCGTTTGCCAAGGATTTCGGTTTGATACTCTTTGTCTATTCGATCGGCTTGCAGGTCGGTCCCAGTTTCTTCTCATCCTTCGGCAAAGGC
Organism: uncultured Bacteroidales bacterium; assembly: GCA_902769535.1. Taxonomy (GTDB): domain Bacteria; phylum Bacteroidota; class Bacteroidia; order Bacteroidales; family Paludibacteraceae; genus Colicola. The sequence continues at coordinate 9,620 of CACXPH010000027.1, forward strand.
GGTATTCGTCTGAACATGCTGGCGGCTAGTATCGTTGTCTTGGGTTGCGTGACGGCCTACGTGATCCATGTGATCAGCGGCGTGGATATCGCGACCATGACCGGTGTACTCTTTGGTGCGGTCACCAACACACCGGGTCTGGGTGCTGCGCAACAGACCTATCAGGACTTGACCGGCGCTGCTAATCCAGCTATCGCCAGCGGTTATGCGATCGCCTACCCGCTCGGTGTCGTGGGAATCATCTTCTCGCTCTTACTCGTTCGGTGGATCTTCAGTATCAAACTGGACAAAGAGGAAGAGCAGGTGAAAGCCGAGAAGGGCGAAGAGCAGCAGATCGAGCATCTGGACATCACCTTGACGAACCCTGAGGTGGACGGTATCCGTGTGCGTGACCTGAAACTGCTCACGCACGTGGATCTGGTTGTTACCCGTATCATCGACAAGGAGGGAAACGAATTTATGCCCGATGCCGATACGATCCTCCATGTGGATGACAAAGTGCGCTTTGTGGGTGACCGGAAGAACGAAAAGACCATCCTCCTTTTAGGTCCCAAAACCGATGTGACATGGGAAGCCGAAGAGAAAAACGTACATCTGGTCAGCCGGCATATCATCATCACCAAAGCTAAATACAACGGTAAGCGTATCGCGGATCTGAAGATACGCGATGCGTTTAACATCACCATCTCGCGTGTCCGCCGTGCAGGTATTGAACTGTTGGCAACGCCGGAATTGCGTTTGCAGTTAGGTGATCGTCTGACGGCTGTCGGCGAAGCCGAAGCGGTAGAGCGTATAGCCACCGCGTTCGGTAACTCCTCTAAGAAACTCGATGCGCCCAACCTCGCATCGCTCTTCTTCGGTATTGTGTTGGGTGTTGCACTCGGTTCGCTGCCTATCATGCTTCCGGGACTCGGACAACCGTTTAAGTTGGGTCTGGCCGGCGGTTCGCTCATCGTGGCTATCCTCATTGGTGCTTTCGGACCCAAATATCATCTGGTGACCTACACCACCTCTTCCGCTAACCTCATGATCCGTGAGATAGGTATCGCCCTCTTCCTCGCCGCCGTCGGTTTCGGAGCGGGACAGAGTTTTATCCCCACCCTCATAGGCGGCGGATATGTGTGGATAGGATACGGCGTACTTATCACGCTGCTCCCCTTACTCCTGATCGGTTGTATCGCGCGTCTGTGGTTCAAACTGGATTATTTCACGCTCATGGGCTTGATGGCCGGTTCAACCACCGATCCGCCTGCCCTAGCCTATGCCACCAGTCAGTCCTCGCTTAACGACCGCGCAGCAGTCGCTTATTCTACTGTGTACCCGCTGACCATGTTCCTGCGCGTGCTGACAGGACAATTAATGATTTTACTATTTTTATAACATATGAAAAGAAACATTGTTATCCTTGTTCTTTGCTCCTTGATCCTTGTTCCTGCTTTCGCGCAGGACTCTGTCAAGGTGGCCAAAGAAACCAAGAAAGCGGCGGTTAAATCGCATCTCAAACAGCATTTCAAACCATACGGGTTTATCCGTAACTATTTCACCTACGACAGCCGTGAGAGTTGGTCGGGTACAGCCGATATGTATAACTATCAGCCGAAGGACCAGAAACTCAACGACTACGGCGATGACCTGAATGCGGAGAGCACTTTCCGTTTCCTGTCGCTTACTACGCGTGTAGGACTCAATATCGTCGGCTATAAATGGCGTAATACGGAGTTCAGCGGAAAGATCGAGGCGGACTTCTACGCCGGTTTGAGTACCAAGACCTCCTCCGTTGATAACACTATCAAAGAGACGCACGCCGTGAGTGGTGTAGCGCAGCTCCGTCTGCGTCAAGCTTATGTAGCGCTCGGTTGGGACAGCCTGCCTATGTTAGGTGGGAAGGACTTCGCGCGTGTCGACCTGACGATTGGTCAGACCTGGCACCCGATGGCAGCAGACCTCTGTGACGCGATTGCGCTCAACAGCGGTGCGCCGTTCGGTCCGTTCAACCGTTCGCCGCAAGTGAAGATGGACGCACGCCTCGGTAAGTACGTCACGCTAACCGCTGCCGGACTTTGGCAGATGCAGTACCTCTCCACCGGTCCGGGCAACCTCCAGTCGGCGGAGTATATGCTGTATGGTAAGACGCCGGAAGCTTATCTCGGTCTCTCTATCCACGACAAAGGTTGGCTTTTCCGCGCAGGTGCAGACGTGCTGAGCATTCAGCCGCGTCATTTAGGCAAAGACGCCTACGGAGTTCAAGTGAAGGTCAACGACCGTATCACCACCGCTTCGCCGTTCATCTATCTGCAGTATAAGAAAGGTGAGTTCTCCTTCAAAGCCAAGTCTATCTTCGCGGAGTCCGGTGAGCATATGAACATGTACGGCGGTTACGGTATCAAAGCTGTCAACGCCGATGGCTCGTACGCCTACACGCCGGTTCGTCACAGCACGTCCTGGATCAGTATCGTCTATGGCGGTAAGGTAGGTAAGCAGGAAGAAAAGCACCCGCAGAAACTGCAGGGCATACTCTTCGGCGGATACGTGCATAATTTCGGTACGAAAGAGGAAGTGATGGATGTCAACGGTGACGGCAAGATCACCAATGCGGAGTTCTTCTACCCGCGTTCGGCGGCCATGAACCAAATGTGGCGTCTGTCGCCTACCCTGCTCTACACAGTTGGTAAGTTCCAACTCGGTCTGGAGTATGAGATCACCTCTGTACAATATGGTGACGGTAAGCTGGACACCCATGCCCTCTCGACCAACGGACTGCATTGGATCACCAACCATCGGTTACAACTTATGACGAAGTATAACTTCTAATGAGTCGAGAAGAGACTGCCAATACCTGGACACACCTCGTGCCCGCCGTAGCCACGCTTTTCATCGCCTGGCCACTCTTGCGTCTCTCTCTAAATCATCAATCTGCAATCATCAATCTGCAATCATTAGGAACGCTCCTGTTTATCATAGGAGCGCTCCTAATGTTCGGTTCCTCAACGTTGTATCATGCCGTGAGCAATCCTATCCATAAGGCGCGCCTGCGTATCTTCGATCATATATCGATATACGTCATGATAGCGGGTTCGTACTCGCTCATCTGTCTCTCGGTCTTAGGCGGCCGGATAGGTTGGACGCTCTTCATCTTCCTCTGGACCTGCGTCGTGGCCGGTATCGTCGGTAAGATCGTCGCGCTTGGTAAGTTCCCGCGCTTGTCCTTGGCGCTCTACCTGGCGATGGGCTGGGTAGCGCTACTGATCCTCTACCCTATGTGGCTCCACATGCCGCACGCTGCCTTCTGGTGGATACTGGCCGAAGGCATCTTCTACACCGTCGGTTCGTATTTCTTCAAGCACGACGAAGAACATGCTTTTTACCATGCCATCTGGCATGTATTCATCACCCTCGGTGCCGCGTCGCACACGATTGCTACGTGGCTCATCCTCACACAACTATAACCTATGAAACGAGTATCTATCATTGTTGCGTGCATACTGAGCACGCTGGTAAGTATCCAAGCGGCAAACGTGAGTCCTGAAAAGGCGCGTGAGCTGGCTGCGCAGTTTATGACCGAAAAGATACAGGCGCATGCAGAGCAAGGTAAGCCGATTCATCGTCAAGCTGCTATACAGGAACTGTCAGCAGATGTGCTTTTCAACGCCAAGGACACCAAGGGAAATCCGTATATCTATGCGGTGCGTTTTCCTGACCAGGAAGGGTTTGTACTCGTGAGTGGTGATGACCGTTTTGCGCCGGTTTTGGGTTACAGCGAGACCGATGCGTGGGACGAGCAGAACATGCCGAACCATATCCGTGCTTGGTTTCAATCCTACGTGGATGAGATGAAGCACTTGGAATCCATCGGTTATGAACCTACCGCTATTCGTCAAGACTCTGCCGACAAAGAGCCGATTGAACCTCTGGTCACCACCCGCTGGAATCAAAAAGCACCTTATTATAACTTATGCCCGATAGACAGCCTGACCGACGCGCGTAGCTATACCGGTTGTGTAGCCACATCCATGGCGCAGGTGCTGAACTACCACATGCAGCGCCAACACCGACCGACGACCGTCATCGCGGATATTCCCGCCTATACGACGCGTTCGAATAAGATAGAGGTACCGGGTATTCCTGCCGGCACCGTCTTACCGGATATCGCCAATCTCAAGGATATCTATGACGCCAACGCCACAGCTGCTGATTGCACGGCGGTAGCACAGTTGATGTTGTATTGCGGCGTCGCGCTGGAGATGGACTACACCTCCTCTGGTTCAGGAGCCCACACCTCGTTCATCGCGCCGGCGCTTGTCAAGTATTTCGGTTTTGATCCGACAAGCCGTTCTATCCTGCGTTCGCAATATTCGTACGCCGATTGGTTGGATATCATCTATGCCGAGTTGGCAGCAGCACGTCCTATTGCCTATGGCGGTCAATCATCCGGAGGTGGTCACTCGTTCGTAGTGGACGGCTTCCAGACCGGCGATTTCTTCCATATCAATTGGGGATGGGGAGGCTCACAAGACAGTTACTACGCCTTGTCCGTCTTAAATCCAGGCGACAACACCCAACCAGGTGCCAGCACGAGCACGGACGGTTACAGTTACGGACAGATGGCGGAGATCGGCTGTCAGATTATAGGTGCACAAGCGCAACAAGAAAAGTGCGTGTGCCTGACGGCTAACATACAGAGCGTACAGGAGCAAACGATGAAGTACGGAGCGTTTAACTTTACCGACACGGTGTGTAAATTTAATTACGGCATCGGTATCGTGGCCCAAGACGGAAGCCTTACCTTGCTGGGAGAGGAAAAGACTACCGGTGTGTTAGTACATGCACATGGTTTTTCGTCCAGAACCTTTACCGTTCCGACCGATTCGAATTTTGCTAATACGATCAAGAAGATCGTCCCGATCAGCAGAGTAGACAGCACAACGACATGGTGTACGAGTTCCGCTGTGGACTTTGAATACGTGATGGCTACGTACGACGCACAGGGTGTTCCCCATCTGACACTTTATCCGGTCGTAGACCTCGTCAGCAACGGTCTGTCCGTGCGTTCGATTAAGTTTGCGAGCCAACTGCAGGATGTGGCTTGGACCGTAACCAATAACGGAGATGAGTTCTACCGCGAGCTCTATCTGTTTGCCGACACTACGGCCGAAAAAGGAGAACCTGTAACCTCCCGCGGTGTGACCATCTTAGCCAACACGACCGAAGAGATCCTTTTTGAGTGGACTCCGACGCAAGCAGGAACCTATAACCTGCGGGTAGGTCTGGATAAGAACGGCGAGAACATCATCGATTCGACGGTGGTTACTATCATCACCGATCCTGCCCTGAAAGACAAGATATTGGCGCTGACAGGCGTTACGTTTGAAGGTATTGATCCGCAATCAGTCGTGATCGATACCATAACAGGTATCCGCGAGTTGGATATATACGCAGACAGTCTGAGGGGTACGTTGTACATCAAGAACTTTACCGATGAGGTCTTCAGCGACACGGTGTATATCTATTACGATCGGTGGAACGGCACGAACTACGTTAATTGCAGTTATTCCCGTTACACCAACCCCTTCCAACCGAACGCGGAGCGAAAGTATAGCGTGAAAAAGACACCCAAACAAGTGCCGACGAATAACACCTATCGTATTCGTGTCGCTACCATAAACCGCTCGAAATATACCGGTACGATTGACCGCGATATGCACTATATCATCCATATGTATTCTCCCTCCTCTTCAGCGATAGAAGAGGTCGAAACGCCACCTGACGCTGTCAGCCGAAAGGTACTGCGTGACGGTCAGATCTTCATTCTCCGCGGAGAACACATATACGATTTAATGGGCAGAAAAGTGAAGTAAATCCACAAATATACCCTTTCGACGCGTTCGGAAGGGTGTTTTTTTCAAAAAAATAAAAAAAAATTTGCATATATCGCATAAAAGTCGTAACTTTGTGCGATTTTTGGTTCGTATCCTTACCAAAACGCAAAAAATAACAAAAACCATTATAAAAAACACAAATTCTCATGGCAACAAAACTGAATTTGCAAGCAGATTTTGCTCCGGTCTCCACGCAAGTGTGGAAGGACAAGATCATCGCTGACCTGAAAGGTGCCGACTTCGACAAGAAGTTGGTATGGCGCACGCCGGAAGGCTTTAGCGTCCAGCCTTTCTACCGCCGCGAGGACCTCAAAGGCCTGAAGACCACCGTCTCTGCGCCCGGTCAGTTCCCTTACGTCCGCGGTACGCGTACAAACAACGAATGGGCAATCCGCCAGAACATCTGCGCGTGCAAGAACGCACGCAAGGCGAATGCGAAAGCGCTGGAGGTGCTCAACAAAGGTATCACGTCCCTCGGTTTCTGTCTCGACAAAGACAAACTGACGTACAACTTCATCAAAACGCTGCTCAACGGCGT
>CACXPH010000028.1 GCA_902769535.1 uncultured Bacteroidales bacterium
ATCGGCACGCAGTTTCACCCCGAATACAGTTCAACGGTCTTACATCCGCATCCGTTGTTCCTGGATTTTATTGCGGCATGTATTAAAGCATCAAAGGACTAATGAAAACCCTTCCGTTCATCAAAATGCATGGTCTTGGGAATGACTATGTGTATATAGATTGTTTCCTTAAGACCACGGCGCAACACATCGCCAAGACTGATTTGGCGGCTTTAGCGCGTGCCGTCTCTGACCGACATTTCGGTATCGGTTCTGACGGACTCGTGCTCATTCAGCCGTCCAAAGAAGCGGATGCCAAGATGCGTATCTTCAATGCTGACGGAAGCGAAGCGGAGATGTGCGGTAATGCCATTCGTTGTGTGGCGAAATACCTGTATGAGAACGGTCTCTGTCACGACGAATACATGCAGATAGAGACGTTGGCAGGCATTCGTGCCCTGACGCTGCAGGTGGATAACGAGAAGGTAGAACAGGTGACGGTGAACATGGGCAAACCGGTCATCCGACCGGACTCCATCCAAGTGGGCATGGATCCAATCGGTTATACGGCGGTGAGCATGGGTAATCCGCATGCAGTCTTCTTCCGCGAGAGCCTGCCGCAGTTGCCTGATGACACGAATGTGGAGTTTGTGCAGGTACGCAACCGTCATGAACTCGATGTGCGCGTCATAGAGCGCGGTTCGGGTGAGACACTTGCCTGCGGAACAGGTGCTTGTGCGGCAGCTGTCGCAGCTATCTATCACAACCTGACAGACCGGACTGTGACGGTCCATCTGCCCGGTGGAGATCTGCTCATCCGGTGGGAAACCAACCTCTCACCGGTCTTCATGACCGGTTCTGCCACCGAAGTGTTCCGGGGAGATTTTAGATTTGAGATTTGATATTTATGCAAGTCAATACGAACCTACAGCAGATGAAAGGCGGCTATCTCTTTACGGAGATCATCAACCGCACCAAGGCCTACCAGACGGTACATCCCGAGGCACATATCTTACGTCTCGGCGTAGGGGATATCACCCGTCCGTTACCGGCTCCTATCGTACAGGCCATGCACCAGGCCGTCGAAGAGATGGGAAATGCCGATACCTTCCACGGGTACGGTCTGGAAAACGGATATCTATGGCTTCGGCAGACGATCATCGAGAACGACTATACCCCGCGTGGCGTGGTGCTGGAACCGGAAGAGGTGTTCATCTCCGACGGTGCAGGCAGTGATCTGGGCAACCTAAGCGAGTTGTTTGATACGCATAACACCGTGGCAATTCCCGAACCGGCGTACCCCGCTTATGAGGATACGAGTTTTATGGCGGGTAGACAGGTGGAGTTCGTGCCGTGTACGAAAGAGCGGCACTTTGTGCCGGAACTGCCGAAGAACCATGCGGATATCATCTATCTGTGCTATCCCAATAACCCGATAGGTACAGTGCTGACGCGCGAGCAACTGGCACGATGGGTGCGCTATGCGCAGGAACATAAGAGTATTATCATTTATGATGCCGCTTATGAGGCGTTCATTCAAGATCCCAAGATACCGCATTCGATATACGAGATAGAAGGAGCGAAAGAGGTGGCTATCGAAGTGCGCAGTTTCAGTAAGACAGCCGGTTTTACGGGTGTGCGCTGCGGCTATACGATCGTGCCGAAAGCAACGGGTCTGCAAGCTATGTGGCTCAGACGGCAGTGCACCAAGTACAACGGTACGTCTTATATCTCCCAACGAGGAGCTCTTGCATCGTACACGCCGGAAGGCAAGGCGGCTATCCGCGCGAATATAGCGTATTACCACGAGACGGCACAGATCCTCTTGAGAGGCTTACGGGAACTCGGATACGAAGTCTTTGGCGGCGTGCATGCACCGTATATATGGTGCCGCGTACCGGAAGGCTACACCTCCTGGTCGTTCTTTGACTATCTGTTGGAGAACTGTCAGGTCGTCTGCACACCGGGTGCCGGATTTGGTCCATCCGGAGAAGGATACGTACGTTTTTCAGCCTTTTCGTATCGAAAAGACTGCGAAGAAGCATTAAAAAGAATACAAACTCTTGCATAATTCAAAAAAAAGTTGTAATTTTGTGCGCTAAATACCTAGTAAATGGTAAATGACTAAATGGTAAATAGTTTTATGGATAAACAAACGAAAGCATATGTGGACGCTTTTATGGCGGACCTTATCAGGAAGAATCCGGGAGAGAACGAGTTCCATCAAGCCGTAGGCGAAGTGGTGGAAAGTGTTGCACCGATGATCATGGCGTACCCGTATCTGCGGGAGCAGAAGATCCTGGAGCGCATGGTGGAACCGGAACGTGTGATCATGTTCCGTGTGCCGTGGATGGACGACCAGGGAGAGGTGCAGATCAACCGCGGTTTCCGTGTGCAGATGAACAGTGCTATCGGTCCGTATAAAGGCGGTATCCGTTTCCATGCGAGCGTGAACCTGAGCATCATGAAGTTCCTTGCTTTTGAGCAGACTTTTAAGAACGCCTTGACGACCCTGCCGATGGGTGGTGCCAAAGGTGGTTCGGACTTCAGTCCGCGCGGTAAGAGTGACGCAGAGGTAATGCGTTTCTGCCAGTCTTTCATGACGGAGTTACAGCGTCATATCGGTGCAGACACGGACGTGCCTGCCGGAGATATTGGTGTGGGTGGTCGTGAGATCGGTTATATGTTCGGTCAGTACAAACGTCTGCGCGATGAGTTCACCGGTACCTTGACCGGAAAGGGTCAGTTATGGGGTGGTAGCCTCATGCGTCCGGAGGCCACAGGGTACGGAGCTTGTTATTTCGCTGAGGCCATGCTGGCAACTCGCGGTGAGAGTTTTGAAGGCAAGCGCGTGTGTATCTCCGGTGCAGGCAACGTGGCGCAGTTCGCGGCACAGAAAGCCATGCGTTTGGGAGCCAAAGTGCTGACGCTCAGTGACTCGGACGGTTTTATCTACGATCCGGAAGGTCTGAACGAAGAGAAAATGGCGTATGTGATGGAACTGAAGAACGTGCGCCGTGGACGTATCAAGGAATACGTGACCAAGTATCCGCAAGCGCAGTATTTCGCCGGAGAGCGTCCGTGGAAGATTGCGTGCGATATCGCGATGCCCTGCGCTACGCAGAACGAGATAGAGAAACAGGACGCAGAGAACCTGATTAAGAACGGTTGTTTCTGCGTGACGGAAGGAGCGAACATGCCGAGTACACCGGAAGCGATCGCGATCTTCCAAGGCGCCAAGATCTTGTACAGCCCGGGTAAAGCGTCCAACGCAGGTGGTGTAGCTACCTCCGGTCTCGAGATGACCCAGAACAGCATGCGCCTCAAATGGACGGCCGAGGAAGTGGATCAACGTCTGCGCACGATCATGGCTGATATTCACGCAGCGTGTCTCAAGTACGGCACAGAGGAAGACGGTTATATCAACTATGTCAAAGGTGCTAACATCGCCGGCTTCATGAAGGTCGCCAACTCCATGGTAGAACAGGGTTTAGTATAACGGTTAACGGTTAAAGGTTATCGGTTATCGGATGGAAAGTAACTTTACAACATTGATGGCGAAGCGCGTGAAGCGCATTTTGCTGGTCTGCAATAACTACGACAGTTTTGCCCTTGAGGAGGACGGTCGTATAGACGTTCAGATCGCGCAGGAGTACGCCGAATTGAACTTGAGTAATCCGCCTGTTATCACGCGAGCTGAGACCACGGCTGAGGCGCATACACTCATCGAAGAGCGAATAGCGGCGAAGAAACTGCCTTTTGATCTCATTTTGATGGTCTATAGTGCCGGAGGAACCGAAGTGTGGGATTTCGCGGCTGAGGCGAAGAAAATGCAACCGAACTGTCCAATCGTGCTCTTGTCGTCTTTCAGCAAAGAGGTGCACCGACGCATCGAGCAGCAGGACAAGCGTAACATCGATTACCTGTTCAACTGGAATAACTCCACCGATCTGATCATCGCGATCATCAAGCTCATCGAGGATCGCATGAATGCCGAGCACGATATCTTAACGGAAGGAGTGCGGGCTATCATCCTCGTGGAAGACAGTGTGCGTTATTATTCGACCTACCTGCCGTTGCTTTATAAACTGGTGCTGCAGCAGAACACCATCGCCATCCGCGATGCACTCAATGAGAAGCAGCAACTGCTTCGTAAACGCGCCCGACCCAAACTACTGCTCGCTACCTGTTACGACGAGGCGGTGGAACTCTACCAACGCTATAGCAAGAACGTGATCGGTCTGATCTCGGATATTGGTTTTGTGCTGCATAAAGGCGATCCGTCTTGGACGGAGAAACTCGATGCGGGTGTCGATCTGTGTAAGCTGATTCGTGCCGACAACCCGACCATGCCGTTCCTCATGCAGAGTTCGCAGGAGTCCATGCGTACGATAGCACGGCAGTTGAAAGTGGGGTTTGTCGTTAAGAAATCCAAGACCCTCACGCAGGAAGTGAGTGATTATATCGAGCAGGAGTTCGGTTTCGGAGATTTTATTGCTCGTGACCCGCGTACCGGTAAGGAGATTGACCGTGCTTCGGACCTCGAGGGCTTTGAACGTATTATCTCGACCATTAGTCCTTCTGCCTTCCGACGGCTGAGTGACAATAACTACTTGAGTAAATGGCTCTTTGCACGCGGTTTGTTCGCTGTGGGCAGACCGGTCAGTGCGCTGAAGATCAAAGATGATACGGATGTGGAAAACGTACGTCAGATGAACATCCGCCTCATACACGATTACCGTATCAACCAGGCGCTCGGTGTTGTAGCCAAATACGCACAAGAGACCTATAATGATACCATCTGGTTCGCACGTTGTGGCAGCGGAGCGATGGGAGGAAAAGGTAGAGGCCTAGCCTTCTTAAATCATATGCTGCAGAAATACGACCTGTATGACAAATGGCCGGAGGTGCGTGTACTTGTGCCGCGAACGATGGTCATCACGACAGATTATTTCGACCGGTTCATTCACGATAACGGACTGCAGTACGTGATCAATGCCGACCTGACGGACGAGGAGATTCTCTCGGAGTTCGTGGCGGCGATGTTACCGCTCGATCTGCGCGATGCACTCAGGCAGTTCATCCGTGTCTGTCATCGACCGATTGCTGTGCGTTCGTCCAGTAAGTTAGAGGACTCCTACTATCAGCCTTTTGCCGGTGTGTACAGCACCTATATGCTCCCGCAGACGGAGAACGAAGACCAATTATTGCGTATGCTCAGCAAGGCCATCAAGTCCGTCTATGCGTCCGTCTATTACGCCGCTTCGAGAGGATATATCGTCAGCACGGGGAATGTGCCGAGCGAAGAGAAAATGGCAATTGTGCTGCAGGAGGTGTGCGGTGAGCAGGAAGGGGATTATTATTTCCCTGTGATCTCCGGCGTGGCACGCAGTATCAATTTCTACCCGATAGGCAAAGAGAAACCCGAAGACGGCATTGTCAAGATTGCCTACGGTCTGGGTAAGGTGGTTGTGGACGGCGAACAAGTGCTGCGTTTCTCGCCTAAATACCCGAAGAACGTGCTGCAGACCTCTACCGTCGATCTGGCGCTACGAGAGACCCAGCAGTCCATGCTCGCCTTGTCGCTTAATCCAGAGCGGTTTAAGATGTCGATGGACGACGCGATCAACCTCGAGCGGATACCTATTCATGAATGCGGACAGTTCGAGAGCCTCAAGCTCATTGCTTCTACCTACGACCGCGAGAACATGCGTATCGTGGACTCCTGTTATCCGGACGGACCTCGTATAGCGACCTTTGCGCCTGTGCTCAAATTCAATACCTTCCCGCTGACAGCGATTATCCAAGAACTGCTTAACATCGCGCAGCAGGAGATCAAGACACCGGTGGAGATCGAGTTTGCCGTCAACCTTGAGCATACGCCGCAGATCTTCCACGTCCTGCAGATACGTCCGATTTCTGCCGACAGTCTGAACGCCAAAGTGGAGTGGAGTAAGATAGACGAGGACGGTGCGTTCCTGCGTTCCGGGAATGCCTTAGGTGTCGGTAAGATCGAAGAGATAACGGATGTCATCTACCTCAGGCGCGATGCGTTCGATGTGCTGCACACCCGTGAGATGGCAGAAACGCTGCGTGCATGGAACAAAAAGATGCGGCAGGAAGGTCGGCAGTACTTGCTCATCGGTTTCGGTCGATGGGGCTCGCAGATAGATACCTTAGGTGTACCCGTTCAGTGGAGCGATATCAGCGAAGCCAAGGCCGTGGTCGAGTGTTGCCTGGAGAACTTCCGCATCGAACCCTCACAAGGCAGTCATTTCTTCCAGAACATGACCTCGTTCAACGTCGGTTACATGAACATCGACCCGTGGGCACGCGTGGACGACCTGTATGACGAGACGCAACTCAATGCCCTGCCGGCAGTAGAAGAGACGGATTTCATGCGGCATGTGCGTCTGGACAAGTCCTTGGAGATGTATATTGACGGATTTAATAATCGAGCTTTAGTAAAATTATAAATCATAAATTTGAAATTTGAAATATAATCCATGTGCGGAATAGTTGGATATATAGGAAAGCGCAAGGCCTATCCGATTTTGATAAAGGGCTTGCATCGATTGGAGTATCGCGGGTATGACAGTGCCGGCGTGGCGCTCATCAACGAGCAGGGGCAGCTGAATATCTACAAAGCCAAGGGTAAAGTGGCGGAATTAGAGTCTTTTGCGGCATCGAAAGACACCGGTGGAACCATCGGTATCGCGCATACACGATGGGCTACGCACGGCGAACCGAACACGGTCAATGCTCACCCGCATTACTCGGAGTCCGAGCGGCTCGCGATTATCCACAACGGCATCATCGAGAACTACGCGGTGCTCAAAGCCGGTCTGAAGGAGCAGGGCTATACCTTCAAGTCCGACACCGACACGGAGGTGCTTGTGCAACTGATTGAATATACGGAAGTGAACAAGCACGTGGACCTCAAGACGGCGGTGCAACTGGCACTGCAGCAGGTCATTGGTGCCTATGCAATCGCTATCCTCGATAAGGACCATCCGGACACGTTGATAGCTGCGCGGAAGGGTTCGCCGCTGGTGGTAGGTATCGGTCAAGACGAGTATTTCATTGCTTCCGACGCCACGCCTATCGTGGAGTACACGGACAAGGTCATCTATATCGAAGACGAGGAAGTGGTGACACTAAAGGTGAAAGGTGAAAGGTTAAAGAATGAAGGGGACATTGATATAACCACTATTAACAACGTGCAGAAGACCCCGGAGATCAAGCGTCTGGAACTCTCTCTGAGCCAACTCGAGAAAGGCGGTTATCCGCATTTCATGCTCAAGGAGATCTACGAACAACCGCACACGCTGACCGACTCTATGCGCGGCCGTGTGAACGTGCAGCGCGATAATATCGCCCTTTCCGGCTTTATCGATAACAAGGAGCGTTTCCTCAACGCGAAGCGTATTATCATCACGGCCTGCGGTACCTCTTGGCACGCCGGTCTGATTGCCATGTATGCCCTCGAGGAATACGCGCAGATACCCGTCGAGGTGGAGTACTCGTCGGAGTTCCGTTACCGCAAACCGGTCATCAACAAAGACGACGTCGTCATCGCCATCTCGCAGTCCGGAGAGACGGCTGACACCTTAGCGGCTATCCAACTCGCCAAAGAGAAAGGTGCGTTCATCTTCTCGATCTGTAACGTCGTGGGTGCGTCCATCCCGCGCGTGAGTGACAGTGGTTGTTACACCCACGTAGGTCCTGAGATAGGCGTGGCCAGCACGAAGGCTTTCACGGCGCAGGTAACAGCCCTGACGATGTTGGCCCTTTGTATCGGTCGGGAGAAAGGTACGGTGAGCGAAGCGCAGTACTTGACGATCGTGCGGGAGTTGGGACAGATACCCGAAAAGATAGCGCGTGTGTTGGAGCAGAACCAACGTATCACCGAAGTTGCGAAGATCTTCTCGCATGCGCAGAACTTCATCTATCTCGGTCGCGGATATAATTTCCCGGTGGCACTTGAAGGTGCACTCAAACTCAAGGAGATCAGTTATATCCATGCCGAAGGTTATCCGGCCGCGGAGATGAAACACGGACCTATCGCACTCATCTCGCAGGAGATGCCGGTGGTTGTTGTTGCACCGCATTGCGGTACGTACGAGAAGATCGTGTCGAATATCCAGGAGATCAAAGCGCGGCACGGAAAGGTGATCGCGGTAGTCACAGAAGGAGACGAACTGGTCAGCAAGATTGCCGACTATGTAATCGAGGTACCGGATACGGAAGAGTGCCTCACGCCGCTCTTGACGGTCATCCCGCTCCAACTGCTCGCCTATCACATTGCCGTCGTCAAAGGTTGTGACGTCGATCAGCCGAGAAACCTCGCCAAGTCGGTGACTGTCGAGTAATGTTGAATGTTGAATGTTTACTATTTAAGGTATATGAGAATTGCTATTTTAGGATACGGCAACATTGGAAAAGCTGCCGAACAAGCTATTAATGCCGCGCCGGACATGGAGTTAGCCGGCATCTTCCACCACAACGACTGCCTCGACTGCATCGATGCGGACGTCGTGTTACTTTGCACTCCGACACGTGAGGTGCAGAAATTCGCCACAGTGCTTGCCGCACGGGGAATCTGCACGGTGGACAGTTTTGATATACACGGTCAGATCTGGAACCTGCGCAGCGCGTTAGATCCGGTGTGTCAGACCAATAAGAGTGTATCTATCATCTCGGCAGGATGGGATCCGGGCACGGACTCGGTGGTGCGTGCATTACTGCTCTCGATGGCGCCGAAAGGCATTACCTACACCAATTTCGGTCCCGGTCGTTCGATGGGTCACTCGGTGGCTGCAAAGGCGATTGCAGGCGTGAAGAATGCGCTGAGTATGACCATTCCTTTGGGTACGGGTGTGCACCGTCGTATGGTGTATATCGAACTCGAAGATGGCGCAGATTTCAAGACCGTAGAGGCGGCTATCTTAGCCGATGATTATTTCGCACACGACGAGACGCATGTGATTCCGGTGGAGAGCGTGGATGCCCTTAATAACGTGGCGCATGGTGTCAATCTCGTGCGTTCCGGTGTGAGCGGCGAGACCCACAACCAGCGTTTTGAATTCAACATGGAGATCAATAACCCCGCGCTGACCGGTCAGGTGATGGTTAGCTGTGCCCGTGCCGCAGTGCGTATGAAAGAACGCGGTGAGTTCGGCGCCAAGACCATGATCGAACTGCGTCCGATAGATCTGCTTCCGGGAGAAAAAGAGAGCCTTATCAAGGCTCTCGTGTAAAGGGTAGGAATCTCGAGATCACGTGATCACGAGATCATGAAAAATTATCTCTCCCGCAGGGAACCGTTTCGATAAGCCTTGAGCAATTGCTCGAGGCTTTCTATTTGTTCGAGCAGTTCTTTGCCTTTGTCCGTATCCTTGATGTGCATGCGCTTACCGCTGAAGTCCTGCAGCAGCATCCGGTTGTGGATATCCGAACCGGACAAGATTGCCTGCTCGCGAGACTCGAACGACTCATGCTCGACGAGTTGGATTCCGTGGCTGTTATAGATGAGGGTATAACCCGCGATACCGGTCTTCTCCTGATAGGGCTTCGAGAAACCTCCGTCGATCACGAACCGTTTGCCGTTGGCACGGATAGGCGTCTCTCCCTTGATCGTACGTACCGGCACGTGCCCGTTGATGATACGGCCGGTAGCGGGATCGAGACCGAACTCCGCCAATATCTTCTCGCATACCTGCTCATCGTCGGAGAGGTTGAAATACGCACCTTTGGCTTCGTGCTGTACGTCTTTGTCCGCAATGAAATAGCGCTCGAAAGTGGTCATTTTGTCTTTGTTATAGAGTGGCGAGAATTCCCCTTCCCAGAGGTAAAGCATGTAGTCCAGCGCATCCTGTTTGGCTTGTCCTTCACCGTAGTATGCCTGTCGAATGATCGCGTCGGTGCGGTCCATGAGTGCCTTACCGCTCACGCGCTGTCCGCATACGTCCGCCTCGGTGAACGAACCGTCGGCATTGAGAGGAATAGCGGCGTGGTAGAGTAGGAATCCGTTGCGCACCAGATAGAGCGATCCATGCTCGTAGAGCATACGCAGGTGCGACTGCATCTTCTCGGACTTACGGAAGGACCGCCAGAGTTGGTTCATGAGATCTTGTTCGTACTGGTTGAGTGCGTACGGGTCTTTGGGATCGATGGTTGGAAGATTGGTGTCAAGCAGCGGATAGGTCTTTCCGTTCAGTGTGATCGTGCCTTTCGTATAATCGATCTTATCGAGCAGTGCGCGATGATCCATATGCCACTCCGGGTGACGGAGCACCGTCTGTCCTTCAAGTTTGAATTGGATGATCGAGATGGCTTTGTGCATCTTCGCCATGAGTTGTGCAGAACGTGTCAGACGCGGGTTGTTGTCGAAATCTTTGGTCTGCCAGATGGTACAGGGATCATCTCCGTAAACGGTCATGGCGAAGTTAGCAAGCGGCAGCAGGTTGATACCATAACCCTCTTCGAGGGTTTCAATGTTGGCGTAGCGGATGGAAACGCGCAGGACGGTGGCTAACAGTGCCAGGTTGCCGGTCATGGCACCCATCCATTCGATGTCGTGGTTTCCCCACTGGATGTCGTAATCGCGTACGGTGGAGAGCACGTCGAGGATCTTGGCTGCACCCGAACCGCGGTCGAAGATGTCTCCGACGATGTGGAGGGTGTCGATGGTCAGACTGTGGATGAGGTAGGAGATGACGATGAGCAGTTGCTCTGCGCAACCATTTTCGATGATGGCATCGATAATCGCCTTGTAATAGGTCTGCCGGTCACGCTGCTCGAGGTTGGACTCGTGCAGTAACTCACCGATGATATACGCATAGTCTTTCGGAAGCAGTTTATTCACTTTCGAGCGGCTGTATTTGATGGTCACGGCGCGGGCAATCTCCACCACCTGTTGCAGACGTTTCCGATACCACGCTTTTATGTCCGGTTGGACGGTGCGCTCGTATTCGATACGCTCGTCCGGGTAGTAGATAAGTGCGCAGAGAGCCCTTTTCTCGTCCTCGTCCAGGGCATAACCGTACACCTCATCCACTTTCTTACGCACCACGCCGGACGCGTTCTTGATCATGTGAATGAAGGCGGACGAAGCGCCGTGTAAATCACTCACGAAATGCTCTGTGCCCTTAGGCAGGGACAAGATCGCTCGCAGGTTAACCAACTCCGTAATAACGCTTTGCGCGTTCGGAAATTTCTCACTTAAGAGTCGTATGTATTTGTCGTCTGTCATAGTCTTGTGGGTTGACCGGTGAGGGTGTAGACCTTATCGCCGCGCATAATATATATTCGGCCATTAATGATGACCTTGTTGGTCATCGGTAATTGGTCATTGGTCATTGGTAGATTCAGTGTCTGCGGGTCGAAACCGAGTTTTGCGTCCATCCACGTGAAGCGGTCACGGATGTAGTTGCGCACGTTCTCTACTTCGGCGGTATACGAACCCCAGAGTTTCGGGTTCTGGTGCACCCGCTGGTTCATAATCGGCCAACGGATGAAATTGAGTCGTTGTGACTGTTGAAGCATGGCTTCTTGTTCGTCTATATAAGCGATGAAGGACTCTTCGGTCAGTCCCTTTCGCCGGGCTTGTTCGTAGATGGCAGCTAACTGTTGCTTGGCTTGCGTATCCTTCACCACGATCTTATCCACTAAGGTTCGCATATAACCCGTCGTACTACCGTTTGTGCGGTAGATATAATCGCTCAGGTTCTTAATGGGGTAGGTTCGGTTGTCGTTCTCAAAAGCCAGGTCAAAGTCCCAGCAAGGCCCGACGTAGAGCGTGTCATTCGCGCGGTGTTTATAGAAATAGGTGCTCCAGTAGGTGTCGGTGTTGCCGGAGAATTCTCCCACGAGAAAATGCCGAAGGAAGGTATTGAGGTCGAGGTAGGTCTTCCAGTTATTCTCCATCTTGTCGTAATGCTGACGGATATATTCTGACTGTTCCCACGTGATACTGTCCTCTTTGGGGTACTTGATGGTCACCGGAGTGCCTTTGGCTGACCAGAACATAGACGCTTCAGAACCTGCATACGCATCCGCCTCGATGAGGTATCCACCTTCCTCAATATCCACGCGACCTTTCTTCACTTCTATCTGGTCGCAGAGTTGGTAACAACCCTTGTAATCGCCGTTGACGATTACGTCCACGTACGCGCAAAAAGGTGTGTAAGGCATGCCAAAACGACGACTGAGCTCGAACGCCAATTGGTTACGCATGAGCGTCTTGTCGCCGTAGTTATTGATGAGCGTCCATTTCTTAGCACTCGCGGGTGCACCTAACACCTTATGTTTGTGCGCGAACTTAATACGGTACGGTTTCTTGGGAAAACCCATCGAAGCGTTGCCGCGCAGGCGGATCTGCGCTGAGTCCGCCAAAAGGGTCTGACCGTTGTCGGAGATGATCGAGATGAAGCAATCTATCTCGTTCACTTTATCGTATGGCTCTATGTTGTCTTTCGTATGGATAACTACCGTCGGCAGGTTCGTCAGTTGCACCAAGTGACTGTCATCGCCCTTTCCTGCATCGCCATAGAACTCCAAGGCATCAATCTTATAATCGCCTTTGTTATCCGATTTTCTATAACGCACATACCGGAATCCGCGCGAGCTCTCCACGCGGGCATAATTCATCTGATTCGCAGTCGATGTGCCCTCGTGCATGTATAAGGGCAGCGCATCCAAGAAATCAGGCCGATTGGCTCCTTCGAACATACCTAACTCGGCATTGGTGGAACTGGTCGGCTTCCAGCCCACGATGGTGATGATATACGGCTTGCCCAGATCCAGTCCGCGCCAGCCTTCGCCACTCATCGGTGTGCCCGTTAAGAGCGCGTCGGCATACACCGTCAACGCCATCACTATTCCTACTATGATTCCTATCGTTCGTCTCATCTCAAACCTTTGCGGCTGCAAAGGTACGGAAAAAAAATTATATACGCAAATTTTTTGCTTTTTTTCTTTCATTTGCTTGTTGCTGGCTCGTGCATATGGCGGTTTAGCCCCGGAGCGTCTTCCCGATGAAACGGGAAGAAGACCATGTCCGTTCCGCCTAGAAGGGTTGTTGCTACATTCCGTGGCCTTTCTTTGCGTCATGCCCCTGCCCCAATATCCCTCGCCGCAAGGCCGCGAAAGATGCCGACCCGCCCGCGATGGGCTCAATGCTGGTGTAGCGCCATACGGAGTGTTTTCTATGTCAATTACGCCGGATGCTATCCGGCATGTGGTTCTTTTCTTTCTTCTTTTTCAGGCGAATTGAATTCGCCTCCTTCTATGTTCATTGTGCGGGATGTTATCGCGCTTTTCATCTTGCATTTTTTGTGCTTATATACCCCTTTTGAGGACAAAAAGATACTTTTTTTTCGTTTTTTAGTACAATAATTTGTATATTCCGAAAAAAAGTACTAATTTTGCGCCGCAAAATGTTTGTGAACACAAAATCGTTGCCGTCGCTTACCGACGTTAAACAGTAAGGACATATTGAAAAATTGAAGCGTTTTGCTTTACTCTTGAAGTGAAAACTTAGGAACTTTTCAATCAAATAAGAGTGTACGGCGAAGCGTTCCTGCGTTTATACGTGGGACTGCTTGTTACATACTCTTATTTCAGGTTTCCTAAGACCGTCACTTCAGGTGTGTGGCAAGCAGCCCCACGCTTCTTGTTATGCATATTAACTAACTAAAATATTAACAATTTAAATTTTTATTTTTATGAGAAAACTTCATTTCTTCTCAATCCTCGTGGCGCTCTCACTCGCCACAACAAGCCTCTGGGCGGTGCCTACAGGTGCACTGCCTGGCGCATTTACTATCAACAATAAATGCGACATGGTCTATTTCTCGCAGGGTAACTTGCAGTATGTGGGTACATGGAAATTTGCAGAGAAACAATATGAGTTTTTTGGCAACTCACAAAGCGATGATCACCGTGACTTATTTGGCTGGGGAACAGGAAATAATCCGAATAATACGAGTTACTCAGGCTACTCTACTTATGTTGAGTGGGGAAACAATGCCATTACGAATGGAGGTAATAATGAGGATTCTGGTTGGCGTACGTTGACAAGAGGCGAGTGGGACTATCTTTTCAAAAACCGTGCTACGGGCAGTAGTGTTAATGGTACTTCCGATGCACGTTGGACTCATGCAAAGATTCTAATAGACGGGGAGGCTCCTAATAAAGATATCTGTGGCATCATCCTTTTCCCAGATGGGTATACTGGAGGTACGCCAATCGGAGTTGACTGGGGGACTATCAATGGTAATAGCGCTTGGGGTACAACTTGCACCTCTAGCGGCTGGTTGGCACTGGAGGCGGCTGGATGTATCTTTATTCCTGCTGCCGGCTACCGCGATGGAACAACGTTAATCGACATAGGAACGGCTGGTCGCTATTGGACTGCTAGTGGATACAGTGGAGGGTCATCATATCGTCTTACTTTTTCATCGGGCAATATGGAGACGTACTTCGGTAATGTTTATTTTGGTTACTCTGTCCGCCTTGTCAAAGATTTAACTACAGCAGAGAAAAAAGCTTCCGTTACTACTGCTCCTGACGCTATACCAGACTTAGTATATACAGGATCAGCCCAAACCCTTGTTACTGCTGGCACCGCTAAAAATGGAACAATGAAGTATCGATTAGGAACCACAGGTAGTTTTACTACAACAATTCCGACTGCCACAGATGCAGGCACCTATACCGTACAGTACTATGCAGAAGGAACCGGCTGTTTTGCAAGTTCCGCTACGGGATCCGTTGACGTCACCATCGCTAACGCGGTATTTGACAATGCCGATCCATCTGCAACGCTCACTGCCCTTTACAATGGAGGTAGCCCGACTTCAACCAACCTTATAGTCAATCGTACCATCTATGCCGACGGCGAGTATAACACCATCTGTCTGCCGTTTGCTTTGGACGCGAGTGCCCTGGCAGCAAGCCCGTTAGCCGGCTTCAATAACCTCAAAACCATCAAGGGGGCCAGCGTTACAGGCAGCGGACAGGCTCTTTCCATCGACATCTTTGTAGAAGACGTCACCGAGATGGAAGCCGGTAAACCGTATCTCATCAGTTATCCGAGCGCACACCCAGACATCGTGAACCCTGTTTTCGAGAATATCACCGTCACAACAACCACTCCGGGCTCGGTTACTGCCGACGGTATAACCTTCCGAGGCATGTTTGCACAAGTCCACATTGATCCGTACACTAACGAGCGCGATGAGGACTACCTCTTCTTGGGCGCTAACAGCCAACTCATGTGGCCGCTCTCGACGGAAACAAGTGAATCCGTCAAGATGCGTGGTTTCCGTGCATACTTCATCATTGACCGTAACGCCATCCCTGCGCAAGTTGCACCTCGCGGCACACACGCTCGTTTCGTCAACGCTCCGAAACAGCCGACATCCATCGAGAACACCGAACTCAATACTCAAGCGCAAAAGCTCCTCGAGAACGGCCAACTCATCATCCTCAAGAACGGCATCAAATACAATGCCCAAGGACAAGTGCTGAAATAACGAATTATAATAACCTTGTTTTTTATGTTTATGTCCTCAATTGTTTGTAACTCG
>CACXPH010000029.1 GCA_902769535.1 uncultured Bacteroidales bacterium
TCAATAACGGTGCACGGGATGTTTTTGCCGTCGGCACCGAAGACGGAAGTCATTCCGATCTTTTTTCCTAATAAACCTGGCATTGTTGCTTAGTTTTTTTTAATAATTGTTAATTAACTTCTCCTGTACTCTCGCCGTCGGGTTCTCTAGGCCTCTAGGCCCTCTAGGATCCTAGGGTCCTAGTCACTATCCGAAGGAAGTACTGCGGATACTCATCAAACTTTGATTTCTACTTCCACACCGCTTGCGAGCTCGAGTTTCATCAGAGCCTCTACGGTCTTGTTGTTGCTGTTGTAGATGTCGATCAGACGCTTGTAGCTCGCCAACTCAAATTGCTCACGGCTCTTTTTGTTAACGAAGGTCGAGCGGTTAACCGTGAAGATACGCTTGTGCGTCGGAAGTGGAATAGGACCACTTACTACAGCACCCGTAGCTTTTACGGTCTTTACGATCTTCTCTGCAGACTTGTCAACCAAGTTGTGGTCGAAAGACTTCAGTTTGATACGAATTTTTTGACTCATAATAAATAATACTGTTTTTATTTGCAGATAACCTTAAGAGTCATTTGCTAAGATGACCCACGCCCCGCAGGGTTAATTGTTTTCTTGCCGTACTTAGGGACACGTACGTGTGTACGTGTATATGTACGTGTTATTCATTGAACGTGTAGGTGCGCACGCTTGCGCACCTGCGCGCTCTTTTATACTAAGTCTACGCGACCGCCTACCTCTGTCAAAACAGCCTTGGCGATGCTCGAACTTACTGCCTCGTAGTGGCTGAACTCCATGGAGCTCGTTGCACGACCACTGGTAATGGTACGCAGCGCGGTTACATAACCGAACATCTCTGCCAGAGGCACTTTCGCCTTCACGATACGTGCACCGGTGCGGCTGGTGTCCATGCCTTCTACCTGACCGCGACGTTTGTTGAGGTCACCGATGACATCACCCATGCTCTCTTCCGGAGTAACGACCTCGATCTTCATGATCGGCTCCATGAGCACCGGTTTAGCCTTAGCGCAAGCCTCTTTGAACGCCATCTGTGCAGCGATCTCGAAGCTCAACTGGTCAGAGTCAACCGGGTGGAAACTACCATCCATGAGGGTAACCTTCAGGCTGTCAAGCGGATAGCCGGCCAGTACACCGTTCTTCATAGCCAATTCGAAGCCCTTCTGTACAGACGGGATGTACTCCTTAGGCACGTTACCACCCTTGACAACGTCTTCGAACTGAAGACCACCCGGGAAGTCAGCGTCTGCCGGCTCAACGCGAACGATGATGTCAGCGAACTTACCACGACCACCAGACTGTTTCTTGTATACCTCACGCAACTCAACCGGAGCGCTGATAGCCTCGCGGTAAGCCACTTGCGGACGACCTTGGTTACACTCCACCTTGAACTCACGTTTCAGACGGTCGATGATGATCTCCAAGTGGAGCTCACCCATGCCCGAGATAACGGTTTGGCCCGTTTGCTCGTCGGTCTTAACGGTGAACGTCGGGTCCTCTTCGGCCAACTTAGCCAAACCTACACCCAGTTTGTCGAGGTCAGCCTGGCTCTTCGGCTCTACGGAGATACCGATCACCGGTGCCGGGAACTCGATCGACTCCAGTACGATAGGCTTGTTCTCGTCGCACAACGTATCGCCCGTGCGTATATCCTTAAATCCTACGCCCGCGCCTATATCGCCTGCGAGAATAGTCTCAACCGGATTCTGGTGGTTCGAGTGCATCTGGAAGATACGGCTGATACGCTCTTTCTTACCCGAACGGGGGTTGTAAACGTATGAACCTGCATCGAGGTGACCCGAATAAACACGGAAGTAGCACAGACGACCTACATACGGGTCGGTAGCGATCTTAAACGCCAGGGCACACAACGGATCCTGATCGTCCGGGTGACGCTCTTCTTCCTTCTCCGTGTTCGGATTCGTACCGTTGATCACCGGAGTATCGAGCGGACTCGGCAGGTATGCGCAGACTGCGTCGAGCATGGTCTGCACACCTTTGTTCTTGAACGACGAACCGCAGATCACCGGGAAGATCTTCATCGCCAGCGTACCCTTACGGATAGCCACGCGGATCTCATCCTCAGTAATGGTCGAAGGATCGTCGAAGTACTTCTCCATCAGTGTGTCGTCGAACTCAGATACCGTCTCAAGCATCTTGTCGCGCCACTCCTCCGCCTCAGCTACGAGGTTAGCAGGAATCTCTTCCTCTACGTACTCAGCGCCCATCGTCTCGTCATGCCACAGGATAGCTTTCATCTTCACGAGGTCAACGACACCCTTGAAGGTCTCCTCTGCGCCGATAGGGATCTGGATAGGACACGGAGTTGCACCGAGTACCTCCTTGATCTGGCGAACTACATCGAAAAAGTTAGCACCGGAACGGTCCATCTTGTTCACGTAGCACAGACGCGGTACATTATATTTATCTGCCTGACGCCAAACGGTCTCACTCTGCGGCTGTACACCACCTACCGAGCACAGTGCCATAACTGCACCATCCAAGATACGGAGCGAACGCTCTACCTCAACGGTAAAGTCCACGTGCCCCGGAGTGTCAATCAGGTTGATCTTATATTTGTTACCTGCGTAGTTCCAGTAGGTCGTCGTTGCAGCGGAGGTGATAGTGATACCACGCTCTTGCTCCTGAACCATCCAGTCCATCGTAGCCGCACCATCGTGCACCTCACCGATCTTGTGAGTCAGACCCGTGTAGAACAGAATACGCTCTGACGTGGTCGTCTTACCCGCATCGATGTGCGCCATAATACCGATGTTACGGTTTAATTTCAAATCATGTTTTGCCATAATTGCTTTTCCAATCTTTTTTGTTTGTTACCGAATGGATAACTTGCTCCGGTTCTAAACCGGTTAGAAGCGGAAGTGTGCGAATGCACGGTTAGCCTCAGCCATGCGGTGCATATCCTCTTTACGCTTGAACGCACCACCTTGGTTGTTAAACGCATCCATGATCTCTGCAGCCAGCTTCTCAGCCATCGAGTGGCCACCGCGCTTGCGTGCGAAGTTGATCATGTTCTTCATTGCGATACTCTCCTTGCGGTCAGCACGGATCTCGGTCGGAACCTGGAAGGTTGCACCACCGATACGCTTCGATTTAACCTCTACCAACGGAGTGATGTTATCGAGTGCCTGCTTCCAGATATCCAGAGCAGCCTTCTCCTCACCCTTCATTTTGTTCTCTACTACGCCGAGTGCGCTGTAGAACACACCATATGCGGTGTTTTTCTTACCATCGAGCATCAGGTGGTTCACATTGCTTTTCTCATTGTCTTAAATAATTTTTTGTGGTTGTCGATTTCTTCAGCGGCTACCCGAGCCCCTTACTCAACCCTCAACCCATGTTTTCGTCCCAAATATGGAACATTTAGTTAGATTAGTTTTGCATTAACTGGTTTGTCAGCCGCATGGCTAACTTGCTCCGGTTCTAAACCGGTTACTTTTTAGCTTTCGGACGCTTAGCTCCGTATTTGGAGCGGCGTTGGAGACGGTTCGCTACACCAGCGGTATCCAATGAACCACGAACGATGTGATAACGAACACCCGGCAGGTCTTTTACACGACCACCACGTACCATTACAATACTGTGCTCCTGCAAGTTGTGTCCCTCTCCCGGGATGTAAGCATTAACCTCCTTGCTGTTCGTCAGGCGCACACGGGCAACCTTACGCATTGCGGAGTTAGGTTTCTTCGGGGTCGTTGTGTAAACACGTACACAAACGCCACGACGCTGCGGACAGCTGTCAAGAGCCGGGCTCTTCTGAATTGTAGGCATTTTGTTGTTTTGTTAATTTGTTAATTTTACTTAAATGTTCCTGCTTTTTTATTACATACGCGTAGGCGCATCAGCACCCTTCACGCGAAAAAGCCTGCAAAATTACTACTTTTTTTTGAAATGACCAAATTTTTTCTAAAGAAAATGCAAAAAATCTTCATTTTTCTTCAAATTGTCATGTTTACGTGGCAAAAATGGAGGAATTCACACACTCGAACTTGTATATTCCGAAAAATTGTTGTACCTTTGCGCCAAATTCTGATTGTATGGCTAAACGAGTAATTGGCATCGGAGAAACGGTGTTGGACATTCTTTTTAAAAATGACCAGCCACAGAAGGCCGTTCCGGGAGGATCGACGTTCAATAGTATCGTGTCGCTCGGACGGGCCGGTGTGCCGTGTATGATGGTAACGGAAGTAGGAGGTGATCATGTGGGCGATATGATCTGTAAGTTCCTGACAGACAACGGCGTATCGGATGAATATGTATGTCGTCACCCAGGGACCAAGTCACACATTACGTTAGCATTTTTGGATGAGAATAACGACGCGCAGTACACGTTCTATAAGGACCATGCGTCGGCGGCTTTAGATGGCAAATTGCCGGAGATAAGCAAAGAGGATGTCGTGTTGTTCGGTTCGTTCTTTGCTATCAACCCTGCTATTCGTTCTGCCGTCAGCACCTTGCTGCACAATGCAAGAAAGGCAGGTGCGTGGATGTACTACGATATTAATTTTCGGAAGACGCACATTCCCGACATCCCGGACGTCATCGGGAATATCGAGGAGAATATGAGGTTGGCGGATGTTGTGCGGGGTTCAAAAGAGGATTTTGAATATCTGTATGGTTTGAACGATGCGGACGCCATCTACGAAAAAGTAAGACCTTTCTGCAATCGGTTTATCTTGACGGATGGTGCACGATCTATTCGCATCTATACACCTTCCGGCTGTGAGATCTTCCCTGTGCAACCGATAGAGACCATCAGCACCGTTGGTGCTGGTGATAACTTCAATGCGGGATATATCTATGCGAAATTGCAAGGCCTCGACGCTCCTGCCGAGCGCGTAAGAATGGCACAACGCTGGAGTCAGGACGTCTGCCAACAGATCGGGAATAACATCAGTGATGAACTGGTGAAGGAATTGGTGCATAATGTATAGTGTATAAATCAAAAATATGCAAAAGTTTATCCTTTGTGCACTTGCAGTCATCACTTTGGCTGCGTGCAAGTGGGAGTGCCGGCTGAACAACGTTCAACTGATCTCTCCGTCTATTCCGCCTGCATATCATGCAGGCTTTTTTTGTCCTCGTTCTCAAAATCTTTAGTTTTGAGCCGCAAAATCACCCCAATCTCCATGCAAATTAAAAATAAATTTGCGTATACGAAATATTATTTGTACCTTTGCGCACGATTTGTGTGCAAAGCTAAAACAACAAACTCTGAATTCATTAAAATTATGACAAAGAAATTTTTTATGTTCGCAGCCATGCTGATGGCAGTAGCTGCAGTAACCTTTACTGCTTGCGAGAAGAACAATGACCCGTATGCAGAAGAGATTAAGCGCGTGAAAGCCGCTGCTCAGGGCGATTGGGTTGGCGACTTGGTTAATCTCGTCGGAGACAGCAAAAGAGTAACGGTTTCCTTTACGGAGTCCAAAATAAGCACCTCAGAAGGCGTTTCGGCTAACATCGTAGCTTGGACATGCCCCGATGGTAAAACATGGATTGAGTTGGACGACGAGCAGAAATCCAAGGTGAATATCCGTGTGAATGGCAACAACATGGAGTTGACCGGTACCACCACGTTCTTCTTTAATAACTTCCCAACTGTGCTCACCAAGAAGTGAGAAATTATTGGTTCGTTATCATTGAACGCCAATAAGGCCTCACTTCCCAGTTGTGCAGGGCTGATTTCCCCGCACAATTACTAATTTTATAATAGCAATTAAGAAACTTCATGTTAACTAATGAGAAAGAATTATAAACAACCCAAAATGGATGTGGTGGAAGTTACACCACAACAGATTATTTGCGCCAGCGGAGGATGGGCTGAGATGGGAGGCTACAATGACACCGGTGACGGGTTCACTCAAACGTTCTAATAAGTTTAAATTGTCAAAACAATGAATAAGCAATTCGTAATTTCGTTCCTATGCGGAGTGATGCTCGTAGCAGGAACAGCTTGTAAGAACCAGAATACACCGGAGGACAAGACGGTGCAGAAACGTCATCTGACAATCAAGATGAACGACGCCGCAGGTGCGCCTATTAAGAAAGCCACCATCACGGACGAAGGTAGTACGCTCCTTGCTGAATGGAAGGCAGGAGATGCGGTGAGTTGCTGCAACCTGTCCACGCTTACCAGCATAAAGGAGATTATCATCACGCACGATATGCGTGCCGCCACATCCGGTCTTAGGACAGACTTGGAAGGAGAGGTGGAATGTATGGCGGATGATTATTTAGCCATCGTCTATCCGACTGTTGATATGACACAGTCCTTTAAAATGGGTGATGAGATTTATTGCAAGTTTATCCTCCCGCTATCGAATCAGGACGGTACATTAGCGACCTTGGCGAAGGATTTTCATTACGTATACGGGCGTGCGCACATATTGTCCGTAAGCGGGAGCAACGCAGAGGCAGAGATGGATAAGATGCAGAGTCTGCTTACGATCTGTAAGTTCTCGTTTAAGGACAAAGCCACCGATGCGGTTCTCCCGATCAACACGCTGACTATCAGTTACGGTGGTGCCGGTAGTGACGCGGGCAAATATCCGCAGTCGGCTTCGGTGACGGTGAATGTGCTGACGGAGAATGGTGAGGCAAACACTGTGAAAGAAGAAGGCAGTACTACTCCACTCACCATCAATGCCGGAGGCGCAACAGAGGTATATGTCGCCCTATTGCCGGAGACCGCTTCGCGAATCTATAACTTCACCGTGACAAACGACAACGGTATCTACACCGGCACGGCAGAAGCATGGCTTAAGAAAGGCGAATATGTGCCGGCTACCGGTTTGAAACTGACAAAACAGTAAAATACAACACGTATCAAGTGATTTTCTAAAATCACGGAATATATATACATAGTATATATATAAGGTGTGGTGGGATACGATATAGATCCGATGCGCCTCCGATATTAATATGGAACGATATAATAACAATCATATGAAAGCAAAACATTTATTCTCCTTTTTAGTCCTTTCACTTTTCACCTTTCACTTTTCACCATTAATGGCGAGTGACTGGGTGCTGAATGAGAGTAAGTACTACGCATCGGATAAGACGGATCACATCAAGTTGGAGGTGTTCCTTTGCGACCTCGACGGAAGTAACACGTACTGCGACGGGGGAACCGTTATCGCTACCAACGGCAGCAAGAGTTACGAGTTGGTGTATCTCAAGTACCATGACCAGGCCTCTGACGGAGCTGCCAGCGAGAATGTGACAGCGCAGTTGAAGATGCATAACTCGAAGGCATGGGTGACGAATGCGACTTACGGCAGTAAGGAGTTGAACTCGTCCGAGCAGACTTTCCAAGTGAACAAATGGGCAAGTGACCACCACTATATGACTGCGGAGATTGATTTCTACTATCCTTCGGAGTTGGCGGGCGATGAATGGAAAATCTATTTCCACTTCAAGCATAGTAACGGCAATTGGTATGATATGGTGTTGCGTTACAACATCGGTATCAATAATCACCTCGGTCTGTCGGACTACAACGCGGCAGGGTACAAAATAGAGCGCACGGGGATTGACAAACTGAAATTCACCGTACCTCAGTTGCCGAACGATATCGACAGTAAGTTCAGCGACATCCGTATGCGTAAGGCGACTTATGATGTACGTTATACTTTCTTCAAGCAGGACGGCAACACCGTAGTGGTGAACAACACCTACGAAGCCGGCAGTTCGGAGAAGAGCGAAGAGTGCAACTTCCCGGACGGCGTGGATAACCCCAAACGCATCGATTATAAGGTGACGGCGACCCATGGTATCAAAGACCCGGAAAACTGGTTCAACCGCAAGGTACGAACAGACGAACAGCTCGCCGCTTTTCCTGTCGTTCCTGTGCCGAATGCGATTACAACGGATTTCCGTCAGTTCGACCATCAGACAGTGCTGAGTTGGACGACGCCTTCGAGCGACAGTTATCTGGCGGTCACGCCGTATATCTACCGCATCGAGACGGATGAGAACGGAACGCCTAAATCCGGTAAGTCGTGGAGCAAGCGGGGCAACCTTAATAGTACGAACGGCGATGAATTGAGTTTCACGGATGACGATGTGACGATTGGTACCTATTTCCGTTATATGGCGGTTAATGTGCCGACCAAGTGGATAAACAGCGGCATCAACGAGAGTAACCTGAATAGCCCGAGTGACGACCTGCTCGCCAAGCTGGGCTACAGTCTGTCCGGTGTATTAAACACCGCTCCTTCTGTCACGATCTTCGACCTGCAGCAGGATACGACGGTGACCGACAAGGTGCGTCTGACGTGGCAGTACACGCGTGTTCCGACCAACGACGCGACGGTAAGCTTCAAGGTGCTGCGCAAGACCAACGAGAATGGCGAATGGAGCGAGATTGGTTCGGTCAGCGGCGATGCCAAGCCGGCCGCTGGAGCGAAACTGTCCTTCGAAGACGCAGACCTGCCGAATGCGGTCGTTCGCTATCAATATAAGATACGTCTGGAGGTGAGCGGTTACCGCTTCGAGAGTTATGCGCCGACGGCGGGTCTGTTGGCGGGTACCATGTTGAAGAACTTCACCGCCACCAAGGGTACGCATGACGGTAGTGTGACGCTCACTTGGAAAGCCCATCAGGCGGGAACGGACAACTCCAACTATATCATCTCGCGCCGGTATGTCAATTCGACGAGCGAGTTCATGCAGATCCACGCCACCAACGGTGCGGATGAGAACTACACCTTCGAGGACAACACCGTCAAGCCGGGTTATTACTACGAATATAAGATTGACGTCTATGTAGCCGGTGTGCTGCAGAACACGCTCTATACGGTCGGTTTCTGCCAAAGTCGCGGAACGGTATCCGGTCGCGTGAACTTCGGTAGCGGTACTGCCGTGCCGGATGTACGCCTGTGGCTCCGTCCGTCTGACTCGGAGGATGGCAATCCCGTTAAGAGCAGTTCGCAGTACGTTCACGATGCTTCGGAAGGTATTGCTTGGGAGGCTGAGGCGGAAGAATTGGCTAAAATCTTCGGCGCAGACAAGGACTACACGGTACAGCTCTTCGTTCGTCCGGACGCAGGATTGAGTGCAGGCGCTGTACTCGGAGAACTCCCGGGTGCCGGACGACTGACCTTAGCTAACACCGCAAACGGCTATGAACTGCAGTTGGAGAAGAGAACATACATAGCGCCGGTTATTAATCTGGGTCTTCTCCCCGCAACCGACCTGTCCGGCCTTACCGGTGACTATACGGCACAGGACGGCGAAGTACTCACCGGAACGTTGGCTGGTAACTACAAAATAGCTATCGCTCATGGCGCTACGGTGCTGCTTCGCAATGTGACCGTCAACGGAACCAACAATAATTCGTGCAAATGGGCAGGCATTTCCTGTGAGGGCAATGCCACGATTGTATTGGATGGTGAGAATACAGTAAAGGGTTTCTATGAGGAACATCCGGGTATCTTTGTTCCGGAAGGCAAGACGCTTACCATCAAAGGTACCGGTTCGCTCCAGGCTTCCTCCAATGGCTTTGCTGCCGGTATCGGTGGCGGTTACAACATAGCCTGTGGCAGTATTACGATTGAAAGCGGTACGATCACGGCTATCGGCGGTTATTCCGGTATAGGTGGTGGCACAGAGAATTGTGGTGACATTACGATAAAGGGTGGCGTGATCCATGCAGAGAGCGATCGTCGTTCTCCAGCTATCGGAGCAAGGAACTGCGATGCGATTAGCGGTCGCGAGATCATCATCGCCAACACCGTGACCAGCGTAACGGCTAACTGTACAACCGGCTATACCAGTACCAACGTCATCGGATGGGGGTATAACTCAACCGGTTGTGGTAAAGTGACTATCGGCGGAACGCTCTACCGAGACGGCTCAGAATATTTGAATAGTGGAAATACGGTAATTACGCAATACCCGTTTAGTTATTCCGGCGACGGTTCGTGGGCAAATGACTATCAAGTGGATGACAAGTTTGTCAATAGTACCTCTGTTGTCACGCCGGCTCACTTCACATATGAACCGTTAGCATCTACCGGTGCCATCATTCCTGCCGGCAAGTATGCGTTGCTGACAATCAGCAAGACGGGTAACCGACTGAGCCTGCAAGTGGACACCACCGAGGTAAAGACCGTTACCATCACCCCGCAAGAGATAGCTACCGCTTTCTCGTTAGGCGGTGCAGAGGGTATCACGGCGGCACAGGCGTTCAAGGGTAACTTCGCCGAAGTGCGTGTATGGGATCATGCCTTGAGTGATGCGGAGAAGAAGAGCTATTTCGACCGTACGTTGAACGGTCGTGAGTCGGGCTTGGTGCTATACTGGCCGTTGGACGAAGGTCTGCAGCGCTATGCGTTCGACGCTTCCTACTCTAATGACCTGCCGAACGGGCGTCATGCGACGATAGGTGCTAACATCATCTCGTCCTCCATTGTGCCGGCAGAGAAACAGTTGGCGCGGTACGGTGTGACCAACGACAAAGGTGAGTACCTCATCCGGGGTATCCCGTTCCTGGGTAGCGGTTCGAGTTACACGCTGGTGCCGGAGAAAGGTATCCACGAGTTTGACCCGAAGAACCGCTCGCTGTTCATCAGTCCGAGCTCATTGACGGTGAATAACGTGGACTTCGAGGATGTAAGCTCCTTCCCGATGACCGGACATATCTACTATGCGGGCACCAACATCCCGGCTGAGGGCATCCAATTCTATGTCGATGGTGTAGCTGTCTCGGCGAACGGCAAACCGCAAAAGACCGATGCGAACGGTTACTACAACATCAGCGTGCCTATCGGCGAGCACTTCGTGGAAGCTAAGTTGGAGGGCCACTGCCTTGTGGATAGCGGACGATTCCCGATTGAGGGTACGTTCGACTTTGTGGATCGCGTGCAGTATGATTTCATTGACTCGACGCTCGTCAACTTTGTTGGTCGTGTAGCCGGTGCGAAATACAACGACACTATTCCTGTCGGTTTCGGTGAGTCGAAGAACAATATCGGAGTGGCGACAATCACGCTGCGCCTCAACAACGAGTCCTTCTCATTCAACTGCAAGAACGACTATATCACGCCGGCAGAGACCGATCGCTATTACGAAAGCGACACCGTCTCCATCAATAGCCATGCGTGGACCGGTTCCGGTGCGGCAGCCAACACCAAGTATATCTACATCAATACCGACAGCGCAACAGGTGAGTTCTCCGCTAAGTTGCCGCCGCTCAAATATATCATGAAGAGTATCGTGATAGGCTCAAATGACGAGATCGAGTTCGGCTCACTGCCGGAGATAGATTTGACCAATCCGAAACTGGAGCTGAGCGACTCTATTCGGAGGGAGACAGCGCAGGGAGACACGGTGGTTAATCTGTACAAGTATAACACCAAGAAAGTGTTTACCTATTATGCGCAACCGCAGGTGGATGTATCGGAGAAAGGACACCCCGCCGGCGCCTTTGGTCTGGATTCTCTCATTATCCCGATTGATGACTCTCACAACGATACCGTCCGCAATGTCTATACAGTCAATGAGCAGGGTGCTGTGAGCTATCTGTTCGGCTATCCGATTTATCAGTCTATGGGCATCACAGAATACGAGGTACATGCATACGAGTCATATATCAATAAGGACTACGCAACACCTGTCATCGATACCGTCCACCTGAGCGGTCAGGAACTGATTATCGGCAATGAGATGAGTGCCGACCAAGATGTGATCTACGATGCACCGGATACCTCTCACTATGCTGCCGGCGAAATCTATCAGATGAAGAACCATGTGCTCACACTGGACACCAAAGGTAGTGCTCGACTATCGTGGTCTGTGGGTCTGCCTAATATCGCTCCGCCCTACACGCGTCAGTTCAACATCACCCTCAAGCGCGACGACCGTACCTACGAGCCTTTCCGCATGAGTACCATTGTCTTGGGTGCACTCACGACGGGTAATAACTTTGTTACCAACGGACCGGACAAGGTTCAGTTCATCCTACGTGACCCGTACGGTGCCCACTCCAAAACTACGCTTAAGAAAGGTTCGGTAAGCACCGTCACCAAATTCTATACCTATCAGCGGCAAGGTGAGCATCTTGGAACAGTGGATATTTTCATAGGAGAGGAACTTACGACTGCGAATGGTTTGGGTGTTGCCGTGGTTTCTACCAATGAGGCTCATACGGATTTCACCGTAGGTATGAAGTCGAATTGGAAATACACGCACAAAAACGACTCTATCTACATGACCACCACCGTAGAATCTATCTCTACCGGTGACCATTATCCTTACATAGGTGCTAATGGCGACGTCTATGTAGGTACGTCCACCAATATCCTCATCGGTATGTGCCGCAAGTTGCATGCGCAGAAGAATGTTACGACAAATAAGTACGAAATCGTGTTAGATGACGCGTTGGCGATGGGTGAACAAGTCAAAACGATGTTCGCTTACTCGCAGTACGAGTTGGAGAACGTGATGATACCGAAGTGGAAAGATCAGCGCAAGCAGTACCTCAAACGCGTAGCCACCAAAGCGGAAGCGGAAAGCTATGTGAACAACGGTGAACATGCAGTCTGCCTGACGTGGCTGGATTTGAAAGACCCGCTATGCGGTGACAAAGGTACATACGTGTATGTTGAGCCGCAAGTCCAACCCGAGAAGTCGGAAATCGATAGCGTCAACTGGTGCAACGAGCAGATAGAGAAGTGGGAAGCCCGCATTAGTGAGAACGAGGAGGCGAAAATCAAGGCAATGAATGAAAAAACTCCGGCCAATTACTCCATAGACGGAGGTTCGAGCCGTTCCTTCTCTTACCGTCATGACACTACTTCTATTGACCAGAAACAGACCGACTATACTATTCAAGCCGTTCTGGGTTGGAAATCCGGATGGAAGATCAAAAACGTAGTACGCGTAGGTCTCCAGTCCAACGTTAGCACTTTAGTTGGTGGCGGAACAGTGACCGGTTCTGGCCGAGATACGACGTACTATACCGAATGGGACTACGATCTGGCTGACGGCAACCGCGATGTGGACCTTTCTATCAACATGTACCCGGCAGACAAAGGCAATAACAGTAAAATCTTCTCCCTCTTCGGCGGACAGACATACAACCCCTACGAGCCGGCCGACTCCACCCACTACTACAAACCGGATGGCGAGTCATTGCCACTCGGTAACGGTACCGTTCGTATGGAGCAACCGTACATGTCCATCGGCAAAGGTAGTGAGGCACCGGGCAAATCCGTCACGCTGACCGACATCCCTGCCGGAGAGAGTGCAACGGCAACCCTCTACTGCTCGAATATGACCAACACCCATCAGGTGCTGCCGTTTGGCTACGACGTGAGCGTGATGGAGAATACCGATACGACGGGTCTGCAGATCCTCATGGACGGTGTACCTATCAACGGCCGTACCATCTGGACGGAGCAGGGCTCGACGGTCAAGAAGACTATCACCGTTCAGCAGACCGATGAGTCGATCCTCGACCATGAGGGTGTCAAGATCCGTTTCATGTCGCAGTACCAGCCGGCTACTATCTACGACGAGATAACGATCAATGCACACTTTACACCGTCCTCTTCACCGGTTGAACTGACCGTGGCTAACCCTGTCATCAATACCGATCCGACAACCGGCAACGGCAAACTGAGCCTCAAACTGTCGGGCTTCAACCGCCAGTTCAAGCACCTCAAGAACATCGGTGTACAGTACCGCTTTGCGGGTAACACCCAATGGACGGAACTCTATACCTGGGAGACGAACGAAGCCGACACGGCCGGTGCAAGTCACGAACTGCTGCCGGCGTCGGGTGACCTCAAACTGACCGTCGACATGTCCAATAACATCAGTTATCCGGAGGGCGAGTACGAGTTCCGCGCGTTCACCACCACACCGTACGACAAAGAGCAGATACATGTCTATAGTGAGACCACCAAGGTTATCAAGGATATGACGCTGCCGCGTCCGCTGTTCACACCTGCTCCGGCAAACGGCATCCTTGGCATCGGCGAACAACTTGCTGTCGAGTTCAACGAAGACATCGTACCGGGCTACGTGGGCGACAAGAACATCATCATCACCGCCCAACTGAATGGACGACCCATCAATCACGACGTATCGTACCGCCTGTACCCCTATAGCGGTACCGTACAGACGATGAACCCGATCTACCTTAGCGGCAACTTCTCCATGGAGTTCTGGCTCAATTGGCATGAGGCCGGTACCATCCTCCATCAGGGTTCGGGCAACGGTAACTTCTCCCTCTCGCTCGATGATGAGGGGCACATGATCGTCTCGGTATTAGGCAAGACCTTCACCAGTACAAAAGCCCTGCCGAAAGATAAGTGGGCGTTTGTGGCGATGAACTACAAGGCGCAGAACATGACCTTCAACATGCTCGCCCAATACGGCGATGTGACCACCTATCTGTTCCATGACGAGAAAGTGCCGATGCAGAGTGTAGAAGTAGTGGATTATACGGAAGATAACTACCTCTATTTAGGTTCTATTGACGCGAACATCCATCACCTCGCGCTCTATAACATCTACCGCGATGTATTGGTAGCCGGTAGCGAGAAGAATGAGCAGAAGGATGCGTACACCTACGGTTTGACCAACTACTGGCCGATGAACGAGGGTCACGGCAGGACAGCCGCCGACACTCGCCGTACTCATGACTTCATTGTCAATAACTCTTGGGACATTGCCAACGTCAACTATGCGCTGCGCATGGATACCACCCTCGGTGCCCGGGCAGACATATCGCTCGTCAACACGGGTATGAACGACAGTTATGCCATCGAGTTGTGGTACCGTCCGTCCTTCAACCTACGGGATACCGTCTTCGAAACCGAGAACATGTGTCTACGTTATGACTCGCTCAAGAACATTGTGCTCGATTACGGCACGAAGTCGAAGACCGTAGTGGCGAAGGCGGACTTCCCGGATGGCACGATCGGTTGGCACCATATGGCGCTCAATGTAGTACGCGGACAGGCTGCTTCGTTCTATTTCGACGGCAAACGTACGGCGGTTATTGCGGAGGCGGATGTTCCGGTATTCAAAGGCGCATCGCTTGTGCTCGCGAAGAATGCCTACCTCGCCAACATAGACGAGTTGCGTATCTGGAAAGCAACCCTCTCCGAGGAGCGATTGCTGAGCAATATGTACAATACCATCGACACCTCTGATTGGTATAGCCGAGGACTGATAGCGTACTATCCGTTTGAGAAAGACAGCACTATCAACGGCGTGAAGACCAAAGGCGCTACGATGCAGAACATGGCTCCTAAGTCCAATCAAGGCAATGCCGGCGATATGACAGCCGCTTACGCCATGATGGTACAAGATACGCCGCCACTCAAGAACGCGCCGTCCGAGACCCGGATCACGGCGGTACCGGTGGCATCTGAGCGCAAGGTGGTGATCAACCTGTCGCAAGCGGAAGTGAGTGCGCGCGACATAGAAGGTACAACGCTCAACATCACCCTCGCGGAGATACATGACCTGCACGGCAATATGTCCAACCCGATCAAGTGGACGGCTTACGTGCAACAGAACACGCTCAAGTGGTTGAAGGACACCGTTAATATCTATAAGAAATACGGTGCAGACTATACCTTCGATGTGGATATTGAGAACCTCAGCGGACAGATTGAGTATTACACCGTAGCCAACATGCCGGAGTGGCTCACACTCGACGGCAGCGGTAACTCGGACGATGTGCAACCGCTCAAGACCAAGACACTGCGTTTCAAAGTCAACCCGATCGTGCCGGTGAACGATTATGACGTCACCATCGGTCTGCAGGGCAATAACGAGATACTCGAACCGCTCCGCATCGTAATGAAGGTACGCGGTGAGACCCCGGATTGGACCGTCGATCCGACCCTTTACGACCATTCCATGACCGTCATCGGACAGGTGTACCTCGGCGGTATCATGATGGAGAACAGCGAGAGCCTCGTAGCCGCCTTTATCGGCGGTGAATGCCGTGGTGTGGCTGCACCGCAGAAGACCCGTGGCGCAGCATACGTCACCCTGCCGATCTACGGTCATGACGTAGCGAAACAAGATGCCGGTAAGGTAATCTCCTTCCGTATATGGGATGCATCGCGTGGCGTGGCATATACCGATGCGCTGATTGCGGTGGAAGGAAAAGATACAACCATCATCTTCCAAGACGGCGCTCTGATTGGTAACTTCGACTATCCCGCCATCTGGACCAAGAGTGACAAGGTAGAGCAACTCATCTCCATCCATGAGAACTGGAACTGGATTGCCTTCGGCGTAGAACCTGAGACGCAGTACTGTGACATCCTCTTCAAAGACTATAGCGGATGGGGCATCCTGCTCAAGGATACGGCCTCGTATATCCAGTCTAACGGTACGCAATGGAAAGGCGGTAATAACCCGCTTGTACCCATGGTCAACCGAATGTATAAGATGAAGATCACCCGCACACCGTCCACGGAAACGGCTACGCTACAACCGCAGCTGTCTATCCGCGGTCGTCAACCGGCTAACAAAGACCTGCCGGTTGAGATCGCTAAAGGCTGGAACTGGATCCCGTACACCCCGCTTACGACCAAGCGGATACTACAGGCATTGGCTGGTGCGGACCCTCAAAAGGGTGATATCATCAAGTCCCAGACTGCCGTCGCTATCTACGGCACCTACGGTTGGGAAGGTACGCTGACGGCACTTGAGCCTGGACACGGTTACCTCTATTTCAGCAACGATTCCGCCGCTAAGTCCTTCCTCTATCCCGAAGACATCTACCAGCCCAGAGGCACGATGGCCGCACCGCTGAGAGCAATCAGCAATCAGCAGTCAGCACTCAGCTATTTTGAGCCGGTGGACAAGCACCTCTATCCGTCGAACATGACGATGACCATTCGTCTGATGGACGGTGACGCGATAGTGGATACCTGCGAGATAGCCGCCTTTGTAGGCGATGAGTGCCGTGGTGCCGTTCGCGCTGACAACGAAGGACTCTACTACCTCGTTATCTCCGGTGAAGGATCAGGACAAGCAATGGAGATTAAGGCAGTCCTGCCTGATCCCGTAACCGGTAACCCGTCACCCGTAACCATTGATGCTTCCCTTACCTTCACCTCCGATGACCATATCGGCACCCCGTGGGAACCGTACATCATCCAACTCAACCCTGCTGAGGGAATAGAGGAAATCACAGATGACAAATCACAAATCACAAATACGCGGAAAATTTTCCGCGATGGTATCCTCTACATCCTCCGCAACGGCAAGACCTACACCGCCACTGGTGCAGAGGTGAAATAAAAAGAATACACGCCGCGAAACATAAAAAACATCCGTTCGCGGCGGAATAAAACACGACACAGGCATCCCATCAGTGGATGCTTGTTCGTATATATTATTAACATTTTAAAACAACAAAAAACATCCACATTATTCCTCAATCCGAGCTTGCTCTCCATTCGTGGCAAAATGACGGCTACGTAGATGCCCATTATAATGCCAAAGTGATGTATGACGAACTGGAGAAATTAGCCCCTCTTTCATTTGGTTACGACACTTTTAGAAAGTACTATAATAAACTTATTTAGTATTCTCAATTCGTTCTCATTTCATTCCCAAAATTCCCGAACGAGTCCCGAAATTCGAGGCTCGTTTTTTTTATACCTACCTTTGCATCGCTTTTCCTCTGAGAAGCGGCAAGCAGCGCAGTTCGCGAAATCCATACTATTTCTTGGCAGACTTCCGTGTCCGTCGTCCGCAGACGATGAGTTATGCGGAGTACTATGCGAAGTACGGGACGACGGAGGAGCAGGACGGATGGAAGATGGCGAATCCGACGGGACAGAAGGTGATCTATGTTAAACATGGGTTAAACATAGGATAAACATAGGATAAACATACGTTAGGTTTATGGCAATTATACGATTGAAGGCCGGGGCAGATCCGGCACAGGTAGCAGGCGAGTTGCGCGAGGCGGGTATCACGATGGGTCAGCGGTTGGCTGACGGACGGTACGTGGCTTATGTGGACCGCAAGAAATGGTTATGTGCGCAGTATCCGGAGTTGGCGGAGTTGTATGCGGAAGACCGCGAGTTCTGGCGGGGTGTGAGACGTCGGACGCGAGGCGGCGAGGATGTCGATCAAGCGGAGATCTACGCACACGGCAAGTATTTTAACGAACGATTTGACGAAATATTGAAGCGTTATGAAAGCAAGCACGAAGAGGCGCTACCAGCGGATACGCGAGGCATTTAACGCGAGGTTGGGGACGATGCCGGTGATGCGGTTATACGCACAGATCGGCGAGGATTTTGACCTGAGCGAGGAGCGGATCAGGAAGATTTTGGCACGAAAAAAGCCGCCATAGTGCCCGATTGGTCAAAACGACCAACAAGGTAAGGAAAAAAGCAGTACTTTTGTCGTCGGAATCGTTCGGGATGCTATTCATCGGAGTGGAGCTCAGTATGCTACTCATCAAAACCATCCTGCCCCGGATTGCGGCTCCGCGTCCCCAACACGCTCCGCACGCTTTTGATTGAGTACATACATCGCTTGATAGAGACGCCTCCGATTGAATACATCCCTCACATGAGAATAAACCATAACAAAAACAACCCAAATTATGAAAGCAAATGTCAAAATTATCCGCATCATCGTGTCTGTGCTTATTGCCGCACTCACAGCCCTTGGCGCTGCCATCGGCCTCAACAGTTGTAACGTCGTCCGGA
>CACXPH010000030.1 GCA_902769535.1 uncultured Bacteroidales bacterium
AAAGAAGGTGAGAACATCGAGCGCGCGATTAAGAAATTCAAACGCAAATTCGATAAGACGGGTGTCGTAAAAGAGCTTCGTCGTCGTCAGCAATTCGACAAACCGAGTGAGCTGAAGCGAGTTAAGATGGCGCATGCTAAGTATGTGCAGTCGTTGCATGCTCACGACGATATGTAATTAGCTTATATCGCTCCAATTATGCGCTTCGATACGTAATGTATCGAGGCGTCTTTTGTATATACGGTTCATCTCGTCCTCTAACAGCGGGTCTTGGTCGAGAATATCCATTGCTGCCTGACGAGCGAGCGTAACTAACTGACCATCCGTGGCGAGGTTAGCTATCTGCAGGTTGAACGGCGTACCGGATTGAAGGGTTCCTTCGAGGTCTCCGGGTCCACGCAGTGCCAAGTCGGCTTCAGCGATACGAAAACCGTCGTTGGTCTCCACCATGATGTTCATGCGCTTGCGCGTGTCGGTGCTTATCTCATCGTCGGTCAGCAGCAGGCAGTAACTCTGCTCGGCGCCACGACCTACACGTCCGCGTAACTGATGGAGTTGACTCAGGCCGAAGCGTTCGGCATTTTGAATGACCATAACCGTGGCATTCGGTACGTTAACACCCACCTCTATGACGGTTGTAGCCACGAGAATCTGCGTCTCGCCACTCGCAAAACGCTGCATCTGCAGGTCTTTGTCCGCGGCGCGCATTTGGCCATGAACCATCGAAATCTTATAATCCGGGAAGGCTTCGCAGAGCGTGTTAAAACCATTCTGCAGGTCTTGCAAGTCCATTTTCTCGTTCTCTTTGATGAGCGGATAGACGACGTATATCTGTCGGCCGGCTTGTATCTGCTTGAGTAAGAACGAGTATATCTGTGCCTGACGCAGGAGCGAATAATGGATGGTCTGAACGGGTTTACGTCCCGGAGGCAACTCATCGATGATGGACACATGCAAGTCGCCGTACACCGTCATTGCCAAGGTACGTGGAATCGGTGTCGCTGTCATGACAAGGATGTGCGGTGGTGTCTGGTTCTTCGTCCAGAGTCGCGCACGTTGTGCAACACCGAAACGGTGCTGCTCGTCAATGACCACAAAACCTAAGTTCTGCCATTGAACCTTATCTTCAAGTAGCGCGTGCGTACCTATTAATATATGAATCGTGCCATTCATTAGGCCGTTATGAATCGGCACACGGTTCTTGGGGGAAATAGATCCTGTCAGTAATGCCACATGTACGGCATCGCCGAGAGGTGCCAGGAACGCTTTGAGTGTCTCGTAATGCTGGTTGGCGAGGATCTCCGTCGGCGCCATGATACAAGCTTGGTAGCCGTTGTCGACCGCTAACAGACAGCATAGTAACGCTACGAGCGTCTTTCCCGAACCTACATCACCTTGCAGCAGTCGATTCATCTGATGACCCGATTTGAGATCATCGTATATCTCGTGGATGACGCGTTTCTGTGCGTTGGTCAGGTCGAAGGGCAGTGCTTTATACAGTGCGTGGAACCGACTACCCACCATCGGCATGGCAAAGCCCGGGTTCTGTTCCCGCTTTTTCATCTGCCGCAGGATCTGCAGTTGGACATAGAACAGTTCCTCGAATTTCAACCGTGCCCGTGCACGCTGCATCGTCGGTGTGTCTTTCGGGAAATGCACATTGACCAAAGCCTCTGTCAGGGACATCAACCGGTACCGCTGCAGGATATCCATGCCTATCGTGTCAGGTACGCCGCGACGCACGTCCGGCATCAGTTCGGCAATCATGTTACGCATGGCACGCGAGTTGAGTCCATGCCGCTTCATGTTATCCGTCGTGTTGTAGTACGGCTCCAGACCTTGCGTCATCTCCGGCGTCACCTTGTCCCAAGGTGTAAGTTCCGGATGCACGAAGTTATAGATGTGATTGAAGCGCGAGGGTTTGCCGAAGAGCAGGTACTTGACCCCGCGCTGCAACTTGACATACTGCACGCCTTGGAACCAGACTAGTTCACACTGGTGCGTGCCATCATTGAACGTAGCACTCAGTCGTTGCGCCTTACCGATGCCGACCGTGTGCCATTCGGTCACTTCGCCGATGATCTGCACGTACGTGTCTTCGTCTGCCAGTTCGGCAATCTTATAGAACCGACTGCGGTCTATGTACTTATAGGGATACTGGCGCACCAAGTCCAGCGCGGTCTTCACGCTGAGCTCTTTACGAAGAATGTCGGCACGCTTTGCACCGACATTCTTACAATAGCTTATATCTCTATAAGCAAGGTCCATTTATTGGAGTTTGAAGTTAACAGGTACCGTGTACTTCACGCGTACTGCTTTACCACGTTGCTTACCCGGTTTCCATTTCGGCATCGACTTGATGACGCGGATAGCCTCTTTGTCCAACGATGGGTCACCACCGGAACGAACAACCTCTACATCCACGATCGAACCGTCTTTGTTAACCACGAACTGGCAGATAACACGACCCTGGATACCGTTCTCCTGCGCGATAACCGGATACTTCACGTTCTCGCTCAGGTATTTGAACAGCGCTTGCTGGCCACCCGGGAACTCAGGCATCGACTCAACGACTACGAAGACGACTTCTTCTTCCTCTTCCTCTTGCGGAGCCTCTACCGGAGCTGCGATAACGACTTCCTCTTCGGTCTCCTCGGTGTTCACCTCGATCGACTCGGTCTCTACGTTATCTTCAACGACGTTCAGCACCTCAACCTCTTGTACTGCAGGGGGTGGAGGGGGAGGAGGAGTCTCTTGACTCGTCTGCTGAATTTCTACTTCTTCCTCAAAGAGGAAATCCGTGTCGGTCACCTCATACTTGGTCACCTCACGCTCTGTCCATTCCAATGCCACATACACAAGGCTCAAAACGAAAACCAAACCCATCAATACATAAACGAGTTTGTCCTTCTCTAAGCTGGCATTTTCAGATTTTTTAACTTGCATATTTTGTGTTATTTAAGGTCGTTTTATTCAAATCGGCTACAAAGATACAACATTTTTACGATTTATGCAAATTTTTTACATAATTTTTCGTAAAATAGTATAGTATAGACTATTTTTTAGTCCTTTTTGTTTGATTCTTTGCTTC
The DNA here is from genome assembly GCA_902769535.1 of uncultured Bacteroidales bacterium. Classification (GTDB taxonomy): domain Bacteria; phylum Bacteroidota; class Bacteroidia; order Bacteroidales; family Paludibacteraceae; genus Colicola. Next base: position 3,092 of record CACXPH010000030.1, read on the forward strand.
CATGTGCACGGCTTGTAGTCGTTCAACAAGTCCGGTGTGACCAATCTGCGGTCATTGAATTGGTAGATTAGATTCAATTGTTGAGACCATACATAATTTTGTGCTTCTTGCGCTGAGTACCCTACTTTTCCGGGGAAGAGGTTGTCTAACCATTTCCACATGCGGCAACGCTCTTGTCGCAAGCGCAAGATATCGTGTGCTGATCGCGGTTGAGAAACGGAAACATGGTCTCTCCAGACGGCTGTCTTTTGGGGTAAGAAGGCCCATTTCGTCTGTTGGTAAAAGACGCCATATAAGGGGTAGTCCAACCAAAGGAAATGTTGCTGCTCGATGTCTTTTAGGAGTGGCTCATTCAGCAGATTGGTTCTAAACAGAACCGTACAATTGGCAAATCCTACAGAATTGATGCCGTATAGTCCTTGTCGCTGACCGAAGGTCCATGTGTCTTTTCCCGAGAGCGTTTGTCCGTTGGTGTGCACGAAGCCAACTTCCGGGTGCGAACGGAGATAGTATAGTTGGAGTTGCAGTTTGTGAGGGTCCATCCAATAATCATCCCCATCTAACATCGCGATGTACTCGCACCCGTCCGCCAGAATGCGACGGTAGAGATCGAGCGTGTTAGACGTCAGCCCAAGGTTCTTTTTGCGACGGATATAAACGATGCACGCATCTTGCTGCGCGTAGCGCTCGCAAATCGCCGCTGTGCCATCCGTCGAAGCATCATCACCGATATAGATACGTAGCGGTTCGTCGCAAACCTGCGCCAAGACGCTCTCTACAGCTTGTGCAATGAACGCTTCGTGATTATATGTCGCGATACAAACAGCTATCATAGATGGAAACTAATTGGCGCCCGATGGTATCGGCCGTAAATCGTTCTGAATAATCGGATTTCTTGGATTTATCGGAATAATCGGAGAACAAAACCTTCTCCATGAACTCAGCGAATGTGCCGGGCTTGTTTTGGGCTATTTCTTGCGACACGATTAGCGCACCGAGTTCTTCAGCTATCCCTACGGGAGTACTCAAAATGGGTAATCCTGCCGCTGCGGCTTCAGCCAACACGACGCCATAAGTCTCATAACGGCTCGAGAGTACCAACGCATCCGCCTTATGCATCCATTCGGCAACCTCTTTGGGAGGTAATTCGCCTGTCCATTCGAGCAGTGTTTTCGGGATCTCCAGACGCTTGGCAAAGGCTCGAACTTCTTCATAATCGACACCCGTTCCGATGAGCACGAGTTTCCAGTCTTGGCGTTTCTCGCTGAGCATTTTTGCGGCTCGCAGTAAACCCTTTACGTTCTTTGCCTGCTCGTCGAAACAGGAGACGTGCAAAAGGATTTTGGATTTTGGATTTTCGATTTGTGATTTTCTTTCTTCGAAGAAGAAATCATCCACCACATTATTGATCGTTCTCCAATTGGGATTGTAGATGCGGCAGGAATGCATGGAGTCCATCAAACGGCGGCTAACCGGCAGTATCATTTCTGCCGATGCAGCAATGCGGCGATAGAGGTTTCGTTGCCATTTATGCATAAGCCGAAACTGTCCATTCTCCGGCAGATACCCGCTCCAGTGCTCTATTATAATATAAGGAATATGGAAGCGTGTCTTGAGCCACAACGCCAGCAGACCTTGCTTCTGAATGACGTTCAGTTGTACGACATCAGGCGTCCATCCTTCGCGACGCAGCGCCTTCCATTGCCGCCACATATCGCACCATCCGGACGAACAGATGACGCGCACGTCGCATCCTTGTGCACGTACAGCCTCCGCGTGTTTCTGTACGAACAGACCACTCATCGCGTCCTTCTCAGACGGATACCACGGTGTCAGGAATAGAATTCTCATCGATAGCGCCACTCGCGGAGTTTTTGGAACCAGATAGCCAGGCGGAAGAGCGGTTTGTAGTATTTCTCAACGCCGTAATAGGTGATCGGCGTAGAACCGAACTGCTTGTAGTGCTTCGCCGTACCCTTGTTCATCGAGCCTTCGAAGTCAAACACCACATGTTTGTCCCGTGCCAACTTCATGGCTTCGAGAACGAGCAACGCACCTGCGCCGGTATCGCCGTAGGTGGGTTCGTAGGCAGGGATGAGGTAGTACATGTAGTTCTTGTCCCACACGAGGAAAGCGGCTGCATAGACCTGTCCGTCGGCGTTGCAGATACTGAGTATCTCGCATTGCCCGGCACGTCTAGCTTTGCGCTCGAGAACGAGCAGGAACTCGCGCGTGTAGCTGATTTTGCGCTTACGCGACTCCAGACACTGGCAATGGAACCGATAGAACTCCTCGATGTCCATGTTATGCTCGGCGTGCAGGCTCAACGCTTTCTGCAACTGACGACGTTTGTTCTTGCTGAAAGAAGCGATGACGTTGTCGAGGTTACTGAGGTCCTCTACGCGGTAGGTGGTGCGCTCTTTGATGGTAAAACCAAGGGCTTTCAAGGCGTTGACGCACAAACTGCCCGGCAGGTATTGTTGGTAGTAATACGCCAGATGGAGGCAGTCCAACTGCTCTTTGAGCGCACGGCACACCTCGGCTGTTTTCCAGCGATCGGCCGTCACTTCCGGTGTTACCCAGATACCACCAATAGGCGTCTGCTGCGGCATGACGATGTACTTCAACCACGCCCGTTTGCGGAGCAAATACGGCATCGCGCCGATGATTTCGCCTTCTTCGTCACGCGCGAGAAGCACGTTCCATTCCTTGCCTGCGCATACGGCGTCTAACCACCATGGTTTCATGAACAGCGGGATATACTCCTGCGATTCAGCCCATGCGCGATATTGTTCTTTATCTGTCATCTGAATAAACCGTTGAAGAATCCGTTCTCGTTTTCAGGTGCTTGTGCCTCGTCATTAGGCAGTTCTGCATCATTCGGCAGCTCTTCCGTCTGATTGCTGACGGCTGACGGCTGGTTTCTATATATCTCCGGGCGGTAGAGGATCTGGATATTCTCCGCGATCACCTCGGTCTTACGGCGGATTTGGCCGTCTTTCTCCCAACTGCGTGTTTTGAGTTTACCTTCCACATACACTTTCATGCTCTTCTTGAGGTTCTGCTGAGCCCACTCGGCGAGGTTGCGCCAGAGTACGATACTGTGCCATTCGGTCACGTCCGGTACTTGTGTGCCGTTCTGCATCATGTAACCACGTTCGGTGGTGGCGAGATTGAATGTTGCAATTGCTACTCCTCTGTCCAGGTAACGTACTTCGGGATCTGCACCAACGTTACCAATCAAAATTACTTTGTTTACGCTTGACATACTAATTAGATTTAAATTATTGTTTGTGTTGCTTGTTTCAAAACCTTTGCGACTGCAAAGGTACGAATATTTTCTGACATATGCAAATAAAAAAATATTCACAAAAACTGTATATATACTATGTATATATACATATAAAGCACACTTTTGTCAAAAATCGGCCTCCATCCTTGGGCGATCCTTGGGTGATCTTTGGGTGATCCTTGGGAACACCTAGGTGATTGATAGGAGATTGATAGGAGATTGATAGGTAATTGATAGGTTTTATCGGAATTTTACTGGAATTATTTGCACAATTCAAAAAAAAGTTGTACCTTTGCACCCGCAAAGGTTGTGAACAACAAGATAAAAGGTTGAAAACAATAAAAACAAAACATACAATGAAACACACGATGAAGTATTTCGTGGCGGCGCTGGTGATGACGGTGGCTGTTACGATGAAGGCACAAGAGGCAACAGAGGAAAACCATGGTGGTCAGTATCTCCGTTGCATCGCATTCTACAATCTGGAGAACCTCTTCGACACCATTCATGACGAGGGTAAGAACGATTATGAGTACTTGCCGGATGGTGGTATGAAATGGACCAGTTACAAGTACGAGAACAAGGTGAAGAACATGGCTTACGCCGTTTCGCAGCTCGGTACGGATTACGATCCGCGCGGAGCCGCTTGCGTCGGTGTAGCCGAGGTGGAGAATATCGGATGTCTATATGATCTGTGCGCAGAGGCGAACAGCAAGTACGGTCGTCGTTTGAAACCGATCCTGATCGAAGGTCCGGACCGTCGTGGTGTGGATGTTGGTTTTCTGTATGACACGATTCTGTTCAAGCCTTCCAAAGTGAACGGATACGAGCTCAAGGCGCATTATGCGGACGGCGGTGTAATCAAGACCCGTCTGCAACTCTGCGTGTCAGGTTACCTGATGGGTGACGGCAAGCCGGAGAAGATCCATGTGATCGTGAACCACTGGCCGAGTCGTTACGGAGGTGAGTTGTCGAGTCGTCCGGGTCGTGACACGGCGGCTATGCTGGTGAAGTCTATCTGCGACTCGATCTATCTTAAGGAGCCGAAAGCAAAGATCGTGGTGATGGGTGACCTCAATGATGATCCGTTTAACCACAGTTGCAAGGACGTACTCAAGGCGCGCAAGTACCGCGAGGAGGTAGAGCCGCAGGGTTATTTCAACACCATGTGGCAGATGCTCGACCGCGGTATCGGTTCGTTGGCATACAACGGCAGTTGGAATCTGTTCGACCAAATCATTATCTCCGAACCGCTGATGAACGAGAAGTTAGAAAGCGGCAAGTGGACGTACTGGAAAGCGCAGATCTTTAACAAACCGTTCCTGACCGTTCAGGAAGGTAAGGACAAGGGTACGCCGCTCCGTACGACTAAGGGTGGTGTATGGCAGAATGGATACGGAGACCACTATCCGACGATGATTTATCTGATTCGGAAGAAATAGTGTATAGTGTATGGTGTATAGTGTATAGGTTATGGAACTAAAAAGAGACACTAAGCCTATTCGGATGCGTAACTACGGTCGCATCGTGCAAGACATGATCGCGTACGCAGCGACCTTACCGGCAGGCAAGGAACGTGATTCGCTGGAGTTATATATCGCGCAATGTATGCGTCAGCGTAACTTGGTATGGAATCGTGATCAGGAAGCAGGCATGAACCGCGTGAAGGAGGATTTGATCCGCTTGTCGGACGGTAAGCTGAGATGCGAGTCTGCTGCTTTCGGACAATTATTAGCGCAGCCAAATGCGTCTATGAAGGCATCCAAAAAGAAAAAATAATGGAAAATAATCGTTTTAAGATCTTCGCCGGGTCGAAAGGACAAGACCTAGCCAAACGTATCTGTGAGGAGTTAGGCTGCCAGTTCGGCAACGTGCGTGTAGATCGTTTCTCGGATGGCGAGTTCTGCGCCTATTTCGAGGAGTCCGTTCGCGGACAATCGGTGTATCTGGTTCAATCCACCTGTCCGAACAGCGACAACCTGATGGAGTTACTGCTAATGATCGACGCAGCCAAGCGTGCGAGTGCTTCGAAAGTGATAGCCGTCATTCCGTATTTCGGATGGGCGCGTCAGGATCGAAAGGACAAACCGCGTGTGTCTATCGGTGCTAAGTTGGTGGCGAACATGTTACAGACGGCGGGTGCAGACCGTGTGATCACAGTGGATCTGCATGCCGATCAGATTCAGGGATTCTTTGATATCCCGGTGGATCATATCTACGGATCGAACGTGTTAGCGCCGTATGTAGCGAGTCTGAATCTGAAGAAGCTGATCGTGGCTTCGCCGGATGTAGGAGGTTCGAAACGTGCGTCTAACTTCTCTAAGAAGTTGCATATACTCACCGATCATGAGGTGCCGATGGTGATTTGTTACAAAAACCGTCCGGACTTCAATAAGGTGTCAGAGATCCGTGTGTTGGGTGATATCTACGGTAAGGATGTGGTTATTTTCGACGACATCGCCGACACGGCAGGCACGCTCTGCAAGGCGGCAGAGGTGATGAAAGAAGGTGGTGCGAAGAGTGTACGTGCGGTAGTGACGCACGGTGTGCTGAGCGGTAATGCGATTGAGCGTATCGAGCAGTCGGCGCTGGAAGAGTTGGTATGTACGGACTCGCTACCTATTGATCCGGCATGCTGCTCGAAACTGCATATCGAGAGTCTGGCCGCTCCGATCGCGAACACCATCCGTGCTATCCAGAACCACACTTCGATTAGCGAGACGAATATACGATGAGAAGATATTTTAAACTGGGCGTCCTAGGCGTCCTAGGATTCCTAGGCCTCCTAGTCTCTTGTAATAAGCAAACGGCTGTTATTGAACGGCCGTCTTTTTGCGCGGATAGTGCGTACGCGTATATCGAGAAACAGATGGCTTTCGGTCCGCGTGTACCGAATAGTGCTTCGCATATGCAATGTGCGGTGTGGCTGATAGAGCAGTTACGTGCGTGCGGCGCAGAGGTGGAGTTGCAGAAAGGCTTCATGCCGGACTACCGCGGCAACAACCAGCAGATCTATAACATCATCGGTCATTTCTATACGGCCGAGACGGCTTCGCGTCCGCGTGTGCTGTTAGGCGCGCATTATGACACCCGTCCTTGGTGCGATGAGGAACAGGATTATCAGGATCGTTTCTATAATGTACCGGGTGCTAATGACGGTGCGAGTGGAGTAGGTGTACTGTTGGAAGTGGCACGGCAGTTAGGCATACGGATGCAGGATACAACGGCCGGTTTTCAACCGGTGGATATCATCTTCTTCGATTGCGAAGATATGGGAACTCCGCGTGTCTATACCGGTGAGGAGCGTGAGGATACCTGGTGTCTGGGTTCGCAGTTATGGGCAACGAACTATAGTAATCAGCAGTCAGCAGTCCGTTATAAGTTTGGTATCGTGCTCGACATGGTAGGTGCACCTGATGCGGTTTTTCCGCGTGAGATGTATTCGACAAACTATGCGGCGAACTACCAGCAGCAGATCTGGCGTTCGGCGGAACAGTTGGGTTATGGTGCGCTTTTTTCCAGCCAGCAGTCGTACCCGATCACGGACGATCATTATTACATCAATTATCTGGCAGGTATCCCGACGGTGGATATCATCCATTACGACATGCGTAACGCGACGGGTTTCCCGTTCTGGTGGCACACGCGGCAGGATAACATGGATAATGTCAGCAAGTCCACGCTGCAAGCGGTAGGCGAAGTGGTTTTGAGTCAACTATGAACGAATTACTGAGAATAGAAAATCTGCATGCCTCGATAGGCGGCAAAGAGATACTGAAAGGTGTGAACCTCGTGATCAATGAAGGCGAGGTGCATGCTATCATGGGTCCGAATGGTGCGGGTAAGTCCACGCTGTCGGCCGTGTTGACGGGCAACCCGGCGTATGAAGTAACGGCAGGTAAGGTGTTGTTGCACGGTGAAGACCTGCTGGCAATGGAGCCGGAGATACGTGCGCGCGCAGGCGTGTTCCTTTCTTTTCAGTATCCCGTTGAGATTCCCGGCGTGAGTATGACGAATTTCATGCGTACGGCACTCAATGAGAAACGTGCGTACGAAGGTAAAGAACCGCTGACGCCGAAAGAGTTCCTAACGCTCATGCGCGAGAAGAAGAAACTGCTCGAACTGCCGGATAAACTGAACAACCGTTCGGTGAACGAAGGCTTCTCGGGAGGCGAAAAGAAGAAGAACGAGATCTTCCAGATGGCGATGTTAGAGCCGTGCCTGGCTATTCTCGACGAGACGGATAGTGGTCTGGATATCGATGCGCTGCGTATCGTGGCTGAAGGTGTGAACCGCCTCAAAACCCCGCAGAATGCATCGATTGTTATCACCCATTACCAACGGTTGTTGGATTATATCGTGCCGGATTTCGTGCATGTGTTGGCGGACGGCAAGATCGTCAAGACGGGAGACAAGACCTTAGCATTGGAACTTGAAGAAAAGGGCTATGAAGGTCTCTAGAGGCGACATATTCGAGCAGGTGTTCGTGGACGAGTCGGTAAATCTGCATCTTATTCAAGAGGCAGGTTCGCGGGTGAAGATTCATCTTATTAACTTCTCGTCTGCCACGAATTCCATCACTATCGAGCAGGCCGGCGAAGGGTGCGAGACGGAGATCTACGCGCTTGCGTACCTGCATGGCGAAGAGAGTGTGACGACCGAGACGCATGTGAAGCATGCGGTGGGAGGCGGTAAGTCGAACCAGCTGATTAAGTTCGTGCTGGACGATAAGGCTCGCGGACGGTTTATTGGTGATTTGAAGATCGTGCAGGACGCACAGCAGACCGAGGCGCACCAAACGAACCGAAACCTGCTGCTGAGTGACGAGGCGGAGATGCGCACGCAACCTCAACTGGAGATCTACGCGGATGACGTGCAGGCCACACACGGTGCTTCTACCGGTCAACTCGATGAGTCGGCGCTGTTCTATATGCAGCAACGCGGTATCAGTAAACAAAAAGCGCGTCAACTGCTCGTTAACGCGTTTATGAAAGAGGTGTTGGATAGTATTTCGGATTCAGCTATTAGAGATCAGTTACTGAACACGATTGATGGCGTAGTCGAGTAGCGCTAACATACTCCGTTTTTCGGGACAGTCACGGAAGACCTTCAAGGCATCCGTGGCTTGTTTTTTGAAGGTCAGCATCTGTTGGACGGCGTATACATCGCCCTTGAAGCGCATCACAAACGCTTTTATCTCCTCCAGCACCCGCGCTGCCTCTTCTGCGGCAAAACCATTCGCCACCAAGCGCTCACCTTTCACTTTGATTTCCTCCGCCTCGGCTTTCGGTGCACGATGCAGGGCTTCAATGAGTGGTAAGGTCACTTTGCCGTCCATCAGGTCGCTCATTGTCGGTTTGCCGATGTCTTCTAAATCGCTATAATCAAAGATATCGTCTTTGATCTGGAAGCACAGACCCAGCAGACGTCCGTATTCACTCAGTGCCGTGCGTTGTCGCGCGGTACAGCCGGCCGATTCGGCACCGGCTTCGGCACAAGCCTGGAAGAGTTGTGCGGTCTTCTGGTTGATAATCTGGAAATAGCGTTCCTCGTCTATCCACATAGACTGACCCACGTGCAACTGCACCATCTCGCCACTGCTGAGGCTTTTGCCGAGGTTGGAGACGATCTCTAAGATGCGTATGTTCCGCACTTCCGCCACCAGTCCGATTACTTTGGCTAGCATATAATCGCCAATGAGCACCGCCACTTTGTTCGTCCATTTAGTGTGCACCGCAGCGACACCACGGCGTGTGTCCGAACTGTCCACAACGTCGTCGTGAATGAGGCTGGCCGTGTGTAGCAACTCCAAAGCCACCGCTGCGCGATGCGTCTTGTCCGTCACCGGATTGCAGATCTGCGCAGCCAAAAGCACTAACAGCGGACGCAGCTGTTTGCCACGCCGTGAGCCTACATAACGAAGTACTTCCTGCTGTAACTTGTTTTCCGCGCGAAGGCTCTGCTCCATCAGTCGCTCATAGTGTTTCCACTCTGCCTCGATAGGTTGCTTTATGTCGGATAAATTAGCCATTATTTCCAAAAAACGCTGCAAAGGTACAATCTTTTTGCGAAATGTGCAAATTTTGCGTCAATTTTTCCACATATAATTGCAGAAAATGTTGTAATTTTGCAGCGTGTAAAAATACGCATGGCTTTAAAGCCATCTGATCAAGTCATTTAACTAAAAATTGAATAGTATGATTAAGCCTTTCATGGACAAAGATTTCCTGCTGCAGACCGAGACCGCACAGGAGTTGTATCACGAGCATGCAGAGCACATGCCGATCATCGATTACCATTGTCATTTGATTCCGCAGATGGTAGCGGAGAACAAGCGTTTTGAGTCGATCGCACAGATCTGGCTCATGGGTGACCATTATAAATGGCGTGCTATGCGTTCGAACGGTGTGGACGAGAAATACTGCACCGGCAAGGACACGACCGACTGGGAGAAGTTCGAGAAATGGGCAGAGACAGTGCCTTATACCTTCCGTAACCCATTGTACCACTGGACGCACCTGGAGTTGAAGACTGCGTTTGGTATTGAGGAACGTCTGAATCCTGAGACTGCACGTGCTATCTACGACAAGTGTAACGACCTGATTGCCAACGATCCGAAGTTCTGTCCGCGTGGCTTAATGAAGCACTACGGTGTTGAGTTGGTTTGTACGACTGACGATCCGGCAGACAGCCTCGAATGGCATAAGATGGTGAAGGAAGACCCGACGGCAGAAGTGCGTATGTTGCCGACTTGGCGTCCGGATGCAGGTATGAATATTGAGGCCGCTACATGGAAAGCTTATATCGAGAAACTGGCTGCGGTTGCCGGCGTGGAGATTCGCAATTTTGCTGATTTGGTAGCAGCCCTGCAGAAACGTCATGACTTCTTTGAGTCGATGGGTTGCCGTCTGTCTGATCACGGAATCGAGGAGTTCTACGACGAGCCGTACACCGATGCCGAGATCAATGCCATTTTCCAAAAGGCTCTTGCAGGCAAAGAACTCAGCGTATATGAGATCCGTCAGTACAAGCACGCTTATCTGCACGCACAGGCCGAGATGGACTACGCTTCCGGTTGGACGCAGCAGTACCACTACGGGGCTATCCGTAACAACAATAGTAAGATGTTCGCTCAACTCGGCGCAGATACCGGTTTTGACAGTATCGGTGAGTTCACAACGGCGAAGGCGATGAGTCATTTCCTCGATGAGATGAACAGCGAAGGACACCTGGCTAAGACCATCCTCTATAACCTCAACCCCTGCGCCAACGAAGTGATTGCTACGATGCTTGGTAACTTCCAGGACGGCAGTGTTCCGGGTAAGATTCAGTTCGGTTCAGGTTGGTGGTTCCTCGATCAGAAGGACGGTATGGAGAAGCAGATGATGGCGCTTTCGAACCTCGGCTTGCTGTCGCGCCTCGTAGGTATGCTCACCGACAGCCGTTCGTTCCTCAGCTATCCGCGTCATGAGTATTTCCGCCGCACGCTGTGTAACGTCCTCGGTAACGATATTGAGAATGGTATGATCCCGTATACCGGCTATGAGAAAGCCCGCGTTCAACAGATGGTAGAGGATATCTGTTACAATAATGCGAAAAATTATTTCAAATTTTAAGATACAATGGCAAAAATCATTACTTTAGGCGAGATTATGCTTCGCCTTAGTCCGGAAGGACAAGATCGCTTCATTCAATCAGATCATTTCCGTATCATCCCCGGTGGTGGTGAGGCTAACGTAGCTATCTCGTGCGCCAACTACGGTCACGAGGCGTATCTGGTTACCAAACTGCCGAAACATGAGATCGGTCAGATTGCCGTTAACTCGCTGCGTCGTTATGGTGTGAAGGACGATTATATCGTTCGTGGTGGAGACCGCGTAGGTCTGTACTACTGCGAGACAGGCGCTTCGATGCGTCCGAGTAAGGTTATTTATGACCGTGCTCACAGTGCTATAGCTGAGGCTGATCCGAAGGATTTTGACTTCGATAAGATCATGGAAGGTGCTGCATGGTTCCACTGGAGTGGCATCACTCCGGCTATCTCGGACAAGGCTGCTGAGATCACGAAGCTCGCTTGCGAGGCTGCAAA
>CACXPH010000031.1 GCA_902769535.1 uncultured Bacteroidales bacterium
GGGAACCAAATTCATATTTATGATTTCAAATTTATGATTTCAAATTTATGAATTATTTTTTTCAGTTCTTGTACTACACTAATTGTATCAATCTTTCAATTTGCTTTGTCTATCCTTCAGTTTGGCGCAAAAAAATTAGGTCCTCAAAAGAGAATCTGAATTTTAATGTCCGGACGTCCGGTAGAAAATCGAAACACACTTGTTTCTCAAAAGCGAGTGCAAAGGTACAGCTTTTTTTTGAACTGACCAAATAATCTTATGAAAAAAGTGTGATTTTTTTGCATTTTTTTCGTAAAGTGCTGAAAATGCGTATTTTACAAAATTAGTCTTTTTTAGGCCTTTTACCGCTCTTTCGCTCCATTATGCTGTAAAACATAAAAATGGTTCATCTCACGCACGTGTGTAAATATATATTAAGGAACGCGTGCGTGCGCGCGCATGCGAACGCGACGTATGGCTATGTATGCGACAGCAAGGATGAGCATCCAGAGCCACGGCGTGTCGCCTACAGGTACATCAGGTTCGGGATCGGGAACTTCACCGATTGGATTATCTTCGTCCGTCCATGAAGATGTTCTCCGAGGACCGCCCGGACTGAACATCGGACGATAGGGTTCGGATGCGCCGGAGGCGCTGATATAGGCCGAGGTGGTACGGAACCGGTAGGTCGGTGCAGTAGCGATAGAAGAAGTGGTAGCGGTAGAAGCGGACTGATATACCGGTTGATACCCCCAATTCTTAGACTGCGCAGATTGGTTGTATCCGTACGCGAAAGCGGCTGTGTGACACAAGCCACACAGGAGCATCGCGATCAGCCATTTGCTTATATTTTCATTTATATATTTTCTCATTTTCCCATTTACTCCTTTCCTCATTATCGTATTTTTTGACCAAAGACTGAATACACATGTCCGTCGCGCAGCCACTCCTGTTGCTATCGGCTGGTCACCTACCGGATCATCGGGGTTGTAGCCGGGTCGGCGGATGAAATACCGCGTATCGTGGTTCGCCTCCGGTGTCTCGATCTCCAGACAGATACCGTCGATGATCGGTCGCTCGGTGCCGGTCAGGGCGTCGTAGAGCACCAGTTTGCCGTCTATCGCATTGACGCCTGTGAACCAGAGATAGGAGACAGGTTCGAAGGGCAGGTCGCTGTTATAGAAGGAGATCGGCACATTGACAATCTGCTCGCGCAGGTCAATACTGAGTCCGTTTTTACCCTCTACGGCGTAGATATTGAAGGGCGTAGCGGGTGCAGAGGTCGCGGTATAATTATCAATATTGATAGTGGTCAATATGGCATCTTCGCCGCGTATGATCTCATCGCTGAATCCCTGTCCAAGCAATAGTCGCGAGGTGCAGCGCGCGGACGCAGGATTGACAGCGGTAACGGTCATGATACCTTTATTGATTGGTGATTTGTCATTTCTATCGATCGGCAGAGCCGTGGTCATTGGTGATTTACGCGGTGCCGGTGCAGGCAAAGGCCGGGTAATCTGGCTGGCATCGGTCACAATACGGTTGGTATTGAGGGTTACGCTGAGCGAGGTAGCGGCATCACCTTTCGCCTTGAGCACGATAGCGTGCATCGGCGGCAGATAACGAGACAATGTAGTGATGGCATCGGCTTCGGCCAAAGCCACCGCCTGTTCCGTATGCTCCATATAGATTCCGTTCGCATCCATATAACCGATCTCCGCATCGAGGATGGAACGGTTATCGGCGATGAAGCCCCAGATATCGATATATCCCATAGTGGGGTTACCGAAGACGAAGGACGTTGCGGCCGTTCCGTTGGAGAGCGTATAATTTCTGCCCGTAGCCGCTTTGCCCGGATAGAATGCCATCTTGCCTACGTTCTCTGCGCCCCCTGCGTTCTCCGCACGTTTGGCGCGAAGACCGGACTCGTACAGATCCCATACTTTATCTCCCGAGCGAGTGTAATAATAATAGATATCGTCGTTCTTAGGCAAGCGTACATCCGCCGCATTATTAGATGCCGTGCGGGTGAACATCGCCCATCCTTGGGCCGGCTGGAGCGGAAGCGTAAGGGCGTTGGTCACCTTTGACCAGGTAGCCGCAGTCGTTGTCATCGTATCGACGGTCGGTCCATTGTTCTGATGGTAGGCATCGCGGCTGTAGAGCGAGATCCAGAAGGACGCATTACCCGTCGAATAGTTACGTCCGGAGGCGTCGAACTCTCCTACCTCCCACATCGGGGTCTCCTGTTTCAAGTCGGCATCTGCCATGAAGAGGTCTCCGGTGAGCAAGCCCTCTACCGGCGTTGCACGGAAGGCCCATTTGTTATGCGGCGCACTCAAATCGGCGATTATGCTGTCGTATTCGAGTCGTTGCTGCTGGCTCAGCGCTCCGCCCGGCAGGAAGCGGATCGATTTGCACTTGTTGTACTGGAATCCTACCATTTGGATCGAGTCCGCGAACGGGATTACCTCCGGCAGTACCGGATACGGTTTGCCGTCCGTCATGGGCGGGATGAGTACGTGGGTGGTGGACAGCGGCGCATAGCGCGCTTCCTCATGGATCAGCGTATTGTGTTGATCAATACCAATCCAGTTATCGGGGTTATTCCAACGGCTATCCGAAGTTTGCGGATCCCATCGCAGGTAATCCGGCACAACGCTTACCGTGAACGGAATCGTACCTACCGGACAACTGTCGCCGCCTGACGCTCCCCAGCCGGCATCACCCACGTGCGTCATCATCTCAATACCGAAGGTATAACTGTACCCCCCGCGCATACGGTAGTTCGACTCCGAAGCGGGCACAACAACCAACGTATCGTTGCCGTTGCGGTAATATCCCGGGTTCTCACCCACCGTATTCCATGTCCTGTCCGGCGCGAGTAAGATATTGTCTATACCGTCACGGAACTCAGGATCATTGGTGGACATTAAGTGTATTTGCTTTAGCGCTACCTCTGGAGCACCACCTCCCGGCTGCATCATCAGCGAGTCTATCGGAATATCCAATTCTTCATTCGCATGTTCTGCGTCCGCGAGCACTACAATCGGGTACTGCGACTCTTCCTCAGTACGTTTCAAACCACCGATAATCAAGGGTACTCCGCCACCTATACTGGATTTGAGCGCTATATGTACCGGCGTCGGACATACATCGATATTCATATCCTTCAGCACTTCGGATCCGGAACCGGAAATCGGGAAGATCGTATATTTGACGGAGTCATTTACCGGCGTAGTGACCGTCACGTTCGACTGATAAAGAGTCAGGAAGCCTCCATTCACCAAATGCTTGAGGATGGTATAAGGCTTCAAATCGCCAGATGAGAGAGACACACCGTTTTCTACTTGTATGCGCGCCATCTCTGCGCTGTCCACTTCTACCAGCGCACGGGCAAACTGGTTGGTATTATCACTGCCTCCGTACTGCCCGTCTGCACGCAGAATATCCTTGATTACTTTCTCGATATCTGAGTATTTATAGCCGTACCGCGCCTCACTGGATACCTTCGCCGTATCGCCGTATAGCAACCAATCGTTGTAGCAGCTACCCGTCACCTCGATCGGTGCAACGCTGTCCAGCAATAATGTTCCTTTGACAAGCAGAGACACGTCGTACAGCGAGTTGGCGCACATTCCGGTCACCTCTTTCTCCGGCATCTCATCGCCGTTGAGCGTCAAAACCATTCGGTTGCGGACCTTCAACGAGCGGGTCAGCGCACATTGGCTGGATAGCAATTGGTTATAAGCTCCCGCCATGTGAACGACGTAGGTATTATCCGCCGACATCTTCGCCGAATGGACCACATACAGCACAGGGCGTATCGAGTCATCCAAATGCTCGAAGACATATCCCTTACGGAACACAGCAACATCGGTTGCGGTTTTACCCGCCACATAGGCCTCGTGCGCTTCCAATGTGGTTTCGAACTCAGCGATCAAGCCTTGCAGGTTCGGGAAGATCGAATCGGGTACGGTAGGAATATAATGGCGATCCGGTAATCCGATCTGACCATACACCGTATCCTTTCTGGATGGAGGAGTGGTCGGTCTGATCTCCTCTCCGTAGTATCCGTCCTCCAACTTCAGGAATGTCGTATCTTTGGATTTGGTAATTTCCTGGATAGTGTAATACTCGGTACCAGCGTCATAGGCTTCATCAGTAAAGCCCTGATAGTCCACACGGAGCACGATATGGGTGAGCGAGTCGGCTTCGTTCTCGTTCTTACAAGTCGTGTTCGCCTGATAAACCATCAACGGCGGTTTGGTCGCGAAGATACACATATCATCGATGATGAAGTCATTTCCGTCATCGTTTGCCGCCATATTATACACCTGCACGCGGAAGTGCGTATAATCCACATTCATCTCGATCGGGAAATAGATCTGGTACCAGTTGTTCGATCGCGCCAGATCGCCGGTCATATAGGAGGTAATATCTTCCCATGTGGAGCCATCCAACGAACCTTGTACAGAGAACGTGAAGTTCGGGCAGGTCTTTCCATCGGAGCCATAGGGGTTCCCGACGTAGGCAGAGAAGTACATCTTTTGTCCTTCGCAAAGGGTGGTATCGAGTTGGAGCGCAGCCACCTGACCCGCGGAAGACATACCATCGCAGAAAATCATATATCCTTTTTCGGCACCGCCGTGTTGCTCCATCTTATACCAATAGGAACCAAATTCGGGAATACGGTTGATGAGGTTATACTCACCCATGTTCGCCAGGTTCTCCAATCCGTTCTTATTATGAGGACGGTTATCCGGCAGGGAAGCCGTTTTGGGGTACGCAAATCCGTAGGATGCGTCCGCCCAAGGCAGAGGATGCGGATAGACCGTATAGGCGCGTCCGGGTTGGTTGTAGTCGAAATTCAAGCGCTCCAACACGTCAAAGTTCTCCTCTATCTCGTTATTGGTGATGATCGCTTTGCCAGAAGTCTCCAGTTTCGGACCGAACCTATTTTCACGATGATAAATGATCGTATATCGGCAGATATTGAACCAGTAGGCTCCACGAGCGTTATCTTCGTCTTCCGTACCCACATCGGTCGATGCAATACTCTTTGCGCGGAGACAATAATAAACAGTATCGAAATCCCGACCAGGAGGCATACTCGTCTTTTTCGGCACACTCAGGAAGTCATTTGCTTCAGTTATGGTATAATCGCACGTATCGTATGTTTGGGTTTTGGGATTATAGGTGTACCAAGCGCAATCCGCATCCCATCCTGCGCACCAAATCATGGAATCCTGGCGGGCTGGATC
The DNA here is from genome assembly GCA_902769535.1 of uncultured Bacteroidales bacterium. Classification (GTDB taxonomy): domain Bacteria; phylum Bacteroidota; class Bacteroidia; order Bacteroidales; family Paludibacteraceae; genus Colicola. The sequence continues at coordinate 5,244 of CACXPH010000031.1, forward strand.
AGCCGACCATGTATCCCAGTTATCATCACGCATGTAATAGCCGAGGAGGGATTCCGAGTGTTGTCCCTTCTTGATATTATCGTAACTATAACGCTGCTCGGTCTTCAACAAGAGACGATTATTTAACGGCGCACGAACCACGTGATCCTCCATGTATCTCTCCGTCACACTCGGGGTAACATCCTTGTGGACCTTGTAATGATCGAGTGTATCCGCCATTTCCGTCCAGGGATGCAATTCAAACACCTCTCGAATTGAGAGAGTCGGCTCGGTAATCGCCTCCATCGTATCCAGTTTTGCCCAATCGACGTTATTCGTTTCTTTCATGGAAAGCGGCAGGTTGTCGTAATAGACGCTCAAATCCACGGCATAAGTAACCGTTCTTTTATTTATAGGCGGATAGACCATTGGCGCCTTGGAAGGCGGATCCTTACGGGCGTTATAATCCGCCGAAGGATAATGGAAGACGGTATAGCGTCCCTGCGTCACGAGTTTCTTGCCTCCCTTTCCGTCCGGCACCGAGTCTCCGATCGTACGAAACGGGATATTCCATTTACCACCCGTATTGGTGGGTCGGGTCTGCCATAAAGAGTCGGGCACATCCATATCCGATACATCATTTCCTCTTTCATCTCTACCCTCTCTATACCAACGCCACCAGCCGTAGAAGTTACGCTCACGCAGCGGCAGCTCGACACGCTGGTCCTCGGATTGCTCCACGCCCGAAGCATTATAGTAATAGAGAATCGTCTTATTCTCATGAACCTGTTGTACACCATCCTTCAGGTCATCTCCGGAAGCACCTTTGGAGTGAACAAGGTGTTGGTTTCCTTCGTATTGGAAACGGCTTCCTTGCATCACTTGGACGCTGAAGTTAATATAACGCCATCTCTTAGGCTTACCTACCTCCATCGCATAAGCCAGATATATATTTGCCGAACGCGATGAACGAATACCATTGCCCTTACAATGGACAGTAATCGTGTTGTCAGTTACTGCGGTAATCTCGCACCAATCCGGCGTACTACCATCCGCTTCTATCAAACGAATCTCAGCCAGTGCCGGATTATCCAAGTGCATAGAACCGGTATGACTATCTGCTTCTCCGGAATAAGAGATCACCCGGTTATCTACATCCAGAACGTTCGTTCCATAGCGGTGATCCGTACCGAAGACAAAGGTATGGGTATCATTCACTCCTGTGGAAATCTCCGGCGGGAATACATACGTATATTCATCGTTTTCTACCGTACATATCAGCGAGTCGTACTCAGCCTCATGATACGTCTTACGGATAAGCGGTATCTTGAGATGCGCATCCTCCACGGATTTGAAACTGCTCCATGCGTCCGCGAAGTGATAGTCCGGTGCATCGAGTTGCAGCGAGATCTGCACATCGAGGGTATCAACGATATTGACGTACTTACCACCATACTGAATATTCATAGGACTTGAACCCGAAGGCGTTACAATGGTGGTCAGATCCGCACTATTCGTCGTTCTGCTCAATCTGCTGTCTCCAGGGGTAAAACGGCTGTCAGGAATGAGGGTGAAAGTCGTATCCGTCTTCCATTCCAATGCCGGGTCAACAAGATCTGCGATATGTGCCTCTTCCTCAAGTCCGCAGTAGGTGATGGTGTTATTGAGCAACATTGAATAGACGCGACGGGCTTTGTACCGCGTTTGAACGGAAGCACCCGTTGTGTTGTTATAGCCGAACTCCAGTTGAGGCTTGTTCGGATAGGCTCCATTATTGAGGAGGTCATACTCGTGCTCCAGATAGGTAAATGAGAACACGGTTGCCTCCGTTTCATTCGTTGTCAAAGTGAGGGAAGGGACACCTGCTGTTACGGTCAGCTTGAGCCACTTGTCATTGCCGTACTTCAGTTTAACCTGCTCCTCAAAGTTCTCATTGGCATTTACATATACATTCACATATTCATAGGTCAGCGTGGCTGCTGTCTCCGGATCACTATTTTCCTGCACTCCCGGAGTGGATTCGCCGGTAATAATGAATTGCAGATCCACAGGAGCGTCTATCGCCAGCGTGATCTGCTTCTTTCCTTGATCTACATACGCATATCTCCACAGCGTGATATACTTGGTATCGCTATTGGCTTCGTCCAAGGAACCTTTCACCAACTGGGTCTTACCATCCTCTTTCTTATACAGCGTTTGGCCTTTCAGCTCGTACTGACGGAAGATAAGAGACTTATTGCTCTCACCGTCTTCACCCGCCATGATGAAATAGCGTTGTCCATTCACTACCGCAGACCATACCAACTCCTCGCTCTCCAAGGTAGTTTGTACCAAAGGTACTTGACAGCTAACCGGAGAAGTAATAGCATTGATTGTCACCTCGGTGTTGACGAGCAGCGTATCATAATTCGGGCCGGAATTGTTTTCAGCCTGTGTAATCAACGCTACTTGATCATTCAATATTTTTGCGTTATCTTTATTAAAATAGATTGAAGAAGCACCACCACCGGTCGTAGTAAACGTACACTGGCTGTGGGTAATGTGCAATGCTGAAGTGTGATCCACGGAGGACAATATCTCCTCCGCAAGCACATGACCCTCTGTATCCAACAATTGGCGGTAACGCACTTTCGCGAGGGTAAAACTCAGCACTTTCTCTGCATCCTTCAGCGGGCTGAATCGATATACAGGCATCACCGGAGAGAGCACGAGTTTCTCCAACGTATCGCCGTAATGCACGGTCTTGGTACGGACGATGATATCACGGCAACGCGAACCGTCGGGACGGATATGCAGTCCCGGAGCACCCTCTTTCCAACGCCCGTAGTACTCTTTGATCTTATTAGGTCCTAAGGGGCGGAGAGTGATACGGATGGTGTCGATAATATCGATATATTCGCCCATGTATTGTACATCCACCGGCGTATTCAAACCGCTGGTAATGAGGCGTCCGAAATAGTTCTTTTCCAGACGGTCATTCATGGTGGGTTTGTCCTCTGCCGACACAGCTTCTCCTAACGATTCCACGCGCGCATCGCGGATATATTCAAAGGTCTCATCCAAACGATAGTTGCTGTTAAGACGCAGTTGTGTATATTCGGTAATACCATTGTCTTTCGGATGGAAATAGGTAATCTTGTCGCCTACCATCATCTGCAGCATCAGTTGCTTGCCGATGAGCTTGGACCACACTCTGTTTTGTATCGCTTCATCCCGGTGGATGCCAAAGGTGATGGTATCCGTCCATTCCAATTCCGCGGATGTATCGGGCAGAACCACGTAATGCTCATCTACTACGCCCACACCGGAAATGGTGAAGTTTGTCACGGGGCTTTTCGCTCCGTCAAAATAACCTGTTGTCGGATTATAATAGACCGTATCTCCTTCCTCATTATTCGGACGCTCGTGTTTTTGAATATTTCCTTCTCCATCTCTATCTAAGTAGTATCTTGAGAAGAGTTTGGTGTTCTCGATACAAGGCGTCATCGGATCAGGCCAACCTTTGGTAGATTGGAAGAGACCCGCCCAGGTATCATTGGCAAGGATTTTATTAAATTCGCCAGCCACATAATACAGACCGATATACTCCTCGTTGGCAGGCATGAAGTGCTCATAGAACATAACGGAATCGATCGCGCCATGTACGGTTTCACGTCTCGGATCCAGCACATACTCACCGTCTGAACATTCCTTACATACGGTGTTATTACCGATTAGCAGATACGTACTCAAGTAACACGTGTCGGTATTATTAGCGTCCGACATACCTTGGTAGGTGTTCGTCCAATCATTAAAATGCCGGGCTTTCGCATAACGAGGCGCGGAGGTATTCGGGTGCGTCAGGAAATAGCGTTTGCCGTCATCTTTCATGAATGAGATAGCCACACCGATACCTCCTGTGTATTTGGCTTGCGCATAGAGGATCAGGGAGTCTTTGCCGTCTTCGTCCGAATCGGTAAAAGTGAACACATCGCCCGGTTTATACTTTGTAAAACTTCCTGTTGCGGTATCCGCCTTCGTGTACCAACCCAGGAAATCATATCCTTTCAACAGACGCGGTTCACTCAGCACTACGGTTGTCTCTCCTGCTTTGGCATACGTATTCGGAACCGCTGCTCCGTAATGGCCGTTGTTATCGTAGCGGACATACTTGTCTTTCTCCGCACGGACGAACTCCAAACCGCCGTTTGTAGTACTTTTGTTGGTATAGACACGCGCCCAACCGGTCATGTTTTCGGTAACTGTCTTGCTCGGGTCATCGGCTAAGGGCACCGTATTACCGACCACGTACTCGCTCCATCCCTCGACATCGAACCCCTCATCCGTTTCGCTGAACTCCGCGCCGGAGTACAGCGTCGCTTTGATAGTAAGCGCTAAGAATGCGCCGTTGATCGTCCACATCTCGTTACATATCCATGAGGTATCTCCCGGCTCGGGGTGCATCTCGATGTTACGATACCTGCCTCCACCCGCGTTCACTCTCAGGAACACACCCGCAGGGCGGAATTCCACACCGAGGTTCGGCTTGCTCGTCTGCGTCGTGTCCACGATCATACGTCCGTAAGCGCCTCGCGGAGCTTGCTTATCCATATGTTGGAGCTTCAAGGTCTCTATCTTCTTGAACTGCGAGTTGAACTTCTCATCGGCTGTCCTGCCGTTAATGCAAAACGTATTCTTGTATCCCACATAGTAATACGTACTATCCGGCTCCGGGACATACATATAATCGCTCATGTAATACTTGGTGTCTTCAAGACGCTCCATGCACACCAGATGGTCGATGGTATAAATCTTACGCTTAGGGGTGTAAGCGCTGGTATCTTTATCATAGCCACTATGATACCTTACATAATCCTGCTCGTCGTAGGCAAAGAAATACGAATCCGCGCACGAAGAAGTCGTCGCCTCATCCAATATATAGAGACGGAAGATAACACGCTTGGTCGGCTTGTGCTTGGTATCCGCAAAAGCATACATCGCCTGACCGGGTTTGGCGGTTAAGCTGTTATTGCTGTATTTGTAATCCGATGTGGTAGTATTGAAGCTAACCACTGAAGCATTAAGATAAGCCATAGGGTTACCGTTGCCTCGGGGTATATCCAACCAATACACTTCGCGGTAGGGCAGACCTAAGAAACCATACCCTTTCGCACCGTCAAACTTAGTACTTCTACCCATCGTGTTATTCGGGTCAAAGGAAGTCCCAGCGGAACTGGTCGGCACGACAAAGATGGCGTTACAGATGTTGGCATGGCCTGCATCTCTGGTCAAATAGCCTTGGTACATAAACGAACTACTAGGAGAACACACTAAGGTATAGGAATCGCCTCCGGGATTGGTACTCCACATCGTATAGCCGATACCGTCAAATGGATAACTTGTACCACTCTTAAGGAACGGCATTGGATCATCAATCGTCCAGATAGAAGGAGATGCTGGCTCTGTAACTCCGTCACCTTGTGGAATCAACTTCAGGATGTTTCCACTACCTTTATCATCCCAGTTGTAGTAATTGAAATGACCACCCGTATAACCCGGGTAATGGCACACGAAATACTCCACGTCGGGCGTGGAAGGATTGTTGTCATCATCAACCATGACAGACAGCAATATCCGGTTGCCCGCTTTGAGGTTGACCACCAGACCACCATCCGTCGGCGTAAAGCCGAGTCCATACGTTCCTACAGAGACAAATAGTATAGAAATCAACAACAGAATTCGTACCCTACAAAGACAAACATTCTTTTTTAAACAGACTATATTCATATCATTTTGATTTTTTATGCGTTAAAAGTACGCAAAGGTACACAAAAACGCCCACTCACGCAAGTGCGAGCGGGCGTTTTTGTATTAAAGTTAAGAAAAATAAGTATTTTTTTACGAATTATCTATTATTCGCACACCATTCACTCGGCGTCTCGCCGGTTTCGCGAACGAAAATACGGGAGAAGACGACCGGGGATGAAAAGCCGCATTGCTCAGCGATATCCTGCATCTTCAGATCCGGCTTTTCTTTCATCAATCGCTTCGCTTCTTCGATGCGGTAATTGGTAACAAATTGATAAAAAGTGCATCCGTATTCCGCGTTGATAAGTTGGCTCAGATAGGTGCGGTTAAGCGGCAGCACTTGACGCAGATCATTCAAACGGAACTCCGGATTAAGATACGGTTTCTCCGTCTCCATCCATTCCTCTAACTTCGCACGGTAATCTACATTGGATTCGATTTTCGCCTCTTCTTCTTTTTTTTCTTCTTCTGCTGCTGCGATTTCTATCCATGGCTTGGAATGGAAGATGATCTGGTCATTGGTATAGATGATGACGAAGAGCATCAGCCATTGTTGGGTGAAAAGACGCGTGGGTTCGTTGGAGAAACAAAGATAGGTATACGATATGCCTAATACCAGCGTCATCTGCAGGTAGCGAATCACCCATCGTTCATCGGTTTGCTCCACCGAGCTGTAGTTCTCCTCGGCGTACCGACGGTAGTCATGCAGATGCCTGAACAACAGCGCTACCCATACCACCGGAACGAGCGCCAAGAGCCATCTCAGGTCCCAAGGAACGAATATGTCAATTGCTCCGAGCACTACCACCGGCAGGAGACGTTTCAGACTGTTCTTCCACGTCAACCATCCGGGGTTCAAAAGCTCTGACGGATAGGCGAGTATAAACCACGCGAGCAGATCACCGCCTACCATCTCCCAGCCCTCAAAGCTAAAAGTGCCCTCTGCCGGCAGCAATTCGGCGTTAACGAACATACGATAAATGACACCTACAATCATTATGGCCGAAATCGTACCCATAATCCATGCTTGTACATACCGCACGCGGATGCCATCCGTATGACGTATCATCGCCCAAGTACAAAGCAGCGTCACCGTAATGATGGCGGTGTTCTGCACGGGAGAAATGATCTCATAAAACAGTTTGTGCGGGATAAGCGGCGCAAGCCCAAAACTCAGCACGACCAATGTTAGCAGTACTAACCCAAATAGATACTCTTCTTTGTATTCAACAAGGAATTTACGAATAGCAGATAATGTGCTTTTATCACTTTTCATAATTACCCTTTCCCAAAAAATCCCACAAAGGTACTGCTTTTTTTTGATATATGCAAGGAAAAATGAAATAATTCTACAGAAAATTAAAAATATATATAATTTAGGAACGCACGTGCGCGCGAGTGGATTTCCTTGCTGAGAGATAGATTCTGATTGAAAAAGACGTGTATAAGCAGCCTGATTCGCTCAAAAATCAGAATAAATGCACTTTTTTTGCATTTTTTTTCAAAAATATTTGGTCAATTCAAAAAAAAGCAGTACTTTTGCACCCGCTTTCGGTTGAAGAGAGCATTTGATCTTACTTTTAGAGTCAAAAAGAATGCGGAAATAGCTCAGTTGGTAGAGCACGACCTTGCCAAGGTCGGGGTCGCGAGTTCGAGTCTCGTTTTCCGCTCTTTTTTTTTGCCCAGATGGCGGAA
>CACXPH010000032.1 GCA_902769535.1 uncultured Bacteroidales bacterium
CGCACGTACTCGCTTCGCAGCAGTATCGGCAGCGGTGAAGGCTCGTCGCAAAGACCTGAGCCACATGGCACAAGATCTGCAAGCGTTCAACGCGCAGAAGGATCAGCCGAACGGCTGCAAGACGATGACCAAGTACCTGTGGAAGGTTTGCGGTGATGCGTACGACCAAGCGCAGGGCTAAAAGCGAAGAAATTCGCAAAAAAGAATGGCATATGCTTGCATATGTCATTTTTTTATTGTACCTTTGCGCGAAATTTGCAAATAACAAAAAAAATATATATATGAATCTTTCTGAATTAACTGACAAAATCTACGCGGAAGGCGTGGAGAAAGGAAACGCCGAAGCGCAACAGATCGTTGACAAGGCGAACGCTAAAGCGGCTGAGATCGTAGCCGAGGCAGAGAAGAAAGCAACTGCACTCGTAGCGGCTGCAGAGAGTAAGTCTGCTGATCTGGACAAGAAGACCCGTGCGGAACTCAAGCTCTATGCAGAGCAGAGTGTCAATGCCGTAAAGACCGAGATCACGAACCTGCTGGCCGATAAGATCGCTGCAGACAGTGTAAAGGCCGCTACAACCGACGCGAAATTCATGCAGGGCTTGATCGCCAAGCTTGCAGAGCAGATGGCAAAGGACGGTGAGGTGCTCATTGAGGCAAAAGACGCAGAGGCATTGAAGAAATACTTCGCTGCCAACGCCAAAGGTCTGCTCGAGAAAGGCGTTAAGATCGCCGAGGTAAAGGGCATCAAGACCGATTTCACCATCCAGCCGGCTAAGGGCGGCTACAAACTCGCCTTCGGAGACGCCGAGTTCATCGCGTATTTCAAGGAAATGCTTCGTCCCCAACTCGTAGAAGAACTGTTCTGATATGACGTACGAGTATTTACTGGCCGGACTACCTGAGTTAAAAGCAGGCTCAGACGCTCCTATCTCGCTGGACAAACTCAACGAGTTGCTCGACGAGTGCTTGACGGCGTCAGATAAAGCGCTGCTGAACTTATTGCGTGCTCCTATGGACGAAGCGACGCTGGCGGAAGGGCTGAAGGCAAGCAACAAGTTCGTGCGCGAGTGGTTTGCGTTCAATCAGGACATGAACAACGTCCTGGTGGCGCAGATATGCCGCAAGCACGGCTTTGACGTCAAGACCCAGATCGTCGGAGAAGGGGAAGTGGCGGAGCAACTGCGTACGCACGCGAGCCAGAAGGACTTCGGTCTAAACGAGGTGGACGGCGACTGGACGGAGATTCTTGCGCTCGCAGGTATCGAAGATTTGATGCAGCGTGAGAAAGCGCAGGATGCGATTCGTTTTACGTGGCTCCAAGACCGCACGGAGTTTGACTTCTTCTCCTCGGAGATGGTCTTTGCGTACTATCTGGAGGCTATCATGCTGCATAGATGGAGTATCCTGACTATCGAAGAAGGCGAGAAAATCTTCCGCGAACTGGTATCAGATATGAAGAAGGGCGTGAAGCTGGATTGATCTTTGAAAGAAAAAAACATATAAAACAATATTTACATTTGAGAATGATGTAATCAAAAATGTTTTGTATGTTTATGTCCGTCATTGGTTTTACTCAAAGAGTGTGGATTTGATTGGTTGAGCACTCTCAAATCTATTTGAAGGAGTGATCAAGCAAGCAAAGACACAGGACACGAAGGTGTCAAACAATGACGGTGTTTTATAGGTTTTTGTTTAGATAATAATTAAAATCAATAATATGACACAAGGTAAAGTAAAAGGTATCATCGCGAACCTCGTGACCGTGGCGGTCGATGGTCCTGTAGCTCAAAATGAGATTTGCTACATTTATGTAGGTGAGACCAAACTGATGGCGGAGGTCATCAAGGTCATCGGCGCCAATGTCTATGCGCAGGTGTTCGAATCGACACGTGGTCTCAAAGTGGGCAACAAAGTGGAGTTCACCGGTCACATGCTTGAGGTGACTCTCGGTCCCGGTCTGCTCAGCCGTAACTACGACGGTCTGCAGAACGACCTCAACAAACTGACCGGCGTCTTCCTCAAACGCGGTGAGTATAACTTCCCGCTCGACGAGAACAAGAAATGGGCGTTCACTCCTATCGCCAAGGTCGGCGACAAGGTGGAAGCTGCCGCTTGGCTCGGTGAGGTGGATGAGAACCACCAGCCGCACAAGATCATGGTGCCCTTCGTCTTTGAAGGAACCTACACCGTCAAGTCGATCGCTAAAGCCGGCGAGTACACCATCAACGAAACGATGGCAGTCCTGACCGATGCCGACGGACAAGACCACGAGGTGACCATGGTACAGAAATGGCCGGTAAAGAAAGCTATCCTCGCGTACCGCGAGAAACCGCGTCCATTCAAACTGCTGGAGACCGGTGTACGTACAATCGACACCGCCAACCCGCTCTGTGAGGGTGGTACAGGCTTTATCCCGGGTCCGTTCGGAACGGGTAAGACCGTCCTCCAGCACGCTATTTCCAAGCAAGCCGAGGCGGACATCGTGATCATCGCTGCCTGCGGTGAGCGTGCCAATGAGGTTGTAGAGACCTTCACCGAGTTCCCGGAACTCGATGACCCGCACACCGGCCGTAAGCTCATGGAGCGTACGATCATCATCGCCAATACGTCAAACATGCCGGTGGCTTCCCGTGAGGCATCGGTTTATACCTCCATGACCATCGCGGAGTACTACCGCTCGATGGGTCTGCGTGTGCTCCTCATGGCGGACTCCACCTCTCGTTGGGCACAGGCGCTGCGTGAGATGTCGAACCGTCTGGAGGAACTTCCGGGTCAGGATGCCTTCCCGATGGACCTCTCCGCTATCATCGGTGCATTCTATGCACGCGCAGGATACGTATATTTGAATAACGGTGCAACAGGTTCAGTTACCTTCCTCGGTACGGTTTCGCCTGCCGGTGGTAACCTTAAAGAGCCGGTTACCGAAGGAACGAAGAAAGTGGCACGTTGTTTCTATGCACTCGAGCAGGCTCGTGCCGACCGTAAGCGTTACCCGGCTGTCAACCCGATTGATTCGTATTCCAAATATGTAGAGTATCCGGAGTTTGAGGAGTATATCTCTCAACTGATCGATAAAGACTGGTTGCCGATGGTCAACGACATGAAGACCTACCTGCAGCGTGGTAAAGAGATCCAAGAGCAGATCAACATCCTCGGTGACGACGGTGTACCTGTAGATTACCACGAGACTTTCTGGAAATCCGAAGTAATCGACTTCGTCATCCTCCAGCAAGATGCCTTCGATAAGATCGATGCCGTTTGTCCGCTCGAGCGTCAGCAGTACATGCTCCGCATGGTGATGGACATCTGTAACCACGATTACGACTTCGACAATTTCCTCGATGTCATCGATTACTTCAAGCGCGTCATCAACCTCTGCAAGCAGATGAACTACTGTGAGTTCAAGTCCAAAGAGTTCGAAGATTACCGCGCTAAACTGGACGAGTTATTGGCTGAAAAACAAATTAAAAAGTAAGTACTATGGCAAAGGCTTTTCAAAAAATATATACGCAGATCTCTGCGATAACCAAAGCGACGCTGTCGCTTAAGGCCGAAGGAGTAGGTAACGACGAGTTGGCGCTGGTGAATGGTAAGTTGGCGCAGGTAGTGAAGATACTCGGCGACGAGGTGACGCTGCAGGTGTTCCAAGGTACCGAAGGTATCCCTACCAACGCGGAAGTGGTATTCCTTGGCAAGTCTCCGTCGCTCAAGGTGTCTGACCAATTGGCAGGTCGTTTCTTCAATGCGTACGGCGACCCGATTGATGGTGGACCCGCTATCGAGGGAAAGGACGTTGAGATTGGTGGTCCTTCCGTAAACCCTGTACGTCGTAAACAACCGTCGGAGCTCATCGCTACCGGTATCGCCGGTATCGACTTGAACAACACCTTGGTATCCGGTCAGAAGATTCCGTTCTTCGCCGATCCGGATCAGCCGTACAACCAAGTGATGGCGAATGTAGCGCTTCGCGCACAAGCCGACAAGATCATCCTCGGCGGTATGGGTCTAACCAACGATGACTATTTGTATTTCAAGAACGTGTTCACCAACGCCGGTGTGTTGGATCACATTATCTCGTTCGTGAACACCACCGAGAACCCGCCTGTTGAGCGACTCCTGATCCCGGATATGGCACTGACAGCAGCAGAGTATTTCGCTGTGGAGAAACACGAGAAAGTGCTTGTGCTGTTGACGGATATGACGCTCTATGCCGACGCATTGGCGATTGTGTCCAACCGTATGGATCAGATTCCGTCCAAAGATAGTATGCCGGGTTCGCTCTATTCAGACCTCGCGAAGATCTACGAGAAAGCCGTACAATTCCCGGAGGAAGCAGGTGGCGGTTCTATCACTATCATCGCCGTGACAACCCTCTCGGGCGGCGATATTACGCACGCTATTCCGGATAACACGGGTTATATCACGGAGGGTCAGCTTTACCTCCGTCGTGACTCCGAGATCGGTAAGGTCATCGTCGATCCGTTCCGTTCGTTGTCTCGTCTGAAGCAGTTGGTTGCCGGCAAGAAGACACGCGAAGATCACCCGCAAGTGATGAACGCCGCTGTTCGTTTGTACGCTGACGCGGCTAACGCCAAGACCAAGAAAGAGAACGGTTTCGACTTGACGGACTATGACTTGCGTTGTCTCGATTTCGCACGTGACTATAGCCGTGAGATCCTGGCTATCGACGTGAACATCAACACCGTTCAAATGCTCGATATCGCATGGCAACTCTTCGGTAAGTACTTCAAACCGGAAGAGGTAAATATCAAACAAGCATTAGTAGATAAATATTGGCCAAAAGCATAAATTATGGCTATAACGTATCAATTCAATAAAACATCGTTGCAGAGCCTGGAGAAGGACCTCAAGATGCGGCAACGAACTTTGCCTACTTTGCAAAGCAAAGAGACGGCCTTACGTCTTGAAGTGAAGAAGGCAAAGAAAGAACTCGAGGACTTGGATAAAGAAGTCGAGCGCCGCATCAAGGACTACGATCAGATGATAGCGCTTTGGGGCGAGTTTGACACGAGCCTCATTCACGTGGACGACGTACGCATGTCTATTAAAAAGATCGCGGGTGTGCGCGTACCTGTGTTGGATGAGGTGGTGTACTCGACCAAAGAGTTCTCACTATTCTCCAGCCCGAAATGGTTTGCAGACGGCTTTGAGCAACTCAAAGCTATCGCCGATGTAGGTATCCGACAGGAGTTTGTGCGGCGCAAAGTGGATTTGCTCGAGTATGCGCGTAAGAAAACGACGCAGAAAGTGAACCTATTTGAGAAGGTGCAGATCCCGGGCTACCAAGACGCAATTCGTAAGATCAAGCGCTTCATGGAGGACGAGGAAAACCTCAATAAGTCCAGCCAGAAGATCGTAAAAGCAAAGAAAGGAGGACAGAGCGATGATCAGTAAGATGAAGAAATATACCTTCTTGGTATTCCATCGTGATTACGACACTTTCTTGACGCAATTACGCGACCTGGGCGTCGTACATATTACCGAGAAAGCCGCCGGTCTCATCGAAGACAACGAGGACTTGCAGGCTGCCCTTCAGCACGAGGATGAACTGCGTCGTCTGCTGAATCAAGGCGCGCCGGATCAACTGATTCAAGAGCGCACAACCGTTGAGGAACGTATCGCTGCTGCTCATGAAGCCGCCAAACAGGCTGCTGTGTGGGGCGATTTCGATGCCGCGCGTATCGAAGCCCTCAAAGAAGCCGGTTATACCCTTCGTTTCTTCCAGAGCTCGAGCAAGGCCTTTGACCCGGAGTGGGGTATTAAGGTGAATGAGAAAGAAGGCAAGACCTATTTTGTGGCGGTCTCGGAATACTCCGAAAACTCGGATTATTCGGAATTTCCTGTTACCGAGATCGCTCAACCCGAGAAATCGGAGAAGCAGTGGTTACAAGAAGTGGAGCACCTCAATGGACTGCTCGCCGCGGCTAATGCCCGCATAGAGGCTTGGCAGAAAGCGAATATCGAGGATATAAAGGCTCAACTCGTAGAAGCCCGTCAGCAGATTGACTGGCAGCGTGTGCAACTCTCAACGGATAAACTGGCCGATGGCGCGTTGTGTCTCATCGAGGGTTTCTGTCCGATCGACAAAGAGCCAGCACTCAACGAGATGCTCGACTCCGCGCAGGTATACTACGAGGCGGAAGAACCGACCAAAGAGGATAACACGCCTATTGAGTTGAAGAATAACTTCTATACGCGGCTGTTTGAACCTATCACGCGTCTCTATTCGCTGCCCAACTATGCAGAATTGGACCCGACGCCATTCTTTGCGCCGTTCTTTATGCTCTTCTTCGGCCTCTGCTTGGGAGATGGAGGCTATGGTTTGGTAGTTCTCCTCGCAGGACTCGCGGTTATCCTCAAGGCTCCGAAACTCAAAGAGTGGGGATGGTTAGGCGTGTTCATGGGCTTTACGACCATGGTCGTAGGTATCCTGACCGGCATGTTCTTCGGAATTAACTTGGAGGAAGTGGCATTCCTTGCTCCTGTGAAGCAGTATTTCATCACGGAGACGAACGCCACGGTGCATTTTATGGGCGGTTCGTACCACCCAATGATGGTATTTGCTATCCTGATAGGTGTCTTCCAGATCCTGTTTGCGATGGGCTTCAAGGTAGTGAAAATTACGCTCCGCGATGGTTTCAAGTATGCAGCATATGACTGCGCTTGGCTCGTTGCTTTAGTGACGCTCATCGTGTGGTTTGCCCTCGCCGGCTCTCTCTCGCCGATAGGATTATATACCATTTATGGTATATTGGGTCTCTGCGCACTATTTATTATGTTCTACAGTAACCCCGATCGGAAGATCCTGCTCCTCAATATCGGAGGAGGTCTCTGGGGTACGTATAACATGGTCAGCGGACTCTTGGGCGATGTGCTCAGTTATATCCGTTTGTTTGCGCTGGGTCTCGCCGGAGGTATTCTAGGAAATGTCTTTAATGCCTTGGCTCTGCAGGCCGGTGGAGCGTGTCCTTCATGGATTGGATGGTTACCGACCTTGCTGATCTTGGTATTCGGCCACTCGCTGAACTTCGCGCTGTGTCTCATCTCTTCGGTGGTACACCCGATGCGTTTGACCTTCGTGGAGTTCTACAAGAATGCCGGATTCGAAGGAGGCGGAAAAGAGTACAAACCTTTTAAGAAATAAATTTGCAATCATAAATCATAAATTATAAATTTTACTATCATGACATTAAATTTGATTCTCGCCTTTATTGGCATCGCTTTCATGGTCGGTCTGTCCGGCGTAGGTAGTGTGTATGGTTTGACGATGTGCGGTAACGCCGTTGTCGGTGCCTTGAAGAAACGTCCGGACGCTATGGGTATCTACATCCTCTTGTCCGCTCTGCCTTCTACACAAGGTATCTACGGCTTCGTAGGTTACTTTATGGTTCAGAAGTACCTCACCGCAGGTATTACGACACTGCAGGCAGCAGCAATCCTCGGTGGTGGAATCGCACTGGGTTTGGTTGCCCTCTTGTCTGCTATCCGTCAAGGACAAGTTTGCGCCAATGGTGTGGCAGCTACCGGTAGTGGTCACAATGTGACTGCAGGTCTCGTAGTAATCCTTATGGGCGGTCTGATGGGCGAACCCGTAGTGCTCTAATCCATTAACGCTAAATGAAAATGCTAAAAGCATTTGTATTCCCGGGGCAGGGTAGTCAGTTCCCGGGAATGTGTAAAGATCTGTACGATGCCCATAAAGAGGCACGCGAGATGTGTCAGGCAGCCGATAGGCTGCTTGGCTTCTCGCTGACCGATGTGATGTTCAACGGCACGGCAGAAGACCTCAAGCAGACCAAAGTGACGCAACCAGCAGTTTTCCTGCACTCGGTAGTGGCACAGCGGCTCATGACCGTCGAGACACCGAACATGGTAGCCGGTCACAGCCTCGGTGAGTTCAGTGCGCTCGTAGCATGTGGCGCTTTGCGTTTTGAGGACGCCTTATTATTAGTGTCCGCGCGCGCACAGGCGATGCAGGCTGCTTGCGAGGCCAATCCCGGAACGATGGCAGCCGTCCTTGGTCTGCCCGACGAACAGGTTGATGCGATCTGTCAAAACCTGCAAGATGGGGTAGTGGTAGCTGCTAACTTCAACTGCCCGGGACAAGTCGTTATCTCCGGTGAGATAGAAGCGGTAGAGGCCGCTTGTGTTGCACTCAAAGAAGCCGGTGCACGCCGTGCGTTACGTCTGCCTGTCGGTGGTGCTTTCCATTCACCGTTGATGGCACCCGCAGCCGAAGAACTGAAGGCGGCCATCCTCAAAACGGAGTTTAGAAAACCCTTCTGCCCGATCTATCAGAACGTCTCTGCTAAAGCAGAGAAAGAACCGGAAATTATCCGCGAAAACCTCCTAAAACAACTCACAGCTCCCGTTCGCTGGACACAAAGCGTCCAAAATATGATTGCAGATGGCGCAAGTGAGTTCTACGAGTTTGGCCCGGGAGATGTGCTGAAAGGCCTGATTCGCAAGATAAATCCGGACGTGCAAGTCGGATAACTTCTTGCACTATACACCTTAAAATATTACGAAAATGATTAAGACAATCGGTGTATTAACATCCGGTGGAGATGCCCCCGGAATGAACGCAGCCATCCGTGCGGTGACACGTGCGGCTATCGCGCAAGGACTGCAAGTTAAAGCAATCTATCGTGGCTACAAAGGTCTAATAGATGGCGAAGTAAAGAGTTTTACTTCCCAAGATGTGTCAGGTATTATACAACGCGGAG
>CACXPH010000033.1 GCA_902769535.1 uncultured Bacteroidales bacterium
CGTTGAACTCAACAACGTCAAGAACAGCCAGTTCGCAACTCCGCTCTTCGAGTTCTCCGGCGCTTGCTCCGGTTGCGGTGAGACACCGTATCTGAAGCTTATCAGCCAACTCGTCGGCGACCGCGAGATCATCGCTAACGCTACCGGTTGTACCTCTATCTACTCCGGTTCTGTACCTTCTACGCCTTATACCAAGAACGAGAAGGGTCACGGTCCGGCTTGGTCCAACTCCCTCTTCGAGGACTTCTGCGAGTATGGTCTCGGTATGCAGATCGCACACCGCAAACTGCGCGAGCGTATCGCTGCTCTCATGCAGAAAGGTCTCGAGTGCGCTGACTGCTCCGACGAACTCAAAGCGATGTTCAAGGAGTGGCTCGAGAACAAGCAGTCTGCAGAAATAACGAACCGTCTCTACGAGCCGATGGTGGCTGCTATGGAGAAATGCGGTTGCGACACCTGCAAGGCTATCCTCGCTGAGAAAGACCATATCGTTAAACGCAGCCAGTGGATCGTCGGTGGTGACGGTGCTTCCTATGATATAGGTTACGGCGGACTCGACCACGTCATCGCTTCCGGCGAAGATGTCAACATCCTCGTGCTCGATACCGAGGTGTACTCCAACACCGGTGGTCAGGCATCCAAAGCAACGCCGCTCGGCGCTATCGCTAAGTTCGCTGCTATGGGTAAGCGCGTTCGTAAGAAAGACCTCGGTATGATCGCTACCACCTACGGTTATGTTTATGTAGCTCAGATCGCTATGGGCGCTGACCAAGCTCAGACCCTCAAGGCTATCCGTGAGGCGGAGGCTTATCCCGGACCGTCACTCGTCATCGCTTACGCTCCGTGTATCAACCACGGTCTGAAAGCAGGTATGGGCAAGTCCCAGGCTGAGGAAGCGAAGGCTGTTGAGTGCGGTTACTGGCACCTCTGGCGTTACAACCCGCAACTCGAGGCAGAAGGCAAGAACCCGTTCTCGCTCGACTCCAAAGAGCCGCAGTGGGATAAGTTCCAAGACTACCTGAAAGGCGAGGTTCGCTTCGCTTCTGTAGCAAAGCAGTTCCCGAAAGAGGCCGACGAGCTCTTCGCCGCCGCTCAGGAGAACGCTCAGTGGCGTTACAAGAGCTACCTCAGAATGCTGGGAACGGCTTGGTAAAATGTAGATAAGAAGCGCGCGTGTGTGTATGCACATGCGCGTTTCTTGTTGTTACCTTAATGACAATACTATGACTTGGGTCATGATTCTTCAGCTCCTAATCGTCTTAGGAGCGTTATGGGTGGGTTCGCGTTACGGTAGTTTGGCGCTCGGCGCCATCTCCGGTATCGGTTTGGCCATCCTCGTTTTCGCGTTCGGTATGAAGCCCGGAACACCTCCGACGGACGTCATCTACATCATCATCGCTGCCGTGACCTGCGCCGGTATCATGCAGGCTTCGGGTGGTATGGACTGGTTGATTCAGCTGGCAGAGAAAATGCTTCGTAAGCACCCGGATCATATCACGTTCCTCGCTCCGCTGGCTACGTTCTTCCTGACCGTCCTCGTAGGAACCGGCCACGTTGTGTATACCCTGATGCCGATTATCTGTGATATCGCGCTCAAGAAAGGTATCCGTCCGGAGCGTCCGTGCGGCGTGGCGTCTATCGCTTCGCAGGTAGGTATCACCTGTTCGCCGATTGCAGCAGCAGTAGTGGCGTTCGTCTCCATCTCTAACGCCAACGGTTTTGACGTGACGATCCCGCAAGTGCTGATGATCACTATACCTGCGTGTCTGTGTGGCCTGATGGCAGCTGCGGCTGCGTCTTACAAACGTGGTAAAGACCTTGACAAAGATCCGATTTTCCAGGCCAAGCTCCAAGATCCGGAGCAGCGTGCGTATATCTACGGAAATAGCGCTACGATCCTGGACAAAGAGATCTCGAAAGAGGCGAAAGGCTCGGTCTATATCTTCCTCGGTGCGTTGCTGAGCGTCGTCATGTTCGCTATTTTCCTGCCGAAGATGACATACCTGCACGTGAAGATGAACCAAGTCATTCAGATCATTATGATCACGGCCGCGGCGCTGATGATCATCTTCTGCAAGGCCAGTCCCAAGAAAGCCGTAGCCGGTCCGGTATGGCAATCAGGTATGGTGGCCGTCGTCGCTATCTACGGTATCGCGTGGATGGCAGACACCTATTTTGGTCATTATATGCCTCAAATCCAGTCGATGCTCGAAGGCATCGTCAAAGACTTCCCATGGGCGATTGCGCTGGTCTTCTTTGCTGTCTCGGTGCTGATCAACTCGCAGGGCGCCGTCGTCGTAGCGATGCTGCCGCTGGCGTACAGCCTCGGTATTCCGGGCGTAGTGCTGTTAGGTGTGCTGCCGTCGGTATATGGCTATTTCTTCATCCCGAACTACCCGTCGGATATCGCCACCGTCAACTTCGACCGCTCGGGTACCACCGTCATCGGTAAGTACCTGCTCAACCACTCGTTCATGATGCCGGGCCTCATATGCGTGACCGTCTCGACCATCGTGGCCTATCTATTGACGTTGTTACTCTTCTGATAACTGAATACTGAAAATTCGCTCAGCGAATAATCGTTCGAGTGAAACGAGATAAGAATACTGAATACTATGTTAGAATACGTAGATCGTAGAAATTCCGATTGTTATAAATGGGACTCGGAGTGTGCGCAGGGTTGCCTGCCGTTATGGATAGCGGATATGGATTTTGCGGCGGCTAAGCCGATACGCGAGGCGATGCAGCGTCGTTTAGACCACGGTGTGTTCGGTTACACGATCGTGCCGCAGGCTAATTACGATGCGGTAGCATCTTGGTTCGAACGCCGGCACGGCTGGAAAGGCATCAACCGCGATAATCTTTTATATACGACGGCTGTGGTGCCGGCTATCTCGGCGGTGTTTGCCGCTTTGCAGGCAAGGAAGGGTAATGGTGAACGCTTACGGATACTAACTTTCACACCGGCGTATAACTGCTTCTTCACCTGTATCGAGAATATGAACTGCGAGTTGGTGGAGTCGCGGCTGGTGCTGGTCAACAACCGTTTTGAGATCAACTGGGAAGATGTGGAGAACAAGGCGAAAGAGGCGGATGTGTTCCTGCTGTGCAACCCTCATAATCCGACCGGTCGTGTGTGGAGTAGGGAAGAACTCGAGCGTTTAGCGGCTATCATGCGTCGTGCGCATTTGTTCGTGCTGTCGGATGAGATCCACTGTGAGTTCGCTTTCCCGGGCTATGCATACACACCTTTCGCTTCAATCGCGATAGACGACACGGATTTCTGCGTGTGCACGTCTGCCAGCAAGGCGTTTAACATAGCCGGCCTGCTGTGCGCGACGATCTTCGTTCCTAACAAGGACCTGTTCGCGCAGATCAACCACGCGCTGGAGGTGCATGAGGTGAACGGACTAAACCCGTTCGGTCTGGTGGCTCAGGTGGCGGCGTATAACGAGAGCGAGGCATGGCTGGACGAACTCAACGCTTATGTGTACGGCAATTACTGCTACCTGCGCGATTTCCTGCGCGAGCACCTGCCGATGCTGCAGTTGCATGAGACGGAAGGCACGTATCTCGCATGGGTGAATGTGTCGGCGATGAATATGTCCGCCGAGGCGTTCTGCCGCGAATTGGCGGACAAGGCGCATGTGCTGTTCAACCCATCGGGTATGTACGGCGGTAAGCACTACGTGCGTATCAACCTTGCAACCTCACGCGAAGTACTGGCTGAGGCGATGGAGCGAGTAGCAAAGGAGATAGGTCAAAGGTTATAGGCTAATATCCTGGTCATAGACCTTTTGCTCGGGCTAAGGCGGCACGACCTGCATCGGTCATTAGTCCGCGTTGTTCCAAGTCCGCACAGCGTTGTTTATTCAGTTCGGTCCAGTGACTTCCCTTGCGGCGTGGGGATAACCGTTGTGCATTGCGTCCATCCGGCAGGCGTTTAATAGTGCTGTCTATCCATCCGAAACAGAGTGCTTCTTCGACGACTTCAAGATAAGGGATGGCATCGGTGCGAGGGATCTTCGTGCGATACATCGTTACCCAACATTCCTTCGCTGTCGCATGGTTCGCCTCGAACCACTCCCGTAGTTGTGAGCGGTCGGTATATTCCAAAAGAAGCGTTATTTCCATCTTATTCTATCGGAAAATCAGCAGAGTAAAGAGAATTCGTTTCGTGGTCACAAAATTAAAAGGAACGCGCGCATATATACGCGCGTCCTTTAATTATATCCGAATGGCTCAAACGGGTGTCGAGCCGCTCGACTTAGCCTCCGAAATTATCAAACCGGATGTCTTGATCATCTACACCTAACGAATGTAACAAATCAAGCACCGTCTTGGCCATCATAGGAGGTCCGCAGAGGTAGTACTCGACATCCTCGGGGGCGTCATGCTGCTTGAGGTAGGTGTCGCCCATAACCGGAGCGATGAAGCCCGGGGTGTACTTGATACCCAGTTGGTCGGCCTTCGGGTCCGGACGATCCAGCGCGAGATGGAAATGGAAGTTCGGGAACTCCTTCTCCAGCGCGAGGAAATCGTCGAGGAAGAAGACTTCGTCGATAGCACGTGCGCCGTAGAAATAGTGCATCTGACGGTCGCGGCAGTTGCGGGTCTTGAGCATGTGCATGATCTGCGCACGCAGCGGCGCCATACCGGCACCACCACCGACCCAGATCATCTCCTTCTTGCTGTCATAAACAGGTCGGAACTCGCCGTAAGGACCGCTCATGCGTACCTTATCGCCCGGTTTGAGCGAGAAGATATAGGTAGAAGCGATTCCGCAGGGCACATCCATGAACTCAGGACCATTCGGGCACTGCTCTTTGGGTTTGAACGGCGGAGTAGCGATACGCACGGTAAGCGTGATGATATCGCCCTCGTCGGGGTAGTTAGCCATCGAGTACGCACGTACTGTAGCCTGGGTGTTCTTCTGTTTGAGTTTGAACAGGCCGAACTTCTGCCAAGCGGGCAGGTAGAGGTCGCCGATGAGCGACTTATCCATGTCGCGGTCGTAGTCGATATCGTACTCAGGGATGATGATCTGTGCGTACGAACCCGGTTCGAAGTTCATGTGCTCGCCCGGAGGCAGTTGTACCTTGAACTCCTTGATAAAGGTAGCGACGTTTTTATTCGAGATAACTTCGCACTCCCACTCTTTCACGCCGAGTACCGCTTCATCGACCTTCATGGTGATGTCTTCTTTCACTTTGACTTGGCAACCCAGACGCCAGCCCTCTTTCTGCTGCTTGCGCGAGAAATGGACGGTCTCGGTCGGCAGGATCTCACCGCCGCCGCTGAGTACCTGGCACTTGCACTGGCCGCACGAGCCCTTACCGCCACAGGCCGAAGGCAGGTGAACGCCTGCTTCGCCGAGTTGGCTGAGGAGCGAACCGCCGGCTGCCACGTCATATTCCTTGTCGCCGTTAATGGTGACTTTGACGTTGCCGGAGGATACCAGATAGCGTTTAGCAATCAGAAGGATAGCAACCAGCAAAAGGATAACTACCAAGAAAACTGCAACTGAAATAAGAATTGTCTTCAACATAATAGCCTCCTTTCGTTAGATTTCCAGTCCGCTGAAGCACATGAAGGCGAGGGCCATAAGACCTACCACGATGAACGTGATACCGAGTCCTTGCAGCGGTTTGGGAACATCGTTATACTCCATTTTCTCACGAATACCTGCGAGGCAGACGATAGCCAGGAACCATCCGATACCCGAGCCGAGTGCGTACATGAACGCGTCGAACAGACTCGTGATGGCCTTGGCGTCCACTGCGGGCAGGCCGATACGCTGCTGCATGAAGAGCGAACCACCCATGATGGCGCAGTTCACGGCGATCAGCGGCAGGAAGATACCGAGGCTCGCGTAGAGCGACGGGCTGTATTTCTCCACGATCATCTCCACCAGTTGCACGATAGCGGCAATGACGGCGATGAAGAGGATGAAGCTCAGGTAACTCAGGTGCAGGGGTTCGAGAACGAGCGTCTGCAGCAGGTAGTTAACCGGCAGGGTGACGATGAGCACGAAAGTAACGGCTACGCCCAGACCGGCTGAGGTCTTCACATTCTTCGATACTGCCAGGTATGAACACATACCGAGGAAGTAAGCGAAAATCATGTTATCCGCGAATATCGAGCGGACAAATAAACTTAAAGCGTGTTCCATTACTTAGCCTCCTTATCATTAATTGAACGATGTACCCACGGCATGAGCATCATACCGCAGTTCTCGTAGCCGGCGTCATAGAACGATTGCGGGATGATCTGGAAGCCCAGCAATTGTCCCGAACCGAACAGCTCGCGCACGCAAGCGACGATGACGAGGATGAGTGCATAGCCGAAGCCGTTGCCCAGACCGTCGAGGAACGAGTCCCACGCGTTGTTGGTCATGGCGAACGCCTCGAGACGACCCATGAGGATACAGTTGGTGATGATCAGACCGAGATAGACACTCAGCTGCATCGCCACGTCATAAGCGAACGCTTTGAGGATCTCGCTGACGAGTGTCACGAGCGCAGCCACTACGACGAGTTGCACGATGATACGTACACGCATCGGGATGGTGTTGCGGATGAGCGACACGATGACGTTGGCCATCGCCACGATGATCGTTACGGCAATACCCATGACGAGGGCAGGCTTCAGCTGCACCGTTACGGCGAGTGCCGAACAGATACCCAGGATCTGCACTACCACCGGGTTATTGGCGTTAAGAGGACCGAGTAATGTGTCCTTAGTTTTCTGAGATAACATACCTTATTCCTCCTCTTTAATAGGTTCAACTTCATCATTAGGCAGCTCTGCTGCATCATTAGGCTGCAAAGCAGCATCATTGAGGAATGCAGCGTATTCCGCTAAATTAACCTCCAGCATCGTGCTGACGCCGGTCGAGGTGATGGTAGCGCCGGAGATGGCATCTACCTGCTCCTGACCTTCGGCCTTGTTACCGGCCTTGAGCACAGCCACGGAAACGACTTGTCCTTCGGCGTTGCGGATATGCTTGCCTTCGAACTGCTCACGGAACGGCAGCTCTACGATCTTAGCACCCAGACCCGGTGTCTCGGACTCATGGTTGAAGTTAACACCATAAATGGTGTTCTTGTCCTCATCGAGTGCGAGATAACCGCCGATGCCGCCCCACAGACCCTTACCGCTCAGCGGCAGGATGTACTTGGTAGCACCGTTCAGGTTCGCCACATAGACCTCGCAGCCGTCGAAACGGAGCGTGTCGTTTACCAGCGTGTAATAGACCTCTGCGGGATCAGCCTGCGAAAAGTCCACCTTGAGTGCACCGAGGATCTGTTTCTGCTTATCGAGCAGGATGTTAGCGTCCTGACGAGGCTTGAGCGCCTGGTTAGCCAGCGCCAGCAGCACAGCCACGATAACCACTACTATCGTCATATACACGAAGGTATAGACGTTCGAATTCGTATTCAGTTTCATAGCTTCACCTCCCTTTTAGCACGTTTACGAATATTACCTTGTACCACGCACCAGTCGATGAGCGGAGCAAAAGCGTTCATCAGCAGGATAGCCAGCATCATGCCCTCCGGATAACCCGGGTTGAGCACACGTACGACCACAGCCACAAGACCGATGAGCAGACCGTAGATCCACTTACCGCACTCCGTGCGAGCGGATGTCACAGGGTCGGTAGCCATAAAGACAGCACCGAACGCGAAGCCGCCGCTTACCAAGTGGAAGTACCACGGATACTGCGCCACGAGGTTGTCCGCCGAGCCGAACTGGTTGAACAGCCAAGCCGTGCAACCGCCGCCGACGAAGATAGCCAGCATCGTCTTCCAGCTTGCCACACCTGTCGCGATGAGCAGGATAGCGCCGAGCAGGATAGCCCATATACATGTCTCACCTACCGAACCCGGGATAAGTCCGTTCGCCATGTCCCAGAAAGACTGAGCGACAGGCGTGCCCGTAGCCAGTTGCGTCAACGGAGTAGCGCCCGTGAAACCGTCCACGAGGGCGTGACCACCGTCCCAACCCCAGGTGCCTTCCGTGCGGATGAACATCTTGTCACCGGTCATCGAAGACGGGTACGCGAAGAACAGGAACGCACGCGTGATAAGCGCTACGTTGAAGATGTTGTATCCCGTTCCGCCGAACACCTCTTTGGCGAAGATGACTGCGAAAGCGACTGCAATCGCTACCTGCCACAGCGG
Organism: uncultured Bacteroidales bacterium; assembly: GCA_902769535.1. Classification (GTDB taxonomy): domain Bacteria; phylum Bacteroidota; class Bacteroidia; order Bacteroidales; family Paludibacteraceae; genus Colicola. The sequence continues at coordinate 8,184 of CACXPH010000033.1, forward strand.
CGTGTTAATCGGCACGATCAGCGGGATGATGAAACCCGTTACCAAAAATCCTTCTGCCACTTCCTCGTGCTTGATCTGCGCTACGATGAACTCGATGCCCAGACCCACTGCGTACGCCACGATGATGTACGGCAGCACGGCCAGCAGACCGAAGCCAAAGGCTTTCCACCAGAGAGCGCAGGTCATGCCTGCTGCCAACTGACCGGTTGCCAGCAGGTGCTGATAACCGACGTTGAACATACCGAACAGCATAGCGGGAACAAGCGCCATCACGACGAGAATCATCGTGCGCTTGCTGTCGCTGCCGTCATGGATATGTGTGCCGTTCTTCTTAGCGGTGGTCTGCGGAGTGAACAGGAAGGTGTCAAAGGCGTCGTAGAACGAGCTGAGTTTCTCCAGCTTGCCGCCTTGCTCGAAGTTCTTGCCGAACTTCTTCCAAATGTCATAAAGCTTTTTCATCACTCAATCTCCTTTTTTAAGTTGTCCAACGCCTCGCGAACGATAGCCTGCAGCGGCATCTTGCTCGTGCAAACGAACTCGCACAGCGCAAAATCTTCCGGAGCCACCTCGTAAGCGCCAAGCGCCTCCATGCGGTCGATGTTTCCGGCTATCATCGCTTTGATCAAATACTCAGGATAGATGTCCATCGGGAACACGCGGTCGTACTCGTTGCTGACGATGATGGCGCGACGGCCACCCTTCAGACGAGCGTCCCACTGATACTTCTTCGGACCGAAGAGCCAACGCGTGAAGCAATTGTCGAACAGTTTCGCAGGGTCGGTGCAACCGGCATTGAACGCGTTGAAACGCGGCAACAGCCAGCCCATGAACTCTGCCTTGTCTGCACCGTCCTCTAAGACAGTAATTTGATTGTCATAGGGGCTGATAATTGAGTCTGCATAGTTCTCCTTCCCTTCACGGGTGAAGAGCTCTGCTCGATCGGACTGCCAGTGGCTGTCCGTAGAACAAGCCGGGGTAGGCTCTATCTGACGACCGGAGAGGACGTTGCCTGCTACGCAGCGCACCGCGCACTCGTCATGTACGTTCGAGCGCAGGATAGCGTCAAACGGCATGCCCGGAAGCACGTTGTAGTACTGTTTCTCGACAGCGAGCGGACCGGTGAGCGCGATTTTCTTGCTCATGTCCACGATGCCCTTCTGGAACAGACGACCGATGACGGCCAAGTCCTGAATGTTGACGGTGAACACCGTCTCACCCTTTGCCAGCGGAGCCAGGTTGTTCAACTGCACACCTACGTTACCTGCAGGGTGCGGACCGAAGACCTCGAACAGCGTGCAGTCCTTCAGCTCTCTAAACTCGGTCGAGCGGGAACCTCCGCGAAGACCGATATAAACAGGCGCCAACTTAGCGAGTGCCGATACACCGGCCTGCAACGTCGGCAGCTGTCCCTTCAACACCCATTCGTAGTTCGGTGCCACAGGTGCGCTGTCAAAACTTGAGATAAAAATGGCACGCGGAGTCTTGTTCGGCATCGCGATGCAGTCGTACGGACGCTGCTTGAGCAAAGCCCAGAGACCGCTCTTGAGGAGCAAGGTCTTCGTGTCCTCCGTCGTGTCAAACTTCTCATAAGCAATCTTAGCATCTGCCTCGATGTCGATCGACAGGATCTTGCGGCGGTCGCCACGGACAATCTCCTTGACTTTACCGCTCACCGGCGATGTAAACAACATCTGCTCAAATGCTTTGTCGTAAAAGAGGGGTGTTCCCGCCTTTACGTCTTCCCCCGCCTTCACCAGTAGTTTCGGTGTGACGCCCGGGAAGTGGTCCGGAACAACATGGAAGATGTCGGGACGACGAACGCTACCGAGCGTTTCTGCCGCCGCACCTTCGAAGGGGATGTTCAGACCCTTTTTCAGCTTGATTGTTTGCATAAATTGTTAATTATTTAGTGATTTTAAGTGATTTTTATCACTGGGGTCCCCAAACAATTTTCAATTTTTGGGGAGAGCGTAGGGCAAAACGTAGCGCTTTACAAGTGCGTGCACGCAGTCGCGCGAGTTTTAGCCCAAGCGGTGTCACGCAAAAAATGCGTGCAAAGATACACAAAAAAAATGACATACACAAGAATTTAATAAACTTTTTTATTAAATTGTTCCTTTTTTGCTATCAACTCTTGCATAATTGAAAAAAAAGTTGTACCTTTGCGCACAGATTTTGTTCACCTTTAAATTCAATTATTATGGCAAAGAAATTAGAAGTCATCCCGACTATCCAAGAAGGCATCTCCGTAGCCCTTGTGAATTACCTGAGTATTTTAGCAGCCGTTGTACTCTATGTTCTCACGATTTGGATTCCTTATCTCAACGTAGGCACGACTATTGCTATGGCTTCGTTGCCTGCAGAGATGGCAAAAGGCAATGTGGTCAATCCGCTCTTCATCTTCGATGGTAAGTACCGTCGTAACATGGGTGAGTTCTTCATCCTTATGGCTCTTATGTACGGCGCTGTCAGCGTTGGTTTTATGTTTGGCATCATCCCGGGTATCGTTCTTGGATATGCATGGTATATCGCCATCATCCTCTTTGTGGACAAAGACCGTAATGCGCTCGAGGCTCTTCGTGAATCGAACCAACTCACCTATGGCAATAAGATGCGTATCTTCTGCATCGAACTGGTTTTGGGTCTGGCTATTGTTATCGCATGTGGAATTATCACGGGAATCTTCAGCATCGGTCATGTTGGATGGCTCGAAGGCATAGGTATGTTCCTTACCGTAGTCCTTGTTGTCTTCGTTGTTCCCGCTATGCTCGGCGTACAGGCTGTTATCTATAAGGCCCTCACTGCTCCCGGAGCGTTCTCCCGTCAATCGGGAGAAGCGGCTTCCGCCTAAGAGGGTAATCAAAAAAGGACTAAGTAAAACACGACGATAGAGAAATGGCAAAGGAAGAAAGCAGTCCTCGTGGCTGCTTTTTTTGTGTCTTGACCTACTCCAGTTCCGGGTGCTGGATGGTAATTTCTGCTCCTGGTTCGGAATAGTAGAACATAACGAGGACGACCGGTTTCTTGCCTCTGTTCTCGCCACGATGGATAGTGCCGATGACTTCGACTAACGGTTCGCCTTCGTGGAAGGTGCGTTCTGAACCATCCTGACAGACGATTGTCAGGTCGCCTTGCTGCACGATGCCGTAGTTAACGACGGTATGATGATGCCAGCCGGTCTTGGCTCCGATGGGGAAGTCTAAGCGGATAACTCTCAGTTCCGGTTGTCCTTGCGGGAAGTCCGGGAGCATTGCACCATCCCAACTCTGTGTGGTGCGAATCAGTTCAGTAGTCTTGATCTTCATGGTTTTATTTCTTTACGGCGTAAAATGATATATACATCACGTACTTCGATATTTTCAATGACTTGTTCATTTGCGTTTCAATTTATATAGGGCTCCCGAAAATTTTTAATTTTTGCGGATGAAGAAGTGCCTCGGATGGCACTTCGAGTGTTGTAGGCAACACATAGAACCCTGAGGAATTAATCGTGCCTCGTAGGGGCTAAGAATTGCGGCAACTTTACGAGTTACATAGTAACTCAGTCGTTGTAAGCCAATTCCGACGACAAAGGTAGTAAAAATAAATGACGTGTGCAAGGATTTGGAGGAAAAAAATTATACAAGGCATATTGTGTCCTATCAGGAGGTGGAGAGAGGAGGTTGTCTATTTTTTTATGAGTGGATAAGCAAAAATAGACAAGCCGTCCTGACCATGATGTAAAACTGATCACACAAATCAACATATCGCGTGGGAAACTGCGCGATTTTTTTATATTTATACTTTTTCGTGCCATAAAGTTATTAAACTGCAAATTGTCTGGAAAAATGCAGATAGAGTGAACATTTTGCCAAAAGGTTAAAAGTTAAAAGTTAAAAGTTAAAAGTCTTCGATTTTCACTTTTCACTTTTAGCCTATAGTCCAGAGAAGTTAAGAGTCTCACTCCATAATGATATATCGCGCGCACACGAATTGCATTTGCAAATTCGATAACTTTTAACTTTTAACTTAACCTTTTAATACTATACTATAGTCTATATCATAGGCTATATTTTCGGGACCATGTTATGAGTTGGGGGACAAATACCACAACCCGGGGGACAAAGTATTGCACATGTCCCGAAAAAGCAGTACCTTTGCATCAGATTTAAACCCAAGTGTGATCGTATGTTTATCCTATGTTTAACCTATCCTTAACCCGGAGCGTCCTTCCAACGGAATGGAAGGAGCGGCTTCCGCCTAGAAAGGTATTATTAACCAATAAAGAACCTATGGCACGCGTTAGAATTCCTCCGGGCTCGACGCCCGAACAGACAGCAGCAGAACTCGCCACCATCGGCGTTACGATGGGACAACGGTTGCAAGACGGTACGTACAGAGCCTACGTCCGTAAAGAAAACATGCAACTATTTATTAACCACATAAACCAGCAAAACTATGAGCAAAGCGAAAATCCTTAAGATCATCGTTTCCGTCCTGATCGCGGCATTGACAGCCTTAGGCGCGGCAATCGGACTGAATTCGTGCAATGTGGTGCGAACCATCACGAACAAGTCCGAGTATTACCAGCGCGGCGACACCTCGGTCATGATTCAGACGAGGACTACAGAATCCTACGATGCGACGAAAAAGTAAGAGGTAAAGCAAGCGCCTCTATAAAGAAAGCTTTCTTATTTTCGCCGGAATTTGATTCCGGCATAGTACTAACCCAAAACCTTCAAAACTATGGGAATTGTAAAGTATTCACCGGGTATCGAGTACGTAAAGGGCTCGTTATCCAAACCGAAAAAGCAAGACGGTCACAACCACGGCGATTATCT
>CACXPH010000034.1 GCA_902769535.1 uncultured Bacteroidales bacterium
TCTAAACATTTTTGCACAGCTAACAGCCGTTCTTCAATTGAATGTTTCATAAAATAAACCCCAAAAGTTTTGTGTTCAACTTTTGGGGTTCATTACAAATCGAGTCGCGCTTATTCTTTATACAGCGTTTTGTAGTCGGACGAAGTCTGCCTTCTCCAATTTCTCTCGGGCAAATTCCTTAGTTACCGTAAACTTCTGCGGTGCTCCGGTTTTCTTATGGTTCGGTAATTCGAACATCAGATCCATCATCACTGTTTCCATCAGACCTCGCAGTCCGCGTGCGCCAAGCTTGTACTCAAGCGCCTTGTCCACGATATAATCCAATGCTTCTTCTTCGAAGGCCAGCGTCACATTATCCATCGCCAACAGTTTCACGTACTGCTTGGTCAGCGCGTTCTTTGGTTCCGTCAGAATGTTACGCAGGGCTTTTCTATCTAATGGTTGCAGATAAGTCAACACCGGCAGACGGCCGATAATCTCCGGGATTAAGCCGAAGGATTTCAAATCCTGTGGAGCGATATATTGCAACAGATTATTCTTATCTATATGCTCCGCTTCCGCTTGTGCCGAAAAACCGATCACCTGTGTGTGTAAACGTTGAGCAATCTTCTGCTCGATGCCATCGAAAGCCCCACCACAGATAAAGAGGATATTATGCGTGTCCACATGTATCAACTCTTGGTCCGGATGCTTACGTCCGCCTTGGGGCGGTACATTGACGATGGAGCCCTCCAGCATCTTCAGCAGACTTTGTTGTACTCCCTCTCCACTCACATCACGGGTGATGGACATATTCTCCGACTTGCGCGCAATCTTGTCAATTTCATCGATAAAGACGATACCTCGTTGCGCCTTTGTGACATCATATTCAGCATCTTGCAGTAACCGAACCAGCAATGACTCCACATCCTCGCCGACATAGCCGGCTTGCGTCAATGCGGTAGCATCGCCGATTGCAAACGGCACTTTCAGCAGTTTTGCGATTGTACGAGCCAGCAGCGTCTTGCCCGTTCCCGTAGAACCGACTAATAGGATATTACTCTTTTCTATCTCCACATCGTCTTCGCCTTTTTTCTGCAACAGACGTTTGTAGTGGTTATACACAGCGACCGAGAGGAAGCGTTTTGCTTCCTCCTGGCCGATGACGTATTGATCCAGAAAATCCTTTATCCCTTGCGGTGTCGGCAATGTTTCCAAACTCAGGCCATCACCTTGTACCGAACTCACCTTAGGTCGGGATGCCAAGATACGATGCCCTGCTTCTATGCAATCGCTGCATATCATGGCATTGTCCCGCTCACCGGCAAACATCTCCGGCATCGGACGACCGCAGAAAGAACAGGTCTGTGCTTGCTTGCGAGCCATTATTTCTTCAATTCCGCCTTCTTCTCAGCACGGCGAGCTTGCGCCAACTGAATATCATAAGCTATCGGCGAAGCGATGAACAGAGACGAATAGGTACCTACGATCACACCTACAAGGAGTGCGAACACAAAGCCCTGGATGGTCTCGCCACCGAAAATAAAGATCGCCAACAATACGACGAACGTACTCATTGAGGTCGAGAACGTACGGCTCAAAGTGTTGTTCAGCGCATCGTTAATGTTTTGTATGCGCTCGCGCTTCGGATACAGGCTGTTGTACTCACGAACGCGGTCAAAGATGACCACGGTATCGTTGATAGAATAACCAATAACCGTCAGGATAGCAGCGATAAACGCCTGATCGATCTCCATGGAGAACGGCATGATCTTCCACAAGATAGCGTACAGACCCAGTACAATTACTGTATCGTGAGCCAGCGCGGTCAATGCACCTACCGAGTATGCGAAGTTGCGGAATCGCAGCAGGATGTAGAGGAAGATCACTACAAGCGCTGCGAGCACTGCCCATACAGCACTGGTCTTGATATCGTCTGCAATAGCCGGACCAACTTTCTGGCTTGACATGATACCTACAGAAGCATTCGAATCGGTAGAACGGAAGTCATCGAAGGTGATTCCCTCACCCAAGAACGGCTTGCAGCCCTCATAGAGCAATGCCTCGATCTGCTCGTCAGCCTCAGCGGTCTCCTCGTGGATACGATAGTTAGTGGAGATACGAACCTGGTTGGCATCGTTACCATAGGTGATTACGTTCAGACCAAAGGTCTCGCCGTCCTCCAAAGTAGCCTTGAAGGTATTCTCCAAACTCTCGCGAACATCCTGCGTGTTGATGCTGTTATCAAAACGAACGACATAGTTACGTCCACCGGAGAAGTCGATACCGAGGTTCAGTTTGCCGAAGATATGCGGTTCCAGACCCAGGATAGCGAAGATTACCACTGCTCCTGACAGGCAGTAAGCCCATTTGCGAGCAGCCACGAAATCGAAGTGTACGTTCTGCAGGAAGTTCTGCATGATCTTCGTAGTAAAGCTCAGCTCCTTCGCATTCTCACGTTTGCTGTAGTCCTCGAGCAACAGACGGGTGATGAACACAGCCGTCAGGAACGAAGAGATAATACCGATCATGTAGGTTACTGCGAAGCCCTTGATAGGACCGGAACCGAAGATTGCCAAGATAGCACCCGTCAGGAACGAAGTCACGTTCGCATCTACGATGGCAGAGATAGCACCCTTGAAACCATCCTCGATAGCTTTACGCATTCCCTTTCCGGCCTTCAGCTCCTCACGGATACGCTCATAAATAAGCACGTTACCATCGACCGCACAACCCATCGTCAAGACAATACCGGCGATACCCGGAAGGGTCAATACTGCGCTGAAGGATGCCAGAATACCCAACAACAGGAAGACGTTGCATACCAATGCAAAGTCGGCGATAAGACCCGGAATCCAGCCGTAATAGAAGATCATGTAGATCAGGATCAGGCAGAAGCCCAGTACGAATGACCAGAGACCCGATTGAATAGCCTCACGACCCAGAGACGGACCTACCACACTCTCCTCGATGATGCGGGCAGGAGCCGGCATCTTACCGGATTTCAGGGTGTTAGCCAAGTCCTTTGCCTCTTCTACAGTGAAGTTTCCGGTGATCTGGCTATTACCGCCGGCGATCTCGTTTTGCACAGTCGGGAAGCTATATACATAGCCGTCCAACACGATTGCTACGGATTTGCCGATGTTATCTTTGGTCAGACGCTGCCAGGTCTTAGCACCCTCAGCGTTCATGCTCATCGAAACGTTGGCATAAGCGCTCAACTGAGAGAAGTCTGCACGAGCGTCGGTGATCACGTCACCTTCCAACGAAGCGCGACCGTCACGTTGTGCCTTCAGCGCTACGAGTTGGTAGTAACTACCTGCCTCGTCAATAGCTTTTACCGTCCAGTAGAAACGAGCGTCACGCGGCAGAACGGCCTTCGCAATCTGCGAGTTCAGCATCGCGTTTACCTTGGCAGTATCTACGTAATGAACGGTACCAACCACCGGTCCGCGATAAGCCTGACCGGCTTGGTTGATGGACGGATTGAGGATAGCGAATAACGGGTTGTTCTTCTTGTACTCTGCTAACTGAGCCTCTTGATCAGCCTCGACTGCAGCGCTGTCTGCACCTAAAGTCTCTACCAAGTCAGCAAGTTCACCTTCCTCTGCTTTCGGAGCCTCTTCTGCCTTCGGAGCCTCAGCAACCTCTGCTTTTGCCTCTTCTCCGGTCTCAGCTACGTTCGTAGCAGCGAACTCACGGTTGATTTGAGCCAACATCGGCAGAAGCTCAGAAGCCTCATAAGTCTCCCAGAACTCCAAGTTCGCCGATCCCTGAAGCAGTTTACGAACACGCTCCGGCTCTTTGATACCCGGTAACTCGATCAGGATACGTCCCGGTTGAGCCAGTTTCTGGATATTCGGTTGAACAACACCGAAACGGTCGATACGCGTACGGAGCACGTTGAACGAGTTCTGAATAGCACCGTCAACCTCCTCGCGGATCACTTTCTCTACCTCTGCATTGGTCGAGTTCAGCGTCACTTTGTCCTTCAACTCGAAAGTCGAGAAGATGGAAGCCAACTGACCATCCGGATCTACCTCGCGGTACGACTCGATGAACAACGTCACAAAGTCGGTTCCGCTGGATTTCTGTTTCTGCTTAGCTCTCGCTAAAGCCTCTTTATAATTAGGAGTCTCGTTATGACCGCTCAACGCATCGAGAATGTCCGGAACAGACACCTCCATCGTTACGTTCATACCACCCTTCAAGTCCAGACCGAGGTTAATCTCTTTCTCGCGGCACTCCTTCAGAGTGTAACCGAACCACACTTTCTTCGCTGCAATCGAGTCCAGATACAGGTACTCTTTCGCATCGTCACCACCTGCGTACTCTTTTGCTTTCTTATCATAGTGGCTCGTCACCAGAGAGAACGACAGGTAGAAGGCGCATACCAACGCAAGGCACACCGCCAAAATTCTAACAAGTCCTTTGTTTTGCATAGTTGTAATTTATCTTTGTATCATTT
>CACXPH010000035.1 GCA_902769535.1 uncultured Bacteroidales bacterium
ATCTCCAGATTATAGGTAATAATAGCGTTCCACATCCACTTCGTCCAGTGCTCCTGCTTTGCCTCAACGGCATTCTTATCGTTGGCTACTACGCCTTCGGTGATAGGATACGTGAAGAAACGTTGTTTCTTCTGCGCATAGTCGAGACCTGCCGTGGTACGGATATTGAGTCCCTTAATCGGGTTGATATTGATGAACACGTTTCCGAACACGCGCCAATAGGTGTAGCGGTTGTCCTTGCTGCGCTCCAGAATAGAGAGCGGATTTTCACGCTGCGGGAAACCGCTGGAGGAAGGAGCCTGCGCCAGATCGCCGTTGGTCGTATAGACAGGCAGCAAGGGGTTATACTGGAGTACACTCTCAATATAGTTGCCGGGAGCACTTACCTCCGACGTACGACTGAGCGTAAAGTTCTCACCGATCGTCACGATATCCTTCAGCATCTTATAGTCGCTGTTAACACGTGCCGAAAAACGGTCGAAGTTAGTCGTCTTGATAATACCGTCGTTTTTGTAGTAGCCCAGAGAGAAGAACGCACTACCCTTCTTACCACCGTTGCTGACAGAGATATTGTAGTTCAAACCAGTCCGTGTTGCTTACCGGTACCGTACCGGCAGCGTCGAGGTACTTGTTGAGCATGATGTTATTCAGCACGGGGTTTCCCTGTGCATCATACCCCCAGTCGTAATGATACCCCAATACGTTGGTGTTCGGATCGGCCGTACCGTCGTTGACATATGCCTGCCACATAGCTCGACCGAACTGCTCGGAATTGAGCACGTGCATGCGGCTGACATAGTTCTGGACAGCCACGGAGGCATCCAAAGTGACATTCAGTTTGCCCTCCGCGCCTTTCTTGGTGGTGATGATGATGACACCGTTAGCAGCGCGCGAACCATAAATACTCGCGGACGCGGCGTCTTTGAGCACCTGGATGGACTCAATATCGTTGGGATTGAGCTCATGCATGCCCGAGGTAGAAGGCACACCATCGATAACATAAAGAGGCTCCTTGTACGAGTTCAACGAGCCCTCACCGCGGATACGAATCGTAGCTGCTCCCGAAGGGTTACCATCCGCAGAGATATTCATACCCGGCACTTTTCCCTGAAGGGCCTTCATCGGGTTGTTCTCCTGCTGTTTCTCCAGATCTTTTGCCGAGATAGCGGACACGGCGCCGGTCAGGTCAGCCTTGCGCTGGGCGGTATAACCGGTAACGACCACCTCCTCCAGCACCTCGCTGTCCTCCGCGAGGGAGACTTTCATGTCCGCTTTGGGGAATAACTGCTGGGTCTTATAGCCCACATACGAAATCACTACCATGGCATCCTCGCCGACGGAAAGTGAGAAATTACCATCGAAATCGGTAATCGTACCATTCGATGTGCCTTCCTCCAGAACAGACGCACCAATGATGGGTTCGCCCGTAGCTGCATCTACCACAACACCCGTCGCAGTAACTTGCGCTTGAGCGAATGTCGTGAAGCAAAGCATCCAAAGAAAGGCTAAAAAAACACTTTTTGAATTCATGATATATTAAAATTTAAATAAAAAGTCAAGCAGCGAAACCGAGTCAAACTCAATTCCGCTGCAAAAGTACATCTATTTATACACATGCGCAAAAAATAATGTTGCAAAATATGCCACTGATGTTTCACTGCAACAAATGGATCATATTTTGCAACAAAATTAGTATTTATAAATGTTTCATTTTAGCGCGCACTGGGCAGGTGTCCGAAGTATTCCTTATAGCATTTGGTGAAATAGCCCGGGCTGGAAAAGCCTAACTCCAGGGCTACTTGCTGGATAGTCATATCGGTCGTGCGGAGCAATTCATCTGCTCGTGCCAGTCTCCGTTCACGGATATAATCCAACGGTCCCTTTCCGGCTACCGCTTTCACACGACGAAAGAGTTGCGTACGGCTCAGTTGCAGTTTGCCACCTAAGAACTCTACGGTCAGATTCGGATCTGTCAGATAATCATCCACCACTTGACGCAGTCGCTCTGCAAAGGCCTCATCTTTCTTACTGAGCTGGATAGCCTCCTGCACCTCTTCCAACTGGGGAAGTATATCCCGACGGATCTCTTTTTGCATTTTCTGCTGATTGAAGAGGATGAAAAATAGTGATACGACAAAGAGCAGGAAAAAGAAACATACGCAGCATACTAAGATATTCCGATCCAATTGCAGAAGACGCCATTTATTATCCAGTCTCACTTGCATCACGTGGAATGTCTCTAAATCGCGTGTTATAGCTTCGTCCTGCTTGAGCATAGGTTTCGCTGCTGTGATATCTACGAGTGCCGTCTCCAACACTGTATCGCGCACGTACGGTTCCTTATGTAATATGCGCGCAGCTACATCGATTATCATATCGCCGCGGGAAGAGTACGTGGCGGAACATTCGATTTTGCCATCCACGATAGCTTGCAAACCCGGATGAATGCCGTCCACGCCCATGATAGGAATAGATAATGGGCTATGGGTTACGGGTGATGGGTTACGGGTTACTGCATCGGCGGCACCGATAGCCATAAGATCGTTATGCGCCACGATAACATCAGGCAAGGGGTGATTCTCCAGATAAGCAGAGACAACCTCATAGGCATTCTCCTGGTACCATCTTCCCATCACGCTCTGCACCTCTACTTTAGCCTCTAACCCTTCGCCTTTCGCCTCTTCGATACCTTCCATCATTCCTTTATGGCGAAGCGTAGCAGGAGTTGATCCCGGCAATCCGGCAACTTCCAGTACGACGAACGGCTTCCCGTTCGCCGTTGATCCTTTGTCACTCGCTTTTCCTATCACCCATTGCGCCATCAGTCGGCCTACCTTGTAGTTATCGCCACCTATAAAAGCAGTCCACTCGTCTCCGGGAACACGGCGATCGGCTACAATCACCGGGATGCCTGCCCGATAAGCTCTCGTCACAGCAGGTTGTACCTGCTTTGCCTCATTGGGGCTGACAATCAGCAGATCTACGCGTTCTTCGATAAAACTATCGATCTGGGCACACTGCAACTCGTTGCTGCCGTAAGCTATACGGCGCGAGAGCGTCATATCGGGATGAAGCAATAGCTCACGCTCCATCTCATAGTTCATCTTCTGCCGCCATGCATCATCCAGACACTGGCTTACACCAATGCGATACTGCGGTGTACGCGAGTTACAACCTGTCATTAACAGGCATAACATCACGATGCTAACAATGATGTTTCTCATAATGCAACATTTTTCGGGTGCAAAAGTACTACAAAAAAATGAAATACGCAAGAAAAAAAATACATAACTCAATCTATGGGTCATACAATCAGTTTGATGCGGAAGCCGCGGGTGGTGGAGCGTAATAAGCAGGTAAAACAGTGGATTTTTCATATCATAATTGCCTAATCGGGAAATCGAAATAGGTATCGGGGAAAGGCTCGTTGCGGAGGGTAAAATGCCACCACTCGCTGTCTATCGGCTCGAAGCCGTGACGGAGCATCGCTTTGCGCAAGGTAAGACGGTTCTCGGACTGGCGGTAGAGCTTGCAGGGGTAAGAAGGATGGCTCTCCTCGCCGAACCAGTCGAAGGGCGAACCCATGTCGAGTTCCTTGCCTGTAGCCGCATCAATGAGTGTCAGATCGACCGTCGAACCACGCGAATGTGAAGAGCGCGCATAGATATAGCCTTGCTCGAAGAGCACCGACTTGTCCACCATGGGGTAGAAAATCTTCTTCATCGCCGTGTCCTGCACGTTCTCCGCCCAACGGATAAAATGGTTGACGGCAGTCTGCGGACGGTAGGCATCCCAAATCTTAAGGCGGTAGCCATACGACTTCAGTTCGTCGCTGACGGCTTTGAGCGAGTCTGCCGCCTGGCGTGTCATGAGCGCCACCGGCTGCTCGTAGCCGTCGATGCGTTCACCCACAAAATTATACGTGCTGTAGTAGCGGATCTCCAAAACCGCATCGGGGATGATGTCTGTCAGATTGACAAACGCACTGCTGTCTTTCTCCGGCTCGGGAGCGGGTTGTTGTTTTTGGCACGAGAGCAACAGAATAAGGGACAAAGGGACGATGTACAATGTACGAAGATATTTCATATGCTGATGTGTTATTTGGTCGGTATTCATTAAAAACGCTGCAAAGGTACTAAAAATTTTTAACATATACAAATAATTTTGTACAATTGTACAAATTATGACTAAAAATGAGTCAAAGAGCAGCTTGCGCTACCCTTGCTTTAGTTCCGGAAGATGTGCCCATCGACCTCGGTGTAATCGCCTGCCGTATCAAGGTTGCGCCATACTGCGGTGGAATCTATGCAGCATTGCAGCCACCAGCAGGTAGAGTGAAGGGCGCAGCTGCTTGGCCAGGGCGAACAAACGTGACAGAAAAATGGGAGACCGTAGGTAGGTATAAAAGAAAACTGCCGGCTCGTTATGAGTCAGCAGTCTTACACAATCCGTACTTGGGTTGCAAGCACAATGTAAAGGAAGTGTCTTTAGCTTGGCAACAGTTGCAATTTTTTGCTATTTATTGTTATTTAACCGGATCTCCTCATGATAAAGGTAATTGACCAGTATCGGCTTTCCTTTTTC
>CACXPH010000036.1 GCA_902769535.1 uncultured Bacteroidales bacterium
GAGGTAGAAATGGAACGCATCGGGGTTCATGCCACGACGGATCATCTTCTCGCGGTAGTCGGCTTCCTTATGGATACGCTGGCCGCCGGAGGTGATCTCCAGACCGCGCATGAGGAGGTCGAAGCTGAGCGTCAGCGACGGGTCCTCGGGGTCGTCCATCGCGTAGAAAGCGCGGTGCTCGGAGGGGAAATGGGTAACGAACACGAAGTCCGAACCGTATTTCTCGAAGGCATATTTGCATATCGCACGTTCCTCTTCCGGCGCGAGGTCATCCTCACCGCGGTGGTCTGCTTCGCAGAGACCGTTCTCAAAGAGGATCTCGTGTACCTCGCTCAGTTTCCATGCGGGTACCTGCTCTGGGAGAACCGGATTAACGGCATTGAGCAGTTGGAGCTCATGCGCGCAGTCGCGCTCTACGACAGCGATGATATGACGCAGCAGCGCCGCCTCGAGAGTCATGACATCCTCCTGACCTTTGATAAAGCCCATCTCCACATCGAGGGAGATATACTCATTGAGATGGCGTGAGGTAGCATGTTTCTCTGCGCGGTATGCCGGCGCGATCTCGAACACGCGCTCATAGACGCCGACACCGATCTGCTTATAGAACTGCGGGGACTGCGCCAGATAGACCTGTTTGCCGAAATAATCCATCTTGAAGACGTTCGCACCGCCTTCTGCACCCTCACTCACGATCTTCGGGGTGAAGATCTGGGTGAAGCCGTTAGCAGACAGGAACTCGCCGAAAGCGCGGGCGATGGTGCTCTGCACCTTGAGGATCGCCATGTCGCGCGGGTTACGGAGAGTCACCTGACGGTTATCGAACTTATAACGCAGGAGGGTCTCCTCGTCGCCGAACTTCAGGGCGTTCATATCCACCACCTCGGCGGTCGTCGGACGAGAGAGGACGCGAACCTCAGCTACTGCGATCTCTATCGTGTTGTAGAACGCTGCGGGGTCCTTGATCTTCGCCTCATTGACGGTACCGGTGAGGGTGATCGCCATCTCGCGGCAGAGGTCGTTCATCGCGATCTCATTGCCGGCCTCGTCGAAGAACTTCGAGGAGTCGTTGGAATGAATCCGCCCCACTTCGTGACGCGGACATTATGGATCATGCCGGAAACGGAAACAGACTCGCCAACCTTAGCGTTGGCGAGATCTGTCACGTTTTGTTTATGGGAATTGACGTCTAAAAACATAACTCAATTTACCATTTGTTCATTTACCATGTACCATTTATTTGGTCATTTGGCAATTTAGCCATTTACTCTGCAGCGGGAGCTTCGGGAGCGGCAGCAGGAGCAGCCTCAGCCTCAGCAGCAACCTCAGCTACAGCCTCCTTAACGGCTTTCTTGCCGGCACGGCGGGTAGCTTTCTTAGCAGCTTTCTTGGTCTGAGAGAGCATGTTCTCGTTGTAGTCCACGAGCTCGATGATACACATCTCGGCAGCGTCACCGAGACGGAAACCGGTACGGAGGATACGGGTGTAACCACCGGGACGGTTAGCGATCTTCTCGCCTACATTCTGGAAGAGTTCGGTAACGACCTCTTTCTGCTTGAGGAGGGAGAAAGCCAGACGGCGGTTATTCATATTGTCCTCTTTCGCGCGAGTGAGGATTGGCTCTACATAGATACGGAGCGCTTTCGCCTTAGCGAGGGTGGTGCTGATACGCTTGTGGAGAATCAGCGAGCACGCCATATTCGACAGCATCGCAGCGCGATGGTTTGCCTTGCGGCTAAGGTGATTGAATTTCTTATTATGACGCATAATAATGTTTAATTTAAAGTTTAAAAAAGTTTAAGGAGTTTAATGGAGTTTACTCATTCACGTGGTAGCGTGAGATGTCCATCCCGAAAGCAAGTCCATTACGCTCGAGCAGTTCGTCGAGTTCGGTGAGCGATTTCTTACCGAAGTTACGGAACTTCAGGAGGTCCGCACGGTGGTACTTAACGAGTTCGCCAAGGGTCTCTACCTCTGCTTGCTTCAAGCAGTTCAGCGCGCGTACGGAGAGGTCCATATCCTGGAGCTTCTGGTTCAGAAGCTGACGCATACGGAGAATCTCCTCATCGAGTGCGGAAGAGTTCTTCTTGGTCTCCTCCTCGAGGACGATACGTTCGTCGGAGAAGAGCATGAAGTGGTAGATGAGGATCTTAGCGGCCTCAGTCAGTGCCTGTTGCGGCGTGATGGAGCCGTCGGTAGTGATCTCGAGGGTGAGTTTCTCGTAGTCGGTACGTTGCTCGACACGATACTGGTCAACCGAGATCATGACGTTACGGATAGGGGTGTAGATGGAGTCGATAGCAAGGGTGCCGATAGGATCGTCTTTCTTGCGGTTCTCGTCACCGGGCACGTATCCGCGTCCTTTGTTGATAGTGATCTGTATCTCGAAATCTGCCGAGTCATCGAGCTCCGCGAGACGGAGGTCGGTATTGAGGACCTCGAAGTTCTGGAGGACAGAGTTGAACTCACCGGCGAGGAAAGCTTTCGCTTTACGTACGTGGAGAGTAACGGTCTCGGTCTCCTCCTCGATGCCCTCTTTATGAGCAAAGCGGATTTGCTTGAGATTAAGAATCAGGTTGGTAACGTCAGTAATGACACCGGGGATGGTAGCAAATTCATGATCAATACCACTAATCTTGACAGAGCAGATGGCATATCCCTCGAGGCTGCCCAGCAGCACACGACGGATCGCATTGCCTATCGTAATTCCGTACCCCGGCTCGAGTGGGCGAAATTCAAATACGCCTTTGGTAGCACTCGAATCCAACATGATAACCTTGTCAGGTTTGATGAAATTTAATATTGCCATGAATTTAATGATTATTTAGAGTACAACTCAACGATTAATTGCTCCTTGATATTCTCCGGAATCTCAGCGCGAGCGGGGATATTGAGCAACTTACCGGCTTTGTCAGCCTCGTTCCACTCGAGCCAGCCATACTTAGCATGGTTGAAGCCCTGGAGGGACTCATTGATCACCTCGAGGGATTTGTTCCACTCGAGCCAGCCATACTTAGCATGGTTGAAGCCCTGGAGGGACTCATTGATCACCTCGAGGGATTTTGCTTTCTCGCGAACTGCCACTACCTGACCGGGTTTAACGGAGTAGGAAGGAATATTCACTACCTGTCCGTCCACGGTGATGTGGCGGTGGGAAACGAGTTGGCGAGCCGCAGCGCGGGTAGGAGCCATACCGAGACGATAAACGATGTTATCGAGGCGGCACTCGAGAAGCTGGATGAGGATCTCACCGGTAATACCTTTGGTACGTGCAGCTTTTGCGAAGAGGAGGCGGAACTGTTTCTCCAATACACCATAGGTGTATTTAGCCTTCTGCTTCTCAGCCAGCTGAGTACCGTACTCAGAGTTTTTCTTACGACGGTTAACGCCGTGCTGTCCGGGTGCGTACCATAATTTTTAACGTTTAAGGGTTTATAAATAATTATTATACGCGACGACGTTTCGGAGGACGGCAACCGTTGTGCGGCATCGGAGTCACATCTACGATCTCCGTTACATCGATACCTGCAGCAACGCAGGCACGGATAGCCGACTCACGTCCTTGTCCGGGACCCTTAACGTATGCTTTCACTTTACGCAGACCGAGGTCATAAGCGACCTTGCAGCAGTCAGCTGCTGCCATCTGGGCTGCGTACGGAGTATTTTTCTTGCTGCCACGGAAGCCTTGCTTACCAGCGGAAGACCAGCTGATAACTTGGCCGTCACCGTTAGCAACAGTAACGATAACATTATTGAAAGAAGACATCACGTGAAGCTGGCCTACACCTTCGATCTTCACTACGCGCTTCTTTGCTGCAATAGCTTTCTTTGCCATAATACTTGATAGATTATTTGATTAATTACTAACGGTTGATTACTTCGTTGCTTTCTTCTTGTTTGCAACAGTTTTCTTACGTCCCTTGCGCGTGCGGGCGTTGTTCTTGGTGGACTGACCACGTACAGGAAGACCGATACGGTGACGTACTCCACGGTAACAACCGATATCCATCAAGCGTTTGATGTTCAATTGTGTTTCCGAACGAAGATCACCTTCTACTTTGAATTTAGCACCGATGATCTCACGGTGAACGACCTATTCCGTAGATATAAGTCAAGCTGACTTCGCCACATTTGTTCTGCGGTATATCTACACCGACAATTCTTATAGCCATAATTTAAAACTAAGGATAATTTTGTTAAAAAATAATTTGATTTTAAGAAGTGGTTGAATCTAATTAAAGATCGCGCTTATCCTTGACGCATCTTCATTTTAGGTTCCTTCTTGTTGATTACATACAAGTGGCCTTTGCGACGTACAATCTTGCAGTCTGCATTGCGCTTCTTGATTGATGCTCTTACCTTCATAAAAACTTCGTTTTTCTGGAGCCTTGGCGTCGCCGAGTTGCGAAAGCAAGCTTTCACTCGGCTTGCACAAGCCTTCATTGCTTTTAGTTTGTTAATTACTTGTAGCGGAAGGAGATTCTTCCTTTGGTGAGGTCATAGGGACTCATCTCTACTTTCACACGGTCACCGGCAAGGATCTTGATGTAATGCATACGCATCTTTCCGGAGATGTGGGCGATGATGAGCGGTCCGTTCTCGAGCTGGACACGGAACATAGCGTTGGACAAAGCCTCTACTACCGTGCCGTCAACCTCAATGCTGTCTTGTTTTGCCATACTGTTTGTTATTTAGATGATTTTTTCTTAGATGAATCGGTCACCCAATACTTCTTGGATAAACTCAAAGGTGGAGAGGATATCTGCTTTGCCGTTCCGCACGCAAACGGATAGTTCGTAGTGTGCTGCAGGCTTGCGGTCGATGGTCCTGGCGGTCCAGCCGTCGTCCTCGATGAGGACATTCCGTCTGCCGAGGGTGATCATCGGTTCGATAGCGAGGGTCATTCCGGACTTGAGGACGATACCGTTGCCTCGTCTTCCGTAGTTGCACACCTCGGGATCCTCGTGCATCTCCCGACCTATACCATGACCCACAAATTCGCGAACAACACCGTATCCGGCTTTCTCGCAGTGGGTCTGGATGGCGGAACCTATATCTCCGAGACGACGGCCGGTGATGGCCTGGTCGATACCGAGATAGAGCGCCTCCTTGGTCGTGCGCAGCAGTTGCATCACCTCCGGGCTCACCTCCCCCACCGGGAAGGTATAAGCGGAGTCGGAATGCCATCCGTTGAGCTCGATAGACGAATCCACGGAGATGACGTCGCCTTCCTTGAGAATGACCTTGTCGGAGGGGATGCCGTGAACCACCTGTTCGTTAACAGACGTACAGAGGGTTGCAGGATAATCCTCGTATCCAAGGCACGCGGGACGGCCACCATGATCCATGATGAACTCGTACGCTATCTTATCCAGTTGGGCGGTAGTAACACCCGGC
Organism: uncultured Bacteroidales bacterium; assembly: GCA_902769535.1. Classification (GTDB taxonomy): domain Bacteria; phylum Bacteroidota; class Bacteroidia; order Bacteroidales; family Paludibacteraceae; genus Colicola. The sequence goes on from CACXPH010000036.1 coordinate 5,399, forward strand.
TTGATAGCCTTAGCCACTTCGGCATAAGTCTTACCAAGCAGGATGTTGCTTGCCCGCATGAGTTCTACTTCTTCGTCAGTCTTGAGAAAAATCATCTATCCAACGAATTAGTAGGCCATAGCACCGGAGCGACCTTTGATGCGCATGCCGGACTCGAAGAATCCGTCATAGTGGCGCATCAGGAGATGACTCTCGATCTGCTGCAAAGTATCCAAAATAACACCCACCATAATCAGCAAGGACGTACCGCCGAAGAACTGCGCGAAGCCCATCGTCACACCGAACAGGCGAGCGAACGCCGGCAGGATAGCGATGAGGGCGAGCAGGATCGAACCCGGCAGGGTGATGCGGCTCATGATAGTGTCAATATACTCAGCCGTCTTCTTACCCGGTTTCACACCCGGAATGAATCCGTTGTTCAGCTTCAGGTTCTCTGCCATCTGAACCGGATTGATGATGATCGCGGTGTAGAAATAGGTGAAGGCGATAATGAGGAGTGCGAATACGAAGTTGTACCAGAAGCCGTTGTTGTCCATAAACGCACGTGTGAAAGCCGAAGCCTCAGAAGCGTTGAAGCCCACGATTGCGATAGGGATAAACATGATCGCTTGCGCGAAGATGATCGGCATTACGTTAGCAGCATTCACCTTCAGAGGGATATACTGACGTACGCCGCCATACTGCTTGTTACCCTGGATACGTTTCGCATACTGCACCGGAATACGGCGGGTACCCTGAACCAGCATGATTGCGAACGCAAACACGAGGAGCAGGATCACTACCTCCAATACGAAGACCATCAGTCCACCGGTACCGGTATCGTTGAGGCGAGAGGAGAACTCCTGCACGATAGCCCCCGGGAGGCGCGCGATGATACCGATCAAGATGATGAAGGAAATACCGTTTCCTACACCGCGATCGGTGATACGCTCACCAAGCCACATGACGAACATCGAACCTGCACAGAGCAGGATGGTGGACGAGATTGTAAACCAGTTGAATCCAACGGCGAGAGGCTGACCTGCCTGACCCATCTGTACTGCCAGGTTAACGAGATAACTCGGTCCCTGGAAGAGCAGGATAGCCACGGTCAGATAGCGCGTGATCTGGTTCATCTTCTGACGGCCGGACTCACCCTCTTTCTGCATCTTCTGGAAATACGGCACTGCGATAGAAAGCAGCTGTATCACAATCGATGCGGAGATGTAAGGCATGATACCCAGCGCAAAGATAGACGCGTTCGAGAAGGCTCCACCGGAGAACATATCGAGCAGCGCCATCAGACCACCTGCTGTCTGACTATGCAGAGCAGAGAGTGCCGTGGGATCAATACCGGGAAGAACGACGAACGAACCGAAACGATAGATGAGCACGAACAAAAGCGTGGTCAGCAGACGGCCGCGGAGGTCCTCGATCTTCCAGATATTTTTAATTGTCTCAATAAAACGCATAATAGTTTTCGTTTAACGTTTAACGAGTTAACGATTAGTGTTCTTAGATCTTCTCGATAGCACCGCCGGCAGCGAGGATTGCCTCTTCTGCTTTCTTGGAGAAAGCGTTAGCCTGAACGGTCAGTTTAGCTTTCAGTTCGCCGTTACCCAGGATCTTAACGAGCTGAGTCTTGGAGATGAAGCCAGCCTCGTGGAGCTCGATCAAGCCGATCTTCTCCAGTTTCTTAGCCTCAGCGAGCTGCTGGAGGGTAGAGAGGTTGATAGCTTTGTACTCCACACGGTTGATGTTCTTAAAGCCGAACTTAGGCAGACGACGCTGCATAGGCATCTGACCACCCTCGAAACCGATCTTCTTGCTATAACCGGAGCGCGACTTAGCACCCTTGTGACCACGGGTAGAAGTTCCACCCAGGCCCGAACCTGCACCACGGCCGACACGCTTTGCGGTCTTAACCGATCCTGCTGCAGGGGTAAGATTATTCAATTCCATGATGATAATTCGTTTTTAGGATTAGTCAATAACTTTAACAAGGTGCTTTACCTTCTCTACCATACCCAGGATAGCCGGGGTGGCTTCGTGCTCAACGACTGCGTTCATTTTGCGCAGACCAAGAGCTTGCATGGTCTCCTTCTGCACCTTCGGACACTTAATAGTACTGCGTACTTGTTGAATTTTAATCTTTGCCATAGTTGTAGAAGAATTTATTAACCATTAAACACTGTAGAGAGGCTTACGCCACGGTTAGCGGCTACGGTACGAGCGTCACGCAGTTCAGCGAGCGCCTGAATAGTAGCTTTTACGAGGTTGTGAGGGTTGGACGAACCTTTGGACTTAGCCAAGACATCGTGAACACCTGCGCTCTCCAGTACGGCACGCATAGCGCCACCGGCTTTTACTCCGGTACCGTGCGTAGCAGGCTGGATGTAAACGCGGCTACCACCGAACTTAGCATACTGCTCGTGAGGGATAGTGCCCTTCAGAACAGGTACCTGAATCAGGTTCTTCTTCGCAGCCTCGGTAGCTTTCTGCATTGCTGCAGCAACCTCACCTGCTTTACCCAAACCGTAACCTACAATTCCGTCTTCATTTCCAACAACTACGATAGCTGCGAAAGTGAAGGTACGTCCACCTTTGGTAACTTTCGTTACGCGGTTGACTGCGACCAGACGCTCCTTGAGCTCGAGGTCTTGTGTTGATTTAACTCTTTGCATAATATCGTCAGTTATTAGAATTTGAGACCAGCCTCGCGAGCTGCGTCAGCGAG
>CACXPH010000037.1 GCA_902769535.1 uncultured Bacteroidales bacterium
GCAGCAGGTGTTTACTGCGTCGGTATGGGAAGCAAGCTCTTCCCGAGCGACAAGGTAAAAGCCGGCGACTGGAAGTACGTTACCGACAAGTGCAAAGAGTGCTTTGAGATCATTAAAGGTTGCAAGAAATGAGTGATTTAAAGAAAACCGTCATGACCAACTGGCGTTGGGTCATGTGTGCGATGCTTTTCTTCGCCACTACGGTTAACTATATGGACCGTCAGGTTCTGTCGTTGACCTTCAAAGAGTTTATTCAGCCTGAGTTCCACTGGACCGACTCCGACTACGGAACAATCACCGGTGTGTTCTCTATCGCGTACGCTATCTTCTGCCTCTTCGCCGGTAAGTTCATCGACTGGATGGGCACGAAGAAAGGTTACCTCTGGGCTATCATCGTTTGGTCGTTAGGTGCCGTAATGCACGCAGGCTGCGGTTGGGTAACCGAGAGTATCGTAGGTCTGGAGAGCAAGGCTGCACTGTTAGAAGCGACCGGAACGATTGTGAGCACGATCTCGATGGTGAGTGTGTATCTGTTCCTCTTCTGCCGTTTGGTTTTGGGTCTTGGTGAGGCAGGTAACTTCCCTGCTGCTATCAAGGTAACCGCAGAGTATTTCCCGAAGAAAGACCGTGCGTTCGCTACCGCCCTGTTCAACGCAGGTGCGTCAGTAGGTGCGCTGGCAGCTCCGGCTACTATTCCTCTGTTGGCTAAGAGCCTCGGATGGGAAATGGCATTCATCATCATCGGTGCGCTGGGCTTCATCTGGGCTGGTATCTGGATCTTTGTCTATGACAAACCGGAAGAGTCCGCTCATGTAAACGAAGCAGAGCTCGAATATATCCACCAGGACGAGAAAGATGCTCCGAAGCAAGAGGCTAAGGAAGAGAAGCAGATGTCGTTCGGCGAGGCTTTCAAACACAAACAGACCTGGTCGTTTGCGTTTGGTAAGTTCATGACCGACGGTGTTTGGTGGTTCTTCCTCTTCTGGGCACCTGCTTATTTCCAAGATCAGTTTGGTATCAAGGCATCTGACCCGCAAGGTATTGCTTTGATCTTCACGCTGTATGCGATTGTAACGGTTATCTCGCTGTTTGGTGGATATCTGCCGAAGATCTTCGTAGAGAAGTGTTCGCACAGCCGCTTGGCGGTATCTACGGTCCTTGGGCAGTAGCTATCATCATCGGTATTGTGGGCGCCGCTCACCAGAGTTGGAGCGCGAATATCTTCTCGACGACGGGTGACATGTTCCCGAAATCAGCTGTTGCTACGATCACCGGTATCGGTGCCATGGCAGGTGGTGTCGGTTCGTTCCTGATTAACAAGGGTTCGGGTATGCTCTTCGACCATGCTGCTCAGATGGGTGAGGCATTCAAGTTCGCAGGCTTCACCGGCAAACCGGCAGGCTACATGATTATCTTCTGTGTCTGCGCCGTAGCTTACCTCATCGGATGGAGCGTCATGAAGGCACTTGTGCCGAAATACAAACCGGTAGTGGTAGAATAACAAATCGTTAAGGCGTATGAAACGCATCCTTTTGTTTTTGGTAGCGGGCATTATGTCCGCTACCATTGCAAGGGGCGCCGGAATTAATTATAACGGCACAAACTTGCAGGAAAATGCCGAGTTCACGCGTACGCAATGCGGTACGCAACTGAAGAGTGTGATGAAAGAGATCAGCGGTCTGGCTTGTTCCCGTACGACACCCGGTTACCTCTGGGCACACGGCGATGAGAACACCGGAAGCAACCGTAAGATCATTGCTATCCAGCCGGATGGTACGTTAGCGATGACGGTCAATCTGACAACCCCGAATACTACCCGCGACGACTGGGAAGATATCGCTACCGGTGTGTATGGAAACAAGAACTATGTCTTTGTCGGAGCAATAGGAGACAATGATCTGCAGTTCAATGACAACTACTATATCTACTATTTCGAGGAGCCGGCAATCAGTTCGGGTACGCAAACCGTGACGGTGAATACCATCCGTTACGGCTATCCGGACAATCAGCCGCATAACACCGAGACGTTGATGTATGACAATGTGGAACAGATGTTTTACATTGCCGACAAGGTGAGTGGTGTATGCCATCTGTACAAACTGCCTTTCCGCACGGATTACGGAACCGGTATTCAGCGTCTGACGGAGGTTTGCGCGTTGGGTAACGGCTCTAAGTTCAAAGAGGCGAATGGAGGAGATATCTCTCCAGATGGTCAATGGATGGCTATCAAGAATGAGAAATATATCCTCCTCTGGGAGCGTCAGGGCTCCGAGAGCCTGAGTGCGACCGCTCTGCGCGATCCGGTGCAGGTGATGGCTTATCAGACAGAAGAACAAGGCGAGTCCTTGGCATGGTTGGATGCTTCTACATTCTATACCACTTCGGATAGCAAGAAAGACACTCCTATTTATAAATACGTGCGCGCGGTGGATCCGAGCGTAGCCGCGTTAACGGGTATTACCATCAATGGTCAATCGTTATCGGGCTTCTCGGCTGATCAAACGACGTATAGCGTAGAGTTGCCTTATGGCACCACTTCCATGCCTTCTATCGCTGCTACGGCGGCAAATGAAGGCACGGTGCAGGTCAATCTGCCGCTTTCTATTCCGGGTGTAGCTACTATCGTTTGCACCTCCAAGAACGGGCAGAACTCCGTTACCTATACCATCAATCTGACGATTAGCGCAACGCCGAGTTCGGACGCTACGCTGAAGAGTTTGAGTGTTAATGGTAGTGCTATCGCGGGTTTCAGCGCAGATGATTTTGCGTATGAGATTGTTATTGCTTATGCGGCTGAACTGCCGGTTGTGACAGCGGTGACGAACGACGCGTTTGCTACGGCTGTTGTAAGCAATGTGACGGAGGTGACGAAGGCTGGCAATGACGCAACGGTCGTTGTTACAGCACAAGATGGCACAACGCAGTTGACCTATACGGTTACTTTCAAGCGTGCTGATGCTATCAAGAAGCTCAATGAGGTAATCATGTCGAATCACTATAGTGCTTTCATTCCCGAAAAAGACTCCTCTCGTATTCAGGCTTATTACCTTGCAGGTGAGGCAGAGCCGACGGTGATGAGCCATAGCGAAGGTGCAGGTACTACTTGGTCGCAAAACGGTAATGTAGTAACACTCACCGGCGCCGACGGAGAGAGTATCAGTTATAATCTCGTTATTGAAGCGGTGACACCGGTAGCGTTTACAGCCAATGAGATTGTGTTCGATGGTACGGAAACGTGGGTGAAGAGTGCTTACGGATGGGCGAGCGACAAGAAATGGAAGTTCTCCAAGACGGATACCGATTACACCCGTGAGATGAACGGTAAGACCCATGTGGAGCTTTTCCTGCCGGCTTGCGACACTCTATATCTGACGCCGTTCTCGGGCACAGAGCGAGATGTAAGGTTCTATATCAATGGTGTGGAGTTTGGCTCCAAGACCAAGTTTGTGAAGGCAGGCTTGACTTTGAATGTGCTGCAATCGGCTCCGTTCATGCTGACCATCGCTTCGGCACAATCGAGCGGTGATGGCGGCGTGGCGGCAATCCGTATGGCGCGTAAAGCGGCAACCGGTATAGAGACTACGAAGAGTGAGGTGCGTTGCGTGAAAATGCTTCGTGACGGTCAACTCCTGATCAAGCAAGGCGATGCAATCTACACGATTCAAGGTCAACGAATACTATAACGCAAGGACGTTTTTATATGAAAAGAGACGGCTCGGGATGAGTCGTCTCTTTTTTACTTCTGCGTCCTGGATGTTGCTCTGGCCGTCATTGCCACCTGCTGCCGGCATGATCAGCATCAGAATGAGGTAAAGCAACAGGCCCGGAAAACCGGTGGTGAAGATAGACAAAGCTGCGTAAACCACACGGATCAAGGTGGGATCTACCTCAAAATACTCGGCGATTCCGCCGCATACTCCTGCCAAAATCTTGTTGGTAGAGCGTTTCAATTTCTTTTCCATAATATATTTAAATTTTAATCGTTATTTCGGTATTACGTAATTACGGGATTACGGTATTGTTTCTACAAAAATTGTACCAAAGCGAGGGCGGTCATGGCTTCGACGATGGGGACAGCGCGGACTGCTACACAAGGGTCTGAACGATGTACTATTTGACCATTTACCATTTGGCTATTTAATAACTCATCTAATGCTTTTTTTGTTGTGGGCGTGGGTTTGAAGACGCAGCGGAAGATGATTTCCGAACCA
>CACXPH010000038.1 GCA_902769535.1 uncultured Bacteroidales bacterium
TAATGGAGTGCTTGCTAATGGTACGTGGTACCCGGTGGACGAATACGGTATCGTACGTCTGCCGGAACTCGGCAACCAATACTTACCCGCATTGTCCACTATCTACAAGCACGATACCCAATTGTATCAGTTTGAACGCAGCTTTGTCCATCGGAACACCGGAGCCGTTTCGCTTCGCCGATACGTAGAGCAATTGATATCGGTCTTTGGCGACAATGCCATGATCGCCTTCTCGTTCTTATTGGCAACTCTCTTCCGTGATATTATCGTGACGCAGACCAAGTTCTTCCCGATGCTGAATATCTTCGGTCCGAAAGGTTCGGGTAAGTCCGAACTCGGTCATAGTCTCATGTCGTTCTTCATCTGCGAGAACACGCCTCCGAACATCCAGAACTCTACGCTCCCGGCATTGGCAGACGCTGTCGCACAATGTGCCAATGCGCTCGTCCATCTGGATGAATTCAAGAACGGCATCGACCTTGACAAACGTGAGTTCCTTAAAGGCCTGTGGGATGGCACCGGTCGTAACCGTATGAACATGGATAAGGATAAGAAACGCGAAGTAACCAAGGTTAACTCCGGTATTATTATCACTGGTCAGGAGATGGCAACGGCGGATATAGCACTCTTCTCGCGCTTCATCTTCCTTAGCTTTCCGAAGTCAGAGTTCTCCAATGATGCCAAGGAACGCTTCCAACAATTGGTCAATCTCCGCAAACTGGGTTGCACACACTTGACGCTGGAGATCCTGCGTCATCGTCCGCAGTTTGAGTCCAACTTCCGTGATGCGTATAATCGTACCTTTGATGACCTTCGTGATGCGTTGCAGAACTCGCCGGTAGAAGACCGTATCCTGCGGAACTGGGTAGTACCTCTCGCGGCCTGCTATGCACTCCGTTCGTCACTCGATTTGCCATTCACGTACCAAGACCTGCTGCGCGTAGTCATTGACGGCGTGCTCCACCAAAACCGGCAGACCAAGAAGAATAACGAGTTGGCTACCTATTGGGACACCGTCAGCTACCTCCGCGGAACAGGAGACCTTGCCTACGAAGGCGATTACCGCGTCGAGTATGTCTCTGAACTCAACACCCGTGATCGCGAGTTATGTCGCTTCGAGCAACCCAAACGAGTGCTGTATCTGAAGATCAAGCAGACCGCTCAACTGTACACCCTGCACGGTCATCGTACCGGCGAACCGCTGCTGCCAAAGAACTCACTGGAGTACTATCTGGAGAACAGTCCTGCCTATCTCGGAAAGAAGATCGTGCGCTATAAGGATATCATCCAAGGAGTGCTACAGTATGAAACCAAAACGGACGAACGAGGTAACACTCGTAATATTCAAAAGTCCAGCACGGAACTCTCTTATTGTTTCGACTACGACAAACTGGTTGATCATGTCCTTGGGTTGATGGTCTTTTGCTGTGGTACAGCATTAACATCGTAAACATTGTACACATCGCTTATTATCAGCTCTTTACACGCATAGACCAAGTAAACATCCGTTAACATTTGTAAACATTGTTAATATTTATAAGAATATTAACATTGTTAAGGATATATAGTTTTACTTAAATGCCTGTAAATCAATACTGTGTACGCTGTTAACGATGTAAACGTCAAAATGTATGTGTCCTATATCCATTTTGTTTTTCTATGGTGCTCGCGGCGCGGAAACGGGCAAGGTTACCACGTTGATCTTGCCCTCTACATGCTGACGCACGTGCTGTTCTCTTGTGGCTTTCCCGAAAGCGGCAGATGATTCACTCCATAGGAAGTTCATGCTTTGCTGCTGACGTGCTTGTCCTGCTGATTCTATTTCCGGCGCGAAGTTACTACTTTCTTTCGATAAGCAAGGCTATACAAGTCGCCTCGAAAAATCTCCACACGCTGACGGTAGTATTTGTCGGTCGAGTCTTGCAACCAATCTCACTAAAGCACTTCGAATGCACCGTAAATAAAATTCAGCAATTATGTACAAGCACATTTCACATCAGCAAAGTCAGTTAGAACTCCCTCTTTTATGGAGCGAATCATCCGTAGCCGCTCCCGTTGTAGAAAGCCCCAAGAGCGAGATAGTTAAAGAAATGGTACGATACACTTGCAGTGTGGAGGATTTCAAAGCGCAGCAGGAACTCGAACGCGATTTGATGTCTGGTCGTGGTGCTTGGCTGTATAAGCAATTAGAGCGTGAGCTTGCATGGGAGCGCGCACAACAAAAAGCGCTTGATAATATGATGGCTATGAGAGCCGCCAATATAAACGTATTTTAATAACTTTTAAATTTTTAGCATTATGAACTACAGAGAACCATTAACCAAGAATGAAATTCGTGCACACGCTGCACATTACGAGCAAACAAATCCGGCTGTTTATTGTGGCACGTATGCCAAGTACAACCGCGGCAGTCTTTATGGAATGTGGATTGATTTAAGCACCTTTGAGAACTACCACGATTTTATGGAGTTTTGCAACCGCTTGCATGCGGATGAGCAGGATGCAGAACTCATGTTTCAGGATTACGAGCATTTCCCGTCGCAGTGGTATTGTGAAGGCTGCATGGGCGAAAGCACGTTCGATAAAATCAAAGAATATGCCGCCCTTAGCGAGGAACGCCGCGAGGCTTA
>CACXPH010000039.1 GCA_902769535.1 uncultured Bacteroidales bacterium
TTGACGGTTACCTTATAGGTAGTAGAAGCGGTGTTGTACGTCACGGTGAAGTCCACAGGGTTAGTGAAATCACATGGCAGACCGGATTGTGGCGATACGGTTGCGCCATCGGTAGTCTTGATATTCGGAATTAGGGTCTTGATATCCGTTCCAATAGGTACAGAGACGGTGATGGTGTGAGCCACTTGGTCGATGATACCCACGTAGAGTTCATTAAGCATGAAAGAGAGGATACGCGCCTCATCGTGTTTCACACGCACTTTGTAATCGCGATAAACATTGCCATTCTCTACATGTATTACTATCGGAGATGTCATGTTCACCTGTGCGCCCTGAGCGGGTGTAGCCTTTGCTCCGGGAGAAAGGCGAAGCGTGGTGAGCGTCATCAGATGGTCGTCATGCACCTCGGGCACAGCTACTGTGACCGTAGCCGATGCGTGGTCCACTACACCCGAATAAATATCATCCAGTACAAGCGAATCAATGCGGCAGTCTCCATCGACATTGAACGGGTTGTCCTGTTTCTGGCAAGAGAGGAAGAAGGCACAAAATGCCAAAACCCCTACCCAACCTAATATATTGTTATGTAGCTTTTTCATAATGATTCTTTAATTTTTCCGATATTTCGATATTTCGAGATTCTCAATTCTCCAATTACCATCCTCCTATGTTTTGTTTGTAATGACCATTGGAAGCGGCTACCTGCTCATGAGGGATAGGCAGATACTCGTTTTTATTGGCTGTGAAAGAAGCAGAGGTATAGATACGGCAGTCATTTGCCTCCTCTACGTAATACTTATTGATCACCTGCGCCGCTTCACCCCAGCGCACGAGGTCGAAGCTCTCCATCGCCAGTTCCAAACGGCGTTCCATCTTGACTTTGGCAAGTGCATTCGAATAGTCGGTATAGGGTTTTACGCGGATCTTGGCTCCGTAGTTGGTGTCATACCCGGCAAGCATGCCTATACTGCGCGATGCACGGTTACGGAGCTGGTTAACCAGTTCGATGGCCTCTTGGTCGCGTCCCAGTTGAGCCATGGCCTCAGCACGCATCAACAGCACGTCTGCGTAGCGAACCACGATACGGTTCATCGGCGTACCGAACCACAAGGCGGAACGGATGAGGTAACCGCTCTCCGGATCAACGTTGTGTTTCAGAGTCACGTGATAACCATACAGACCATTGGAACGACTCCAGTTATGCGTACGGCTCATGATGAGGTTCGGGTTGAACTCATACGGGCCAGAGACGGGGATCGGCATTGTCGGTAGAAGCATCGAAATCCTTGTCGTTGAACGTGTCGATGAAGGGCAGCCCTTCGGCGTTGGTACGGAAAGCGTTTACGAGGTTCTGACTCGGCTTGTAGAAATCACAACCGCCATCCGTCACGCCTTCGATACCCGGTACCATCAAACCGTAAGACCAGTTACAGTTACCTAAGTTTGTACCGTCGTTGGTCGAGTATTGCATCGCCCAAAGACTCTCCTTGCCGTTCTCATATTGTGGCTCCGGACGGAAGTTATTATGGAAATCATCCTCCAAGCCATAACCGCCGGCGGTATAGATACCCTCCTCGGTATATTGAAGCACTTTTGCCAAATCGTCACGGTTGATCTCGGTCACCTGATGCGAAGCGGGATCGTCCTGACGGTAAGCCTTATACAGATACACCTTCGCCAGCAATGCAGCTGCTGACGCCTGTGTCGGACGGCCTTTGTCCGCCTGAGTAGCAGGTAATACGCTATACGCATATTCAAGGTCATCGGCAATAAGTTGCCAGCCTTCGTCATTGGTATATTTGGTGTTGCTCAATTCGTTATAGTCCTCCTGCTTCATCAGCGGATCCATGACAAAGGGGATATTCTTGTACAACCGTTTGAGCAGGAAATGTCCATAGGCACGCAGGAACTTCATCTCGCCCAGTCTCTGCGCTTTGAGCTGATAACTATTATCCATAGCGTCCAACGCAGCGATGGCGGCGTTCACACGGCTCAGGCAGTTATACAGACGCACCCACATGTCGTTGATATTCCAGTTGGTCGTCAATTCTAACTGGTGAAAGACATCACCGTCGTTCTCCGAGATACCGCCTTTGTAAGCATCGTCGGAGCGGACATCAAAGTTCCACATCGAGAAAGACGAGTTGATATCCTCCGCAGAGATAAAAATAGCATATGCGGAAATACAGATATTATCGATATACAACGGGTCATTTACCTGATCCTCGCTCAGCGTTGCCTGCGGTACATCCTGGTTAAGAAAACTGTCGCAGCTGCTCAAGAGCAAGGAGCAAGGAATAAGGAATAAGGACAAATATGCCTTAATAATATTCTTCGTTTTCATGTTGCTTTTCATTTTTAGTCTTTTATCTTGATTCTTTTAGCGAAGCGATCATTGCTCCTTAGAACGTTACTTTGGTACCTAAGGTTACAGTAAGCGGGATCGGATATCCGAACGTAGGCACCTCCGGATCGACACCAGTGAACTTCGCCGAGTGGATGGTAAATACGTTCTGCGCCGAAACGAACCAACGCCAGTTTTGCATTTTCATCTTGTCGTTACGCAGTTTAAGGAACGAACCATCCTCTACGAAATAGGTGCTGACACGGGTTTCATTGTTATTATTGTTGGTGGACAGAGCGGGTATATCACTATCGGGGTTGGAGGGACTCCACGCGTCTAACACGCGCGTTCCTTTATTAAGGTTAGCCACGTTCACGCCGGACCAAAGATCCGTCTGCTGCTTGAAGTCCTTCGTGATGACCTGCTGGCCGCCTACGCCTTGGAAGAAGAGCGTCAAGTCGAAACCTTTGTACTCGAAATAGAAATTCGCACCGAAAGCAACTGCGGGTATCGGCGAGTAGATCCATGTCTGGTCCGCCTCGCTCACCACACCGTCCTCGTTGATGTCACGGTAGCGGATGCGGCCCAAGCCCGCCCCCTCCTGATAGGCGTGGTTGTCGATCTCCTCCTGGCTCTTGAAAATACCATCGGCGATATAACCGACCTGCGAACCGATTGCGTGACCGACTACCGACTGCACGCCGTTACCGCCGTACAGACCGCTGGCGGCTACCGTCGCCGGCATGTCGATGACCTTGTTGGTATAATGGGAGAGGTTGGCGGAGATGTCGTATTTGAAGCCGCCTTTGGTCTGGTTGCGGTAGCCTAACTGGAACTCGACACCCATATTATCCACCGCGCCGGCGTTCACCCACTGCGAGGCTCCCTCACCCATAACACCGATACCGGTCATGAGCACGAGGATGTCTTTCGTCTGTTTATAGAACCAGTCGAACGAACCGTAGAACGTCTGTTTGAAGAAAGAGAAATCGAGACCGTGGGTCGTAGTCTCCCATTTGATATCGTCGTTACCAATCTGCGTACGGCGGAAACCGGAAGGAAGGATACCACCACCGTTGCTGCCGGTGATGTCATAAGACGTACCGTAAGACTGACCTCCGTTCTCGTTCACACCGTAGTTGGAGTCGTAGATAGTATAACGTGCGGTAGGATTGATATCCTGGTTACCCGTCTGACCCCACGAGACACGCAGTTTCAGATCGTCCATCCACGAGCTGGCACCTGCCATGAACTTCTCCTGGCTGATACGCCAACCGGCGGAAACAGAGGGGAAGAAAGCAAAGCGGTTGTTTTTACCGAAACGGCTCGAACCGTCATAACGCATCGTCAGAGATACCAGATAGCGGTTGTCGTAACTATAGTTCGCCTTTCCAAAGAAAGAGATCAACGAGAAACTGCCGCCGCCTCCATAGGCCTGGGCTGTACCCGTTCCAGCGGATGGCCACATATAGGTAGGATTGAGCACGATGAAGTCCTCTTTATAAGCAGAGAACCACTCATCTATCTGTCTATTGAGCTCCGTTCCCAACAAGAAGTCTGCACGGTGCTTGCCAATCTCCAGATTATAGGTAATAATAGCGTTCCACATCCACTTCGTCCAGTGCTCCTGCTTTGCCTCAACGGCATTCTTATCGTTGGCTACTACGCCTTCG